>NZ_JBHLXH010000001.1:1010555-1052472 GCF_042432345.1 Nocardioides zeicaulis | reverse complement strand
TCGTCACGCGCCGACCTGCGGGGCCGGACACCTGGTGCGCAGGTGGGGGGTCAGGCGGTGGTGCCTTCCGTCTGCGCGACCCCGTCCTGCTTCTCGCCCACCTGCTCGGCCTTCGCCATCGCGTCGCCGCCCGGCACGATGCCCGCGCGGTCCGCGTCCATGGTGAGGTTCTCGCCCGTCGCGGGGTCGAAGAGGTGGATCTTGCGGGCGTCGACCCAGATCGTGGCCTGGTCGCCCTCGCTGATGCGGCTCGCGCCGTCGAGCGAGACGACCATCTGGGTGCGCAGCGACTCGCCGTCGAGATCGCGCTCGAGCTCCTGGAGCTGCTTCTCGACCTCGGGTGGCGCCTCGAACGGGATGTAGGCGTAGGCCTCGTTGCCGAGCCACTCGACGACGTCGACCTGGGAGGTGAAGGTCGAGTCGTCGGTCACCTTGTCGCTGTCCACGACGCTGGCGTCCTCGAAGTGCTCGGGCCGGATGCCCGCGATCAGCAGCCCCTTGCCCTGCGCCCGCCGCGCCTTGTCCTCCGGGATCGTCACCGTGCCGAAGGGCAGCTCGACCCGGGTGCCGTCGACCTTCGCGGGCAGGAAGTTCATCGGCGGCGAGCCGATGAAGCCGGCGACGAACAGGTTGGCGGGGTTCTCGTAGAGCTCGCGCGGGGTCGCGTGCTGCTGGAGCACGCCGCGCTTGAGCACCGCAACCCGGTCGCCGAGGGTCATCGCCTCGGTCTGGTCGTGGGTGACGTAGACCGTGGTGATGCCGAGCCGCTTCTGCAGCCGCGAGATCTCCGTGCGCATCTGGCCGCGCAGCTTGGCGTCGAGGTTCGACAGCGGCTCGTCGAAGAGGAACGCCTCGGCGTCGCGCACGATCGCGCGACCCATCGCCACGCGCTGGCGCTGTCCGCCCGAGAGGTTGCCGGGCTTGCGCTCCAGGTGCTCGTCGAGCTCCAGCGTCTTCGACGCCTCGCGCACCTTCTGGTCGATCTCGGACTCGGGCTTGTTGGCCAGGCGCAGGGGGAAGGCGATGTTCTCGTAGACGGTCAGGTGGGGGTAGAGCGCGTAGTTCTGGAACACCATCGACAAGTTGCGCTCGCGCGGGGCGAGGTCGTTGACCCGCTTGCCGCCGATCATCATGTCGCCGCCGCTGATGTCCTCGAGCCCGACGATCATCCGCAGCAGCGTGGACTTCCCGCAGCCCGAGGGTCCGACCAGGATCAGGAACTCGCCGTCCTCCACGTCGATGCTCACGTCGTTGACGGCGGGGAACCCGTCGCCGTACTTCTTGACGATGTTCTTCATCTCGATGCCAGCCATCAGCTGATCACCCCTTCACTGCGCCGGAGGTGAGGCCGGCGACGATCTTGCGCTGGAACAGCAGGACGATGACGATGATCGGAATCGTCGAGACGACGGCTCCGGCGGCCAGCAGCGAGGCGGGCCGGTTGAACGGGTCGGCGCCGACGAAGAACGACAGCGCAGCCGGGATCGGACGCGCGTTCTCCGTCGAGGTCAGCGAGATGCCGAAGACGAAGTCGTTCCAGGCGAAGAAGAACGTCAGGATCGCCGCGGTGAACACCCCAGGTGCCGCCAGCGGCACGATGACCTTCCGGAACGCCTGCCACGACGTCGCGCCGTCGACCTGGGCCGCCTGCTCCATCTCCCACGGGATCTCGCGGAAGAACGCCGACAGGGTCCAGATCGCCAGCGGGAGCGTGAACGACATGTAGGGGATGATCAGGCCCGGCCAGGTGTCGTAGATGCCGAAGGTGCGCCACATGTCGAACAGCGGGCCGACCAGGGAGACCACCGGGAACATCGCGATCACCAGCGCGAGGGTCAGCACGAACTTCTTGCCCGCGAACTCCAGCCGGGCGATGGCGTACGCCGCGAGCGTGGCGATGATGACCGACAGCGCGGTCGCGATCAAGGAGATGCCGATCGAGTTGAAGATCGCCCGTCGGAACTGCTCGTCGGCGAGCACGTCGGAGTAGTTCTGCCAGCCCGCGCCGCCGCCGTCGGAGGGCAGGAACCCCGGGCTGCCGTTGGTGATGGCGTCCTGGCTCTTGAAGGACAGCGAGATGATCCACGCCACCGGGAGCAGGCACCACAGGAGGATGAGGACTGCGCCGACCACGACGCCGATCTTGTTGCGGGTGCTCATCTCATCCCTCCTGCCGCGCGGCGGCCAGGTCGACGCGGAAGATCTTCACGATCAGGAACGCGATCAGCAGCACCGAGAGGAACAGCAGCACCGACAGGGCGGAGCCGATGCCGAGCTGGAACTGCTCGATCACCTGCCGGTAGGTCAGGAAGCTGACGGACTCGGTGCTGTTGGCGCCGGCGGTCATCACGAAGATGTTGTCGAAGATGCGGTAGGCGTCGAGGGCGCGGAAGAGGACCGCGACCATGATCGCCGAGCGCATGTTGGGCAGGATCACCTTCCAGAGCCGCTGCCACCAGGTGGCGCCGTCGACCTTGGCGGCCTCGAGCATGTCCTCGGAGACCTGGGCGAGGCCGGCGAGGAGCAGCAGCGACATGAAGGGCGTGGTCTTCCAGATCTCGGAGACCATGATCGCCACGATGCTGCTGCCGTACTGGCCGAACCAGTTGAAGTCGTCACCGATGAACGGCAGCCACCCGTTGACGAAGCCGTTGTTGTTGCTGAACGCGAACTGCCACGCGAAGCCCGAGACCACCGTGATGATGCCGTAGGGGATGAGGATCGAGGTGCGGATCACCCCGCGGGCGAAGATCACCCGGTGCATCACCATCGCGAAGACGAACCCGATGACGAGCTCGACCGCGACGGTGACGACCATGATCAGCACCGTGTTGGCGGTGTCGCGCCAGAACAGGCTGTCGGTCAGCGCGGTCGCGTAGTTGGAGAGCCCGATGAACTCGCGCTCGTCCGGCGCGGTCAGGCTGTAGTTGAAGAGGCTGAGGTAGAGCGCGCGCAGCATCGGGAACGCGGTCACCAGCAGCATCAGGAAGATGGCGGGAGCCACCAGCTTGAGGCCGAGGCTGTTCTCGGCCCGCGCGCGGTCGCTGGTCTCGGCCTTGCGGGTCCGCTTCACGTTCGGGGCGATCGTCGCGCCTGTCACAGCAACCTCTTTCCGGCCAGGACGTCGGCGAGGTAGTCGGCCGACCTCTGCGGTGTCGAGTCGGGGTCGACCGACGTGGGCGAGTGCCAGACCGCCTGCACAGCGGCCGAGATCTGGCTGTAGAACGGGCTCTTGGGCCGTGGCCCGCCCTCGTCGACGCTGGTGCGGTAGAGATCCAGGAGGTCCTCGGGGAAGTCACCGGTGGCGGCGACCTTCTCGTAGGCCGAGCTCGTCGACGGCATCAGCCCGTCGTTGACGGCCAGGTCGACCTGGGCCTCGGTCGAGGTGATGCACTGCGCGGCCTCCATGGCCCAGTCGGGGTGCTCGGAGTACGCGCCCACCCCGATGTCGATGCCGCCGATCGGTGGCTTGGACTCCTCGCCCTCGACCGTCTGGGGGTAGCGGGCCCACCCGAGGTCCTCGAGCTCCTGCTCGTCCGCCGGGCCGCCGGGCTTGCCGACGAGGCCCTTGTAGTTGGCGTAGACGAAGGTCCAGTTGACCATGAACTCGCCGGGGCCCTCGTCGGGGAACATCTGGCCCAGGCTGGTGCCCTCGTTGGAGACGGTGAGGTCGGGCTGCCGCGCGGCGCTGTCGGCGAGCTTCTTGATCACCGCCGCCGCATCGCGCCCGGCGTCGCTGTCGAGGTCGACCTTCGCCTCGCGGCCGGCCTCGGTGTCGCTGACGATGTCGCCGCCCGCACCCTGCATGAGGGCGTTGATCCACACGACGTACGCCTCGTACTTGTTGGCCTGGACGCCGACCGTGCCGCCCTCCTGGTCGGCCGCGTCGATCACCTGGTCCCAGGTCACCGGCTTGCTCATGTCGAGCCCGGCCGCCTCGGCGAGCGACTTGCGGTACCAGAGGACCTGGGTGTTGGCCCAGAGCGGGACCGCGTAGACGCCGTCGTCCCACGTCACCGTGTCGGCGGCACCCTCGAGGTAGTCGCCCCCGTCGGTGATCTTCGAGGCGAGGTCGTCGGGGACCTTCTCCAGCCAACCCGCGTTGGCGAACTCGGCGACGAAGACGGGGTCGAGGTTCATCAGGTCGGTCGAGGAGTCCTCCGCGGCGAGGCGGCGGGCGAGCTGGGTGCGCTGGTCGGTGGCGCTCGAGGGGAGCTGCTGCACCGCGATGTCGTAGTCGCCGGTGCTGCACTTCTCGGCGTAGGTGCGGAAGGTGTCGACCCCGTCGGGGTTGACGTACCAGTTGAGGGTCGGCGTGCCGCCGTCGCCACCGCAGGCGCTCAACAGGCTCCCGGCGAGCGTCATCGCAGCGAGCGAACCGGCGACCCGTCTGCCGCGTGGTCGGCCTCGTCGTGGGGTCGAAGGTCGTGCTGGCATGCGCCCTCCCCGTCGTGGCTGCTGGGTGAACCACTGGTCTATCGGCACCGGATAGGGTTTGTCCACCGCCCCTACGTGTGACAGCGAGGCCCTGATCGTGACGCGTTCCTTCGCGCCCGGACGCATCAACCTGATCGGTGAGCACACCGACTACAACGACGGTTTCGTGCTGCCGATGGCGCTCGTCCACGGCTGCACGGCGAGCGTCGAGGACGCCTCGTCGGGGTGGACGGTGGCCTCGGCCCAGACGTCCGACGACGTGGTGGTGGAGCCGGCGGGGCTCGCGGGGCGCGCCGACGTGCCCGAGTGGGCGACCTACGTGCTGGGCGCGCTGTGGCTGCTCCACGACGACGGGGTCGACGTGCCCGCGCTGCGGATCTCGGTCGACTCCGACGTGCCCACCGGCGCTGGGCTTTCGTCCTCGGCGGCGCTCGTGTGCTCGGTGGTCTCCGCCCTCGACGCCCACCTCGGCCTGGGCCTCGACGCCGCGGGCCTGCTCGAGCTGAGCCGCCGCGTCGAGAACGACGCCGTCGGCGCCCCGACCGGGGGCATGGACCAGCTGGTGAGCCTGCGCGGCGAGGCCGGTCACGCGCTGTTCTGCGACATGCGCGACCTGACCTCGCAGCCCGTGCCGTTCGACCCCTCCGTCGCCGGGCTCACCCTCCTCGTGGTCGACACCCGCGCGCCCCACCGCCTCGTCGACGGCGAGTACGCCGCCCGGCGCAGGGGTTGCGAGGAGGCGGCCCGCCTGCTCGGGGTCGACGCCCTGCGCGACGTCACTGCTGACGACCTCGACACCGCGCTGGCGCGCCTCGACGACGAGGAGCTGCAGCGCTACACGCGTCACGTGGTGACCGAGGACGCCCGTGTCCTGGCCGCGGTGGAGGTGCTGCGCGCCGGCCGGCTGGCCGAGCTGGGACCGCTCTTCACCGCCTCCCACGCCTCGATGCGCGACGACTTCCGGATCACGGTCCCGGAGGTCGACGCGGCGGTGGAGTCCCTGCTCGCCGCGGGCGCGGTCGGCGCCCGGATGACCGGGGGCGGGTTCGGCGGGTGCGTCATCGCGCTGGTGCCTGCCGACGCGGTGGACGCCGCGGGTGAGGCCGTACGGGCCGCCTTCGCCGACGCCGGCTTCGGCGAGCCGGCGGTCTTCACCGCCACCGCGGAGGCCGGAGCCCGGCTGCTCGACTGACCCGGCCCACCGCGCCCGGTCGGCCGTCCGGAGGATCGCCGGGTCGAGGGTGGCGGCGTACGACATCGTGCGGGCGGGTCGGGGTGTCGTCTCCCGCCAGGGTGGCGGGTGCCGCGTCCGGCCTCAGCCCTTGGCGGCCGTGCGGGCGATCGCCTCGACGAAGGTCGGGAACAGCTCGGGCGGGAGGTCGTGGCCCATACCGTCGACGAGCAGCAGCTCGGCGCCGGGGATCGCGGCCGCGGTGGAGCGACCGCCGCTGACGTGGACCATCTTGTCGGCGAGGCCGTGGACCACAAGGGCCGGCACGCGCAGGCTGCGCAGCCGGTGCGTGCGATCGGGCTGGGTGAGGATCGCGAGCATCTGCCGCACGACGCCGCTCGCGCTCACCCCGCGGTCGAAGGTGTCACCCGCGCGGGTGCGCAGCGCCTCGGGGTCGGACGGGAAGCCTGCCGATCCGATCAGCGACCACATCGCCACGCTGCTCTCGACGTAGGCCTCGCGGCCGGCCTTGCGAGGCGCGATGAGGCGGGGGAGGAGCGACGGGTGCTGCCAGCCGACGCTGCGCCGGCCGGTCGTGGAGCTGATGCTCGTGAGCGAGCGGACCCGCGTCGGGTGCTCCACCGCCACGGTCTGGGCGATCATCCCGCCCATCGAGACCCCCACGACGTGGGCGGAGTCGATCCCGAGGTGGTCGAGCAGCGCCACGGCGTCGCCGGCGAGGTCGGCCATCGAGTAGGGCGTGCGCACCTTCTGCCCGGCGAAGGCCCGCAGCAGCTGGGTGCGGCCCACGCGGGCGCGGACCCGGGTGGAGCGTCCGGTGTCGCGGTTGTCGTAGCGCACGACGTGGAAGCCGGCCTCGGCGAGCTGCTCGCAGAGCGCCTGGTCCCACCACGTCATCGGCCCGCTCAGGCCCATCACGAGCAGGAGCGGCTCGTCGTCGGGATCCCCGAACGTCTGGTAGCAGAGCTCGACGTCGTGGCCGACGGGGGCCAGCAGCTCGTCGGAGGCGACCGATGCTCCGGTGGTCGTGCGGCGCGCGGGGGACATGACCCCAGTGAACACGACCGTTCTCCCCAGGAGTACGAAAAGTGGCGCACGTCCCGCGCCCGGGGCGGGACCTGCGCTACGTTCAGCGACTGTGACCCCGCGCACAGTGGCGCCGTTCCTCACCCCGGAGGGTTTCGCCCAGCCGGCGGTGGGTGCGGTCCTGCGCGAGGGGTCGGTGCTGCTGGAGGGCGGCCGGTACGCCGTGCACGCCCTCTCCTCGCGCGGCGCCCGTCGGCGGGTGCCGCTGGGCTCGCGTCCCGCGCGGGTCGCGGACCCGGTGCTGCTGGTGCCCGGGTTCCTCGCCGGCGACTCCTCCCTGCAGCCGATGAGCCGGGCCCTGCGCCACCAGGGCTTCCGGACCTACCGCGCCGACATCCGCGCCAACGTGGGCTGCACGCTCGCGGCGGCGGCGCAGCTGGAGGAGCGGCTCGAGGAGATCGCGCAGCGGCGCGGCACCCGGGTGCGCGTCGTCGGGCACAGCCTCGGCGGCATGCTGGCGCGCGGCGTCGCGGCCCGGCGCCCCGACCTGGTCGCGGGCATCGTCACGATGGGCAGCCCGGTGCTCGCTCCCGGCGCCCACCACGTCTCCCTGGCGCGGAGCGTCGACCTGCTGGTACGGCTCAACCGCGCCGGGATGCGGGGACTGATGGCCGCCGACTGCGTGGCGGGCAGGTGTGCGCAGGAGAGCTTCGACCAGGCGCGCGCCGCGCTCCCGGACGGCATCGACTTCACCGCGATCTACTCGCGGCGCGACGGCATCGTCGACTGGCGGGCGTGCGTCGACCCGCTCGCGCGGGCCGTCGAGGTGCGCTGCTCCCACGTCGGGATGGCGTTCGACCCCGCCGTGATCGCCCTGGTCGCGGCCGCGCTGAGCCCGGCCGCGCGCGGCTCAGTTGTCGAAGTCGATCGGGGAGAGACTGCGTAGCTTCGAGAGCCGGTGCTCGGCGGTGATCGAGCGGACGGTGCCGCTGCGCGAGCGCATCACCAGCGAGTGGGTGGTGACGCCCTCACCGCGGTAGCGCACGCCGCGCATCAGCTCGCCGTCGGTGATGCCGGTGGCCACGAAGAAGGCGTCGTCGCCGGTCACCAGGTCGTCGGTCTCGAGGACGAAGTCGGCGTCGAGGTCGTGCCCGGCGTCGAGCGCGCGCTGCCGCTCGTCGTCGTCCTGCGGCCACAGCCTGCCCTGGATCTTGCCGCCCAGGCACTTCATCGCGCAGGCCGCGATGATGCCCTCCGGCGTGCCGCCGACGCCCAGCATCAGGTCGATGCCGGTGTCGGGGCGGGCCGCCATGATCGCGCCGGCGACGTCGCCGTCGGTGATGTACTTGATGCGCGCGCCGGTCTCGCGGATGTCCTCCACCAGCTTGGCGTGGCGGGGCCGGTCGAGGAGCACGACGCTGACGTCGTGGACCGAGATGCCCTTGGCCTTCGCCACGCGGGCGATGTTCTCCCTGACGGGCAGGCGGATGTCGACGTGGTCGGCGGCCTCCGGGCCGGTGACCAGCTTGTCCATGTAGAAGACGGCGCTCGGGTCGTACATCGTGCCGCGCGGGGAGACCGCCAGCACGGCGATGGCGTTGTTCATGCCCTTGGCGGTGAGGGTGGTGCCGTCGATCGGGTCGACCGCCACGTCGCACTCGGGGCCGGTGCCGTCGCCGACCTCCTCGCCGTTGAAGAGCATCGGCGCGTTGTCCTTCTCGCCCTCGCCGATCACGACGGTCCCGCGCATCCCGATGGTGGAGATCATCGACCGCATCGCCTCGACGGCGACCCCGTCGGCGTCGTTCTTGTCGCCGCGACCGACCCAGCGGCCCGCGGCCATGGCGGCCGCCTCGGTGACCCGCACCAGCTCGAGGGCGAGGTTGCGGTCGGGCTTGGCGGCGCTGGGGCTCATGGCGCGCATGGTATCGGCAGCGTCAGCGGGCGGCGTACCGGCTCACGGCCGTCGCCTTCGCCGACAGCCAGACCTCGCGGCCGGGCGCCAGCCCGAGCTCGGTGGCCGCCGCGGGCGTGACGTCGGCCAGGAGGTCGGGGGTGGCGTGCACGAGCAGGCGCACGGCGTCGCCGTGCGGCGCGACGGTCGCGACCTGGCCGCGCCAGCGCAGCCGGGACGACCCCTCCGGCTCGGCGAGCGAGACCACCACCGCGTCGGGGGTGAACGCGATGAGCTGGTCGCCGTCGTCGACGAGGTTGAGGCCGACGAGGCGCGCCACGTGGGGCGTGCGCGGCTCGGCGGCGACCTCTGCGGGTGCCCCGCTCTGCGCCACCCGGCCCCCGTCGAGGACCAGCACGCGGTCGGCCAGGGTCAGCGCGTCGATGGCGTCGTGCGTGACGAGCAGGGCGATGCCGGCGAAGTCGCGCAGGTGCCGGCCGAGCTCGATGCGCAGCGCCATCTGCACCGACACGTCGAGGCCCGTGAAGGGTTCGTCGAGCAGCAGCACGTCGGGGTCGGTGGCCAGGGCGCGGGCGATCGCGACGCGCTGGGCCTGGCCCCCGGAGAGCTCGCGCGGTCTCCGCGCGGCGAGGTCGCCGACCCCGAAGCGGTCGAGCCACGCGCGGGCCACCGACTCCGCGGCTGCGCGCGGGGTGCCGCGCGAGCGCAGGCCGAAGGCGACGTTGTCGAGCGCGCTGAGGTGGGGGAAGAGCAGCTGGCCCTGGAAGACCAGGCCGACGCGCCTCTCGCGCACGGGAAGGCCGAGCAGGTCGGTCCCGGCGAGGAGGGCGGTTCCCTCGACGTCGACCAGCCCGGCGAGGGCGTGCAGCAGGGTGCTCTTGCCGGCGCCGTTGGGACCGATCACGGCCAGCACCTCGCCGGGGGCCGCGGTGAACGCCGCCTCGACCCGTCCGGGCACCCGCAGGTCGGCGACCAGCCGCCGTGCCGGCTCCCCGCTCACGGCGTCCCCAGCCAGTGATCGCGCAGCGCGACCAGGACGCCGATCGAGACGACGAGCATCACCAGGCTCAGCGACAGCGCAGCGTCCTGGTCGGACTGGCGGGTGACGTAGATCAGCGTCGGCATGGTCTGCGTGGTGCCGGGGTAGTTGCCGTTGAAGGTGATCGTCGCGCCGAACTCGCCCAGGGAGCGCGCCCAGCCGAGCACCGTGCCGGCGACGACGCCGGGCAGGGCCAGCGGGACGGTGACCCGGCGGAAGGTGGTCCACCGGGTGGCGCCGAGCGTGGCGGCAGCGGCGTCGTACCTCGGGTCCGCGGAGCGCAGCGCGCCCTCGATCGCGATCACGACGAACGGCATCGACACGAAGACGTGGGCGAGCACGACGCCCCACGTGGTGAAGGGGAAGGAGAAGCCGGTCCACTCCAGCAGCGGCTCGCCCACCACGCCCGTGCGGCCGAAGGCGGCACGCAGCGCGACGCCCGCCACCACCGGGGGGAGCACCAGCGGGACCGTCACCAGCGCGCGCAGCGCCCCGCGGCCGCGGAAGTCGACCCGCGCCAGCAGCCACGCGAGCGGGAGGCCGAGGAGCAGGCAGACGAGGATCGCCGCGGTCGAGGTGACGAGGGAGAGCCGCAGGGCGTCGAGCGCGGCGGTCGAGGTCAGGTCGCCCGGCAGGTCCGACCAGCTCGTGGCCGCGACCATGGCGACCAGCGGCACCAGCAGGAGCAGGGTGGCGAGGGCCGCCGGGACGACGAGGAGTGCCGGCGGCCGGCCGAGGCGGTCGGTCACGGCTGGCCGAAGCCGGCGTCGCGCAGGATCGCCCGGCCCTGCTCGGAGGTGATCCACGCGACCCAGTCGGCGGCGAGGTCGCCGTCGCCCGACTGGTCGAGGGTGGCGGCGTAGTAGGAGGTGAGCTCGGCGTCGGCGCCGGGGATCTCGATCGCGTCGACGTCGTCGGAGGCGGCGACCGCGTCGGTGGCGTAGACCAGGCCGGCGTCGGCCTCGCCGGAGACGACCTTGTCGAGCGTGGCGCGGACGTCCTCCTCGAGGCTCGCGGGCTCGGCGGTGATGCCGTTGTCGTCGAGCACGGCGAGGGCGACCTTGCCGCACGGGACCTCGTCGGCGCAGCGCACCCACGTGGTGCCGTCGAGGTCGTCGAGGCTCTCGATGCCGGCCGGGTTGCCCTTCGGCACGACGATGGTGAGGACGTTGGTCGCGAACGTCTGCACGTCGCCGGTCACGCCCGCGTCCTCGGCGAGGCCCATCGAGGCCTCGTCGGCGGTGGCGAGGACGTCGCCGGGGGCGCCGTCGGCCACCTGCTCGGCCAGGTCGGTGCTCGAGCCGAAGGAGAAGGTGACGTCGGCGTCGTGCTCGGCCTCGAACGGCGTCGCGAGCTGGTCGAAGACGTCGGTCAGCGACGCCGCCGCGAGGACGGTCAGCTTCCCGCTGCCGGCGCCACCGCCGTCCGCGGCGCTGTCGGCCGCGTCGTCGTTGCCGCAGGCGGCGAGCGGGAGGAGCAGGGCGAGGGACAGGGCGGCGAGGGTGTGCTTCACCGGGGGACCTCCACGACGACGTTGGTGGACTTGACGCTGGCGATGGCGCGCACGCCCGGCTCGAGGCTGAGCTCGTCCGCGGCGTCGCTGCTCATCAGGGACACGACCCGGTAGGGGCCGCAGATCATCTCCACCTGGGCCATCACGGCGTCGCGCTTGACCCGCGTGACGATGCCGCTCATCCGGTTGCGGGCGCTGACGGCGTTGGCGTGGGTCCGGTCGCGCTCGGCGAGCTCGCCGGAGGTGACGAGCTGCTCGGCGAGCTCGGCGAGGTCGGTGCCCGCGACCGTGGTGCGGCCCTCGCTCCGCTGGGACGGCAGCCGCCCGGCCTCGACCCAGCGTCGTACGGTGTCGTCGCTGACCGCCAGGATCTCAGCGGCCTCCGCGACTCGGTAGGTGATCACGGTCGGAGTATGCCGCACCTGCGGCGACATGTGAGTGTCTCGACCCGCACCTGCGGGTGTCGGCCTACGTCCCCCCTTCCTGGTAGTCCGTATCAAATGGGTCGTGGGACGGCCCCGACCGCAGCCCGATTGATACGGACTACCGGGGGGTGGGGAGAATGAGGCGCGTGAGTGAGCAGCCCAGCCGGTACACGCGCTCGTTCAGCGGCATGGGCGGCGCGTTGCTCGTGACCGTGCTCTTCGTGCTCGCCTTCGTGACGTGGCGGGGGATCTTCCGCGAGGAGAACGACGAGACCACCACGCCCGTCGACTGGCAGGCGAGCGTGCAGCTCGCCGAGCAGGCCGACTTCGCGGTCGTGCACCCGCGCGAGCTGCCCGCCGGGTGGACGGCGACGAGCGTCGACCTCGCGGCCGGCGACGACCCGTCGTGGGGGATGGGCGTGCTGACCGCCGACGGGAAGTTCATCGGCATCCGCCAGGAGGACTCCGCCTCGGTGGACGACCTCGTCGAGACCTACGTCGACGAGGACGCCGAGCAGGGCGAGGACGCGACCATCGCCTCGGACGTCACCGACACCTGGCAGACCTGGTCGGACGACGGCGGCGACCACGGCTACTCGACCGAGGTCGACGACCAGGCGCTGCTGGTCTTCGGGTCGGCGCCGGTCGCGGACCTCGAGACCTACGTCGGGCTGCTCACGGGCTGACCCGGCCCCGGGCGGTGGGTGAGCCGGTCAGCCGTCGGCCTCGGCGCCCATCGCCTCGTCGAGGCGGCGCCGCGCACCGTCGAGCCAGTCCTGGCAGATCCTGGCCAGCGCCTCGCCACGCTCCCAGAGCGCGAGCGACTCCTCGAGGGTGGTGCCCCCGGCCTCGAGGGTGCGGACCACCTCGACGAGCTCCTCGCGCGCGTCCTCGTAGCTCGGGGTCTGCGTCTCGCTCATCTCATGGCTCCTCGACGTCGTGCGGCTCGATGCTGCTGGTGGTGGCGTGGATGCGACCGTCGGCGACCCGCACCGAGACCGCGGCCCCGACGGACGCCTGGTCCACCGAGGTCACGACGCGGCCGTCGGCGTCCTGGAGGACGGCGTACCCGCGTTGCAGGGTGGCAAGGGGGGAGAGCGCCTGCGCGCGGGCGCGCTGGTGGCCGATGTCGTCGGCGGCGCGGTCGAGGCGGTGCGCCAGCGTGCGCCGGGCGCGGGCGAGCAGCTCGTCGAGCTCGCCCGAACGGGCCGTGAGCAGGTTGCGCGGGTCGGCCATCGCCGGGCGCGAGCGGAGCTGGACCAGCCACTCCTGCTCGCGGGCGATGCGCTGGGTCATCACCTGGCGCAGCCGGTCGCGCGCCCACGTCACGCCGTTGACCTCCTCGGCCATGTCGGGCACGACGAGCTTGGCGGCGTCGGTGGGCGTCGAGGCGCGCACGTCGGCGACGAGGTCGAGCAGCGGCTGGTCGGGCTCATGACCGATCGCGGAGACCACCGGGGTGCGCAGGCCGTGGACCGCGCGCACGAGCGCCTCGTCGGAGAACGGCAGCAGGTCCTCGATCGAGCCGCCGCCGCGGGCCACGACGATGACGTCGACGTCGGGGTGGCGCTCGAGCCGCTCCAGCGCCTCGACGACCTCGGGGACGGAGCGCTGCCCCTGCATGGCGGCGTAGGCCACCTCGAACTGCACCGCGGGCCAGCGGCGACGGGCGTTGTCGAGAACGTCGCGCTCGGCGGCGCTGTTGGGCGCGGTGACCAGGCCGACGCGGGTGGGCAGGAACGGCAGGTCGCGCTTGAGCTCGGGCGCGAAGAGGCCCTCGGCTGCGAGCAGCTGTCGGCGTCGCTCGAGACGGGCGAGCAGCTCGCCGAGGCCGATCATGCGGATCTCGCGCGCGGCGAGGGAGAACGAGCCGCGGTTGGCGTAGAAGGTGGGGCGCGCGTGCACCACCACGCTCGCGCCCTCGACGAGCGGCGGGTTCATCGAGTCGAAGAGGGTGCGAGAGCAGGTCAGCGTCACCGAGATGTCGGCGACGGTGTCGCGCAGCGTCATGAACACCGTCTGCATGCCAGGGCGCCGGGTGACCTGGGCGACCTGCCCCTCCACCCAGACGCCGCCGAGCCGGTCGATCCACTGCGCGACGGCGTTGGCGACGGCCCGCACCGGGGCCGGCGACTCGGCCGTGGCGTCGCGGAGGGTGGGCACGCGGCGAGGATAGGGGAGGGCGCCGACACCCCCGTAGACTCGACCCATGAGCACCGACCTCGGCCTCCCCCCGGTCCTCGACCCCGAGACGGCCAAGAACGTCCTGCTGGCGGCCCCCCGGGGCTACTGCGCCGGTGTCGACCGGGCCGTGATCACGGTGGAGAAGGCGCTCGACCTCTACGGCTCGCCGGTCTACGTCCGCAAGCAGATCGTGCACAACAAGCACGTCGTGGCCAACCTCGAGTCGCGCGGCGCCATCTTCGTCGAGGAGCTCGACGAGGTGCCCGAGGGCCAGACCGTCGTCTTCTCGGCCCACGGCGTGTCGCCGGCGGTGCACGCGCAGGCGGCGGAGCGCGGCCTGAAGACCATCGACGCCACCTGCCCGCTGGTGACCAAGGTGCACCACGAGGCCCGGCGCTTCGCGAGCGACGACTACGACATCCTGCTGATCGGCCACGCCGGGCACGAGGAGGTCGAGGGCACCGCCGGTGAGGCCCCCGAGCACATCCAGCTCGTCGAGAGCCCGGCCGACGTGGCCGGCATCGAGGTGCGCGACCCCGCCCGGGTCGCGTGGCTCTCGCAGACCACGCTGAGCGTCGACGAGACGCTGGAGACCGTCGCGGCGATCCGCGAGCGCTTCCCGCTGCTGCTCGACCCGCCGAGCGACGACATCTGCTACGCCACCCAGAACCGCCAGCTCGCCATCAAGGAGATCTCCTCCGACGCCGACCTGGTGATCGTGGTGGGCTCGCGCAACTCCTCGAACTCGGTGCGACTGGTCGAGGTGGCCCTCGAGTCCGGTGCCCAGGCGTCCTACCTCGTCGACGACCACACCGAGATCGACGAGGCGTGGCTCGAGGGCGTGAGCACGGTGTCGGTCACCTCCGGCGCCTCGGTGCCGGAGGACCTCGTCGAGGGCGTGCTGGCGTTCCTGTCCGAGCGCGGCTTCCCCGACGCCCGCGCGGTCCATTCCGCCGAGGAGTCGCTGATCTTCGCGCTCCCGCCGGAGCTGCGCCGCGACCTGCGCGCCGCCCAGAAGGCCTGAGCGACGTGGCGCGCTACCTCGACATCCACCCCGACAACCCGCAGCCGCGGCTGGTCACGCAGGTCGTGGAGGCGCTCCGCGACGACCAGCTCATCGCCTACCCCACCGACTCGGGCTACGCGCTCGGCGCCCAGCTCGGCAACCGCGAGGGTCGCGACCGCATCCTGCGGATCCGTGAGCTCGACGACCGGCACCACTTCACCCTGATGTGCCGCGACTTCTCCCAGCTCGGGCAGTTCGTGCACGTCGACAACTCCGCGTTCCGCGCCATCAAGGCCGCCACCCCGGGGCCGTACACCTTCATCCTCCCGGCGACCGGCGAGGTCCCGAAGCGGCTGATGCACCCGAAGAAGCGCACGGTCGGGGTCCGGATCCCCGACCACGTGCTGGTGTGCGCGCTGCTCGAGGAGCTCGGCGAGCCGATCCTCACCAGCACGCTGATCCTCCCCGGCGAGACCGAGGCCCGCACCATGGGCTGGGAGATCAAGGAGGACCTCGACCACGTCGTCGACATCGTCATCGAGTCGGGCGAGGTGACCGCCGAGCCGACCTCGGTGATCGACTGGTCGGAGGCCGAGCCCGTGGTCGTACGCCACGGGGCGGGCGACGTCTCGCGCTTCGAGGTCTGACACCCTCGTCAGTGCACGGAGGGGCGCGCCTCGGTCAGGAGGGCTGGCCGAGCTCGCGGCTCAGCTCGGCCACGAGGTCGCCGCCGCGGTGCAGGCGCCAGGCGAGCCAGGCCAGGCAGAGGCCGTAGCCCGCGCCCAGCGCGACGCCGTGGGTGGCGACGCCGGAGACGACGGCCTGGAGCGTGCTGTCGTCGCGCGCGCCGACGGTGTCGCGGGCGACGAGGGCGAGGAAGGTGAACACGCCGGTCATCAGCAGCGGGGGCAGCAGGGCGACGAGGAAGAAGTCGCGCCGGCGCACCAGGGCCGCCAGGCCCAGGCACAGGGCCGTGAAGCAGAGGTCGAAGAACAGCGTCAGCTCACCGGCGAGCAGCACGTCGAGGCACACCGCGGTGAGCGTGACCGCGACGCCCAGGACCACGACCTGACGGCCGGGCTCGCGCCCGACCTGCCAGAACGGCTCGCTCGTCACGGGCCTCAACCTAGGACCGCCGTCAGGCGCCCTCGGCGCGGCGCGCCGGAGCGGGTGGCTGGTGTGCCCCGACGTCCTGCTGGTCGAGCAGGTCGTCGAGGGTGGGGTCGCCGGGACGGCCGACGCCGTCGAGCGCGTCGAGCCCGGCCAGCGACCGGGGCACGGTCTCGACCTGCCGGGGCTCGGCGAGGCCCTCCGAGGTGACCCCCAGCTCGGAGAACCGGCGGGCGGAGACGAGGACGCGGCCCTCGAGCGAGCCCATCGCCTGGTTGTAGGCCACGACGCTGGCGTTGAGCGAGCGCCCGACCCGGTCGAGGTGGCCGGCCATCGAGCCGAGCCGGGCGTGCAGCTCCTGGCCGAGCCGCTGGACCTGCTCGGCCTGCGCGTTGAGCACCTCGTGCTGCCAGCCCTGCGCGACGGTGCGGAGCAGCGCGATGAGGGTCGAGGGCGTGGCGAGCACGACGTTGCGCGCGGACGCCTGCTCGACGAGGTCGGGCACCGCCTGCAGCGCGGCCTGCAGGATCGCCTCGCCCGGCAGGAACAGCACCACGAACTCCGGTGTGCTGGGCAGGGCCTCCCAGTAGCGCCGCGAGCCGAGGTCGGCGACGTGCGTGCGGACGTGCTCGCCGAGGCGGGCCAGGGCCCGGTCGTGCTGGTCGGGGTCGTCGCTCGAGGTCAGGTCGAGGAACGCCGCGAGCGGGGCCTTGGCGTCGACCGCGATCGTGCGGCCCCCGGCGAGGGTCACGACGAGGTCGGGCCGCAACCGACCGTCGTCGACGCGGACCTGCTCGGCGAAGTCGCAGTGGTCGACCAGGCCGGCGAGCTCGACCGTGCGCCGCAGGTGGAGCTCGCCCCACTGGCCGCGCACCTGCGGCTTGCGCAGGGCGGTGGCCAGGGTGGCGGTCTCGCGTCGGAGGGTGTCCGTGGACATCCGCATCTCGGTGACCTGCTGGTGGAGCTGGGACTGCCACGCCACCCGGTCGTGGGCGAGGTCGCTGAGCTGGTCCTGGAGGCGGTCGAGGCCGTCGCGCACGACCGCGTGGTCGGCGGCGCGCTGCTGGAGCGCGGCGATCGCGGGGTCGTCGGTGGGACGGCTGCGCGACCACAGGACCCCGATCAGCGCGCCGAGCGCGAGACCGACGGCGAGGACCAGCGCCAGGGTGAGCAGCAGGGGGAAGGTGTCCATGGGCCCAGCATGGACCGGCCCACCGACACCGCCCGCACGTGGCGGGAAGTCGATGCTCGCCGTCGTCCCTGCCGCTCGCCTGCCACGACCTCGTCGCTCGATGATGTCCCCGTGACCACCACGACCCCGCCGGACGTCCCCGGCGCCGACCTCGACCGACCGCCACGCCTCCACTGGGCGTGGGTGGTCGCCGCGACCGCGTTCGTGACCCTGGTCGGCGCGGCCGCCTTCCGCTCGGTGCCGGGCGTGCTCGTCGAGCCGCTGCACGAGGAGTTCGGGTGGTCGCACGGCCTCATCGGCTCCGCGGTGTCGCTCAACCTGATGCTCTTCGGCCTGATCTCGCCGTTCGCCGCCGCCCTGATGGATCGCTTCGGCGTCCGCCCGGTCGTGACGTTCGCGCTCGTCATGGTCGCGGTGGGCAGCGGGCTCACGGTGTTCATGACCGAGGCGTGGCAGCTCGTCGTGTGCTGGGGCCTGCTCGTGGGCATCGGCACCGGGTCGATGTCGATGGCGTTCGTCGCCACGATCACCAGCCGCTGGTTCGTCGCCCGGCGCGGGCTGGTCAGCGGCATCCTCACCGCGGGCAACGCGACCGGGCAGCTCGTCTTCCTGCCGGTGGTGGCCTGGTTCGCCACCCACCACGGGTGGCGCACCGCCGCGGTGCTCGCCTCGGCGGCTGCGCTCGCCGTCGTGCCGCTGGTGCTGCTGTTCCTGCGCAACCACCCTGCGGACCTCGGTGTCCGCGCCCTCGGGGCGACCGACGCCGACCCCGGTCCGCCACCCCACCAGCAGGTCGGCTCGAGCGCCGGCCGGGCGCTCGGCGTGCTGGCCGAGGCGGCCCGTCACCGGACGTTCTGGCTGCTCGCCGGCGGGTTCGCGATCTGCGGGATGACCACCAACGGCCTCATCGCCACGCACTTCGTGCCCGCCGCCCACGACCACGGCATGCCCGCCACGACCGCGGCCTCGCTGCTGGCCGTGGTGGGGATCTTCGACGTGGTCGGCACCATCGCGTCGGGCTGGCTCACCGACCTGTGGGACCCGCGGCTGCTGCTCGTCGGCTACTACGTCCTACGCGGCGTGGGCCTGATGACGCTGCCGGCCCTGATGGCGCCACACGTGGAGCCGAGCATGTGGGTCTTCATCATCGTCTACGGCCTCGACTGGGTCGCCACGGTGCCGCCGACCGTGGCGATCTGCCGGGAGTGGTTCGGCGCCGCCACCGGCCCGATCGTGTTCGGCTGGGTGTTCGCCAGCCACCAGGTCGGTGCCGCGATCGCGGCGACGGGTGCCGGGGTGGTCCGCGACGTCACGGGCGGCTACGACCCCGCCTTCTACGCCGCTGCGGGCCTCTGCGCGGTCGCCGCGGTGCTGTCGTACGCCATCCGGCGCCGCCCGCAGGCCGGCGATCAGCTGAGGTCGACCACGACCGGCGCGTGGTCGGACGGCGCGCCGGTGCCCTGGGCGGGGTCGCGCTCGTCGCGGTCGATGAACGCACCGGTGACCCGCGAGGCGAGGGCGGGGGAGCCCAGGACGAAGTCGATCTTGAGCCCGCGGTCGCGCTCGAAGCGCTGGCGGTAGTAGTCCCAGTAGGTGTAGCCCGGGGCGTGGGCGCGCGTGGTCTCGGCCCAGCCGTCGTCGAGGAAGGCCTGGAACGCCGCGCGCTCCGGCGGCGTGACGTGGGTGGACTTCGCGAACTGCTGGACGTCGAAGACGTCGTCGTCGGTGGGGCAGATGTTCCAGTCGCCCACCAGCGCGGTGGGGGTGTCGAGCCAGCCCGCGGCGGCCTCGCGCAGCCGCGCCAGCCAGTCGAGCTTGTAGACGTAGTGGGGGTCGTCGGGCTTGCGGCCGTTGGGGACGTAGAGCGACCAGATGCGCACCCCGCCGCAGGTGGCGCCGATCGCGCGCGCCTCGGCCGCGGCGGGGTCGCCGTAGGGCGGCATGCCCTCGAAGCCCACCTGCACGTCGTCGAGTCCGACGCGCGAGAGCAGGGCGACACCGTTCCACTGGTTGACGCCGGCGACCGCGACCTCGTAGCCCAGGCCCTGCAGCCCCATCAGCGGGAGCTGGTCCTCGCGCGCCTTGGTCTCCTGCAGCGCCAGCACGTCGACGTCGTGGCGCTGGAGGAACGCCTCGACGCGGTCGATGCGGGTCCGGAGGGAGTTGACGTTCCAGGTCGCGATGCGCACACGCCCAGCCTAGGCAGCGCGTCCCGGGCTGGGGACGAGGGGCTGACGGCGGATGACCCGGGGAGTAGCGTCGCCCCACGTGCGGACGCCCCCTCTGTCCCGAGCGGAGGGGGCGTTCGTCGTCCGTGCCTCCCGTCCCCCGCGGCGTACCCGGGGGTAACGTCGGGTCGTGCCCTCCCAGAACTCCACGATCCTCTCCGCGCGCGACCTGCAGTTCATGCTCTTCGAGTGGCTCGACGTCGAGTCGCTGGGGGCGCGGCCCCGCTTCGCCGACCACGACCGCGAGACCTACGAGGCGCTGCTCGAGCTCTGCGAGCAGCTCGCGACCGAGCACTTCGCGCCGCACTACCGCAAGAGCGACACCGAGGAGCCGTCCTTCGACGGCGAGAAGGTCACCCTGATCCCGGAGATCGGCGAGGCGCTGCAGCAGTTCGCCAGGGCCGACCTGCTGGGCCTGACCCTCGACGCCGAGCACGGCGGTCACCAGCTGCCGCAGACGGTGGCGGCGGCCTGCATGGCGTGGTTCACCGCCGCCAACATCGGCACCGCGGCGTACTCCTTCCTCACCGTCGCCAACGCGGGCCTGCTGATGGCGCACGGCACGCCCGAGCAGGTCGAGCGCTACGCCGCCCCGATGCTCGAGGGCCGCTTCTTCGGCACCATGACGCTCTCCGAGCCGCACGCCGGCTCCAGCCTCGGCGACGTGCTGACCCGCGCGGTCCCGGCCGACGACGGCACCTACCGGATCTTCGGCAACAAGATGTGGATCTCCGGCGGCGACCACGAGATGGGCGAGAACATCGTGCACCTGGTGCTGGCCAAGCTGCCCGACGCGCCGGCCGGCACCCGCGGCATCTCGCTGTTCATCGTGCCCAAGCACCTCGTGGGCGAGGACGGCTCGATCGGCGAGCGCAACGACGTCACCCTCGCGGGGATCAACCACAAGCTCGGCTCGCGCGGCACGGTCAACACCGCACCGGTCTTCGGCAGCGGCGCGTACACGCCGGGCGGTGCGGCGGGCGCGGTCGGCTACCTGGTCGGCGAGCCGAACAAGGGCCTGTCCTACATGTTCCACATGATGAACGCCGCCCGGCTCGGCGTCGGGATGTCCGCGACCACCACGGCCTACACGGCGTACCTCAAGTCGCTGGCGTACGCCCGGGAGCGCCCGCAGGGCCGTCGGCTCACCGGCGGCGACCCGTCCGCCCCGCAGGTGCCGATCATCGAGCACGCCGACGTGCGGCGGATGCTGCTGGCGCAGAAGTCCTACGTCGAGGGTGCGCTCGCGCTCAACCTCTACTGCTCGCGCCTGCTCGACCTGCAGGCCAGCGCCGTCGACGACGACGAGCGCGTCGAGGCGAGCCGGCTGCTGGACGTGCTCACGCCGATCGCGAAGTCGTGGCCCTCGCAGTGGGGCCAGGAGAGCAACAGCCTCGCCATCCAGGTGCTCGGCGGCGCCGGCTACACCCGTGACCACGACCTCGAGGCCCACTGGCGCGACCAGCGGCTCAACCCGATCCACGAGGGCACCCACGGCATCCAGGCCCTCGACCTGCTCGGCCGCAAGGTGCTCGGCGGCGGGGGCGCGGCGCTGATGGCGCTCGCCGCCCGCATCGGCGAGACGGTGGAGCGCGCGACCGCGCTCGGTGGCGAGCCGGCCGAGCACGCCGCCGCGCTGAAGGCAACGGTCGACCGGCTCGGTGAGGTCACGATGGTGCTCGCCGGCCTCGGTGACGCCGACCGCACCATGGCCAACGCGACGGTCTACCTCGAGGCCGCGGGTCACGTGGTCGTGGCCTGGATGTGGCTCGAGCAGCTGGTCGCGGTGGGGGAGCAGCGGAGCGACTTCCACGACGGGAAGCGCGCGGCCGCGCGGTACTTCTTCCGCTGGGAGCTGCCCAAGGTCGCCCCGATGCTCGACCTGCTCGCCAGCGCCGACACCACGACGCTGGAGATGCGCGCGGACTGGTTCTAGACGACCGGGGCCGACGGCTCGAGGAAGTCGGTCAGCAGGCCGGGGGTGGCGCGGTCGGCGAGGTCGACCGCCACGTCGGGACGTACGTCGCGCAGCAGCACCCGCTCGTGGCCGGCCGCGGTGGTGGCGACCAGGTCGGCGAGCCCGATCCGGCGCTGCCACCACGACTGCTCGAGCACCCAGCCGATGATGCCGTCGGTCTCGAGCACCGTGCGGGCGCGCGCCACCTCGGCGGGCCCGACGACCAGGTGGCGCTCGGTGAGGGCGTGACCGAGGTGGCGGTAGGACGCCTCGCCGGCCGCCAGCGCGACCGCCAGCGCGACGACTCCGAGGAGGGCGACCCAGCCCCAGGCGACGTGGGCGAACCACGCCCCCACGGCCGCCATGACGACGAGGACGACGGTGCCGTAGGCGCGGCGCAGCCACGCCCGTCGGCGGGCCCGGGACCCGTGGGCGACCAGCGGGACGGTGAGCGGTGCGGTGGTGCCGAGCACGGCGCCGCCGACGCCGGTGGCGACCTCGCGCGGGCACGGGGGCAGCACCTGGGTCACGCCGTCCTCGACGCCGGTGGCCAGCGTGGCGAGCTGGGCACCGCCGACCAGCCGCATCAGCACCGGTTCGACGTGCTCGACGCCGCGGACCTTGGCCTCCTCGACGGTGATCGACCGGGTGGTGACCAGGCCCGAGGTGAGGTGGAGCGACCCGTGCTCGCGGACGAGCAGGAAGCGCCACCACTGCACGACGTAGCCGGCGACGGAGACCACGACCCATCCCACGAGCGCTCCGACCGCGAGGACGAGCGCGATCGTGACGACGGCGAACTGGACCAGCCAGTGCCACACGGAGGTGGCGGTGTCCTCGTCCCAGATCGGGAGGTCGTCCGCGACCTGGGAGAACGCACCGAGCGCCCCGGCCACGATGACCAGACGACCCAGGCTGAAGGGCGCGAAGCGCAGCCACGACCAGTCGATGCGCGCCAGCACCGCCGGTGGCGCCGGCGGAGCCGGTGGTGCGACCTGGCCCGCGCCGCCGGCGTCCACCGCGGCGGTCTGCTCGTCGGAGCCGGGAGCCGGCGAGGTCGCGGCCGGGGAGACCTCGCGGCGGCGCAGGAGCGTCGTACGCAGGGCGTGGGCGTCGGAGGCGGCCAGCGCGTCCAGCGTGATCCGGTCGTCGTCGACGCCCGTGCCGACCTCGACCTTCTGCAGCCCCAGCACGCGGTGGAGCAGGGAGGCCTCGAGATCGACGCTGCGCACGCGGTCGAGGGGAGCGGTCGAGGTGTGCTTGTTGAGCAGGCCGCCGCGCACCTGGATCTGGGTGTCGGTGAGGCGGTAGTGGGTGGTGAGCCACGGCACGGCGCCGAAGACGATGGGGCCGAGCACGACCAGGGGGAGGACGAAGGGCCAGTACGCCGTGTCGCTGCGGCTGACGCCGATGAGGGCGACGGCGACCGGGACGATCGCCTGGCCGAGGGTCTTGACCGGGTCGAGCAGCAGCTTGCGCGGGCTGAGCCGCACCCAGCCGTCGCCGGGAGCGGGGATCACGTGGCGTCGCCCTCGGTGGCGGCGGTGATCGCGGTGAGCCGCGAGACGACCTGGCGCGCGACCTCGTCGTCGAGGCAGCTGATGGTGATCGGCCCGGCCGCCGAGGCGGTGGTGACGGTGATCGAGGCGAGGTGGAACAGCCGCATCAGCGCGCCCTGGCGGGAGTCGACGGTCTGCACGCGGCTCAGCGGCGCGATCCGGCTCTGCTGCCCGAGCCACCCCTCGCGGGTGTGGACGGCGGTGTCGCCGACCTCCCAGCGGTGCACGCGGAACCGGATGCGGGGCATGAGGACGACGTGGGCGACGGCCACCAGCGCGAGCAGCGCGACGAGCAGCCCGACCCACCACGGGACGTCGGGCACGAGCAGCCAGGCCGCGGCCGCGGCGACGACCACCACCGCGTCGCCGACGCCGGCCGAGACCCGCCAGTAGGGGACCGCCCGGGGGGAGACCTGGTGTGCGGGCGCGCGCAGGAGAGGGGTGCCCCCGGTGTGGTCCATGGGGCGAGTCTTGCAGGCTCCCGGAGGCGTGCAGGTTCGTGCAGTGCACACACCTGACCCGGCCCCGACCTTCCGCCCGGCGGTCTAGACCGGTTGAGTCGGTGGGGCAAGGACCATCCGTATCCAACCGGAGGAGACACACCATGCCGAACACGATCAGTCGGATCGCGACCGCGACGCTCGGGGCCACCGCCCTGGCGTTCTCAGTGGCCCCGGGGGCCGACGCCGCCCGGGCACAGGAGGACGTGCCGACCTTCCAGGAGTTCAAGGCCGCCACGTTCCAGGACGTCGGGGGGCAGTACGTCGTCAACGGCGACGAGACCATCGCGACCTCGGGCGAGCTGCGCGACTACTACGAGCGGATGGTCAACACCCGCGACACCGACTCGCAGTCCCTGGTCATCAACACCGTCAACGGGGCCGACGACCGCTGGTCGGCCAGCACCGCGAGCAACCTCACCTACTGCGTGAGCGACGACTTCGGCGCCGACAAGGCCGCCATGGTCTCGGCCATGCAGTCGGGCGCCGGCCAGTGGGAGGCGGCGTCGAGCGGGGTGAGGTTCACCTACGTCCCGTCCGCCGACGCGAGCTGCACCGTGTCCAACAGCGCGGTCCTGTTCTCGGTGGAGCCCACCGAGACCACGCAGTACATCGCGCGCGCGTTCTTCCCGAGCAGCCCGGCCTCGCAGCAGAACGTGCTGGTCGACGACTCGATCTGGTCCTCGGGATCCTGGACGCCGTCCAACATCCTCGCCCACGAGCTCGGGCACGTGCTCGGCTTCCGTCACGAGCACACCCGCCCCGAGGCCGGCACCTGCTTCGAGGACGACAACTGGCGCCCGCTGACGCCGTACGACTCGTCCTCGATCATGCACTACCCGCAGTGCAACGGCTCCTCGAGCGACCTGTCGATGACCGACACCGACCGCTCCGGCGTGGCCTCGGTCTACGGATCCTGACCCGCACCGCCTGACGAGGGCCCGGCCGCCGCGGCCGGGCCCTCCGTCGTCCCCGGTGCCCGGCTCGCGAATCGCTGGGCGGGTGCGCGCCGCCGTAGACTCCCCGCCCGTGGCTCTCACCATCGGCATCGTCGGACTCCCCAACGCAGGCAAGTCGACCCTCTTCAACGCCCTGACCAAGAACGACGTGCTCGCCGCGAACTACCCGTTCGCCACGATCGAGCCCAACGTCGGGGTCGTCGGCGTCCCCGACGAGCGGCTCGCGAAGCTCGCCGAGGTCTTCGAGTCGGCCAAGCTGCTGCCCGCCACCGTCGAGTTCGTCGACATCGCCGGCATCGTCCGCGGCGCCTCGCAGGGCGAGGGCCTGGGCAACAAGTTCCTCGCCCACATCCGCGAGTCGTCCGCGATCTGCCAGGTGACCCGCGTCTTCCGCGACGAGGACGTCACCCACGTCGACGGCGAGGTCAACCCCGCCAACGACATCTCGACGATCCAGACCGAGCTGATCCTCGCCGACCTCGAGACGGTCGAGCGGGCCATCGCGCGGCTGGAGAAGGAGTCGCGCAAGGTCAAGGAGCTCGTCGCGAACCTCGACGCGGCGCGGGAGGCCAAGGAGGCGCTCGAGTCGGGCACCCCGATCATCGCCACCTCGATCGACCGCTCCCTGCTGCGCGAGCTGTCGCTGCTGACCGCCAAGCCCTTCATCTACGTCTTCAACTGCGACGCCGACGAGCTCGCCGACGAGGACCTCAAGGCCCGGATGCGCGAGATCGTCGCGCCCGCCGAGGCGATCTTCCTCGACGCCAAGTTCGAGGCCGACCTCGCCGAGATGGACGACGACGACCTGGCCCACGAGATGCTCGCCGAGACGGGCGTCACCGAGTCGGGCCTCGACCAGCTCGCCCGCGTCGGCTTCGACACGCTCGGCCTGCAGACCTACCTGACCGCCGGCCCCAAGGAGACGCGGGCCTGGACGATCAGGAAGGGCGCCACCGCCCCCGAGGCCGCCGGTGTCATCCACACCGACTTCCAGAAGGGCTTCATCAAGGCCGAGATCGTCTCCTTCGACGACCTCATGGCCGCCGGCTCCATGCTCAAGGCCCGCGAGGCCGGCAAGGTGCGCATGGAGGGCAAGGACTACGTCATGGCCGACGGCGACGTGGTGGAGTTCCGCTTCAACGTCTGACGCGCGCCCGTCTCAGGCGTACGACGGGTGGGCCAGCACGGCACTGACCGCCTCGGTCGCCAGTGACACGAGGTCGTCCGCGAGGCCTGCCCGCGGGCACACGTAGAGCATGAGCGGCTCGGGCGTGGGGAGGTCCTCACGCGCGACCAGGCCCGCCGGCGGCTCGTCGAGCGCCATCAGGGCGACCCCCAGCCCGGCGCTGACCGCCGCCTGGACGCCGGCGAGCTGGGTGGCCTCGGTGCCGACCGTGGCGGGGACCCCGTGGTCGGCCAGGGTCTGGAGCGCTCGCTTGCGCAGCTCGCACGGGCTGTCGAAGGCGACGACAGGGACCGGCTCGGGCGGGCTGGGGCGGCGCCATCCCTCGGCGGCGTACCAGGTGAGCTCGAGCGCTCCGACCGCGACCGCGCCGGGGTGGTCGGCGGCGTTGAGCAGGAGGGCGAGGTCGACCTGCCCCGACGCGAGCCCCTCGCGCAGCCGTGCTCCGCGCGCGATGCGGTAGCGGAAGGTCGCTGCCGCCCCCGCGTGCTCGAGCGCCGTCGACAGGCTCGGCAGCAGCCGGGCGGCGGCGTGCTCGGTCGACCCGATGGTGATCTCGAGGTGTGCACCCGCCAGGTCGCGCAGGGCCTCGTCGTGGGCCGCCAGGATCCTGCGCGCCGAGGCGAGCAGCCGCTCGCCGTCGGCGGTGAAGCGCGATCCGCGCCCGTGGCGCTCCACGAGGCGCACCCCCGTGGCCGACTCGAGGCGACGCACGTGCTGGCTCACCCCGGCCTGGCTCAGGTGGAGCTGCTCGGCAGCACGCAGGAAGCCGCCGTGGTCGGCCACCGCCACGAAGCTGCGCAGCGGTCCGATGTCGAGGGTGCGATCCATGTCGATCAGATTAGTCGACATTGATCGTCCGGGGTGATCAGTCCCATCACAACGGCGCGTTGGATCGTTCCAGCAAAGTAGATTAACTTGGTAGAGAAAGGTCCTGGAGCGAGAGGAAGTCGATGACGACGAGGCAGATGCACCTGGGGGCCGTGCCCTACGGCACGGGCGGCCCGGGCAGCCACACCCTCTGGCTCGACCCCGAGATCCCCGGGGACGCCAGCGTCAACATCGACTGGTTCGTCGAGATGGCCCAGCTCGCCGAGCGCGGCAGGTTCGACCTCGTCTTCATCGTCGACAGCCAGTTCATCACGCCGTTCTCCCCGCCCCACTACCTCAACCGCCTCGAGCCGCTCACGCTGCTCAGCGCCCTGGCCACCCGCACCGAGCGCATCGGTCTGGTCGGCACGGCGACCACGAGCTTCAACAGCCCGTTCAACCTCGTGCGCCGCCTCGGCTCGCTCGACCTGATCAGCGGGGGTCGCGCCGGCTGGAACGTCGTCACCACCGGCGACGCCGGGACGGCGGGCAACTACGGCCTCGACGAGCACTACGACTACGACACCCGCTACGGCCGGGCCCAGGAGTTCGTCGAGCTCGCCCGCGCGCTGTGGGACTCCTACGAGGACGACGCCTTCGTCCGCGACCGCGCGAGCGGCCAGTTCCTCGACCCGTCCAAGCAGCACGTCCTCGACCACCAGGGGACCTACTTCTCGGTGAAGGGACCGCTCAACCTGGTCCGCTCGCCGCAGGGCCACCCGGTCGTCTTCCAGGCCGGCGACTCCGACCAGGGGCGTGACCTCGGTGCCAGCGTCGGCGAGGGCATCTTCACGTTCGCACCCGACATCCCCGCCGGCCAGGCGTTCTACGACGACATCAAGACGCGGGCCCGCGACAGGTTCGGCCGCAACCCCGACCACGTCGTGATCATGCCGGGCATCAAGGTGGTCGTCGGCGACACCGACGAGGACGCTCGCGAGATCGAGGCGGTCAACAACGACCGCGACCACACGTTCGGTGCCGCGCTGCGCGAGTTCGGGCGGCCGTTCGGCTGGCACGACTTCACGGCGTACGACCTCGACGCGCCGTTCCCCGCGGAGGCGCTCGTGCACGGCGAGCGGTCGTTCTACACCCAGGCGAAGGCCGTCACCCAGCGGGCCGTCGACAACGGCTGGACCCTGCGCCAGGCCGTCGAGGCCAGCCGGTCCTTCCGCAAGAGCGAGTTCGTCGGGTCGGCCGCCACGGTCGCCGACAAGCTCGTCGAGTGGTGGGAGGCACGCGCCTGCGACGGCTTCAACATCGGCCTCGACCACCCGTCCAACTTCCGCCGGATCGTCGACGAGGTCGTCCCGATCCTGCAGGAGCGCGGCGTGTTCCGCGCCGACTACGACTCCACCCACCTGCGCGGGCACCTCGGGCTGCCCGTGCCGGAGAACCGCCACACGGCGGCCCGACGCGCCCACTGAACCGGTCGCACCCCCACCCACCGTCGTACGACCCGACCCGACCCGAAAGGCACACGCCTCATGACGCGCGCCAGCAGCACCCCCCTCATCACCCCGTCCCGCCGCGGCTTCCTGGGCCTCAGCCTCGCAGCCGGCCTCGTGCTCGGGCTCGAGGCCTGCGGCGGCACCTCCACCGCGGGAGGCACCGGATCGGCCGGCGGCACCGGCACCATCAAGTGGGCCTGGCAGCTGCCGACCACGTGGGACCCGGTGACGTCCTCCGCCGGCTCGGACGTGCAGATGCTCGCGCTGACCTACGACGCCATCACCGCCCTCGACGACCAGGGCAACGCGACCCCGTGGCTGGCCGAGAAGTGGGCCTACGACGACTCGGGCAAGGTCGTGACCTTCACGCTGCACGAGGGCCTGAAGTTCAGCGACGGCAGCCCGCTCGACGCCACGGCGGTCGCGAAGTCGATCGAGCGTGGACGCACCCAGGAGGGCTCGCTGATCGCGCCGCAGATGGCCACGATCAAGTCCGTGAAGGCCGACGGCGACCTCGACGTCGTCATCGAGCTGAGCGAGGTCGACTACCAGTACCCGCTGCTCTTCGCCGGCAAGACCGGCATGGTGGTCAACCCGGCCGTCTTCGAGAAGGACGTGGACTCGCTCGCCACGCAGCCGGCCGGGTCGGGCCCCTTCACCCTCACGGCGTACGTGCAGAACGACCACGCCACCTTGAAGAAGAACCCGCACTTCTCCGCCGCCGACGAGATCAAGGTGGAGAACTTCGAGCTCTACCCCCAGCCCGACCCCTCGACGGCGGTGGCCGCCGCGCGGTCCGGCCAGTTCAACCTCGTCCGCCTCGGCGGCGCGCAGCTCCAGCAGGCCAAGGACGCGGGCCTCGACGTGCAGGTCATCAGCACGATGTTCGTGAGCGTCCTTGACGTCAACGCGACGATGGCGCCGTTCGACGACCCGGCCGTGGTCGAGGCGATGAAGTACGCGATCGACCGCGAGAAGCTCAAGGAGGTCGCTGCCTTCGGTGTCGGCGACGTGAGCTACCAGCCGTTCCCGCCCGGCTACGTCGGCTACAACCCCGAGCTGGCGAGCATCTACGCCTACGACCCGGACCGGGCGCGCAAGATCCTCAAGGACGCCGGCCACAGCTCGCCGGTGAAGGCGGTCTTCACCAGCAGCGGCCAGAGCGATGCGGCGGTCGAGCTCATCCAGGCGCAGCTCAAGGAGGTCGGGATCGACGCGACCATCGAGTCGATCCCGCCCACCCAGCACACGCAGCTGGTCTACCTCGAGCACTCCAAGGCGCTCACCTATGACGGCTTCGCCGGGCGCGAGTCGCCGGTGCAGGCCTTCCAGGTGCTGTTCGGCGCGGAGGGGCTGATGAACCCGGGTCGTCAGACCAGCCCGGAGCTCGACGCGCAGCTCGAGAAGGTCAAGCAGACGCCGACCGACGACCCGACCTACCCCGCCCTGCTTCAGGAGGCGACGAAGATCGCGGTCACCACCTTTCCCAACACGTTCCTGACCCTGGTGCCGGCCGTGATCGCCCGCAAGGGCGTGAGCGGGCTCCCCACCCGTCCGAGCCTGCGCCGGTTCGAAGGCGTCACCGCGTGAGCCTCACGGTCGCCCCCGAGGCCACGCGCCCGCCGGAGGTGCAGCCGGGCCCGGCCCTCCCGCCGGCCCGGCGGCCCTCCGGCCGGTCCGGTCGCGTGGTCGCCCTGGCGCGCGCGACCGCCGGCGGGCTCGCGGTCACCGTCACGGTGCTGCTGCTCGCCTCGGTCATCACCTTCGCGCTCGGCGCGCTCAGCGACAGCAACCCGGCGGCCGCCGTGCTCGGCGAGACCGCCACCCCCGCCGACATCGCCCGGATGGACCACGAGTTCGGCCTCGACCGGCCCCTCGTCGTGCAGTACGTCACCTGGGTGGGCGACGCGGTGCGGGGCGACCTCGGCCGCTCGTGGTTCACCACCATCCCGGTCGGCGACAGCATCAGGCAGGCGCTCCCGGTCGACCTGTCGATCGCCGCCCTCGCCCTGGTGCTCGCCATCCTGATCGGTGGCACCGCCGGGATCGGCGCGGCACTGAGCAACGGAGGCCTCGTCGACCGCGCGGTCACCCTGGTCTGCTCGGTGCTCGCCACGCTGCCGCCCTTCGTCATCGGCATGGCGCTGATCGTGGTGTTCTCGGTCAAGCTGCAGCTGCTCCCCGCAGGCGGCTACGTGCCCATCGACCAGGACCCCGCCCAGTGGCTGCGCTTCGCGATCCTGCCGGCGCTCGCGCTGAGCCTCGACGTGGCCGCCTCGATCGCGCGGCAGCTGCGCACCTCGATGGTCACCGCGCTCGGCGAGAACTACGCGATCGGAGCCGAGATGCGTGGCTACGGCCGCTCGCGGGTGCTGTTCGGGCACGTCCTGCGCAACGCCGCCGCCCCGACGCTCGCCGTCATCGGGCTCGCCATCCCGCTGATCGTGGGAGGGGCGGTGATCACCGAGCGCCTCTTCGGCCTGCCCGGCGTGGCCCAGCTCGCGCTGCAGTCGGCCGAGCGGGGCGACGTGCCGGTCGTGCTCGGCACGCTCCTCGTCACCGCCGTCGTGGTGGTCGTCGCGAGCGGCGTGGTCAACGTCCTGCAGAAGTCACTCGACCCGACGACCCGCCGACAGGGGGCCCTCCGATGACGCTCGTCCGCAACCTGTGGCGCATCCCCACGGCCCGCCTCGCGCTCGTGGTGCTCGCCGGCATCGCGTTCCTCACCCTGTTCGGCGGTGCGCTCGCGCCGCACGACCCGCTTCGGCAGTACACCGACCACGTCCTCGAGGGACCCTCCACCACGCACTGGCTCGGCACCGACTACGTCGGCCGCGACGTGCTCAGCCGCCTGATGGACGGCACCCGGCTCTCGGTGGTCGGGGCGTTCGAGGCCGTGGTGATCGGAGGTGCGCTCGGGGTGCCGTCCGGACTGGCCTCGGCCTGGCTCGGGCCGCGCCTCGAGTGGCTGTCGCTGCGCATCAGCGACACCCTGGTGATCCTGCCGTTCACCGTCTTCGCCATCGCCGTCGCCGGCACGCTCGGCAACGGCCTGCAGCAGGCGATGTTCGCGATCGGCGTGCTGATCAGCCCGATCTTCTTCCGCGTCACCCGCGCGGTCGCGCTGGGGCTGCGCCGCCAGCAGTACGTCGAGGCGGCCGAGCTCATGGGCGCCACCGAGTGGTGGACGCTGCGGCGCCACATCTGGAGCAAGGTGCTGCCCAACGTGGCGGTGACGTCCGCCCAGGCGACGGGCGCCGCGCTGCTCGTCGTCGCGTCGCTGTCCTTCCTCGGCCTCGGCGTGTCCCCGCCGGCGCCGACCTGGGGCGGGATGCTCGCCTCCGACCTCGACTACCTGGCCCAGCAGCCGTGGGCCCCGGTCTTCCCGGGCCTGCTGATGATGGCCACGGTCGGGTCCCTCAACCTCCTCGCCGACGCCGTGCGCGAGGCGAGCGGCGACGCCCCGCGCCGTCGTGCGCCGCGTCCGTCGGTCCCCCGTCCCGAGCAGAAGGTGGCAGCCCGTGCCTGAGCCCGTCCACGCGCCAGTTCCCGCGCCCGTCCCCGGGCCGGACAGCCCCGTCCTCGAGGTCAGCGACCTCCAGGTCTCCGTCGGCGACCACCTCGTCGCGGTGCACGACGTGTCCTTCTCGATCGGCCGCGGCGAGTCCGTCGGGCTGGTGGGGGAGTCCGGCAGCGGCAAGACCCTGACCTGCCGCTCGGTGCTCGGCCTGCTGCCCACGACCGGCGAGGTCGACCACGGTCGCATCGTGCTCGGTGGCACCGAGCTCACGGGTGCCTCCCGCCGGACGTGGAACGACGTGCGCGGCACCCGCCTCGGTGCGGTGTTCCAGGACTCCGCGTCCTACCTCAACCCCTCGCTCACCGTGGGCCACCAGCTCGCCGAGCAGCTCCGCGTCAAGCGCGGCCTCTCCCGGGCCGACGCCCACCGGCGGGCCGTCGAGCTCTTCGGGGAGGTCGGCCTGCACGACCCCGAGGGCGTGTTCCACAAGTATCCGCACGAGCTCTCCGGCGGCATGCAGCAGCGCGTGCTCATCGCGATCGCGGTGTCGTGCGAGCCCGAGCTGCTCATCGCCGACGAGGCCACGACCGCGCTCGACGTGGTCATCCAGGCCGAGATCCTGGACCTCCTCGGACGTCTGCGGCAGACCCACGGCCTCTCGCTGCTGCTCGTCACCCACGACCTCGCCGTCGTCGCGGAGACCTGCGAGCGGATCCTGGTGATGTACGCCGGCGAGATCGTCGAGAGCGGCACCACCGAGGAGGTGCTGGCCCGCCCGCGGCACCCCTACACCCGGGCGCTGATGGGCGTCGCCACCATCGGCACCTGGGAGCGCCGCTCGCTCGAGGTCATCCCCGGTCAGCCGCCCGCCGTCGGCGAGGACATGCCGGGCTGCCGGTTCGCACCCCGGTGCCGCTTCGCCGCCGAGGCCTGCACCGTCGGCCCCGTGCCCCTGACCGACCTCGGCGAGGGGCGTGCCGCCCGCTGCGCCCGCCTCGACGTCCTCGAAGGAGCCCTCGCATGACCACCACGCGCGAACGCCCCGGGGTGTCCGACCCGGAGGACACCCACGTCGCACCGGTGCTGCGGGTCAGCGACCTCTCGGTCTCCTACGCGCCCCCGCGCAAGGGCACCCACCTCGGCACCGGAGCGGCGCTGACCGCCGCCACGCTGGAGGTGCGACCCGGCGAGATCGTCGGCATCGTCGGCGAGACCGGGTCGGGCAAGACCACCCTGGCCCGCGCCACGGTCGGCCTGGTCCGCCCGAGCTCGGGCCGGATCGAGTTCAACGGCCAGGACATGGGTGCGCTGAAGGGGCGCGCGCTGCGCGACTTCCGGCGCTCGGGACAGGTCCAGCTCGTCTTCCAGGACCCGCTGCGCTCCCTCGACCCGGACCTCACCGTGGCCGAGCTCGTCCGCGAGCCGCTCGACATCGCCGGCACGCTGTCGCGCGCCGAGCGCGACGCCCGGGTGGTCGAGTCGCTGCGCCTGGTCGGGCTGGAGCCCGAGGCGATGCTCGGGCGCCGTCCGCGCCAGCTCTCCGGCGGCCAGCGGCAGCGGATCTCGCTCGCCCGCGCCATCTCGACGCGCCCCCGGCTGCTGTTCTGCGACGAGCCGGTCTCCGCCCTCGACGTGTCCAACCGCAACCTGGTGCTGAGCCTGCTCGACCGGCTGCGCCGCGAGCTCGGGCTGGCGGTCGTGATCATCGCCCACGACCTGAGCTCGCTGGCCGGGATCGCGGACCGGGTCGCGGTGTTCTACCGCAGCCGCGTCGTCGAGCAGGGACCGATCCAGGACGTGCTCGAGCGGCCCGCCCACCCCTACACCGGGCTGCTCACCGCCTCCGCGCCCAGCGTCACCCACGTCGACCGGCTCCGCCCCGACCAGCTGCGCCCCGACCCCGGGGCGCCGAGCTGGCCGAGCCACGGCGCCTGCGTCTTCGCACCGCGCTGCCGCTTCGCCCACGACGCGTGCGCCGAGCAGCCCCCGTCCGTCGAGCTGCCCGGCGACCGCGAGGCCGCCTGCCACGTCGCCGGCGAGTGGCGCGTCCACCTCACCACCACCCAGGAGTCCTGATGACCATCGAGCTCATCGGCATCACCGCCACGCAGGAGACCAGCAGCGCCCCGTCCGAGCACAACCGGGTGGACGGCATCTCCGCCCAGACCGAGGCCGGCGTCCCGGTCGGACCGACCGTGAACCCGGCGTACACCGCCCGGCTGGCGCGGGCGCACGAGGACGCGGGCTTCGACCGGGTGCTGATCGCCCACTCCTCGGCCACGCCCGACGGCTTCCTGGTCGCCTCGCACGTGCTGCAGTCGACCGAGCGCCTCGGCGTCCTGCTGGCCCACCGCCCCGGCTTCCTCGCCCCGACCCTGGCCGCCCGCGCCTACGCGACCCTCGACGCCTTCCACCCCGGCCGGGTCGCGATGCACGTCATCACCGGCGGCGACGACGTCGACCAGGCCCGTGACGGCGACTTCTCCGACAAGACCACGCGCTACCGGCGCACCGACGACTTCCTGACGGTCGTGCGCCGGGAGTGGGAGTCGAGCGAGCCGTTCGACCACGAGGGGGAGTTCTACCGCGTGCAGGGGGCCTGGTCGGCGGTGCGCCCCGCGCCGGGGGGCATCCCGATCTACTTCGGGGGCGCCTCCGAGGACGCGATCCGCGTCGGCGGCAAGCACGCGGACGCGTACGCCTTCTGGGGCGAGCCGCTCGACGGCATCCGGGAGCGGATCGCGCAGGTCCGCGCCGCCGCCGCGCCCCACGGTCGCGACCCGCGGTTCAGCGTCAGCCTGCGGCCGATCGTGGCGGACACCGAGGAGCAGGCGTGGGCGCGCGCCGAGGCGATCCTCGACGCCACCCGCGAGCGGTGGGGCACCACCCGTCGCACCTTCGGCCTCGACGGGCGCAACGCCGTCGGCTCGCAGCGCCTGCTCGAGGCGGCCGACAAGGGCGACGTCCACGACAAGCGGCTCTGGACCGCCCTGGCGAAGGTCACCGGCGCCACCGGCAACTCGACGGCTCTCGTCGGCACCCACGAGCAGGTCGCCGACGCGCTGCTCGACTACGTCGCCCTCGGCGTCACCACGCTGCTCATCCGCGGCTTCGACCCGCTGGCCGACGCCAGCTCCTACGCCCCCGTCATCGAGCTGGTCCGCGCCGGCGCCGACCGGCGGCTCGCCCTCGTCTGAGACCTCCCGAGAGAAGGAACCCCATGACCACCTCGCCCGCCCCTGCCCGCTACGACGCCGTCGAGATCCTCGGCATGATCGGCACCTCCGACGCCTCCGAGATCCGCCCCGCGTCCGGACCCGTCGTCGACCCCGACCACACCGCGCGCTTCGCACGGGCCCACGAGGACGGCGGCTTCGACCGCGTGCTGATCGGCTACGGATCCGGCTGGGCGGAGGGCACCCAGGTCGCGGCCTGGGCCGCAGCCCACACCGAGCGCCTCGGCCTGCTCGTGGCGCACCGGCCCGGCGTCGTGCACCCGACCCTCGCCTCGCGCACCTTCACCACGCTCGACCACTTCTCGAAGGGGCGGGTCGCGCTCAACATCGTGACCGGCGGCAACGACGTCGAGCAGCGTCGCGAGGGCGACTACCTGCCCCACGACGAGCGCTACGCCCGCACCGACGAGTACCTCCAGGTCCTCCGGCAGTCCTGGGACACCCGCGGCCCGCGCGACTTCGCCGGGACGTACTACCGCTTCGAGGGCTTCGACCCGCAGGTCCACCCCTACGAGGACCGGCACCTCGAGCTGTTCTTCGGCGGCAGCTCGCCGGCGGCCTACGGCGTCGGGGCCAGGCACGCCGACACCTACATGCTGTGGGGCGAGCCGCTCGCCGAGACCGGGGAGCAGATCGCCACCGTCGCCCGGGAGGCCGCGTCCGCGGGCCGGACCACGCCCCCGCGCACCTCGGTGTCCTTCCGGCCGATCCTGGGTCGCACCGACGAGGACGCGTGGGAGCGCGCGCACGGCATCCTCGACACGATCAACGGCGCCGTCGGCAGGGCCTTCAAGGAGAAGGTCGGCCGGATCCACCCCCAGCAGGGCCAGGGCCCGCAGAACGCCGGGTCCCAGCGGCTCCTGGCCGTCGCGGAGAAGGGCGACGTGCACGACCGGTGCCTCTGGACCCCGACGACCACCGCCGTCGGGGGCGGCGGCAACTCGACCGCGCTCGTCGGCTCGCCGGAGACGGTCGCGGCCGCGATCCTCGACTACGTCGAGATCGGCGTCGACACGGTGCTGATCCGCGGCTACGACCCGCTCCAGGACGCGATCGACTACGGGCGCGACCTGCTGCCGCTCGTGCGGCAGGAGCTCGCCCACCGCGCCGGGACCGCCCGTGCGTCCTGACCACACCGGTCCCGCCCCGGGCCCCCTGCCGCTGACCGGCGTGCGCGTCGTCGAGCTGACGCACGTCGCCGCCGGTCCCTTCGCCGGGATGCTGCTGGCCGACCTCGGTGCCGACGTCGTCAAGGTCGAGCCGCCGACCGGGGACCAGATGCGGGGCTGGCCACCGATCGCCCGCGACGAGGAGGGAGCGGAGTTCAGCCACAACTTCGCCTCGGTCAACCGCAACAAGCGCAGCATCACCGCGGATCTCAAGGACCCCGACCAGCTGGCCGACGTACGTGCCCTCGTCGCCGCCGCCGACGTGGTCGTGGAGAACTACCGCCCGGGCGTGCTGGACCGCCTCGGCCTCGGCTACGAGGAGGTCTCCACCGGTCACCGGGGCCTGGTCTACGCCTCGATCTCCGGCTACGGCCTCACCAGCCCCTACGTCAACGACGGGGCCTACGACGTGGTGATCCAGGGGATGTCCGGCCTGATGAGCGTCACGGGCGAGCCCGACGGCAACCCGGTGAAGTCGGGCGTCCCGGTCGGTGACTTCACCGCAGGCCTCTACGCCGCGTACACCGTCGCCGCGGTCCTTCCCCAAGTGCGCGACACCGGCCGCTCCGTGCGGCTCGACGTGCCGATGCTGGACTGCCTCATCGGCGTCTCGGCGCTCCAGACCAGCGAGTACTGGGGATCGGGCCGCGAACCGGGACGGCTCGGCACGGCGCACCCGCGCAACGCTCCCTACCAGGGCTTCTCCGCCGCCGACGGCGACCTCACGATCGCCGCCGGCAACGACAAGCTGTGGGCGGCCGTCGCCGAGGTCGTCGGGCTGCCCCACCTGGTCGAGGACCCGCGCTTCGTCACCCAGCGCGACCGGGTGGCGCACCAGCGCGAGCTCGCCGAGCTCCTCGGTCGTCAGCTCGCCCAGGAGAAGCGCGAGCACTGGCTCACCGAGCTCCGCGCCCGCGGCGTGCCGTGCGGTCCGGTCAACACCTTCGGCGAGGCCCTGGCCGACCCGCACGTCGAGGCCACCGGCCTGGTGGCGCGTCTCGACGTGCCGGTGGCGGGGGAGACGCCGACGGTCGTCTACCCCGTCCGGATCTCCGGGGTGGGCCCGCGGCTGGAGCGCGGAGCACCGGCGCTCGGCGCGCACCCGGAGGTCGTCCGGGAGTGGACGGGGGCGGGGGCCCGATGAGCGTCATCGTCGACCGCGGCCCCGTGTGGACGGTCACCCTCGACCGGCCCGACCGGGCCAACGCCCTCTCGGCCGCACTCGTCGAGACGCTGCACGCGACGCTCGACGAGGCGGACGCCGCGCGTCCGGAGGCCCTCGTGCTGCGGGGCAACGGCCGTCACTTCGCGGCAGGCTTCGACCTCGGCGGGCTCGGGGACGAGACCGACGCGACGCTGGCCCTGCGGTTCCTGCGGATCGCGGACCTCCTGGAGCGCCTCATCGCGGCCCCCTACGTCACCGCGGCCGTGGTCCACGGAGCCGCCGTCGGCGCCGGCGCCGACGTGGTGCTCGCCTGCGACCACCGGCTGGTCGACCCGTCCGTCACGCTCCGGTTCCCCGGCTCCGCGTTCGGCGTCGCCCTGGGCGGCGTACGACGCGCCGAGCTGGGCGAGCACCGCGCCACCGGGGTGCCGGACGACCTCGCCGGCGCCCTCGCCGGACCCCGCCCCCCACGCCCGCACCACGACGGCGACGCCGAGCTGAGCGCCCTCGCCCGCTCGGTGTCGGTGCCGGGCCTCCACGCCCGCCTCACGGCGTACGCCGACCAGACCATGACGGCCGTCCAGGCCCGGAAGAAGGAGTCCGCATGACCGCGCAGCAGGAGATCGTCCCGGTGCAGAGCGAGGTGCCCGCGATCGCGGGCCTCGCCCGCACCGTCGAGGAGCTCATCAGCCAGGGGCTGGACGAGCGTGCGCTCACCGCCGCCGTGCGCACCGAGCTCGAGCGTGTCCTCGCCGAGGGCTTCGAGCTCCCCGCCGAGCAGGTGGCACCGGACCCGGTGCGCTACGTGATGTACCCGCTGCACGTCGCGGCCGACGGCAGCTTCTCCATCGCCAGCGCCGTGTGGGACGTGGGCCAGGGGACCCCGGTCCACGGCCACGAGACGTGGGGGGTCGTCGGCATCTACTCGGGCGTCGAGGTGGAGACCCGCTACGAGAAGCCGACGGAGCCCGGCGTGCCGCTCGTCGGGCAGGGCACCGACGAGTGGGGCGCCGGCCAGGTGACCGTGTGCTGCACGACCGACGACGACGTCCACCAGGTGCGGTGCGGAGGCGACCAACCGGTCGTCGGCATCCACGTCTACGGCGCCGACATCGGCACGCTCCCGCGCCGCAGCTACGACTCCGAGAGCGGGGCCGTGCACTGGTTCACCTCGCGCTGGGCCTGAGACCTCCGGCCTTCCGACACCCAAGGAGATCGACCTGTGACTGTCACTGCCTGGGACGAGCCCGCCGGCGCCACGCCGCGCGGCACGCTCGTCGTCCTGCCCGGCCGCGGGGAGACCGCCGCGTCCTACGCCCGCTTCGGCACCCGCCTCGCCGCCGACGCCTATAAGGTGAGGCTGCTCCCGGTCGACCTCGACGACCTCACCGAGACGCGGGAGCGGATCGAGAAGCTGCTCGCCGACGAGTCGCTCCCCTCCCCGAAGGTGCTCGTCGGCGCCGACACCGGAGGCACCCTCGCCGCCCTGCTGGTGGGGGAGGTGGCCGCGGACGCCGCCGTCATCGCCGGCGTGGCGCTCCCCGGCTCGGCGGCCGACGGCACGTGGGAGGACCAGGTCGACGCCCGGACCGCGTGCCCGGTGCACCGCGCGGTGCTCGACGGCGACGACCGCCTCGACCGCGAGGCCCTCGACCGTCCCCTCCCGTGGAGCTCGGTCGAGCTGACCGCCCCGGACAAGCCGGTCCTCGTCGTGCATGGCACGGCCGACCGGATCACGCCCGCCGCCGACGCGACGGCGCCCTTCGCGGGTGCCGACGGTGCGCGGGTCTGGCTGGTCGAGGGTGGCCGGCACGACATCCTCAACGACGTGTCCCACCGCTCGGTGGCCGCGACGCTGGTGCTCTTCCTCGAGTCGCTCAAGCTCGGTGCCGGGCTGCCGCCGGTCCTCGTCCCCGCGGGCGCGTCCCAGTGAGCGTCACCGCCGTCGTCGTCGGCAACCCGAGACCGGGTAGCCGGACCCTCGCCGCGGCGACCTACGTGGCGCGGGAGCTGGGCGGCTCCGAGCCCGACCTCGTGGTGGACCTCGCCACCCTCGGCCCGGCGATCCTCGACTGGTCGGACCCCACGGTCACCGACCTCGTCGCGCAGGTCGGGGCGGCCGACCTCGTCGTCGCGGCGAGCCCGACCTACAAGGCCGCCTACACGGGGCTCCTCAAGCTGTTCCTCGACCGGTTCGCCGGCGGCACCGGCCTCTCGGGGCTGGCCGTGCCGTTCATGCTCGGGGGCAGCCCGCACCACTCGCTCGCCCCGGAGACCACGCTCCGGCCGGTGCTCACCGAGATCGGCGCCACGGTCCCGGGACGCGCGCTCTACGTCGTGGACGACCGGCACGACGACCCGGCGGCGTACGCCGACTGGCTGGCGGCCACCCGGCCGGTGGTCGACACCCTCCTCGCGACCATGCAAAGGACGACATGACCGCCATGACCTCGACGACCGGCCTCGCCACCAACCAGGACCTCGACCCGCGGCTCCTGCGCGACGCCTTCGGCACCTTCCCCAGCGGCGTGGTGGCGCTAGCCGCCGAGATCGACGGGCAGCCGGTCGGGCTGGCGGCGAGCTCGTTCACCTCGGTGAGCCTCGCGCCGCCGCTCGTCTCGGTGAGCCTGGCGACCTCGTCGAAGACGTGGCCCGACCTGCGGCGCTCGTCCCACCTCGGGGTCACCGTCCTGGCCGACCACCACGCGGAGGTCTGCCGCGCACTGGCGGGCCCCGTCGAGCACCGCTTCGACGCCATCGCCTGGTCGACCACGCCGGAGGGCGCCGTCACCCTCGACGACGGGCTTGCCAGCTTCGACTGCACCATCTACCGCGAGGTCGAGGCGGGTGACCACGTCGTGGTGCTGCTCGCGCTCCACGCGGTCCACCGGGCGGAGGGCGGCGCGAGCCCGCTGGTGTTCCACCGCAGCGGGTTCGGCACCCTGCGGACGCTGGCCTGACCTCCCGCCACGGGCCGGGACGCGGTCAGCCGGCCGGCTCGACGGAGACGACGTCCCACTGGAGGGCGCGGGTCTCGCGGGTCGCCCGGCAGGTGAGGCGTGCGGCCTCCGCCCGGCGGCTGCTCCGGACGACGACGCGGGCGCGGCCGGAGACGTCGACGGTCCACGCCCCGGCGTCGAGGTCGCCGTCCTGCTCGACCACACGCGCCACCAGCTCCGGCACCGGGACGGGGCCCAGCCGGTCCAGGACGGCGGCCATCGCGACCTGCGCGGCCGGGTGGTGCCCGGCCACACCGCGGAGCCACGTGGTGTCCGGTGCGCCGGCGAGGTGCGCCCCGACCACGCGGACTGCCTCGTCGGCCGGCATGCCGGCGTAGCAGGCGAGGTCGGGCAGCAGCAGCACGTTGGGGGCGAAGCGGTCGCCGCCGAGGTGGCTGCACTCCCACGTCGCGTCCGGCCATCGCGTGGACAGGGCCTCGGCGACCGGTCGCCCCTTCACCGCGCAGCACACGTCGTGGACCCCGTGGGTGCACACCAGCGCGAGCGGCTCGTCGTACGCCGTCCCGCCGGCCGGGTCGAGGCTGGCCAGGAGGTCGTCGGGCTCGGTCCAGAGTCCGGCTCGCAGGCGCCCGTCGCGCAGGCAGAACCACCGGCGCGGGCCGTCGAGCCGGTCGGGCGCACCCGCCCGGCCGTGGCGGCGCACGAATACGGTGCGCAGCCCGGGATGGCCCAGCCGTCGCAGCAGGTCGTCGGGGAGGTCCGCGCCGAAGGGAGCGGTCACCGGCCACGGCGCCGGGTGCTCCACGAGCAGCCAGTCGCGCTGCGGGGGAGCAGTGCCGAGCATCGGGTCACCCCGCTCGGCGGCCGCGTCCGAGCAGCGGAGCGTCATCCCGCGACGACCAGTCCCGCCTCGATCAGCGCGCGGGCGTGGGGCAGGCCGAGGTCCTCGGCGACGACGGTCTCGCCGGCGAGCAGCCGCTTGGCCACGTCGACGTCGAGGCCCGCGATCGGCACCGACCCGGCGCGGGTCATGAGCGTCGTGCCGTCGAGGCGGGCGTCGAGGTGCGCGCGGAGCTTGAGGGGTGTCGTCGCCGCCAGCGACGCACTCAGCGCGTGCTGCGCCAGCGGACCCACCGGCGCCGGGCGCTGGGTGCCCAGGCGCCGCGTGCGCATCCGCTCGGCGAGGGACGCCGGGTCGAGGCCGTCGAGCGCGTCGCGGAGCTTGGCGCTGAGGAGGTCGACGTCGAGGTCGCCGGGCGCCAGGTCGGTACCGAGGGGCAGCGACCCGCGGGCCTCCTCGTCCTCGGCGAGGCCGCGCAGGGCCAGCGCGACGAGCTCCTCGGCGACGGCGTACCGGGTCCAGCTGTGGATGCCGAGGGTCAGGTGGATGGTGAGGCCGCCGAGCGCGGTCGCGGAGTGGAGGTAGCCGCGCGGCAGGTAGAGGACGTCGCCCGGCTCGAGGACGGTGTCGATGACCGGCTCGCCCAGCGCCGCCTCACGGACGGCGTCGCGTCGGTCGGTCCAGGGCTGGTCGCGCAGCGGCGAGGGGTGCACCGGGGCGTGGATCGACCAGCGCTTGCGACCGGCGACCTGCAGGACGAAGACGTCGTGCACGTCGTAGTGGTCGTCGAAGCCCTGGTTCTGCGGGGGCGTCACGTAGGCGTTGGCCTGGACGGGGTGCCCGAGGTCGGCGGCGAGCTGCTGGCAGAAGTCGATGATCGGCGGCCACACGCGGTGGAGGGCCTGCAGGACGATCGTGGAGCCTCCGGCGAAGAGCGCGGTGAGCCTGGTGTCGCTGACCTGGTCGGCGATGCCGGCACCGGTGCCGCCGGGCGCGGTGAAGGCGGCGTTGGCCAGCGTGCTGCCGTCCTTGGCGACGCGCAGGAACGGCGTGCGCAGGCCCCGCTCGGAGAGCAGCTCGTCGACCGACGCCTCGGAGAGGAGGTCGGCGAAGCCGGACGCGTCGACCCCCGTGCGCAGGAGCGGGTCACGACCCCACGTCGTGCGCGCGAAGGTGTCGACGTCGCCGACGACGCGCTCGAGGGCGGGGCGCTCGGCCGGTGTGCCGACAGCGGGCCCGGGAGACCCGGACCCGCTGTCGTGGTGCGCGTGGGACATCAG
>NZ_JBHLXH010000001.1:921845-1010501 GCF_042432345.1 Nocardioides zeicaulis | reverse complement strand
TGCCCTCGGCACCGCCGTCGGCGGGACCCTCGGCGCCGCCGTCAGCGCCGCCGTCCTGCACGCCGGGAGTGCCCTCGGCACCGCCGTCGGCGGGACCTTCGGTCTCGGACTCGCTCATGGAAGTCTCCTTCAGCTGGGGCCCGTTGCGGACCGCGGGGAGCGGTGCCGTGCGGCACCGTTCCTTCTGTATAGCCCCCCACCGGGAGGGCCCGCACCCCCGGAAGGGCGAACTCTTGCCACCCCGGGGCCTTCCGGGCCACACTCCGCTGACCCAGACCCGTGGGAGCGAGTTGGACGTCGAGGACTACCGAGCGGCACGGCGTACGCGCCTGGTCGGGCTCGCGACCGACCTCGGCGTGCCCGCGGACGAGGCCGGGTCGGTGGTGGACCGGGTGATCGAGGCGCAGCGGCGGCGGATCCTGCGCGCCGACGACCCTGACGACGTCGTCGTGCCGGCGTTGCGCGAGGAGGTCCTCGGGCGACCGCGCTCGCGTCTCGTGCCTGCCGTGATCCTCGCCCTCGCCGCGGTGGTCGTGGCCGCCTTCGCCCTCGCGCTCGTGCCGGACCCGGACGAGCGGCCCGACGACCCGCCCGTCCGCACCGCGACCGTGCCCTCGCTGCTCGGCCTCACGACCGAGGAGGCCACGTCCCTGCTCGTCCGCAACCACGTCGCGGTGGCGGTGCGGGCCGTGCCGCAGTGCAACCCCGCCGGCCAGGTGCTGGGGTCGGTGCCGTCGATGGGCACCACGGTCACGAGCGACGAGGTGGTGACCGTGATCGCGACGGCCGCGCCGACCTGGACGTGCCCCGACGACGAGGGTGCCCGCGACACCGCGTGGGCTCTCCTGCGGTTCCTGCTCTCGGGCACGGCCCGACCGGACTTCGCCGACACGGTCAGCGTCCACGTCGACGGCACGCAGGTCGGCGCCGTCAGGTCGACGGACCTCGGCTCGTCGGGGCTGTGGCGCACCGTCGTGCGCGACCCCGTCGTCCAGTACGTCGCCCGCCCGGCGCCGAACGACCTCGGTCAGCCGGTCGTGTCGGTGACCCCACGTCGCGGGCCCAGCCCGACGACCTGCGGCCGTCCCAGCGCGAGGCCGCTGCGGGTCGCGGGCCGCTCGACGAGGATCGTGCTGACGGCCGGTGGCCGGGCTGACGTCCGGGGCTGCGGACTCACGATCGACCTCGTCGAGGACGGCCGCGGCCGGGTCGCGGCCGTCGCCCTCGCCGGGCCCTGACCGCCCGTCCGGTCCGTCAGTCGCGGGTGGCGGCCTCGAGGGCGGCGCGCAGCTCGTCGGCGCCGACCCGCTTGGCGGTGCCACCGGACCACTGGCCGTCGGTGCTGCCGTCGTAGGGGAGGCCGTAGGCGGGGGTGTCGGGCTGGAAGCGCCAACCCTCCGCGAGCGGCCCGGCGTCGACGACGTCGTAGCCGATGCGGTCGAGCAGCGCGGTCGCCGCGTCCTTGGCCGCCGGGTCGTCGCCGGCGATGGCGAGCACGCTGCGCTCCTCGCTGCCCGCCTCCGCGTCGGGACGGGCGAGCGTGGCGAGGTGCTCGAAGTAGATGTTGTTGAAGACCTTCACGACGCGGGCGCCGGGAAGGGTGCGGGCGGTGAGCTCGCTGGCGGTGGTCGAGCCGTCGTCCAGCGCGGCGATCCGTCCGTCGCGCTCGGGGTAGTAGTTGCCCGTGTCGAGCACGACCTGGCCGTCGAAGGCGTCGACCGGCAGGTCGCCGAGCGCCTTGAGGGGCACGGTGAGGACGACGAGGTCGCCGTCGGTGGCCGCCTCCTCCGCGGTCGCGGCGCGGGCGTGGTCGCCGAGGTCGGCGACGAGGTCGGTCAGGGTCTCCGGACCCCTGCTGTTGGCGATGACGACGTCGACGCCCGCGTCCACCGCGAGGCGCGCGACCGTGCTGCCGATGTGTCCTGCTCCGACGATTCCCAAGGTGGTCATGCTCGGCACAACGGCGTGCCGGTCACGAAATGTTCCGCGCGGCCGGGCCCGGCTTGGTCCACGCGATCGTGTGGCGGAAGGCGAGGCGGTGACGCATCGTCGCGCCGGGCAGGACCGTCGCCACCCGCCGCGCCAGGTCGTCGTAGGTCATCGTGGGCTCGCGCACCGGGAACGACGGGGGCTGCGGACCGGAGCGGTCGACGCGGGGGTGCTTGGCGAGGCCGATGAGCGGGTTGGTCACGATCGAGGCGGCGTCCCAGACATGGTCGCGCACCGACGCGGGCGGGGCGAGCCCGACGACCAGCAGCCGTCCGCCCGGGGCCAGCACGTCGCGGACGTGCTGGAGGGCGGCGTCGACGTCGAGGTGGTGCAGCACCGCCACCATCGTCACCAGGTCGAGCGGTCCCTCGACCTCGGTCCAGTCCCGGTCGTCGACCCGGACGCGGGGGAGGCCGGCGCACCGGGCGCGGGCGGCCGCACGCATCGCCGGGTCGGTGTCGACGCCGACGACGCTCGCGAAGCGCGGGGCGAGCGCGGCGAGCAGGCCGCCTCGCCCGCACCCGACGTCGAGCGCCGTCCCGCGCCGCTCGGGCAGGTGTGCGAGCACCCAGGGGTGGAAGTGGTCGTTGTGGCTCCACGGGTGGCGGGCGTTGACGCGCGCCATCCCACGCGCGACGCGCCCGCCGGCGAAGGTGCGTGTGAAGGTCCGCAGCGACATCAGGTCGAGCGCCACTCGTCCGCGAGCTGCGCGAACACCAGCTGGGTGACCCAGGCGCCCTTGAAGTGGACGGCCTCGGCGTGGCGCGCCTCCTGCCGGAAGCCGAGCCGGCCGAGCAGCCGGACGGAGGCCTCGTTGCCCTCCACGACGACGGCGCTGACCCGGTGGAAGCCGAGGTCGTCGAAGGCCAGGCGCAGCACCGCGCGCGCGGCCTCCTCGGCGTACCCCCGGCCCTGGGCGTCGCGGGCGAACGCGAAGCCGAGCTCGCCCTGCGCCTCCGAGGCCCACTTGAGCAGCACCTCGCCGACGACGCGGCCGGTCTCGCGCACCTCGACGGCGAGCACCAGCCACTGCCCGGGCGCGAGGAGCTCGGTCTGGGTGAGCTTCACCCGCAGCGTCTCCTCGGTGGCCGCGCGGTCGCGCACCGGCCACGGGACGAAGCGGACCACCTCGGGGTCGCCGTGGAAGCGGGCGAGGTCGCCGAGGTCGTCGAGGCGGTGCGCGCGCAGCACCAGCCGGTCGGTCGTGATCGGCAGCGCGACGTCGAGGCCGCTCACAGCGTGAAGTGGCCGGGCGCGAGGCTGCGGAGCACGCAGAACTCGTTGCCCTCCGGGTCGGCGAGCACCGTCCACGACTCCTCGCCCGACTGGCCGATGTCGGCGCGGGTCGCGCCGAGGGCCAGGATGCGCTCGACCTCGTCCTCCTGCGTGCCGTCGACGGGGGAGACGTCGAAGTGCACCCGGTTCTTGGTGACCTTCTCCTCCGGCACCTGCGCCAGGAAGAGCGTCGGTGCCACCGGCCCGGACCGGACGGCCTCGAGCAGCTCGCGGTCGTCGCGCCCGGCCGGCCCGACCTCGACGAGCCCGGGCTCGCGGTGCAGCACCACCCAGTCGAGCACCGCGCACCAGAAGTCGGCCAGGCGGTCGGGGTCGTGGCAGTCCAGCGAGATCTCGGTCAGTCGGGAGGCCATGGGTTGATCCAACCCCCACGATGGAGGGGTGTTCAACCGCAAACCTCCGTCCGTCAGTGCGTCCGAGGGCGCCCGAGCCGCCGCCGAGGGCAGGGTCGTCGTCTACTGGCGCCGGGGCTGCACCTTCTGCCAGCGCCTCCACCTGGTGCTCGGACGCCGGGTGCGCGACGTGGTGTGGGTCGACGTGTGGGCCGACCCCGAGGCGTCGGCGTACGTCCGCGGCGTCAACGGAGGCGACGAGGTCGTCCCGACCGTGGTGATGGACGGTGTCCCGCACACCAACCCGTCGCCCCGCACGGTCATCGGGGCGCTCTGAGCGACCTAGCGTGCGTGCTCGACCGCGATCGCGGCACCGAGGCGGGCGTTGTGCTCGACCAGCGCGATGTTGGCGGTCAGGGACGCGCCCGAGGTGATCTCGACGATGCGGCCCAGCAGGTAGGGCGTGGCGTCCTTGCCGCGGATCCCGAGGGCGTCCATGTCGCCGAGCGCCTGCTCGATGATCGCCCCGATCTCGTCGGCGGGGATCTCCGACTCCGCGGGGATGGGGTTGGCCACGACGACGCCACCCGCGAGCCCGAGGTCCCACTTGGCGCGCATCAGCGCCGCGACCTCCGCCGGCGAGTCGACCCGCATCGGGGCGCCGAAGCCCGAGGAGCGGGAGTAGAACGACGGGAACTCGTCGGTGCCGTAGCCCAGCACCGGGACGCCGAGGGTCTCGAGCTTCTCCAGCGTCAGGCCGATGTCGAGGATGCTCTTCACGCCGGCGCACACGACCGCGACCGAGGTGGTGGACAGCTCGGTGAGGTCGGCCGACACGTCGTACGACGTCTCCGCGCCGCGGTGCACCCCGCCGAGCCCGCCGGTCACGAACACCTCGATGCCGGCCAGCGCGGCCAGGCGCATCGTCGAGGCGACCGTCGTCGCGCCGTGCAGCCCGCGCGAGACGACGTAGGGCAGGTCGCGGATCGAGACCTTCATGACCGAGTCGTCGGAGGCGAGCAGCTCGAGGTCGTCGACCGACAGGCCGATCGTCGGGCGGCCGTGCAGCACCGCGATCGTCGCCGGCACGGCACCGCCGTCGCGGACGATGCCCTCGACGGTGCGCGCCATCTCGACGTTCTGCGGGTACGGCATGCCGTGGCTGATGATCGTGCTCTCCAGCGCGACGACGGGCTGCCCGGACGCGAGCGCGTCACGCACCTCGGAAGTGATCGTCAACATCGGTGACCTCTCTCGGAGTCGGGGGGTCGAGGACGGACATCGCCTCGGCCAGGTCGGGGCGGACGGTGAACGGGCTGGTGACCGTGGCTGCCGCGGCCCGGTGGCCCTCGCGGGCCGCCTCGACCGGGTCGGCTCCGCGCAGCCAGGCGGTGATCCAGCCGGCGAGCATCGCGTCGCCGGCACCGGTGACGTCGACGACGTCGACCGGGATCGCCGGCAGGTGCACGGGCCGTGCGCCCTCCCGGCAGACGTAGGACCCGCGGGCGCCCTCGCGCAGCCAGACGTGCTCGACGCCGCGGTCCCAGAGGTCGTCGACCGCTCCCCACGGGTCGCCGGTGCGGCCGACCAGGGCGCCGACCTCGTCGGAGTTGGGGGTCACCAGGAAGAGCTCGTGCACCTCGTGCGCGAGTCGCCGGGCCTTGGCCACCGACACTGGCTCGAGCACCACGGGGACACCGGCGTCCGCGGCCGCGGCGCGCACCTTCGCCACCTGGGCGGGTGCGAGGTTGCCGTCGACGACGACGAGCGCGGCGTCCGCCAGGTGCAGCGTGTCGAGCTCGAGCGCGTCGACGACCGCCATGTCGGACACCGCCGAGACCAGCTCGCCGTGGTGGTCGAGGACGGCGGTGTAGGTGCCGGTGCGGGCGTCCGGCACCCGGCGCACGGCTCCGACGTCGACGCCGCAGGCGGCGGTCACACGCAGCACCTCGTCGCCGAACGCGTCCTGGCCCACGACCGACACCAGCCGCACGGGCGCGCCGAGCAGGCCCAGGCAGGCGGCGACGTTGCGGCCGACGCCGCCGGGCGAGAGCCGGGTGGTGCCGGGGTTGCTGGTGGCCGGCACGAGCGGGGTTGCGGTGCGGGCGACGACGTCCATGTTGGTCCCGCCGACGACCACCACCCACTGGTTCACGCGCAGATCCTGACAGAGCGCCGTGGCGGGGCTACGGTCGGGAGGTGATCTGGATCACGGGGGCCGTGCTGGCGTCCGTCGCCGTGGTCGCGTGGCTCGACCGGCGACAGCGCCGGCGCGACGCAGAGGACCGGGCCCGGCCCGGCGTGCCGGTCCGCCGCGGACAGCCACGACGGGGCGTGGGTGGCCTCGGTGAGGCGCCCGCGACGGTCCACCACCGCCTCGGCGGCTCCCGCAGCGACGACTGACCGGTCAGCCGTCCTCCCGCCGGACTACCGGACGGAGGGCTGGGAGGGAGCCGATCAGATCTCGTCGTCGACGTAGGTCGGTGCGGCCACCCGCCAGCCGGCGATGGCGAGCGGCACGGACGTGAGCGCCAGCAGCACCAGCACGAGGTCCCAGTCGCCCGTGGCGTCGTGGATGAGCCCGACGACGAACGGCCCGATCGCGGCGAGGGCGTAGCCGACCGGCTGCACGAAGCCGGAGAGCTGGGCCGTCACCGAGGGGTGGCGGGTGCGGGCGGTGATGAGCGCGATGGCGGTGGGGAAGGCCAGGCCCGACAGCCCCAGTAGCAGCGCCCACAGCCACGGGACGGTGGCCGGCGCGACCAGCAGGCCGGCGTACCCGAGGGCGAGCAGGACCCCGAACGACACCGTGAGCGGACGCAGCCCGCGGCCGCGGGCGATGACCGTCGGCATCGCCAGCGCGCCGATGATGCCCATGCTCGACAGCAGCGCCTGCAGCGCGCCGGCGTGCGAGGCGGACAGGCCGGCGTCGCGGTAGATCTGCGGCAGCCAGCCGAACTGCACGTAGGCGTGCATCGACTGAACGCCGAACAGGACGGTCAGCGCGACCGCGGTCGGCGAGTGCACCACCCGGCCGGTCGGGGCCTCCTCGTCGACCTGGTGCTCGGCGGGGGAGCGACGCTCGCGCAGCGCCAGCCAGCCCCAGACCGGCAGTGCGAGGAGCAGCAGCACGCCCCACATCCCGAGGCCGGTCCGCCACGAGCCGGTCGACTCGGTGACCGGAGCGGTGGCCAGCGAGCCGATCGTGCCGCCGACGACCAGGCCGGTGCCGTAGACGGTCATCAGCACGACGGTGTGACCGTGGGCCTTGATCCAGGCCGGCACCAGCACGTTGCCGACGGCCATGCCGGCCAGGGCGACGACGGAGAGGAGCAGGAAGACCGGGACGCTGTCGGTGGTGACCCGCAGCAGCAGCCCGGCGGCCGCGGCGACCAGGCCGATCGTGATGCCGGCGGTCATCCCGACCCGCCGGGCGAACCCGACCGCGAGGGCGCCGACGACCCCGAAGCACAGGCCGGGCAGCCCGGTCATCGCGCCGGCGACCCCGGCGCTCATCCCGAGGCCGTCGCGCACCTCCTCCAGCACCGGGCCGGGAGACGACGCGCCCGGTCGGAGGTTGACCGAGACGAGCACGACCGCCGCGACGAGGACGGCGTACGGGACGGCCCGGGCGGCCTTCTGCGTCGGGGTGGCGGGGTCGGTCGGGGCGTCAGCGTCGGGCACGTGCACCGAGCCTAGGCGCGAGCAGCAGCACCCCGAGGACGAGGGTCGCGACCACGACGAAGCTGGTGGCGGTGCCCTGGTCGCTGGCGCGGCGCAGCAGCATGCCCCCGACCAGCGTCCCGAGCCACACCACCACGCCCGAGCGGAGGGCCGCCGGCGGTCGCCGGAGGAGGGTGAGCACCCCCCACGCGAGGAGCGTGCCGGCGAGGAACGGCCACGCGGTCGTCCACCAGCCGCCGAGGCTCAGCGAGCCGTAGTGGCTCAGCCGGCCCACGACGGCGAAGAAGGCCACCAGCACGAGGTCGATCAGCAGCCACATGCCCATGAGCCTAGGCACCGCGCGGCTACCCTCGGCCCATGAGGTCCACGGTGCACTGGGGGGTGGCCCACGGGCTGCCCATGCTGCTGCTGCGGCGCGCCGCCGACCGGGGCGACCTCCACGCCCGGCTGGTGCGGGTCGGGGCGACCGGCTCCGACGAGGCCTTCGACCTGGTCGAGCAGATCCGGGCGGAGGGCCCGCTCTACCGCTCGATGCTGGGGTACGTCGCCACCAGCCACGCCGCGGTGCGCCAGGTGCTGACCAGCGACGACTTCCGCACCGGCTTCCCGACCGACCGGGGTCGGGTCGGCACGGTGGCCCGGTGGGCTGCGCCGCGCACGCTGCACCCGGTCGAGCCGCCGTCGCTGCTGGTCACCGAGCCGCCCGACCACACCCGCTACCGCCGGCTGGTCACCCGTGTCTTCACCATGCGTGCCGTCGAGCGGCTGCGCGAGCGCACCGAGGAGATCGCCGCCGACCTGCTCGACCGCCTCGAGCCGCGTGCGCACGACGAGGTCGACCTCGTGGAGTCGTACTGCGCGCAGCTGCCGGTCACGGTGATCGCGGAGATCCTCGGCGTCCCGGAGCACGACCGGCCGCGCGTGCTCGAGTTCGGCTCGGCGGCCGCGCCGAGCCTCGACTTCGGCCTCGGGCTGCGGCGCTACCGCTCGGTGACGCAGGCGCTCGCGCAGTTCGACGCCTGGCTCGGACGCCACCTCGAGCAGCTGCGTCGCGTGCCCGGCGACGACCTGCTCAGCGAGCTCGTCGCGGTGCGCGACGAGGGCCGCGGCCTCGACGAGAGGGAGCTCAAGGCGACCGCCGGACTGGTGCTGGCCGCCGGGTTCGAGACCACGGTCAACCTCCTCGGCAACGGCATCGCCCTGCTCCACGACCACCCGGAGCAGCGGGCGCGCGTCGTGGCCGACCCGGCCCTGTGGCCCAACGTCGTCGAGGAGGTGCTGCGCCTCGACCCGCCCGTGCTGCTGACCGCCCGGATGGCGCAGGCCGACACCGAGGTCGCCGGCAACGCGGTGCGGTCGGGGTCGATGGTGACCGCCGTCCTCGGCGGCGCCAACCGCGACCCGGCGGTCTTCGCCGACCCGCTGCGCTTCGACGTCACCCGCGACAACGCGCGCGACCACATCTCCTTCTCCTCCGGGCGCCACCACTGCCTCGGCGCGCAGCTGGCGCGGATGGAGGGTGACGTGGGCCTGCGCGCGATCTGGGAGCGCTACCCCGACCTGCGGCTCGAGCCCGGTGCGCGTCGCCGGGAGACCCGCATCCTGCGCGGCTTCGAGACCCTGCCGGCGACGCTCAGGCCCTGACGCCCGGCTCGGCGGTCCCGGTCTGAGTCCCGGTCCCGGTCTCGGTCCTGGTCTCAGTCGAAGAAGCGGCGGTCCATCGCCACGATCCAGCGCCGGCGCGGGTGCTCGGTGATCGACCACAGCCGGTCGGTGGAGGGCCAGTAGCTGAGGTCCTCCGGACCCATCGGCAGCGCCCACTTGTGCACCTTCATCGAGCCCGGCTCGCCCGCGCACACCGAGCCCGGCATCCACGGGCCGTGCGACACCGTCACGTGGTAGCGCCCACCGGCGATCACCGCACCCTGCATCTGCCGCACCCCGCCGTCGTCGAGCGCGAGGGGGCGCGAGAAGCCGTCGTCGCCGGTCGCCAGCTGCCAGGTGGCGGGGTCGAGCGGGTAGCGGGCCAGGCGCGTGGTCGCGCCGGCCCGGGCGGCGTACTCGCCCGCGATGAGCGCCGGCGGGTCGGAGCGGCGGTCGAGCGACATGAAGGAGTAGCGCAGCCGTTCGTGCCCCTCGTCGGTGTGGGCGCGGTAGGTCGCGCGCACCGGGAGCACGTAGCGGTGGCCGTAGGAGTGGAGCGTGGTGCCCTCGATGCCGAAGCGGTCCGGGTGGTCGTCGTTGCCGGGCACCCGCATGATGTCGTCGACGCGTGCCGTCACGAAGCCGCGGTTGGTCGCCGCGACGTGGAGCCACGGGCCCGCCCACACGATGCCGCCGGCGTGGACGTTCAACGGCTTCAGGCTCAGCGCGCCGTCCTTGCCGAAGCCGGCCTGCACGAGGAGCACGTGGCGGTAGCGCCCCGAGTCGAGGTCGACGAACGTGACCCGCGAGCCGCGCTTCACGCCGTCCCTGCCCGTCGAGTACCACGTCGCGACGACGACCCGCCGCCCGTCGATGTCGCCGGTGTCGGAGGAGTCCGCGCTGGTCGAGATGCCCTGGGGGTACCAGAGCTCGTCGCGCTCGTCGTAGGGGTCCCACCGGTGGGCCTCGCGCACCGCCCGCCCCAGGAGCCGCGGCACCCGCGAGCGCCGCAGCGGCCACTTGAGGTCGTCGAGCAGCCCGCCCAGCCCCGCCGGCTCGCCCAGCAGCGCCGCCAGCGCCTCGATCTCCGCGGCGTCCTCGTCGGTCCGCTCGAGGTGCACGCCCTGCACGTACGCCGGCTCGCCCGCCGTCGGCCCCGTCCACCCGCCTCCTGGCTCCATGTCCCGAACATAGCCACGGGCTGCCGCCCTCCGCCCCACCCCGACGGGATCCGGGTGCGGTCCCGGACCCGACATACCCTGTGCCAGGTCCGGGCGCCGTCACGCGCGCGATGCGGCACACCACGTACCACCACGACCGCCCACCGGCGCCGGGACGTGGACCGGTCTGTGTCGGTACCGGGCTGGGAGCCGGGGGAGAATGCCCGCGTGAGGGCGATCTTCTTCGACGAGGACGACGCGCGGGCGGTGGTCGCGCGGCTCGTGGCCGACGGGTTCGAGGCGCGGGTGGAGCGTGAACGGCTGGCGGGCGAGGACGACGACGAGGACCACCCGTGGGCCGTGCTGAGCGACGCGCCGGCGTTCATGCTCGAGGTGCTCGTCGACACCCACGACGGGTGGCTCGACCACGACGACGGCGCCCCCGTGGAACAGACCGCCCCCCTGCCGCCGTTGGACCTGCCGACGGCGCCGAAGACGATCAAGCGCCCCGACCTAGGCTGAGGACATGACCGACCGCCACATCCTGCTCGTCCACGCCCACCCCGACGACGAGTGCATCGGCACCGGCGCCACGATGGCGCGCTACGTCGACGAGGGCGTCGGCGTCACGCTCGTGACCTGCACGGCCGGCGAGATGGGCGAGGTCCTCGTGCCCGAGCTGTCGTACCTCGCCTACGAGAACGACGGCGGCCTGGGCGAGCACCGCCGGGGCGAGCTCGACGAGGCGATGGCGGTCCTCGGCGTCACCGACCACCGCTTCCTCGGCGGCTTCGGCCGCTTCCACGACTCCGGCATGGCCTGGCACGCCGACGGTCACGCGATCCCGGCCGAGGAGATCCCCGACAACGCGTTCTGGACCGCCGACCTCAACGAGGCCGCCGACGAGCTCGTCGAGGTGATCCGCGAGGTCCGCCCGCAGGTGCTGGTCACCTACGACGAGTTCGGCAACTACGGCCACCCCGACCACATCCAGGCCCACCGCGTCGCGATGTACGCCGCGCAGCTGGCCGCCGTGCCGTCCTACAAGCTCGAGCTCGGCGAGCCGCACGACGTCGCCAAGATCTACTGGACCGCGATGAGCGAGTCGCGGATGCGGGAGAGCCTGCGCGAGCTGCGCGCCTCGGGCGACACCGAGACGTTCAAGGGCATGGAGCCCGACGGCAAGCTGCCGCCGTTCGTGACCCCCGACGAGCTGATCAGCGCGCGCGTGGACGGCTCCGCGACCGTGGAGCGCAAGATGGCGGCCCTCCGCAAGCACGCCACCCAGGTCGAGCAGGACGGGCACTTCTTCTCCGGCGCCGAGAGCGGGCACTCCGCCTGGTCCGACGAGTACTACCGCCTGGTCAAGGGCACCCCCGGCAAGGCCGGTGACGACGGGTTCGAGGAGGACCTCTTCGCCGGTCTGTGAGGCCGTCGGTGAGGGCGCTGCACGTCCTCCTCGCCCTGCTCGTCGGAGGGGTCTCCGGCGCCGCCGGCACGGTGCTCCACCGCGAGTGGTGGGGCCTGGGACTGGCCCTGGCCACGGGGCTGGTCGTGCTGGCGTGGCTGCCGCCGGGGAGCGTACGGCTCGCGTTCGCGCTCGGGTGGTGGGTGCCGGTGCTGCGGGGGTCGCTGTCGCTTCCCTCGGGCGGGTTCCTGATCGCCTCCGACGCCCTCGGCTGGTCGTTCCTCACCGGCTCCGGGGTGCTGCTGGTGGCTGCGCTCCTCACCGTCGCCTCGGGCCCGAGGACCGGTCCGGAGCCGCCGGGCTGACGCGCCGCGGATCGCGGACTTCGCGCTCGGCCGACCTAGAATCCCCGCGTGTCGAAGAAGCCTGAGCGACCCGCCGACCAGCCCCGTGACAAGGCGGGCGCGTCCGTCGTCGGGTGGCTGCTGCTGGGCCTGGTGGTGCTCTTCGGAGGGGCGTACGTCGCCGCCCACTACGTCGCCGGCGACCGCGTGCCGCGCGGCACGACCGTGGCCGGCGTGCCGATCGGCGGGCACCCCCAGGGCGAGGCGGCGGAGCGGCTCCGGGCGGGGCTCGCCGACAAGGTGGCCCGCCCCATCGACACCACCGTCGACGGCGAGCCCGTGCCGGTGGACGCGGCCGCCGCCGGCCTCGGCGTCGACTACGAGGAGTCCGTCGCCTCGGCCGGCGGCGAGGAGAGCTGGGACCCGGTCCGGCTGTGGAACTACTTCACCGGCGGCGACGCGTTCGACGCCGAGGTGACGGTCGACGACGCCGCCTACAACGCCTACCTCGCCACCCTCGACCAGCAGCACGGCGCCGAGGCGAAGGACGGCGCGGTGGCCTTCGACGGCGAGGAGATCAGCACCACGCCGGCGGTCACCGGGCGCGCGCTCGACCCGAGCGACACCCTGGCGTCGCTGAAGGCCGTGTTCCTGGCCGACGACCCCGCCACGGTCGCCCTCGAGACCACCGACGTGGTTCCCGCGATCGACGACTCCGACGTGCAGGAGGCGCTCGACACGTTCGCCTCGCCGGCTGTCGCGGCGCCGGTGAGCATCGACTTCGAGGGCTCGACGGTGAAGGTGTTCCCGGCCGACTACACCGCGGCGCTCAGCCTCGTGCCGACCGACGGCGAGCTGGTGCCGACCCTCGACGCGGCGAGGCTGTCGGAGGCCGTCGCCGGCAAGGTGACCACCGGCGCGCCGGTCGACGCCACCGTCCAGCTCGTCGACGGCCGCCCCCGCGTCATCCCCGCCAAGCCGGGTGTGACCTTCGACCAGGCGCAGCTCGAGGCGGGCTTCCTCGACGTCGTCGCGCAGCCGCAGGGTCAGCGCACCCTGACCCTCGACGCCCAGGTCGCGCAACCGGAGTTCACGACGAAGGAGGCCCGGGCGCTGCAGGTCAAGGAGCAGGTCTCGAGCTTCACGACGTACTTCCCCTACGCGGAGTACCGCAACGTCAACATCGGCCGGGCCGCCGAGCTGATCAACGGCACCCTGCTCGAGCCGGGGGAGACCTTCTCGCTCAACGACACCGTCGGTGAGCGCACGGAGGAGAACGGGTTCACCGAGGGCTACATCATCAACGACGGCATCCTCGTGCAGGACCTCGGCGGCGGCGTCTCGCAGATGGCGACCACGACGTTCAACGCGATGTTCTTCGCCGGCCTCGAGGACGTCGAGCACAAGCCGCACTCGTTCTACATCGACCGCTACCCCGTCGGCCGCGAGGCCACCGTCGCGTGGGGCGCGGTCGACCTGCGCTTCCGCAACGACACCCCCTACGGCGTGCTGATCCAGGCTGACGTGACGCCGTCGACGCCGAGCTCGTCGGGGGTCGCGACGGTGAGCATGTGGTCCACGAAGTACTGGGACATCACCACCACGACCGGCGAGCGGCACAACCTCACCCAGCCGAAGACGCGGCGCATCGACACCCTGAAGTGCCACCCCAACACCGGCTACGGCGGCTTCGACATCGACGTCGTGCGCTACTTCGAGCCCGTCGGCGCCAACACCGAGCAGCGCGACCCCGAGACCTTCAGCACGACCTACATCCCCAGCGACACCGTCATCTGCACCAACCCCGACGCCACCGACGGCTAGGCCGCCGGCGGCGCCGGAATCGGTCGGGAGTCCGCGGCAGGCCGTGGGAGTCCGTGGCGGGGCCTACGGCGCCAGCCGGTGGAGGTCGCGCGGGAACGGCGTCACCTCACGGATGTTCGCCGCCTCCACGAGCCGTCCGACCCAGCGCTCGAGCCCGATCGCGAACCCGCCGTGCGGCGGCATGCCGTGGCGGAACGCCTGGAGGTACGCCGCGTGCGTGGCCGGGTCCTCGCCGCGCGCGAGCAGCGCCGCCTCGTAGTCGGCCGCGCGGTGCAGGCGCTGCCCGCCGGTGACCAGCTCGAGGCCGCGGAAGAGCAGGTCGAAGCTGTTGGACCACCGCTCGTCCCCGCCCTCGGTGGTCGAGGTGCGAGCGGAGCGAGCCTCGAGGCCAGCCCCGGTCCATGGGTGCGTGTAGAACGGCCGCTTCGCCATCGGGTAGCCCTCGACGGCGACGAAGTCGCTGCCGTGCTCGGCGAGCGCCCACGCGCCGAGCGCCCGCTCGTGCTCGGGGGCGAGGTCGGGCTCGTCGTCCGGCGCCCCGGCCAGCGCGAGGGCGTCGGCGAAGTGGACGACCGGCACCTCGTCGGGCACGACCGGCAGCCGTGCCCCGGCGCGTACGACGGCGTCCTCCCGCTCGGCGACCGCAGCCACCATCCCGGCGAGCACCTCGCGCAGCACCGCCAGCACGTCGCGGTGGTCGCGCACGAAGCCCAGCTCGACGTCGAGCGAGCGGTACTCTGCGAGGTGCCGGACCGTGTCGTGCGGCTCGGCGCGGAACACCGGGCCCACCTCGTAGACGCGCTCGAGGACGCCGACCATCTGCTGCTTGTAGAGCTGCGGGCTCTGGGCGAGGTAGGCCGGGCGGCCGAAGTAGTCGACCTCGAAGACCGTCGAGCCCGACTCGGTTGCCGTGCCGACGAGCTTCGGCGTCGCGATCTCGGTGAAGCCGAGGCCGTCGAGGGTGCCGCGGAAGCCGCGCAGCGACGCGGCCGCCAGCTCCCAGTGGGCGCGCTGCGCCGGGTGGCGCCACAGCACGGGCGCGTGGTCGAGCAGGGTGGGCAGCGACACGTCGAGCGTCGGGCGCCACAGCTCGGCGGGCGGGGTGAGGGCGTCGTCAGTCAGCGCCTCCACCGTGGCCGCCGTGACCTCGACGCCACCGGGTGCCTGCGCGGTGGCGGTGGCGGTGCCGGTGACCCGCACGGTCGTCTCCTCCGGCGGGACGGAACGTCCCGCGGGCAGCACCACCTGCGCCAGCCCGCTCCGGTCGCGCAGGACGAGGAAGGTGACCCGGGCCAGCTCACGCCGGCGGTGGACCCAGCCCTCCAGGACGACCTCCGTCCCGGGCGTCGCGGCGGGCAGGTCGTGGCAGAGCGTTCTCATGTCGTCCTCCAGGTGGGTGGAGCCCTGGAGGTGTGGGCGGGGGCCAGATCGCGGTGCCACCACACCTTCGCCGGTGGTCCACCGGCCTCTCGTCGGTGACGCCGGACGCGCGGACGGGCGCGGCTCTGCGCTCCGGCGGACCGGGGCGCAGGGGGTTCGTCAGGCCCCACGCTCGTCGGGCGCCATCGTGCGCCACGCCTCGCCGCCGCGGCAACCGGGTATCGGCCCCCTAGGCTCCGCGCATGCTCGTGCACCTGCGCCTGACCGTCCCCACGGAGCTGAGCGCCGAGGTCGTCGCGCTCCTGGAGGACGAGCACCGCTCGGCCAACCTGACCGTGCTCGTCGGGGCCTCGCGCTCGCCCGCGGGCGACCTCGTGGAGTGCGACGTGGCCCGCGAGCTGGCGGGCGAGGTGCTCGACCGGCTCCGGGCGCTCGGCCTGCCCGACGTCGGCGGCATCGTGGTCACGACGCCGACCGCGACGCCGTTCGCGGCCGCCCGTCGCCTCGAGCGCACCGCGCCGGGTGACCCGGAGGACGCGGTGATCTGGGAGTCGGTGATCGACGAGTGCTGGTCCGCGAGCCGGCCGACCGTCTCGTTCCACGTCTTCCTCGCCCTCGCCACGCTGCTGGCCGCGATCGCGGTGATCACCGACTCGTCGGTGCTGGTGATCGGCGCGATGGTGGTGGGCCCGGAGTTCGGCACGGTCGCGGCGATCGCGACGGGCCTGGTGTTCGGCCGGCCCGGACTGACGTGGCGCGCGCTCCGGCTGCTGGTGCTGAGCTTCGCCCTCGCGATCGCGCTGGTGACGGTGCTCGCCCTGGTGGCCTCGCTCACCGGCCTGGTGAGCGCCGACATGGTCACCCGCCCGCGGCCGCAGACCGGCTTCATCTGGCATCCCGACCGGTGGTCGTTCATCGTCGCGCTCATCGCCGGGGCGGCTGGGGTGCTGGCCATGACGACCGCCCGCGCCAACGCCATGGTCGGGGTCTTCATCTCGGTCACGACCGTGCCGGCCGCCGGCAACCTGGCGCTCGCGATCGGCACCTGGGCGCCGTCGGAGATGCGCGGCTCGGTCGCCCAGCTGGGCGTCAACATCGCCGGCATGGTCATCGCCGGCGTGGTCGTCCTCGTCCTCCAGCGGCTGTTGTGGGACCGGGTGCTGCGGGCCTCGCAGCACCTGTTCAGCCGCTCGTGAGCTCCAGGTAGCGGTTGGTGTGGTGGGTGCGGAACCCCAGCCGCTCGTAGAGCGCGAGGGCGCCGTCGTTGGCCACCTCGACGTGCAGCAGCGCCGTCCGCGCGCCCTTCGAGGCGCCCCAGTCGACGAGCTCGGCCAGGACGTACGTCGCCAGGCCGCGGCGCCGCTCGGCCTCGTCGACCTCCAGGCCCTCCACGAGCAGCCAGTCGCCGGACAGCACGCCCCGCCCGCGGGCCAGGCCCTCGCCGAGGACCACGGTGGCGTCCGACGGCGACTCCTCCCAGCGCGACGGCAGGCCGACGTCGAGCCCGCGGGTCGCCCGGGCGAGCTGCGCGACGGGCGCGAGCTGGGCGTGGGCGTCGCCCGATCCGGTCGGCGCGAAGCCGACGGAGGCCAGCCGCTGCTCCTCCTCGCCGCCGAGGCGGACCTGGGCGAGGGCCGCCTGGTCGAGCGCAGCGTAGAACTCCCGGACCCGCCACGCGGCGTCGGCCCAGCCGATGCCGGGGTCCTCCATCGCGAGCACCGAGTTGCCGCGGCGCCGGAGCCGGCCGCCGTGCGGCGGGGAGGCCCGCAGCGTCCAGGTGCCGAGCGGCTCGGTCGTGACCTGGGACCACAGCGCCTCGACGTGGCGCTCGACCTCCGAGGCGGTCACCCGCGCGCGCACCGCCGCCCGCGGCGGCACCGGCTTGCCGGTGACCACGTCGGCCAGCGCCACCCGCACCGGGCCGTGGCCGTCACGGTCGATCGTCATCGCGTCGGCGTCCCAGGCGGTGCAGGTGCCGAGGACGTCGCTCGCGCGCCCGTCGGGGAGCAGGTGGCGGACCACGACGCGCTGCCCGACCACGTGCGGACCGAGGGCGTGCCTGCCCACGGGCTGGGGCTCCGGCGTGTCGTCCACGGCTCGGATACTAGAGTGGCGCCACCTCGGAACCGATCCGTGCCCATCCGTCTTCAGGAGGACCTGGTGACCTACGTCATCGCCCAGCCGTGCGTCGACCTCAAGGACCGCGCGTGCGTCGACGAGTGCCCCGTCGACTGCATCTACGAGGGCAAGCGGATGCTCTACATCCACCCCGACGAGTGCGTCGACTGCGGTGCCTGCGAGCCGGTCTGCCCGGTCGAGGCCATCTTCTACGAGGACGACACCCCCGAGGAGTGGAAGGGCTTCTACGACGCCAACGTCCACTTCTTCGACGACCTCGGCTCGCCCGGTGGCGCCGCGAAGATGGGCGTCATCGACGCCGACCACGCCCTCGTCGCCGCCCTGCCCCCGCAGGAGCACGACGAGTGAGTGACCTTCCGCTGGTCGAGGAGGTCGCGCAGCGACCCTCACGAGACCACCGGAAGGTCTCGCAGCGACTCCCGGACTTCCCCTGGGACAAGCTCACCGCGCACGCCGCCACGGCCCGCGCGCACCCCGACGGCATCGTCGACCTGTCGGTCGGCACCCCCGTCGACCCGACCCCCGAGGTCGTGCAGGGTGCGTTGCGGGCCGCGGCCGACTCCCCGGGCTACCCGACGACCATCGGTCTGGAGGCCACCCGGCAGGCGGCGATCGACTGGCTCGCGCGGCGCCACGGCGTGAGCGGGCTCGGCCTCGACGGCGTGCTGCCCGTCACCGGCTCCAAGGAGCTCATCGCCTCGATGGCGCTCCACCTCGGGATCGGACCCGGCGACCTCGTGGGCTACCCCGCCCTGGCCTACCCGACCTACGAGGTGGGTGCGGCGCTCGCGGGCGCCGACAGCCTCGCCACCGACTCGCTCACCGCGTTCGGCCCGCGCACGCCGCGGCTGCTGTGGCTCAACAGCCCGGCCAACCCGAGCGGGCGGGTGCTGCCGCTCGACCACCTGCGCAAGGTCGTCGACTGGTGCCGCGAGCGCGGCACCGTGCTGGTCTCCGACGAGTGCTACATCGAGTGCGCGTGGGAGGGGGAGCGGCCGCTGTCGGTCCTCGACCCGCAGGTCAACGGCGGGTCCCTCGACGGGCTGCTCGCGGTCCACTCGCTGTCCAAGCGCTCCAACCTCGCGGGCTACCGCTGCGCCTTCCTGGCCGGCGACCCCGCGCTCGTCGGGGAGCTCCTCGCGGTCCGCAAGAACCTCGGGCTCCAGATGCCCGGTCCGCAGCAGCGGGCGATGGTCGCCGCGCTCGACGACGACACCCACGTCGAGGAGCAGCACGCCCGCTACGCCGCCCGCCGCGCGGCCCTCAAGGCCGCGCTCGAGGCGGCCGGCTTCCGCATCGACCACTCCGAGGCCTCGCTCTACCTCTGGGCGCAGCGTCGGCCCGACGGGGTCCACGGAACCGGCGAGGACTGCTGGTCCACCGTCGCGTGGCTGGCCGAGCGGGGCATCCTCGCCGCACCCGGCGACTTCTACGGCGCCGCGGGCCGGCACCACGTGCGGGTGGCGTTCACCGCCACCGACGAGCGCGTCGCCGCGGCCGTCGGGCGCCTCGCCGGCTGACCCCGCTCGTCCGGGCTGGGGTGCACCCGGCAGAGTGGTCGCGGACCAGTCGACGAGCGCGGAGGTGCGGACGATGCGGGTGACGGTGATGGGCACCGGGACGATGGGCGCGGGCATGGCCCGCTCGCTGCTGCGGGCGGGCCACGAGGTCACGGTGTGGAACCGCACCGCCGAGCGCGCGGAGCCGCTCGCCGCCGACGGAGCGCGGGTCGCCACCGACCCCGCCGAGGCCGTCGCCGGCGCGGAGGCCGTCGTCACCATCCTCTACGACACCTACTCGGTGCTCGACGTGATGGGCGGGGTCGACCTGCCGGCCGGCTGCGTGTGGGTGCAGTGCGCCACGATCGGCATCGACGGCACGCAGCGGGTCGCCTCGCTCGCCCACGAGCGGGGCTGGCTGCTGCTCGACGCGCCCGTCCTCGGCACCAAGGCCCCGGCCGAGCAGGGCGCGCTCGTCGTGCTCGCCGCGGGTGACGACGCCGCCCTCGAGGCGGCACGTCCGGTCACCGACGCCATCGGCGCCCGGGTCGTGCGGGCCGGCACCGACCTCGGCGCGGGCTCCCGGCTCAAGCTGGCCTGCAACGCCTGGGTCGCCTCGCTCACCGCCGCCCTCGGGCAGTCGGTGGCCCTGACCGAGGGCCTCGGACTCGACCCGCGGCTGTTCCTCGAGGCGATCGAGGGCGGCGCGGTCGACGCGCCCTACGCCCACGTCAAGGGCGGCGCGATGATGTCGGGCGACTACGCCCCGTCGTTCGCGGTCGACGGGGTCGTCAAGGACCTCGGGCTGATCCGCGACGCGGCGCGGGCCTCCTCGGTCGACGACCGGCTGCTGTCGACGGTGCTCGAGCTGTTCGAGGACGCCAGCGACGACGGCCACGGCGGCGACGACATGGCGGCGGTCCGCACCGCGTTCTGACGGCTCGTCGGGCCTGGTCGGCCGTACCGGTCGCCAGCGCCGTGCGGGCCCTCGGCGGACCCGGTTACCCACTCCGGGGGATGCGCCCCGGTGCCGTGCGTTCCTAGCGTGGGGCGACCAGCACGCCGTCGGGACGGAGCCCGCATGAACCACCGCACGCCGAAGCCCAGGCGCGTCCTGACCACGCTCGCCGCCGCGTTCGCCGCGGGCCTGTCCGCGCTGTCCGCGGCGCCGACGCCCGCAGGCGCCGCCTCCAGCCCTGCCGTGGCAGCCGCGCCCGCGCACGCGCGCCCGGTGGCTGCGCGCGCCCGCGCGCTCGACGGTCGGATCGCCTTCGTCCGCGACGGGCAGGTCTGGTCGATGTCGCGCTGGGGCGGCGACGTGCGCAAGCTGACCTCGTCCGGCACGAACTCCCACCCCCAGTGGTCGCCCGACGGGCGCCGCATCGCCTACCTCCACGAGGCGGACGGCCGGCGCGACATCTGGGTGATGGCCTCGGGCGGCTCCCGCAAGCGGGCAGTCACCACCACTGGCGACGTCACCAGCGACGGCGCGACGTGGGCACCGGGCGGCGAGCGGCTGGCGTACGCCGACTCGCTCGGCCAGCTGGTGACGATCGGCTCCCGCGCCCCCTACGGGCCTCCCGAGCACGCCCTCAGCTACCGCACCGGCGGGTTCTGCGACGAGGGCGACACGGGCAGCCGCGACCCCGTGCCGGTCACCCGCTACCTCTCCTGGTCGCCCGACGGCCGGATCGCGGTGGTCAACCGCTCCGACTGCTACTTCGACGACCGCCTCGACCACTACTACGTGGCCACGCAGGAGCTGCGCCAGTACGACGCCTCCGGTGCCGACTGCTGCGGCTACCGCGAGTGGAGCGACCTGTTCTGGGGTCCCGACAGCCAGTTCGGCTACACGCTCAAGGACACCGGCCAGTACGGCGAGGACGTCGACGCCCCGCTCCACATCGTCTACCCCGGCTTCCGCTCGCTCGACGGTGACACGGGCGGCGCGCCGTCGCCGTCCGGGGCGTTCCTGGCGCTGTCGACCACGCGCGACGGCACGCCGGTGGTGGTCCGCGCCCGCGCCGACGGCTACGGCCGCAACGTGCTCGCGGTCGGCTCGCAGCCCGACTGGCAGGTGCTCCCGCGCTGAGCGCCGCTCCGATCGGTGGCCTCAGTCGAAGACGTCGACGTGCACGTGGTCGCGGTGCAGGAGGATGGCCCGGTCGCCGCTCGAGGACGACGGCACCCGGTACTTCCTCCAGCCCTCGTCCGAGCCCGCCTGCCAGATCCGGCCGTCGAAGATGACGGTGCGGATCGCGAGCCGCTGGGCGTTCGCGACCAGGTAGCTCGCCATGGCCCAGCCGCGCTTGCGGTTGTCGGCGTTGATCGGCCGGTAGAAGATGTCGATCGCGCGGCCCTCGTAGTGCGCCGAGCCGGCCATGTGCCCGCTCGAGACACCGCCCGGCTCGAAGCCACCGAGCGACTGCGGCCCGAAGCGCTCCTCGATGTCGGCGCGCACCGCCACCGCCCTGGCCACCAGTCCGCTGTCGTCGAGGACGTCGCCGGCCTCCTCCACGTCGTCGGGCACCTCGCACGAGAAGGCGCGCGGTGAGTTCCCGGTCAGCGCCGAGGCGAGGGCGCGGCCGTCCTCCTCGTGGTCGGCGTACGCGGAGGGGAACGCCGAGCGCTGCACCTCCTGGGCCGCGACGGTGATCTCCATCGTCTCGTAGCCCTCGACCTTCTGCAGCGCGTCGTAGAAGGCGTTGGTGGCGAAGACCGGGTCGGTCAGCTGCGCGACCGTGCCCCACCCCTGCGACGGGCGCTGCTGGAACAGGCCGACGGAGTCGCGGTCGCCGTAGTCGATGTTGCGGAGCTTGGACTCCTGGTAGGCGGTGGCGAGGGCGATGCTGGCCGCGCGGGCCGGCAGCCCGCGCCGGATCGAGACGGCGGCGATGAGGGAGGCGTTCTCCGCCTGCTCGACGTCGAGGTCCACGGTCGTGCCGCCGACCTCGGCCGTGCACCCGGTCGTGCCGACCAGCGGCAGGTCGGTGCGGTCGACCACCACGACGGCCGCCGCGGCCGCCCCGAGCACGACGACACCGGCGACGGCGGTCGTGCGCAGGGAGGGCATGGTCGTGGCTCGCGGGGTCGGGGTCAGGGTCGGGGTCGGGGTCGGATCGTGGGGGTCAGTTGGCGTGCAGCGCGGCGTTGAGCGCGATGCCGTCGCCCTTCCACGGCACGGCCTCGACGGCGCCCGTCACGGAGTTGCGGCGGAACAGCACGTTGTCGGCGCCCGAGAGCGTCGCGGCCTTGACCACCTGCGGCTTGCCGTCGAGGTCGGTCACGCTCACCTTGGTGCCGGCAGTGACGTAGCAGCCGGCCTCCACGACGCAGTCGTCGCCGAGCGAGATGCCGATGCCCGAGTTGGCCCCGAGCAGGCACCGCTCGCCGATGGAGATGGTCTCCTTGCCGCCGCCCGACAGCGTGCCCATGATCGAGGACCCGCCCCCGACGTCGGACCCGTCGCCGACCACGACGCCGGCCGAGATCCGACCCTCGACCATGGAGGCGCCGAGCGTGCCGGCGTTGAAGTTCACGAAGCCCTCGTGCATGACGGTCGTGCCCTCGGCGAGGTGGGCACCAAGGCGGACCCGGTCGGCGTCGGCGATCCGGACGCCGGTGGGCAGGACGTAGTCGGTCATCCGGGGGAACTTGTCGACCCCGAAGACCTGGACGACGTGGCCCGGCACGACGGTGCGCAGCTTGGCGCGCACCTGCTCGAACCCCTCGACCGCGCACGGTCCTGCGGAGGTCCACACGACGTTGGCCAGCAGGCCGAAGATGCCGTCGAGGTTCACGCCGTGCGGCTTGACCAGGCGGTGGGAGAGCAGGTGCAGCCGCAGCCAGACGTCCTCGGTGCTCGCCGGGGCGGCGTCGAGGTCGTCGATCTCGACGAGGCGCACGACGCGGGTCGTGCCGCGCAGGTCGTCCTCGCCGCCGTCGAGGTGCGCGAGCTCCTCGGACGGTCCGCCCTCGGTCGCGCCGAGGACGGGGGAGGGGAACCACGCGTCGAGGACGGTGTCGCCGTGCAGGGTCAGCAGGCCGTAGCCGGAGGCAGCAGTCACCCCTCAAGCCTACGGAAGACGCCCCACGGCGAGGGCATCGCGGCACGGGCCGCTATCGGCCACTATTGGCCGTCACCGGCCGCTACTGGCCGGTGCGCCCGTCGACGACCTCTCGGACCAGGTCCGCGTGCCCGCAGTGGCGGGCGTACTCCTCGATCATGTGCACGACGACGTCGCGCACCTCGATCTCCTCGCCGTCGACCGTGGGGACGACCTTGTCCAGGTCGGTGCGGTCGAGCACCTCCCGGGCGTGGGCCACCTCCTGCTCCCACACCTCGTACGACGCACGGACCAGGTCGTCGTCGGCGTCGGGGAAGGTGAACCCCGCGTCCTCGTCGTCACCGCGGAACAGGCGCGGGATCTCCATCCGCTCCTCGATGACCCTCCGGAACCAGCTGTGCTCGACGCGCGCCATGTGGCGCACCAGGCCGAGCAGCGAGATGTTCGACGGCGGCACCGCCTTCGTGGCCAGCTGCTCGGCCGACAGCCCGTCGCACTTGAGCGCCAGCGTCGTGCGGTAGTGCTCGAGGTAGCCCACCAGGCACTCCCGCTCGCCCCGCGTCGGTCCCGTCCCCGCCTCCCGCGGATCCTCCCCAGCCGGCAGCCACATCCCGTCGAAGCTCATGGCGTCCACCCAACCGGCCCGTCCTTCCCCCTCGCAACCGCTTTCCCTCCCCTCGCGGGGTAGTCCAGTGGCGAAACGCTGCCCCGTCGGGGTAGTCCAGTGGCACAACGCTGCCGAGTGGCCTCCGGTACGACGTCTTGCCACTGGACTACCCCGGCGGGCGGGCATCGAGGGGTAGTCCAGTGGCACAACGCTGCCGAGTGGCCTCCGGTAGGACGTTCTGCCACTGGACTACCCCGGCGGGGCCGGACGGCGAACTGCCCTGTGGACGACCGATACGCCGTCACCGTGACGGGAATGCTCTCCACATGCCCACCGTCCGCTGGTCCACGACGCGTCCCGGCCTCGTGGTGCCCCGGCCGATCGACAGGAGTGGGACGGGCGGGCCGACGCCAGCGGGGGCTCGTGGTCCCCGCTGGCGCAGCACCAGCCACGGCCTCTACGTCCCGGCCACGACGGAGTTGTCGGCCGACCAACGGATCGCCCAGGCCGCGGCCGTGCTGGGTGAGGACGAGGCGGTCACCGGGTGGGCAGCGCTCCACTGGGCCGGCGCCTCGTGGTTCGACGGGACGGCCGACGGCGTCGCGCTGCGCGACGTACCCCTCGTAGCGCGTCGGCACCTCGTCGCCCAACCGGGCTGCTCGGTGAGCCAGGAGTTCCTGCACCCACGCGAGATCGAGGTCGTCGACGGCCTGCCGATGACGCGTGCCGTGCGGTCGGTGGCCTACGAGATGAGGTACGCCGACGGGCTCGGCGACGCGGTCGAGGCCCTCGACATGGCCTGCTACGCCGACCTGGTCTCGGTCGCCGAGGTCGCGGCGTACGTCGCCCAGCTCGGCCCGGTCACCGGGATCCAGCAGGCCCGCGACGCGCTCGTCGAGGCGGACGAGAACTCGTGGTCGCCCCGTGAGACGCGGCTGCGCGGCGTGTGGACCCGTCGCGCGGGTCTGCCGCGACCCCGCTGCAACGTCCCGGTCTTCACCCTCGACGGGCGCCACGTCGGCACGCCCGACCTCATCGACCCGCTCTCGGGCCTGGTCGGGCTCTACCACGGGGACACCCACCTCTCCCTCGTCGGCGCCTCCGGCGACGCGGTCAAGGAGGACGCCTACAGGGACGTCGGGCTCGAGCCGGTCAGCGTGCTGGCGCCCCACTGGGGTGACCTGGACGCACTGGCGTCGAGGCTCGTCGCCGCCTCGCGCCGCGCCGCCGCCCGGCGGGGAGCACGAGCCTGGACGCTCGACCCACCTCGGTGGTGGACGCCGACGGACACCGTCGTACGGCGTCGCGCGCTCACCGAGGGACAGCGACGGCGCTACCTCCGGTATCGCCGCGCCGCCTGAGACGCAGGCACAACGGTCGCGGGTCGCGGGTCGCGGGCCGCTCGCGCCGGCTCGCGCCGCTGCACGCGCTGGGGTAGTCCAGTGACGAACTGTCGTCCGGCCGCCCTCCCGGCAGCGTTCTGCCACTGGACTACCCCGACCCGACAGCGTTCTGCCACTGGACTACCCCGGCCGGGCCGGCACGGAAGGGGGCAAACCGATTGGCAGCCGCCGGGCGGGGGGCCGTACGATCGCCAAAGGCGTCTGAGCCGTCATCAGCGGCGAGCCTCGGGAAGAACGGGTACGGCGATCCGGCCGCGGCCCCAGTAGAACCCGGCGGGTAGGCCCGACACAGCCGCAACGAAGCGGTCCGACCTCGGTGAGGCCGGACAAGCGAGGTGGTACCGCGGTCGGCAGATCGTCCTCGTGGTGAAGAGCCCGAGACGTACGACGCCACCGCGAGGAGCCCCCGATGACCTACCCGAAGGTCAGCCACACCGCCCACGAAGGCGCCACCACCGTGGCCAGCAGCCCGCGCTTCCCGGAGATCGAGGAGGCCGTGCTCGCCTACTGGGAGTCCGACGACACCTTCCGTGCGAGCGTCGAGCAGCGCGAGGCCGGCGCAGACGGCTCCAACGAGTTCGTCTTCTACGACGGCCCGCCGTTCGCCAACGGCCTGCCGCACTACGGCCACCTCCTCACCGGCTACGTCAAGGACCTCGTCCCGCGCTACCAGACGATGCGCGGCAAGCGTGTCGAGCGCCGCTTCGGCTGGGACACCCACGGCCTGCCCGCCGAGCTCGAGGCGATGCGCCTCAACGGCATCAAGACCACCGACGAGATCGTCGAGCTCGGCATCGAGAAGTTCAACGAGGCCTGCCGCCAGTCGGTGCTCAAGTACACCGGCGAGTGGCGCGACTACGTCACCCGCCAGGCGCGCTGGGTCGACTTCGACCACGACTACCGCACCATGAACCCCGAGTTCATGGAGTCGGTCATCTGGGCCTTCAAGCAGCTGCACGACAAGGGCCTGGTCTACGAGGGCTTCCGCGTCCTGCCCTACTGCTGGCAGGACGAGACGCCGCTGTCCAACCACGAGCTGCGGATGGACGACGACGTCTACCAGATGCGGCAGGACCCGGCCGTCACCGTCGGGTACGACGTCACGACCGAGGGCCCGTTCGAGGGCGTCAAGGTGCTCGTCTGGACGACGACGCCGTGGACCCTGCCGTCCAACCTCGCGGTGATGGTCGGCGAGGACATCGACTACGTCGTGGTCACCTCCGACGGCCCGACCGGCTCCCCGGAGCGCTACCTCGTCGCCGAGGCCCGGCTCGCGTCGTACGCCCGCGAGCTGGGCGAGAGCCCCGAGGTCACCTGGCGCGGCACCGGCGCCGACCTCGTCGGCCTGGAGTACACGCCGCCCTTCTCCTACTACGCCGGCCACGAGCGCGCCTTCCGCCTCGTGCCCGCCGAGTTCGTCACGACCACCGACGGCACCGGCCTGGTCCACACCGCCGGCGCGTTCGGTGAGGACGACAAGGTGGTCACCGACCGCGAGGGCATCGAGGCGGTCATGCCGGTCGGCAAGGACGGGCGGTTCACGTTCCCGGTCACCGACTACGAGGGCATGCAGGTCTTCGACGCCAACCTCCACGTCATCGACCACCTCAAGGCCGCCACCCGCGGCGACGGGCCCACCGGCAGCGTCTCGCCCGGCACCGTCCTGGTGCGCCGCGAGACCTACGACCACTCCTACCCGCACTGCTGGCGCTGCCGGCAGCCGCTGATCTACAAGGGCGTCTCGTCGTGGTTCGTCGAGGTGACCAAGGTCAAGGAGCGCCTGATCGCGCTCAACCAGGAGATCCGCTGGGTCCCCGACCACATCAAGGACGGCCAGTTCGGCAAGTGGCTGGAGAACGCCCGCGACTGGTCGATCACCCGCAACCGCTTCTGGGGCAGCCCGGTGCCGGTGTGGAAGTCCGACGACGAGCACCACCCCCGCATCGACGTCTACGGCTCCTTCGAGGAGATCGAGCGCGACTTCGGCACGCTGCCGCGCGACAAGGACGGCAACCCCGACCTGCACCGCCCGTTCGTCGACGAGCTCACCCGGCCGAACCCCGACGACCCGACCGGGAAGTCCACGATGCGCCGCGTCACCGACGTGCTCGACGTGTGGTTCGACTCGGGGTCGATGTCGTTCGCCCAGGTGCACTACCCGTTCGAGAACAAGGACTGGTTCGACGACCACTTCCCGGGCGACTTCATCGTCGAGTACATCGGCCAGACCCGCGGCTGGTTCTACACGATGCACGTCCTGGCCGGCGCGATCTTCGACCGCCCGGCGTTCTCCACGTGCGTCAGCCACGGCATCGTGCTCGGCAACGACGGGCAGAAGATGTCCAAGAGCCTGCGCAACTACCCCGACGTCCGCGAGGTCTTCGACCGCGACGGCGCCGACGCGATGCGCTGGTTCCTCATGTCGAGCCCGATCCTGCGCGGCGGCAACCTCGTCGTCACCGAGCAGGGCATCCGCGACTCGGTGCGCCAGGTGCTCATCCCGCTGTGGAACAGCTGGTCGTTCTTCACCCTCTACGCCAACGCCGCCGACGGCGGATCGGGCCGCGAGGCGACGTGGCGCACCGACAGCGCGCACCCGATGGACCGCTACATCCTGGCCAAGCTGCGCGACCACGTCGCGACGATGACCGACCAGCTCGACAACTACGAGGTGGCGGCCGCGTGCGACTCCACGCGCACCTTCCTCGACGTGCTGACCAACTGGTACATCCGGCGCTCGCGCGAGCGGTTCTGGGACGAGGACGGCGACGCCTTCGACACCCTCTACACGGTGCTCGAAGTCGTTTGCCGCGTGACCGCGCCGCTGCTGCCGCTGACCACGGAGGAGGTCTGGCGCGGCCTGACCGGCGAGCGGTCGGTGCACCTCACCGACTGGCCCGCCGCCGACGACCTCCCGGCCGACGAGGCGCTGGTGGCCTCGATGGACACCGTCCGCGACGTCTGCTCGGCGGGCTCCGCGCTGCGCAAGGCCGCCAACCTGCGCAACCGGCTGCCGCTCTCGCAGCTCACCGTGGTCAGCGACGCCGACCTCACCGGTTTCGAGCAGCTCGTCGCCGACGAGCTCAACCTCAAGCAGGTCGCGCTGCTGTCGGCCGACGCCCCCGAGGCGGCGGCGTACGGCGTCTCCCAAAGGCTCACCGTCAACGCCCGCGCCGCCGGCCCGCGGCTCGGCAAGGACGTGCAGCTCGCGATCAAGGGCTCGAAGTCGGGCGACTGGTCGGTCGCCGACGACGGGACCGTCACCGCCGGCGGCCTCGCGCTCGTCGAGGGGGAGTACGCCCTGGAGACCGTCGCGGGCTCGGCCGACGCCGACACCGCCATCGGCGTGCTCCCGCGCGGCGGCTTCGTCGTGCTCGACACGGCGGTGACGCCCGAGCTGGAGGCGGAGGGGACGGCGCGCGACCTGGTCCGCGCGGTCCAGCAGGCCCGCAAGGACGCCGGGCTGCAGGTCAGCGACCGGATCACGCTCACCGTGTCGGCTCCCGCCGCGACGATCGAGGCGGCCCGCACCCACGAGGCGCTGCTGGCCGAGGAGACCCTCGCCACGGGCGTGGCCTACGCAGAGGCCGACGCGCTCACGGTCGAGGTGGCGCGGGCATGAGCCTGGCCATCTGGCAGGACCTGTGCGTCGACGCGCGCGAGCCGCGCCGGCTGGCCGACTTCTGGGCGACGGTGATCGGGCTGACCCCCCGCGACGGCGAGCCGCCGATCGCGCTCGACGGGCCCACGCCCGGCCACCGGGTGTGGGTCAACCCCGTCACCCACCCGCGGGAGTCGAAGAGCCGCGTGCACCTCGACGTCTACGCCCGTGCGGTCTCCGACCTCGAGGCGCTGGGGGCGACGGTCGTGCTCCCGGCGGAGGAGAGCGGGTTCGGCTGGACGGTGATGCGCGACCCCGAGGGCGGTGAGTTCTGCGCGTTCGTCCGCGACGAGCTGCCGGCGTACCGCCTGCACGGGATCGTGGTCGACTGCGCCGACCCGGCGTCGACGGCCGCCTGGTGGGGCGACGTCCTCGGCGTGCCCGTGACCACCCACGAGGGGCACGACTGGCACACCCTCGAGCGGGTCACGCCCGACGACGTGCTCACCCTGGACTTCGTGCCGGTGCCCGAGCCGAAGGTCGGCCCCAACCCCGTCCACTGGGACGTGCAGGGCGAGGTCGGGGCGCTGCTCGACGCGGGCGCGACGCGGCTGTGGGACACCGGGCGCTGGACCGTGCTCGCCGACCCCGAGGGCAACGAGTTCTGCGTGTTCCCCCCGGCGGGTCACTGACCGGGACTGGTTGACTGGAGCCATGCAGCTCGATCTCTCCGCCGACGTCGTCACCCTCACCCGGCAGCTCGTCGACACGTTCTCGGTCAGCCACCACGAGCAGGAGATCGCCGACGCCGTCGAGGAGGCGCTGCGGACCCTGCCGCACCTCACCGTCACCCGGCGCGGCCACACGGTGGTCGCCCGCACCGACCTCGGACGCGCCGAGCGCGTCGTCGTCGCCGGGCACCTCGACACCGTGCCGCTCAACGACAACCTGCCCTCACGCCTGGAGGACGGGGTCCTGCACGGCCTCGGCACGTGCGACATGAAGGGCGGCGACGCGGTGATGCTCAAGCTCGCCGCCGACCTCGCCGAGCCCAACCGCGACCTCACCTTCATCTTCTACGAGGCGGAGGAGGTCGACTCGGTCCACAACGGCCTGCGCAAGCTCACCGAGAGCGACCCCGACCTGCTCGAGGCCGACTTCGCGATCCTCATGGAGCCCAGCAACGCCGCCATCGAGGCGGGATGCCAGGGCACCATGCGCGTCGACGTCCGCACGACCGGTGAGCGCGCCCACAGCGCCCGCAGCTGGAAGGGCGTCAACGCCATCCACCGGGCCGCGCCGGTCCTGGCCCGGCTCAACGACTACGTCGCCCGCGAGCCGGAGATCGACGGCCTGACCTACCACGAGGGCCTCAACGCCACCGGGATCCGCGGGGGCGTCGCCGGCAACGTGGTGCCCGACGAGTGCGTCGTCGAGGTCAACTTCCGCTTCGCCCCCGACCGCAGCGAGGCCGACGCCGAGGCCTACGTCCGCGCGTTCTTCGACGGCTTCGAGGTCACCGTGACCGACATGGCCGCGGGCGCGCTCCCGGGCCTGGACCGCCCGGCGGCGAAGGCGTTCGTCGACGCGGTCGGCGGCGAACCGGCGCCGAAGTTCGGCTGGACCGACGTCGCGCAGTTCACGAAGCTGGGCGTCCCGGCGGTCAACTTCGGGCCCGGCGACCCGATGTTCGCCCACAAGCAGGACGAGCACGTGCCGGTCGAGCACGTCGAGCGCTGCGAGCGGATCCTGAAGGAGTGGCTGTCGTGACCGACCAGCACCCGCCCGCCGACCCGCCCCACGACCGGATGCGCGGCCCCGTCGTCGAGCGCCGCGGCCAGGTCCGCGACGGCAGCACCACCGACGAGCGCCTGCTCGACTCGCGCGGCCCCACCGACTGGCTGCACTCCGACACGTGGCGCGTGATGCGGATCCAGGCCGAGTTCGTCGAGGGCTTCGGTGCGCTCGCCGAGCTCGGGCCGGCGATCGCCGTCTTCGGCTCGGCCCGCACGCAGCCCGACCACCCCCACTACGCGATGGGCGAGGACGTCGGGCGCAGGCTCGTCGAGGCCGGGTTCGCGGTCATCACCGGCGGCGGTCCCGGTGCCATGGAGGCCGCCAACAAGGGGGCCTGCGAGGCCGGGGGCGTCAGCGTGGGCCTCGGCATCGAGCTGCCCTTCGAGTCGGGCCTCAACCAGTGGGTCGACAAGGGCATCAACTTCCGCTACTTCTTCGCCCGCAAGACGATGTTCGTGAAGTACTCCCAGGGCTTCGTGGTGCTGCCCGGCGGCCTCGGCACCTTCGACGAGCTCTTCGAGGCGCTCACGCTCGTGCAGACCCGCAAGGTCACCTCGTTCCCGATCGTGCTGCTCGGCACGGCCTACTGGGGCGGGCTGATGGACTGGCTGCGCGGGACCGTGCTGGCCGAGGGCAAGGTCAGCCCCGCCGACCTCGACATGATGGTCGTGACCGACGACGTCGACGAGGCGGTCGCGATGATGGTCGCGGCGAGGGAGGCATCCTCATGAGCTGGCTGTTCGCGATCCTGGTCGTGCTGGTGATGGGCGGCGTGGCCGTCGTGGCGTCCGGCCGCGGCGGATCGATGCCCCCGGCCCACGACGACCGTCCCGACCTCGCGCTCCCGGACGACCGTCCCCTCGCGGCCGGCGACCTGCGCGCCGTGCGGTTCCCGCTGGCGGTGCGCGGCTACCGGATGTCCGACGTCGACGCGCTGCTGGCCCGGCTGGCGACCGAGATGGAGGACCGTCCCGCCCCGGGCACCTCGTCTGGCGACCCCGACCACCCCTAGGGCAGACTCCGGCGGCATGTCGTTCCCGATCGTCGTGTGGATCCTCACGGCCCTGGCCGCCGTGGCGATCGTGCTGACCCGGCTCCGCCTGCGTGGCGAGGGCGCCGCCGGCCGGCTGTCCATCGACCCGCGGGTGCCGCTGGCCCACTTCGTGGTGGGCACCGTCGCGCTCGTGCTGTGGATCGGCGTCCTGGTCGCGCCGGAGGACTCCCTGCTCGGGGGGCCGCTCTTCGGGATCGTCGCGGTCGCGGCCTGGTGGGTCACCGCCCTGTGCGGCGTCCTGATCCTGTCGCGCTGGCTGCCGACCAAGGGGCGGCACGCGCCCGCCGCCGCGGGCGACGGCTGGAGCGACGGTCCCGGGCTGTCGCTGCTGGCCCACCTCGGCATGGTCGTCGGCGTCCTGGTCTTCACCTACGCCTACCTCACGGCGGCCGTGTGAGGACCTCGGTCCTCCGACGTGCGGCGCTCGCCGCCGGGCTCGTGGCCGCGGTGACGACCGTGCCCCCGGCCGTCGGTTCCGGAGCGCCCGGCGCACCTCGCGTCGTGCCGCACGGGGAGGCCGCCCGCCCCGCGGTGGTCGAGGTCCGCACCCTCGGTCGGTCCGTGCGTGGACGCCCGATCCGCGCGTTCCGGCTGGGTGAGCCCGGCCGCCGCCGCGTCGTGCTGTTCTCGACGATGCACGGCAACGAGCGCAGCACGAAGGCGATCCTGGAGGGACTGCGCGACGGTCGCGCGATCCGCGGCGTCGACCTGTGGGTGGTGCCGACCTACAACCCCGACGGCTTCGCCGCGGGCACGCGGCGCAACGCGCACGGCGTCGACCTCAACCGCAACTTCCCCTACGCCTGGGCCGACCTCGACGGCTCCTACGAGTCGGGCCCCGGGCCGGCCAGCGAGCCCGAGACCCGCGCGGTGATGAAATTCCTGCGCGACGTCGACCCGGTGCGGGTGCTGAGCTTCCACCAGCCGCTCGACGGGGTCGACACCGACACCAAGGACCCGCGGTTCGCCCGCCGCGTGGCGCGCGCCCTGCGGCTGCCGCGCACGACGCTGGACTGCGGCGGGCTGTGCCACGGGACGATGACGATGTGGTTCAACCACCACTTCCGCGGCACCGCCCTCACCGTCGAGTACGGCGCGCACCCCTCGCGACGGCGGATGGCGACCGAGGCCCCGCGCCAGCTGCTCCACCTCTTCGGCGCCCACCGGACGAACGGCTGAGCCCCGGTCAGCGCCCCCGGAAGACCGGCTGCTGCTTGGTGACGAAGGCGTCGACGGCGGCGAGGTGGTCCTCGGTGCCGCCGGTCAGCGCCATCTTCTCCGCCTCGAAGGCGAGGGACTCCTCGAGCGGGTGGGCCGCAGAGTGCGCGACGGCCTGGCGGATCGAGCCGTACGCCACGGTGGGACCCGCGGCCAGGCGGCCCGCCAGCTCCGCGACCGCCTCGGCGAGCTGGTCGTCGGGCACGACACGGGTGGCCAGGCCGAGCTCGAGCGCCTCCTGCGCGGGGACGGTGCGGGGGAAGTAGAGCAGCTCCATCGCCCTGGGCTGCCCGACCAGGCGCGGCAGCGTCCAGCTCGACCCGGTGTCGCACGAGAGCGCGACGCCGGCGAACGAGGTGTTGTAGCCGGCCGACTCGACCAGGATCCGGAAGTCGGCGGCGAACGCGAGGCTGGCCCCGGCGCCGGCCGCGACGCCGTTGACCGCGGCGATCACCGGCTTCGCCATGGTGGCGAGGGCGTGGACGATCGGGTTGTAGTGGCGCTCGACCGTGTCCGACAGCGGCACGTCGGCCTCGCCCCTCAGGCCCGCCAGGTGCTCCTTGAGGTCCTGGCCCACGCAGAAGGCCCGTCCGGAGCCGGTGAGGACGACGCAGCGCACCTCGGGGTCCTCGGCGACCTGCAGCACCGTCGCGAGCAGGAGCTCCTTGGTGGCGACGTCGAGCCCGTTCATCGCGCCGGGCCGGTTGAGGGTGATCGTGGCCACCGCGTCGACCACGTCGAGCAGGACGGGGGCGTCGCCGGTGGGGGTGGTCGGGGAGGTCGAGGGGGAGGTCGAGGCGGACGTCGAGGGGGTCGTCATGGGGGCAGTCTGCCCGACGCGCTTCCACCGATCGTGCGCCCTGTGGTGCCGATCACGCGGCGCATGGGGGATACTGGGGTCCGTACGACGCCGATCGAGGTGGCCAGCACGTCTCAGCCGCCTCGATTCGCATGTGAAGAGCCACCATCGACGCGTTGATGGCTGAACAGGAAGAGGTGCGCCCATGGCCGCCATGAAGCCCCGCACGGGCGACGGACCGCTCGAGGTGACCAAGGAGGGCCGCGGCATCGTCATGCGCGTCCCGCTCGAGGGCGGTGGACGGCTGGTCGTGGAGCTGAACGCCGAGGAGGCAGCAGCTCTCGGGGACGCCCTCAAGGACGTCGTCGGCTGATCGTGGCCACGTCAGTGCAGCTGCCCACCCAGGTCTCCCCACCCGAGTTCGCGCTCAGCCCCGCGCTCCCGCACCAGATCGGCGGCGCCGAGGTCTGGGCGTTCCCGGTGGTCGCCGACCCCCACGGGCCGCTGCTCGGCCCGGGCGCCGACGAGGCGTCCGAGGCGCTCGGCCTCGACCTGCTCGCGGCCCTCGAGGCCACGCGCGCCACCGGTCGTCCGGGCGAGGTGACCACGGTGCCCGTGGCCCCGTCGCAGACCGACGGCGTGGCGCTCGTCCTGCTGGTCGGCGTCGGCGAGGGGTCGGTGACCGACTTCCGGCGCGCCGGCGCCGCCCTGGCCCGCGCCACGAAGGACCGCGCCAGCGTCGTCACCTCGCTGGCCGCGATCGCCCCCGAGGACGGCCTCGGTGCCGTCGTCGTCGGCGCCATGCTGGCCTCGTTCTCCTTCCACTGGCGCTCCGCCGGCCCCGAGACCCACCCCGTCGCCCGCATCGTGCTGGCCGGGGTGGCCGACGACGGCGCTGACGACGAGCTCGCCCGCGCGATCGCGCTCGGCGGAGCCGGCTGGCGCTCGCGCACCCTGGCCACGGTCCCGTCCAACCTCAAGAACCCCGCCTGGCTCGCCGAGCAGGCCGTCGAGGTCGGCGAGGCCGTCGGCCTCGAGGTGACCGTCTGGGACGAGCAGCAGCTCGCCGCGGAGGGCTTCGGCGGCATCCTCGCCGTCGGCGGCGGCTCGGTCAGCCCGCCGCGGCTCATCCGCATGGACTACACCCCGAGGTCCGCCGGCAGGCGCTCGGCCAAGCACCAGCCCACCGTCGTGCTCGTCGGCAAGGGCATCACCTTCGACAGCGGCGGCCTCGACATCAAGCCCGCCGAGTCGATGCTGACGATGAAGCGCGACATGAGCGGCGGCGCCGCCGTGATCGCCACGATGGCCGCGCTGCGCGACGTCGACTGCCCGGTGCGCGTCGTCGGCCTGGTCCCCGCCGCGGAGAACGCGGTGAGCGGATCCGCGATGCGCCCCGGCGACGTGGTCACCCACTTCGGCGGACGCACCTCCGAGGTCAACAACACCGACGCCGAGGGGCGGCTCGTCCTCGCCGACGCGATGGCGTACGCCGTCGCCAGGCTCGCGCCGACCGTCCTGCTCGACGTCGCCACCCTCACCGGCGCGATGAAGGTCGCGCTGGGCCAGTGGACCGGCGGCTACTTCGCCAACCACGAGGCCTTCGCCGAGCACCTCGAGGCCGCCTCCGTGGCGTCGGGCGAGCACGTGTGGCGGATGCCGCTGGTCGAGGACTACGAGGAGAAGGTGTCCTCGAAGATCGCCGACGGCGACAACGCGGCCGGCGGCGCCGGTGCGATCACGGCCGCGCTGTTCCTCCAGCACTTCGCCGGCGACGTGCCCTGGGCCCACATCGACTTCGCCTCCGCGGCCGAGTCCCCGGTCGACCGCCACGAGTGGACCGCCGGCCCCAGCGGCTGGGGTCCGCGCCTGCTGCTGTCGTGGCTCGGCTCGGAGGACCCGCTCGCCGGGATCTCCTGATGCTCGGGCTGAGCATCCGCTGGTCCCTCGTCGACGCCCCCGCCGGGGCGTCGGAGGAGCTCGCGGCCTACGTCGCCGACACCTCCCACGCCCGCTTCACCCAGATGGCGGGCCTGCGGTTCAAGGCCTGGCGGACCGTGCCGGGGGAGTGGTTCGAGGGCACCTACGTCTTCGCCTCCGACGAGGCGCGCGCGGAGTTCCAGCGTGCCTTCACCGAGACCGCCGCCGACGCGCCCGGCTCGCGGATCGTCGGCGCGCCCCCGGTCCTGGTCGAGGCCTGCGACGTGGTGGCCGTCGCCGAGGGCCGCGCCGGCTTCCTCGCGGCTCCCCGGCTGACCGAGGACCGCTGACGAGGCTCAGGCCTCGGGCGACCACTCCTTCTTGGCGGCCAGCAGGCCGTCGCCGACGGGCAGCAGCACCGGCACGAGCGCCTCGTGCTCGAGGATGGTGCGGCCGAGGTCGCGGATGGTGACGGTCTCCTCGTCGCGCTGGGCCGGGTCGGCGACGCGGTCGTGCCACAGCGCGTTGTCGAAGACCACCACCCCGCCGGGGCGCAGCAGCCGCAGCGCCTCCTTGAGGTACGCCGCGTACTCACGCTTGTCGCCGTCGCAGAAGACCAGGTCGTAGTGGCCGTCGGTCAGGCGGGGGAGCACGTCGAGCCCCGCACCGGCGATGGTGCGGGCACGGTTGGCGGGGATGCCCGCCTCGGTGAAGGTCTCCTTGGCGAGCCGCTGGTGCTCGGCCTCGATGTCGACCGTGGTCAGCACGCCGTCGGCGCGCATGCCGCGCAGCATCCACAGCCCGGACACCCCGGTGCCCGTGCCGATCTCCACGACGGCGCGGGCGTCGAGCACCGAGGCCAGGAAGCGCAGCGCCGCACCCGCACCGGGACCGACGGGCGTCACGCCGACCTCCTCGGCACGGCTGCGCGCCGCGGCCAGGATCTCGTCCTCGGCCACGAACGTCTCGGCGTAGGACCAGCTCGCGGGCTTGATCGGCGTGGTGATGGGGGCCTCCTGGGTCGGCGCCGGCCGAGGGCGTGGCGCGCCCGGCTCGAGCGTGGCGACTCTATCGCGCCGCGCGGCTTGGACGTGGCCGGGAACACACAGCACGGGTCGCACGTTGGAGGCAGAGGTTCCTACCGAGAAGTTCTTGGTCGGAGCGCACGGAGTTCACAGCGAACTCTCAGGCGCGATGCCTAGCGTCAGGAAGGACAGCGAACCGGTGCAGCTACGGTCGAAGAGGACGACGAGCCAGGGGGCTCCCGTGGGAGAGCAGGCCGAGGCCACGACCGGTGAGCAGGACGCCGTCCCGTCGTGGGACGAGATCGTCGAGCGGCACTCCGACCGGGTCTTCCGCCTGGCCTACCGGCTCACCGGCAACCGGCCCGACGCCGAGGACCTCACGCAGGAGGTCTTCGTCCGGGTCTTCCGCTCGCTCGACACCTACACGCCCGGCACCTTCGAGGGCTGGCTGCACCGCATCACCACCAACCTCTTCCTCGACGGGGCCCGCCGCAAGCAGCGGATCCGGTTCGACGCCCTGTCCGACGAGCGCGCCGCCCGCCTGACCAGCACCACCGCGGGCCCCGAGCTGGCGCTCGCCGACCAGACCTTCGACGACGACATCGAGACTGCGCTCGCCACCCTGCCGCCCGACTTCCGCGCGGCCGTCGTGCTGTGCGACGTCGAGGGCCTCAGCTACGAGGAGATCGCGGCGATCATGGGCGCCAAGCTCGGCACCGTGCGCTCCCGGATCCACCGCGGCCGCACCATGCTGCGCAAGGCGCTCGCCCACCGCGAGCCGGGCGCGGGCCGGCAGCGCTACTCCGGCCCGGTGCCGGCTCGCACCGAGGGGGCGGTCTCGTGGTGACCCACCTCGGCTCCCGGGTCAGCGCGCTCCTCGACGGGCGGCTCGCCCCCGAGGAGGAGGAGCGCTGCTGGGACCACGTCCACGCCTGCCACGCCTGCCGTGACCTCGTCGAGCAGGAGGGCAGGGTCAAGACCCAGCTCGCCCGCCTGTCGATGGGGCCGTCGTCGTGCTCGCGCGACCTGAAGTCGTCGCTCCTCGGCGGCTGCTCGAGCCTGACCCCCGAGCCGTTCCCGACCGTGTCCTCGCGCAGCCGACGTGGCCTGGTGGCCATCGGTGGTGGCGCTGCCGGTGCGTGCGTCGTGGGCGTCCTCGCCCTCGGCGTCGCCGGAGGCCCCGGGGGCGAGCCGCGCCCGCCCGTCACCGACCTGAGCCGGCCCACCGGGTCGGTCACCCCGGTCGTCTCGACCGACGACCGGTCGACCCGCACCCCGGTCGGACCCTCCCGGACGCCCCTCGCCGAGCGGCTCGTGGCGATCCGGGAGAAGATTGCTCCGTGACCGACGAGCACACGCCCGACGAGCAGCACCCCGACGAGCACCCCGACGAGCCCACGCAGCCTCTCGCGGGGTGGCGCGCGGGTGAGCCCCCGCGCGACGCGTCGCCCTCGTCGGACACGCCGTCAGCGGCATCCGAGGCGTCCGACAGCCCCGCCGAGCCGGCCGACCCGGAGCAGGCCCGCTCGGTCCAGCCCGAGGGCCGACCGTACGGCGCACCCGTGCCGGACGCGCGCGCTGCCGACCACGAGGACGCCCACGGCGCGGAGGACGACCGGGCCGCCCGGGAGGAGGTCCGGGACGACGGCCGGGACCAGGTCCACGAGTCGGCTCCCGAGACCCTGCCCATCGGCCCGCCCCCGCCCTACGCCGGCCCCGGCCCGGTGCCGGGCCCGTCGGGCTTCGGGCCCGGGCCCTACCCCGGCCCGGGGTTCGGCCAGCCCGGCCAGCCCGGACCGTACGGCCAGCACGTCTCGCGCCCGCCGGTCCGCAGGCTCCCGCTGTGGGTCTGGCCCTCGGTCGCCGCGCTGGCGCTCGTCGTCGGCCTCCTCGGCGGCCTCGCCGGCGGGGCGATCCAGGACCAGCTCGCCTCGCCTCCCGGCACGGTCGACAACGGCCTCCAGGGGGTCCGCACCCGCGCTGCCGCACCGCTCGACGCCGACAACGGCTCGGTGCCCGCCGTCGCGCAGGCGCTGCTGCCCAGCACGGTCCAGATCGTGGCCGAGTACGACGGCCAGGCGGGCGGCGCCACCGGCTCCGGGTTCGTCCTCGACCGCGAGGGCCACGTCGTCACCAACAACCACGTCGTGGCCTCGGCGGCCTCCGACGACGGCCCGATCGTCGTCATCGACAGCGACGGTCGCCGCCACGACGCGACGATCGTCGGCCGCAGCTCGGTCTACGACCTCGCCGTGCTCGACGTCGACGGAGCGGACGCCCTCGAGCCGGCCGCGCTCGGCGCCTCGCAGGCCCTCCACGTCGGTGACCCGGTCGTCGCCTTCGGCGCCCCGCTCGGGCTGAGCCAGACCGTGACCTCCGGCATCGTCAGCGCGCTCGACCGGCCCGTGACGACGTCGGGGGAGTCCGACGACGACTCGTCCTACATCAACGCCGTCCAGACCGACGCCGCGATCAACCCGGGCAACTCGGGCGGACCGCTGGTCAACCTCGCCGGCGAGGTCGTGGGCGTGAACTCCGCCATCGCCACGACCGGCGGCGCCTCGACGGAGGCGGGCAACATCGGCGTGGGCTTCGCCATCCCGATCGAGCAGGTGCGCACCACGGTCGACCAGATCCTGCGCACCGGCCGCGCGGAGTACCCCGTCATCGGCGCCCAGGTGCAGACCGGCGGTCAGCCCGACGCCGGCGGCGCGACCATCACCGAGGTCATGCCCGACACCCCCGCCGACCGTGCCGGCCTGCAGAAGGACGACGTGATCGTCGCGGTCGACGACCAGCCGGTCAACGACGGGATCGCCCTCATCGTGGCGATCCGCACCCACCTGCCCGGTGAGACCGTCGAGATGTCGGTCCTGCGCGGGGGCGACCAGCAGGTCGTCGAGGTCGAGCTCGACGGCAAGGTCGGGTAGTCAACCCCGACCCTCGTCAGCCACCGGGTCGGAGCCGCGCCTCACTCCACCCGGTCTCCCTGCTCGCTCTCGACGAACGGGTGCTGGTCGACGAACTGGCGGGTCTCGGCGTACATCCTCTGGATGAAGTCCTCGAGCTGCGCCCGCTCCACCCGCCACTGGCCGCGACCGCCGATCTTGATCGCGGGGAGGTCACCGCGACGGACGAGGGCGTAGACCTGGGCGCTGGAGGTGTTGAGCACCTCGGCGACGTCGGCCAGCGTCAGGAAGCGGGGGTCGTCGGGCATGGCACCCATCGTGCCACCGCCCGCGACGGCCGCGCGCGGCAGGCGCGGCCGTCCTGTGGAGGGGAGCGCGGCGGAGGGGGCCTGTGGAGAGCGAGGTGTAGACCGGCCGCGAGCAGGCAATGATGCCGGGTGTGTCTCGGAAACAGCCCCAGTCGACCCCTCATGCCGACGTCCCCGTCGCCACCCGCACCGGCTCGCCCGGCTGGCGCGACCCGCGCCTGTGGGTCGGGGTCGTGCTCGTCGCCGGGTCGGTCGTCGCGGGCGCCCGGATCATGGCCGGCGCCGACGACATGACGCCCGTCTGGTCGGCCTCCTCCGACCTGGTGGCCGGCGAGACGCTCACCGCCGACGACCTGGTCGCCACCCGGGTGCGCTTCGACGACGCCTCCGACCGCGCGCGCTACCTCCCGGTGGAGTCCGAGCTGCCGGCCGACCTGACGCTCAGCCGCCCGCTCGCCTCCGGCGAGCTCGTCCCCGCGGCGGCGCTCGGGCCGGAGCCGACCGAGGAGGCCGTCGCGGTGTCGCTGGCCGTGGCCACCGAGGACGTCCCGACCGACCTGGTGAGGGGCTCGCGCGTCGACGTGTGGGTCGTCGGCGAGGACCGCGGGCGTCGCGCCGGTGCCGAGCTGGTGCTGGAGGACGTCCTGGTCCTCGACGCACCCGTCGTGTCCGACTCGTTCGCCACCGCCACCTCGCGCCAGCTGGTGCTGGAGGTGCCCACGGCAGACGACGGACCCCTCGCGGAGGTGCTCGCCGCGAGCGGCGACGACCGCGTCCGCGTCGTCGGGCGGGCGTGAGCGTGCTCTGCGTCCTGCTGCTCGCGGCCGGCGAGGGCTGGGAGGCGCCCGCGCTGGCCGACCTCGAGGCGCACCCGGGTGTCGTCGTGCTCAAGCGGTGCGTCGACGTCGACGACCTGCTCGCCGCGGTGACCAGCGGACAGGCCGACGTGGCGGTCCTCGCCCTCGACGCGCCCGGCCTCGACCCGTCGGTGGTCGCCCACCTGCGCCGCCACGCCGTGCGCCCGGTGGCGGTCACCGGGGCGCGATCCGACGACCTCGACGTCCGCGAGCACGCCCACCGCCTCGGCATCACCGCCGTGGTCGGCGCGGGGGAGCTCGCCTCGCTGCCGGCGGTCGTGTCCAGCGTGGAGGACGTCCTCGACACCCGGCCCCGCGCGGCGTCACCCCTGAAGGCTGCGCCGGCCGGACCGTCCCCCCGGGCCGGCCGGGTCGTCGTGGTGTGGGGCCCGACGGGCGCCCCGGGGCGTACCACGGTCGCGACCAACCTGGCCGCCGAGGTGGCCCGCCGCGGCACCGACGCCGTGCTCGTCGACCTCGATCCCTACGGCGGCGCGGTGGCCCAGCAGCTGGGGATCCTCGACGAGGTGTCAGGGCTGCTCTCGGCGTCGCGGCTGGCCGGCGCGGACCAGCTGGAGGACCGCTTCGCCTCCACCTGCCGCGCCTTGGGCGCCCACCTGGCGGTCGTCACCGGCCTCCCACGCGCCGACCGGTGGCGCGAGGTGCGCCCCGCGCACGTCGAGCAGCTGCTCGAGGCGGCGCGCGGCCTCGGCGAGGTGGTGGTCGACACCGGGTTCAGCATCGAGGACGACGCCGGGTCCGACTTCGGCGGGCGGCCGGCGCGCAACACGCTGACGCTGGCCGCGCTGGAGCAGGCCGACGAGGTGGTCGTGGTCGGCAGCGCCGACCCCGTGGGCCTGGCCCGGCTGGCCCGGGCGCTGGTGGAGCTGCGCGACCGGGTCGAGGGCGTGCCGGTGCGGGTGGCGGTCAACCGGATGCGCGGCACGATCGGGTGGTCGGAGAAGGACATCGCGGGCATGGTCGAGGGCTTCAGCCTGGTCGCCGGCCTCCACTTCCTGCCCGATGACGTGTCCGCGACCGACCGCGCCCTGCTCACCGGCCATCCGGTCGTCGAGGCGGGGGAGGGCTCGCTCGCGCGGAGCCTCGGGGCGCTCACCGATGCCGTCTTCCCCGCCACGCTGGGCGGTCCCGCCGGGCCCGGGGCCGGGAGGCGAGCCGGTCGTCCGCCGTTCCCGCGGAGCGGGGGCCGGTGGCGCGCCGGAGGGCGAGCAGGGCGCCGCAACGTCTAGAACGCTGTCACGAATCTTTTACGTTGGGTCAAGACTCGTCGTAAAGTGAGGGATCCGCACGAAGGAGAACCCTCGGTGACCTCACCTGCTCGCGCGTGCGCCTGTGCGCTGCTCACCCTGTCCCTGGCCGCCATGCCGGCCCTCGCCTCTGCTCGGGTGCCCTCCGGCACGACCGGCGACGACACGATCGTCGGCAACGAGCGGCCGAACCACATCATGGCCCTCGGCGGCCGCGACCGCGTGGTCGGCAACGGCTCCGACGACGTCATCTACGGCGGAGCGGGCAACGACGTTCTCGACGGCGGCGACGGCAACGACTGGATCACCGCCCAGCCCGGCCGCGACTCGGTCACCGGAGGTCTGGGCAACGACCGCATCGACGGCGGTCAGGGCGACGACACCGTCTACGGCGGCGAGGGCGACGACGTGCTCAGCGCCAACGTCGGCGACGACGTGGTCTACGGCGAGAACGGCAACGACACCCTCGGCGGCAACGACGGCAACGACCGCCTGGTCGGCGGCGAGGGCTCCGACAAGCAGGTCGGCGGGGCCGGCGACGACTGGATCGACGCCGGACCCGGCGACGACGGTGCCATCCAGGGTGGCCCCGGCAACGACGTGCTGATCGACGGCGACGGCAACGACTGGCTCGTCAAGGGCGACGAGGGCGACGACACCGTCTTCCTCGGCCCGGGCGCCGACAAGGTCTTCACCGAGCAGGGCAACGACACCGTCTACGTGCTCGCCGACGGCCAGCCCGACAAGATCCGCTGCGACGACGGTGGCCAGGAGCAGGGCGGCGCCGACCGCGTCGTCTTCGTCGGGACCCGTGACCCGCTCGACGTGGTGGACCCGTTCGGCACCTGCGAGTCGGTCGAGGTCGTCCGCGAGGCGCCGCCGGGCTGGCCCTACGGACCGGTCGCCCGCGTCACGCCGCGAACAGCAGGTACAGACCTCCCGCGGTGAACGCCACCATCGCGACCAGCAGCGGCAGCTGACCGGTCAGCTGGTGGCGGCGCGGCAGCAGCTTGATGGCCCGGTCGTGGGCCGCGACCACGCCGAGCACGTGCCCGGTCACGACCGCGAGCACCTTGACGACCGCGAGCGCCGTCGGGTGGGACGAGATCCAGTAGCTGACCTGCAGGTCGCCGGTGCGGAGGTAGTCGTCGCCCCGCGTGAACGGGTCGCTGAGCTGGATCACGACGAGCTGGCCGTACTCGAACAGGAACGTCAGGTAGTGGGCCGCGATGTAGCCCACGATGATCGGCACGATGGAGTGCGCGAACAGGTCCGGCAGCGCCCGCCGGGGCGTGTCGCTGGTGACCCCGGTGGCCATGGTGGCGACCGCGAGGATCGCGATCACGCCGCCCGAGAAGACCACCAGGCCGAGCGTGTCGGGCAGCACCCGCGAGACCGACATCGACTGCACGGCCCGCAGCCACGGGGTCGACTCGCGGAAGGAGTCGAACGCGGTGCTGCCGAACAGCACGCCGACCACGGCGACCAGGCCGGGGCGGGCGACGAGGGTGTCGAGGTTCGCCAGCGGGCTGCGCAGCACGAGGCGGCCGTCGCGCCGACCCCAGACCGACAGCTTCGCCACGAGCGAGGAGTAGACCTCGAAGGGGTCGGCCCGCTCGAGGAAGCGCGTGCCCCACACGGCGGAGCCGATGAGCATGATCGCCAGGTAGAGCGCGCACCACAGCCGGACGGGGCCGACGTCGGTGGAGTGGGGGTAGACCAGCTCGAGCCAGACGAAGGCGAACAGCCCGGCGGCGGCCGGCCAGTAGCCGAGGCGCTCGGGGTAGTCCCGCATGCCCTCGCCCTCGGGCACGCCGGAGACCTTCGCGAGCAGCATCGCGATGGTGCGCGCGGGGCTGATGGCCCGGAAGAACCGACCGAGGAGGAGCGAGGCCGGCACGATGCCGACCCAGAGCAGGGCGTAGAACGTGCCGAGGAACGGGTTGACCAGGGTGTCCTTGCCGAAGACCGCGGCGGCCCCGACGTAGAGGAAGAACACCATGCCCGCGACGCGGGCCACGACCGCGAGCGCGCGCGAGGAGACCAGCCGGTCGAGCCACGCGGGGGCAGGGCGGCCGCTGGTGGCCGGGTCGTAGCGCGGCTCGCGCCACGCGACGGCCAGGACGGTGAACGAGACCACGAGCGCCGCGACGGCACCCGCGATCGCCAGCTCGGAGGGGATCGGCAGGTCCTTCGCCCCGCCGAGCCCGTGGGCCGAGATCGTGCCCGGCACGCTCAGCGGACCTCGAGCTGGAGCACGACCGACGCGGGCTCGTGGCTCTCGACCTCGACGACGCCGGGACGGTCGATGGTGATCTCGTGCTCGGAGGTGCCGGCGTCGTACTCGATCTCCTGCTCGGGCGTGCTGTGCACGTGGAACTCGCCGGCGACGTCGGAGGTGATCGTCAGGTCGAGCGTCTGGCCGACGGCCAGCTCGACGCGCTCGCCGTTGGGGGTGAAGGTGTCGCCGTCGCGGGTCACGGTGACCGCCACCGCCTCGCTGCTCGACGAGCCCGACCCGGCCGGGGTGGACGAGGTGTCGTCGTCCGCGCTCCCGCCGCAGGCGCTGAGGCCGAGGGCGAGCACGAGGGCGAGGGGCGTGAGGCGGGACAGGCCGCGACGAGACATCGGTGGTACTCCTTGGGGCACGGGTCGGTGACCGGCGGTCAGGTCGCACGACGGCGCACCGGCTCTGCCAGAATCCCACGAGAGCCAAGACGACGACGAGAGGGCACCATGCGCGAGCGCAGCGAGCGAGACGTCCACCACAGGGTGACCGTGCCCGGCCCGCGCGCCGAGCGAAGCGAGCACGTGGGTGGGTGAGCGGCTGCGGCCGCGGGACCTGGCGATCCTGGCGGCCGAGTCACCGACGACGCCCCTGCACAACGCCACGCTGGAGGTCTTCGACCCGGGCGACTCCGGGTTCGACCACGACCGCCTGGTGCAGCTCATCGCCGACCGGATCGCCTTCGTCCCGCGCTACCGCCAGCGTCTCCAGCTGGTGCCGGGGCGCCTGGCCAACCCGGTGTGGGTCGACGACGAGCACTTCGACCTCGGCTTCCACGTACGCCGCTCGGCCCTGCCGCGCCCCGGCAGCATGGACCAGCTGCGCGAGCTCGTGGCCCGCATCGCCTCCCGCCCGCTCGACCGCACCCGCCCCCTGTGGGAGTGCTACTTCGTCGAGGGCCTCGAGCGCGGCCACGTCGCGCTGCTGACCAAGAGCCACCAGATCCTCGTCGACGGTCGCGAGACGGTCGACATCGGGCAGGTCCTGCTCGACACCTCACCGCACCGGTCCACGCTCGGCCACGACGACGACTGGCGCCCGCGCCGCGCCCCCGGGCCGCTGGGCCTGGCCCTCGACGCCCTGACCGACAGCGTGGAGAGCCCGTCGACGGTCTGGCGGACCACCCGCGCCAACGCAGAGGCGCTCACCCGTCGTGCCACGGCGACGGGAGCGCGGGTCGCCGAGGTGGCCAACGCGCTCGCCGGCCGTGGCCCGGTCCACTCCTCGCCGGTCCACCGCCGCCTGTCCCAGCAGCGGCGCTTCGTCGCCGTGCGCACCGAGCTGGCCGACCACCGGGCGATCCGCGAGGCGCGGGGCGGCACCGTCAACGACGTGATCCTCGCGGTGGTCGCCGGGGGACTCCGGGGCTGGCTGATGGCGCGGGCGGAGTCGATGGCCGGGCTGCGCACGATCAAGGCCATCGTCCCGATGTCGGTCATCGACGACGAGCTCGAGGCGACCTCGCTCGGCACCCAGATCACCGGTCACCTGGTGCACCTGCCGATCAGCGAGCCGAGCCCGCTCATGCGGCTCCACCAGGTGAGCTACGACCTCAAGGCCCACGGCGACAACGGCCGAGCCGTCTCGGCCCGACGGCTCTCGGGGATCGCCGGCTTCGCGCCGACGACGTTCCACGCCCTCGGCTCGCGCCTCGCGGTCGCCGAGCTGCGCCACGGCTTCCACGTCTCGATCACCAACGTGCCCGGCCCGCAGTTCCCGCTCTACGCCGACGGGGCCCGGATGCTCGAGTCCTACCCCGTGCACCCCCTGCTGCCCGACCACCCGCTGGCGATCGGCGTGACGTCCTACGACGGCGGCGTCTTCTACGGCATCACCGCCGACCGCGACGCCGTTCCCGACGCCGACACCCTCGGCCAGTGCGTCCTCGAGGCGCTCGAGGAGCTGCGCGACGTCGCCTCCGACACCGCACCCCGCGCACCCCGCGGCCGCGGGGGTTCCAGGCGGACGCCGCCGGCCACCACCGGGAAGGGACCCCGCCCATGACCCGGCGCTACCTGCCCAGCACCTTGCCCCGCCTGGCACAGGAGTGGGGCGCAACGGGACCGACCCACGACGACGCCGTCGTGGCGGAGGGCGACGCCGAGGAGCAGGAGTACGCCGCGCTGATGACCGCGGCGGACGTCTCGGCCGAGCTCGTCGGGGGCCTGTCGAACGGGCAGCGCCGCCGGGTCGTGGTGGTCGCCGAGACCCCAGCCCTCGAAGGACCGGTGGCGTGGCGCGAGGTGGTCGCGGTGCACGTCGACGACCACGACGACGCCGACCCAGACGACGACCTGGCGTGGTGGGCCACCCAGGAGATCGGTGACCTGCTGACCTCGCTTTGAGGGGTGCGTGCGTCTCTGAGACGATCGGCCGCATGGACGCCATCACCTTCCCTCCGGCTCCCACCAACGAGCCGAACCTGACCTACGCGCCCGGCACCCCGGAGCGCGAGGCACTCGTCGTCGAGCTGGCCCGGCTCGAGGGCCAGCAGCACGACCTGTCCGCCGTCATCGGCGGCGAGCGACGCACGGGTGGAGGTCCCGAGACCCGGGTCGTCCAGCCGCACGACCACCAGCACGTCCTCGGCACCTTCCACGGTGCGAGCACGAAGGACGCCGAGGACGCCGTCGCGGCGGCCACCGCGGCTGCCCCCGACTGGCGCGCGATGCCGTTCGACGAGCGGTGCGCGATCATCCTCAAGGCCGCCGACCTGCTCGCCGGCCCGTGGCGCCAGCGGCTCAACGCAGCGACCATGCTCGGGCAGTCGAAGACGGCGTTCCAGGCCGAGATCGACGCCGCGTGCGAGCTCATCGACTTCTGGCGCTTCAACGTCCACTACGCCAAGCAGATCCTCACCGACCAGCCGATCGCCAACAGCCCCGGCATCTGGAACCGCACCGACCACCGTCCGCTCGAGGGCTTCGTCTACGCGATCACGCCGTTCAACTTCACCGCGATCGCCGGCAACCTGCCCACCGCGCCGGCACTGATGGGCAACACGGTCATCTGGAAGCCGTCGCCGACCCAGCAGCTCGCCGCGTCGCTGACGATGGAGCTGCTGGAGGAGGCCGGCATGCCGCCCGGCGTCATCAACATGCTGCCCGGCGACGGCATCGACGTGTCCCAGGTGGCGCTCACGCACCCCGACCTGGCCGGCATCCACTTCACCGGCTCCACGCCGACCTTCCAGCACCTGTGGCGCACGATCGGCGAGAACATCGCCGGCTACCGCACCTACCCGCGCATCGTCGGCGAGACCGGCGGCAAGGACTTCATCGTCGCGCACCCGTCGGCCGACCCCGACGTGCTGCGCGTGGCGATGATCCGGGGCGCGTTCGAGTTCCAGGGCCAGAAGTGCTCGGCGGCCTCGCGCGCCTACGTGCCGCGCTCGGTGTGGGCGAAGATCAAGGACCAGCTCATCGCCGACACCGAGGCGCTCACCATGGGTGACGTCACCGACCTGTCGAACTTCATGGGCGCGGTGATCGACGACCGCGCGTTCGCCAAGCACCAGAAGGCGATCGCCCGCGTGGAGGCCACCGACCACCTCACGCTGCTCGCCGGTGGCCAGACCGACGACTCGGTGGGCTGGTTCGTGCGTCCCACGATCGTCGAGTCCTCCGACCCGACCGACCAGATGTTTTCCGAGGAGTACTTCGGCCCGATCCTGGCCGTCCACGTCTACGACGACGACCAGTTCGAGGACGTCGTGGCGCAGATGGAGTCGTTCGCGCCGTACGCCCTCACCGGCGCGATCATCGCCCAGGACCGCTCCGCCATCGCGTGGGCGCGCAAGACCCTGCGCTTCGCGGCCGGCAACTTCTACATCAACGACAAGCCGACCGGCGCCGTCGTGGGCCAGCAGCCGTTCGGCGGCGGCCGCGCGTCGGGCACCAACGACAAGGCGGGCGCCGCGGTCAACCTGCTGCGCTGGACCTCGCCCCGCTCGATCAAGGAGACGTTCGTCCCGCCGACGACGCACCTCTACCCGCACCAGGGCTGAGCACCGCACGACCCGGGTGGGAGGATGGCCGCATGACCGCGGCCGTCCTCCCGCTCCACATGGGCGCCCTGCACCCCTACGAGCAGGCGCTCACGCTGCTGCTCGCCTTCGGGCCCTTCGTGGTGCTGGGGCTGGTGCTGCGCCGGCGGAGCAAGGAGCTCGCCGCCGAGGAGGCAGACGGCCGGGCCCGCCGCGACGACGAGCCGGAGCAGCTGCGGACGGGGCCCGACGGGGTCAGGTGAAGACCGGCACGCGCGCGCCCGTCAGGTCGCTCCGCTCGGCGTCGGTGGGCGCTGCACGACCCGTGCCGACGAGGGCGACCCGCTCGTCGGTCCACCCCGCCAGCTCCCGGCCGAGCAGCGACTCCACGACGCGCCGCACCTCGGCCAGGCCCGCACCGGTCGGCGGCGCCGCCTCGAGGTGGAGCACGAGGTCGGCGTGGTGCAGCGTCGCCTCGACCGCCAAGGTGCTGGCGAGGTCGGCGGCCGTGAGGGTGTGCCCCTGGGTGGTCAGCACCGCGTCTGGCGCGAGGCTGTCGTACGCACGGACCGTCGCCGCCGCCGCCTCGAGGTGCCGTTCGCGCAGCTGGGTCCATCCCCTGAGCGAGGCCTCCGCGCGGGTGGCCCGGCGCATCGCGTCGTCCTTCTCCGCGTCACTGCCCCAGTCCCGCCAGTAGGACACGGCGTCCCGGTCGGGCTCGCCGGACCCCGGGACGTGCACGGCGACCAGCCCGCGCACGGCGTCGTCAGCCATGTGGTGCACGAGGTCGCGGACCGCCCAGCCGCTGCAGCCCGTCGCCGACCACCCGTCGTGCTCGTCGAGCCGCTCGACGACACCGGCCAGGGCGAGGTAGACGTCCGCCAGCAGGCTCACCTGGCCAGCCACTCCGTGCCGACCCGGTGCTCCACGTCGAGGGCGCTGGAGAACAGGTCCGCGACCATGGCCTCGATCTTGCCGCCCACCAGCGGGATGCGGACGCTGAGGTCGAGGTCGATCGTCTCCGTGGTGGTGCCGCCGGACTCGTGGAGGACGAGGGTCCCGCGGGCCTCGCCGGGCTTGCCCGGGATGGCGAGCTCGACGTCGGCGCCGGTCGGCGAGGTCCAGGTCTCGGTCTGGACGATGACGATCTCCTCGCCGACGAACTTCCGGGCGAAGGAGGGGATGTCGCCGGCCGAGCGCACCTGCTCGATGCGCACGTGGTCGCCGTCGACGTCGACCGAGCCCCGCCTCACCTTCTGCCGGGCCAGCACCTCCTCGCGGAAGGCCGGGTCGTCGAGCATGGCCGCGACGGCCTCCGCCGGGGCGTCGTAGGTCAGCTTCTTGGTGAGCCTCGTGCTCATGTCTCCACCCGCGTCCGTGTCGTCGTCCGGCCTGCCGACCAGGTCCGGATCTGCCCTTCGTGAGGGCCCCATCATGGCCGAGCGGAGAAGGTGACGCGCCGGTAGGGACCCGTGTTGTGACGGTCACAGCGCGCGTCCTAGGGTCGGGGCGTGGCGACGCCCGAGGAGACCAAGGACCACCAGCTCGACGCGGCAGCGGAGGTACGTCCCGAGTGGGGCGACCTGCTCCGTGCCTACTACCGGCACGTCGCGCCGGAGGAGGTGGCCGAGCGCTCCCCGGAGGACCTGGTGGGCGCCGTCGTCTCGCACCACGAGCTCGCCGGGTCGCGACCCCAGGGCACCGCGTCGGTCCGCGTGGTCACCCCCACCAGCGCCGAGTCCGGCTGGTCGGCCGCGGGTCGGTCGGTGGTCGAGGTGGTCACCGACGACATGCCGTTCCTCGTCGACTCGGTGACCATGGAGCTCACCCGGCTCGGGCACACCGTGCACACCGTCATCCACCCGCAGCTCCTGGTCGAGCGCGACATCACGGGCGCGCTGCGCCAGGTCGGGTCGTTCGACGAGGACGTCCGCGCCGAGTCTGGCGAGAGCGGCGCCGAGTCGTGGATGCACGTCGAGATCGACCGCACCGACGACGCCGAGGCCGCCGACGTCACCGAGGGCGTGCAGCGGGTGCTGCGCGACGTGCGGGAGTCGGTCGAGGACTGGGCCAAGATGCACGCGCAGGCCCTCGCGGTCGTCGACGAGCTCGCCGCCGACCCGCCGCCGCTGCCGGTCGAGGAGCTGCGCCAGGGCCGCGACTTCCTCACCTGGCTGGCCGACGACCACTTCACCTTCCTCGGCTACCGCGAGTACGTCCTCGAGACCGAGGAGGGCGCGCCCGACGAGTGCGGCCTGCGCGCCGTCCCGGGGTCCGGGCTCGGCATCCTGCGCAGCGACCAGGACCTGTCGTCGGCGTTCGCCAAGCTGCCGCCGCTGGTGAAGGCGAAGGCGCGGGAGAAGACGCTGCTGGTCCTGGCCAAGGCCAACTCGCGCGCCACCGTGCACCGCCCGGCCTACCTCGACTACGTCGGGATCAAGACGTTCGGCCCCGACGGCGAGGTCGTGGGGGAGCGCCGCTTCCTCGGCCTGTTCTCCAGCGCCGCCTACACCGAGTCGGTGACCCGCATCCCGGTGCTGCGCGAGAAGGCGACCGAGGTCATGCGCCGCGCCGGGTTCGACCCGCGCAGCCACGCCGGCAAGGCGCTGATGGACACCCTCGAGAACTACCCCCGCGACGAGCTCTTCCACACCTCGCCGGCCGAGCTCGCGCCGATCGCGCAGGACGTCATGTTCGCCCGCGAGCGCCGGCAGCTGCGCGCCTTCGTGCGGCGCGACACCTACGGGCGCTACGTCTCGGTCCTGGTCTACCTCCCGCGCGACCGCTACAGCACCGCGGTGCGCGAGCGGTTCGCCGACATCCTGCGTGACGAGCTGGGCGGCGAGCACGTCGAGTTCACCGCGCGGGTCAACGAGTCGACGACCGCGCGGGTGCACTTCGTGGTCCACCCGCCGCTGGGCAGTCACATCCCCGACGTCGACGTCGCCGAGCTCGAGCGCCGCCTCATCGAGGCCTCGCGCTCGTGGCGAGACGACTTCGTCGCCGCGGTCGTCAACGACTACGGCGAGGAGCGCGGCTCGCAGCTCGCGCGGGCCTGGTCCGACGCCTTCCCCGAGGCCTACAAGGAGGACTACAGCCCGCAGCGCGGGTCGGCCGACCTCGGCCGGATCGAGGCCATCGAGGGAGAGCAGGGCATCGACCTCGCGCTCTTCGACCAGGACGAGCGCGACGGTCGCTACCGCCGCGGGGAGTCCCGGCTCAAGGTCTTCCGCGTCGGTGAGCCGCTGTCGCTGAGCACCGTGCTGCCGATGCTCACCTCCATGGGCGTCGAGGTCGTCGACGAGCGCCCCTACGAGCTCGAGGGCCTGGGGCGGCCGTCGTACATCTACGAGTTCGGCATCCGCCACGGCCGTGTGCTGCCGCCCCACGAGCGGGCGCTCTTCGGTGAGGCGCTGCGCGCGATCTGGGACGGCTTCAACGAGATCGACGGCTTCAACAACCTGGTCCTGGCCGCCGGGCTGACCTGGCGGCAGGCGACGGTGCTCCGGGCCTACGCCAAGTACGCGCGGCAGGGCGGCTCGCCCTTCGCCCTCGACTACATCGAGGAGGCGCTGCGCAGCAACGTCGACATCACCCGGCTGCTCGTCGAGCTCTTCGAGGCGCGCTTCGACCCGGGTCGCGGTGACCGCTCGCTGACCGCCGACGCCGAGGCCCGGGTGGCCAAGGTGGAGGCGATCGAGGAGAAGCTGGCCAAGGCCCTCGACGACGTGGTCAGCCTCGACCACGACCGCATCCTGCGCTCCTACCGCACGCTCGTGCGTGCCACCCTCCGCACCAACTTCTTCCAGCGCACGGCCGAGGGCGAGCTGCACCCCTACATCTCGTTCAAGCTCGAGCCGTCGGTGATCCCCGACCTGCCCGAGCCGCGCCCCCGCTACGAGATCTTCGTCTACAGCCCGCGCGTCGAGGGCTCGCACCTGCGCTTCGGCGCGGTCGCCCGCGGCGGCCTGCGCTGGTCGGACCGACGCGACGACTTCCGCACCGAGGTGCTGGGCCTGGTCAAGGCGCAGATGGTGAAGAACACCGTGATCGTGCCGGTCGGGGCGAAGGGCGCGTTCTTCTGCAAGCAGCTGCCCGACCCGGCCGACCGCGACGCCTGGCTGGCCGAGGGCGTGGCCTGCTACAAGACGTTCATCTCCGGCCTGCTCGACATCACCGACAACCTCGTCGAGGGCGAGACCGTGCCGCCGCGCGACGTGGTGCGCCACGACGGCGACGACTCCTACCTCGTCGTGGCCGCCGACAAGGGCACTGCCACCTTCTCCGACATCGCCAACGGCGTCGCGAAGGACTACGGCTTCTGGCTCGGCGACGCCTTCGCCTCCGGCGGCTCGGTGGGCTACGACCACAAGGCGATGGGCATCACCGCGAAGGGCGCCTGGGTCTCGGTCCAGCGCCACTTCCGCGAGATGGGCATCGACTGCCAGGCCGAGGACTTCACGTGCGTCGGCATCGGCGACATGTCGGGCGACGTGTTCGGCAACGGCATGCTGTGCTCCGAGCACACCCGCCTCGTGGCGGCCTTCGACCACCGCGACATCTTCATCGACCCGCAGCCCGACGCCGCGTCGTCCTACGCCGAGCGCCAGCGCCTGTTCGCGCTCCCGCGCTCGAGCTGGCGCGACTACGACTCCTCGCTCATCTCCGAGGGCGGGGGCGTCTGGTCGCGCTCGGCGAAGTCGATCCCGGTCTCGCCGCAGGCACGCACGGCGCTCGGCCTGGCCGACGACGTCACCGCGATGACGCCGGCCGAGCTGATGCGCGCGATCCTGCTCGCGCCCGTCGACCTGCTCTGGAACGGCGGCATCGGCACCTACGTGAAGTCGTCGGAGGAGTCCGACGCCGACGCGGGCGACAAGGCCAACGACGCCATCCGCGTCAACGGCGAGGACCTCCGCGCCCGCTGCATCGGCGAGGGCGGCAACCTCGGGTTCACCCAGCTCGGCCGCGTCGAGTACGCCCGCTACGGCGCGGGCGGCGACGGCGGACGGATGAACACCGACTTCATCGACAACTCGGCCGGCGTCGACACCTCCGACCACGAGGTCAACATCAAGATCCTGCTCGACCGCGTCGTGCACGCGGGCGGGATGGACGAGGCCGCGCGCAACGCGCTGCTCGCCGAGATGACCGACGAGGTCGGTGCGCTGGTGCTGCGCGACAACTACGAGCAGAACCTCGCGCTCGCCAACGCCGAGGCGCACGCGCCCTCGCTGCTCCACGTCCACGAGGACTGGATGCGCGAGCTCGAGCGGCGCGGGGTGCTCAACCGCGACCTCGAGGGCCTGCCCAGCACCCGTCAGGTACGCCGTCGCCTCGACCGCAAGCAGGCGCTGTCGGCACCCGAGCTGTCGGTGCTGCTGGCCTGGACCAAGATCGTGCTCGCCGACGAGCTCATCGAGTCCGACCTGCCCGACGACCCCTACCTGCGCGAGGACCTGCTCGCGTACTTCCCCAGCCGCATGAAGCCCGACCTCGAGCAGGCGATCGAGGACCACCCGCTGCGGCGCGAGATCATCGTGACCCAGGTCGTCAACGACCTCGTCAACGGCGCGGGCATGACCTTCTGGCCGCGGCTCGCGGGGGAGACCGGCGCGAGCGCCGCCGACCTGACTCGAGCGAACTTCGTGGCGCGCGAGATCTTCGGCTCGCTGCCGCTGCGCCAGGAGATCGCCGCCCTCGACAACCAGGTCCCGGCCGAGCGCCAGACCCGGATGCGGATCGAGATGCGCACGCTGGTCGAGCGGGCCTCGCGCTGGCTGGTCACCAACCGCCGTTCCGGCCTCGACTCGTCCGCGACCGTGGCGTTCTTCCGCGGCCGCGTGCAGGCGGTGATGGCCGAGCTGCCGAGCATCATGAGCGGCCGCGAGAGCGAGGACCACGCCGCGCGTGCGAAGCGGCTCAGCGACCAGGGCGTCCCGGAGGACCTCGCCTCGCGCGTCGCCGTCCTCGCACCGGCGTACGCCCTGCTCGGCATCGTCGAGACCGCGGACCGGCTCGGGCTCGACCCGGCCGAGGTGGCGCGGGTGCACTTCGCCCTCGGCGAGCGGCTCGGCCTCCCCGCCCTCGTCGAGCGGATCTTCGCGCTGCCGCGCGACGACCGCTGGCAGACGATGGCGCGCGCCGCCGTGCGCGACGACCTCTACGGCGTGCACCAGCAGCTCACCGCGCAGGTGCTCGAGTCGACCAACCCCGACGACAGCGCACCGTCGCGGGTCGCGGCGTGGGAGGACTCCGAGCAGGAGCTGGTCGCGCGTGCCGAGAAGACGCTGCGCGAGATCTGCCGCGAGGACACCGCCGAGCTGGCCCGCCTCTCGGTCGGCCTCCGGGTGGTGCGCGGCCTGCTCGCCTGACGCGCGCGAGCTGACGCATCTGCACGCTTCGACGCGGTCGAGCTGACGCATCTGCACGCCACGGCTGGTGCAGATGCGTCAGCTCGGCGTGCGCACCGTGTGCAGATGCGTCAGCTCGACGGGCGGCTCAGAACAGCAGGACGGCGGCCACGACGCCGGCGGCGACGACCGCCCAGCGGAAGACGGCGTCGGGGAGCAGGCGGCCGATGCGGGCGCCGACGTAGCCGCCGACCAGCGAGCCGGCGGCCAGCAGGACCACGACGTCCCAGCGGGGATGGGCGACGACGACGAAGATCGCGCCGGCGACGATGTTGCCGACCATCAGCGCGAGGGTCTTGAGCCCGTTGACGACCCGGAGCTCGAGGTCGGTGCCGAGGCCGAGGACGGCGACCATCATCACGCCGGCGCCCGCACCGAAGTAGCCGCCGTAGACCCCGGTGAGGGTGGCGAACGCCGTGGTGGTGGGCGACATGTGGCGGCGTTCGGCCGGCTGCTCGCCGTGACGTCGCTCGTGGCGGGCGCGCAGCCAGGCCGCGACCCGCGGCTGGACGCCGACGAGCGCGCAGGTGAAGAGGATGAGGAACGGCACGACCGCCTCGAAGACGCCGGGCGGCAGGCCCAGCAGGAGCGCGGCGCCCGCCACGGCACCGAGAGCGCAGACCAGCACGATGGCGCGCGCCACCGGACCGGCCTCGCGCACCTCGGCCCGGTAGCCGAGGACGCCGCCGACGCCGCCGGGGATCAGCCCGAGGGTGTTCGAGACGTTGGCCACGACCGGCGGCAGGCCGAGCCCGACCAGGATCGGGAAGCTCAGCAGGGAGGCGACGCCCACGGTGGAGGAGAGCACGCCCGCCCCCAGCCCGGCCGCGACGACCAGGACCGCCTCGCCTGCGGTCACGGCTGCTCGCGGAGCAGGGCGACGTCGCTGACCATCGCGACGTGCGCGTGCATCGCCTCGGAGGCGGCCTCGGGGTCACCGGCGCGGATGGCCTCGGCGATCGCGCGGTGGCCGGCGAGGGAGTCGGCCGGGCGGCCCGGCTGGCCGAGCGACTCGATGCGGGTCTCCTTGATCAGGTCGCCGATCTCGTCCATCAGCCGCGCCAGCAGCAGGGAGTGCGACGCAGCGGTCACGGCGCCGTGGAAGCGCTCGTCGCCCTCCACCCCGCGACCGCCCGCCTCGATGTCGGCCTCCATCGACGCCAGCGCGTCGTCGATGCGGGCGAGGTCGTCGTCGGTGCGGCGGAGCGCGGCGAGCGAGGCGATCTTGGTCTCGAGCGCGTCGCGGGTCTCGATCACCTCGGGCAGCCGGTCGGCGTGGCTGCGGATCGCCTCCACGATCCGGGTGGTCTGCTGCTGGCGCTCGGTGACCACCGTGCCGTCGCCGTGACGCACCTCGACCACGCCGACGACCTCGAGCGCCACCAGCGCCTGGCTGAGGGTTGCGCGGCTGACGCCGAGGCGCTGGGCGAGCTCGCGCTCCGGGGGCAGCCGGTCGCCGGCGGCGAGGCCGTTGGCGGCGATCCACGCCGAGATCTGACCGGCGACCTGCTCGTAGAGCCGGGTGCGCATCAGGCGAGGCGGGAAGGAGTCGGCCATGCGGTCAGCCTATTGACGATCGGCTCATTGTGCTATTGGCTAGGCCACTGATCCAGCATTGTGACCAGGGCCACTCCCCGCCCCGGGTGCTGGCGCTCGACCCACAGCTCGGAGGTCTCACATGGGTCCGGAATGGATCGCGATCATCGCCCTGGTCGCCTTGTTCGTCGTCGGCACGCTGCTGCCGATCAACATGGGCGCGCTGGCCTACGTCGCCGCGTGGCTCGTCGGCATGTACTCGCTCGACCTCGACGAGAAGGAGATCCTCGCCGGCATCAGCGCCGACCTCGTCCTGACCCTGATCGGGGTGACGTACCTCTTCGCCATCGCCCGGCAGAACGGCACGGTCGACCTCATCGTCCGCACCGCCGTCTCCTCGGTCGGCGGCCGCGTCGCCCTCATCCCGTGGGTGATGTTCGCCGTCACCGCGGTCATCACCGCGATCGGCGCGGCCAGCCCGGCGGCGTGCGCGATCATCGGCCCGATCGCCCTCGGGTTCGCCGGGCGCTACGGCATCAGCCCGCTGATGATGGGCATGTTCGTCGTGCACGGCGCGCAGGCCGGCGGCTTCTCGCCGATCTCGATCTACGGCACGATCACCAACTCGGTGATGGAGGACGCCGGCCTCGGCGCCTCGCACCTGACGATCTTCTTCTCCAGCCTCGCGGTCAACACCGTCATGGCCGCGATCCTCTTCGTCGTGCTCGGCGGACGGAAGCTGATCTCGCTGCGCATGGACGCCGACGGCGAGCTCGTCCACGCCGGCGGCGGCACGGTCGCGGCCGGTGGCGGGTCCGCGGCGCCCGGTGGCAGCACCCGTCGTGACCGCTCCAGCGCCGCCTCGGCGACCGGGGCGACGCCCACCACCGGCACGCCCAACCCGGAGGACAGCGGCACCCGCCTCGAGCACACGCTCACCCTGCTCGCCTTCGTCGCGGTCGCCGTCGTCGCCCTGGTCTTCGACAAGAACATCGGCTTCGCCGCGATCACGGCCGCGGTCGTGCTGTCGATCCTCACGCCGAAGGCCTACAAGGACACGGTCAAGCAGATCGCCTGGCCGACCGTCCTGCTCGTCGCCGGCGTCAGCACGTACGCCACGATCCTCACCACCGCGGGCTCGCCCGAGTTCGTCGGGAAGTGGGCCGCCGGCCTCGGCGCCGCGGCCATCGGCGCGCTGATCCTCTGCTACGTCGGCGGCATCGTGTCGGCGTTCGCCTCCTCCACCGCGCTGCTTCCGGTGATCATCCCGATCGCGATCCCGCTGGTCGCCGAGGGCGGCATCTCCGCCGGCCTCTTCGTCGCGGCCCTCGCGGTCAGCTCCACGATCGTCGACGTCAGCCCGTTCAGCACCAACGGCGCCCTGATGCTGGCCAACAAGCCGGACAACATCGAGGAGACCACCTACTACAGGCAGATCCTCGGCTACGCCACGATCGTCACCCTTGTCGGCCCGCTGCTCGTCTGGGCAGCCCTCGTCCTCCCCGGATGGTGAACAGCATGACCGGACCTCTCTCCGACCTCCTCGTCGTCGACCTCACCCGCGCCCTCGCCGGGCCGCACTGCACGCAGATGCTCGGCGACCTCGGTGCCCGCGTGATCAAGGTGGAGGCGCCCGGCAGCGGCGACGACACCCGCGGCTGGGGCCCGCCGTTCGTCGGCGAGCCCGACGCCCGGCAGTCGACGTACTTCCTGTGCACCAACCGCAACAAGGAGTCGATCGCCCTCGACCTCAAGGACGCGACCGACAAGGACGTCCTGCTCGGGCTCGTCGAGCGCGCCGACGTGCTGGTGGAGAACTTCCGCACCGGCGTGCTCGAGCGCCTCGGCCTCGGCATCGAGGAGCTGATGCGGCTCAACCCGCGCCTGGTCGTCCTGTCGATCACCGGCTTCGGCCACGACGGGCCCGAGGGCGGGCGCGCCGGCTACGACCAGATCGCCCAGGGCGAGGCCGGCCTCATGTCGCTCACCGGTTCGGGCCCTGACGACCCGCAGCGCGTCGGCGTCCCGATCGCCGACCTGCTCTCGGGCATGTACGGCGCCTACGGCATCCTCGCCGCGCTCCACGAGCGCGAGCGGACCGGCAAGGGCCAGGTCGTGCGTACCTCGCTGCTCGCGTCGGTGGTCGGGGTCCACGCCTTCCAGGGCACCCGCTGGACCGTCGCCGGCGAGGTCGGCCGCGCGCAGGGCAACCACCACCCCTCGATCGCGCCCTACGGCCTGTTCCACTGCCGCGACGGCGCCGTGCAGATCGCGCTCGGCAGCGAGGGGCTGTGGAAGCGGTTCTGCGAGGGCTTCGGCCTCGACCCCGCCGCCGAGGGCCTGGCGAGCAACGGCGAGCGCGTCGCCCACCGCGACCGCGTGATCGAGGTCGTCGAGGCCGCCTTCGCTGACTGGGACTCCGAGGCGCTGCTCGCCCGGCTGGCCGAGGTCGGCGTGCCGGCCGGCAAGGTGCGCACCCTCGACGAGGTCTACGAGTGGGACCAGGTCGCCAGCCAGGGCCTGCTGCTCGACGTGGAGCACGCCAGCCTCGGCCACCTCACGCTCCCCGGTCCGCCGCTGCGCTTCTTCGACGGCGAGGGTGCGGAGGTCACCCGTCGCGACCACGTCGCGCCCCCGCTGCTCGACCAGCACGCCGACGAGATCCGCGCGTGGGTCGGGGGAGGTGGGGCGTGAGCACCCCGACGCGGACCCGCCGCTGGACCGCCCACGAGCTGCTCGACCTGGTTCTCGACGAGGGCACCTTCAGCTCGTGGGACACCCCCGTCGACCTCAGCGGCACCGAGCCGGGCTACCGCGCAGTGCTCGAGGCCGCCGCCGAGAAGGCCGGCACCGACGAGTCGGTGCTCACCGGGCGCGGCGAGGTCCGCGGGCGCCCCGTGGCGGTCGTCGTCAACGAGTTCGCGTTCCTCGCCGGGTCGATCGGCCGGGCGGCCGCCGACCGGATCATCGCGGCCGTGCGCCGCGCCACCGCCGAGGGCCTGCCGCTGCTGGCCAGCACCTCCTCGGGCGGCACCCGGATGCAGGAGGGCACCCCCGCCTTCGTGCTGATGGCGGAGATCTCGCGTGCGCTGATGGACCACCGTGCGGCCGGGCTGCCGTACCTCGTGCACCTGCGCCACCCCACCACCGGCGGCGTGTACGCCTCGTGGGGCTCGCTCGGGCACGTGACCGTCGCCGAGCCAGGGGCGCTGGTCGGATTCCTCGGTCCCAAGGTCTTCGAGGCACTCAACGGCCGACCGTTCCGCCCGGGCGTCCAGGTCGCCGAGCACCTCGCCGCGTGCGGGGTCATCGACGGCGTGGCGGCGGCCGAGGACCTCCCGGCGCTGGTCGACCTCGCCCTCGGCGTGCTGGTCGACCCGCCCGGCGCCGGCGGCCTGCCGCAGCGGCCCAAGCGGCTGCTCGGCGACCACCCCGCCTGGGACAGCATCGAGCAGACCCGGCGCACGGACCGGATGGGCCTGCGCGACCTGCTGGCCCACGGGGCCAGCGGCACCGTCCGGCTGCGCGGCACCGACGAGGGGGAGCGCGACTCCACCGTCACCGTTGCGCTCACTCGCATCGACGACCAGCCGTGCGTCGTGGTGGGCCAGGACCGATCGCGCCAGACGCCCGGCCACCTGATGGGTCCCGGGGCGCTGCGCGAGGCCCGCCGCGGGATGCGGCTGGCCGACGAGCTCGGGCTGCCGCTGGTCACCGTCATCGACACCCCCGGCGCCGAGCTCTCCCCGGAGGCGGAGGAGCGTGCGATCGCCGGGGAGATCGCGCGCTGCATCGCGACGCTCACCACGATGCGGGTGCCGACGCTGTCGGTCGTCATCGGCCAGGGCTGCGGCGGGGGAGCGCTCGCGCTGCTGCCCGCGCAGATGGTCGTGGCGACCGAGCACGCCTGGCTCTCCCCGCTGCCGCCCGAGGGCGCCAGCGTGATCGTCCACGGCGACGTCTCGCACGCCGCCGAGATGGCGACCAGCCAGCGGGTGCGGGCGGTCGACATGCTCGCCGACGGCATCGTCCACCACATCGTCCCGGAGGTCGACGGCGAGGGCGCCGCCGACCTGGCGCTGGCGGTCGCGGCGGAGATCGGCACCCGGCTGCGCGAGCTGACCGCGGCGCGGGCGAGCTGATCGGTGCCCCGGGACGTGCGGCGGTGCGTGCCATGATCGCGGGCATGGGTGACTACCTCACGCTCGACGACGGCCGCACGCTGGAGCACCTCGTCGGCGGGGACCCCGACGGCTTCCCGCTCGTCTACCACTCGGGCACGCCGAGCGCGGCGGTCGAGGACCCCGCTCTCTTCGGCGCCGCGGCCTCCGCCGGCCTGCGGCTGGTGACGTACTCGCGACCCGGCTACGGCCACTCCACGCCCCGCGGCGGCCCGGACCACCTCGTCGCGCCGGTCCTGGCCGACGCCGACGACACCGCCGCGCTGCTCGACCACCTCGGCATCGGCGACTTCGTCACCCTCGGCTGGTCGGGCGGTGGTCCGCGGGCGCTGGCCTGCGGGGCGGCGATGCCCGGACGCTGCCGCGCGGTCTCCGTCCTGGCCGGGGTCGCGCCCCGCGACGCCGCCGGGCTCGACTGGCTCGCGGGGATGGGCGAGGAGAACGTGCGCGACTTCGAGGCCGTCGAGGCCGGTCGCGAGGTCTACCGCCCGATCGCCGAGCAGCAGGCCGCCGAGCTCGGGGCGGTCACGGCCGACGACATCGTCGCCGCCTTCGGCGACCTGGTCGACGAGGTCGACGCGGGTGCGCTCACCGGCGACTTCGCCGAGACGGTCGCGGAGTCGTTCCGCCGCGCGATGCAGCAGGGCCCGGTCGGCATGGTCGGCGACAACCTCCAGATCGTCGCGCCGTGGGGCTTCGACGTCGCCGACCTCCGCGTCCCCGTCTCGATCTGGCAGGGCGAGCACGACCGGATGGTGCCCTACGCCCACGGCCAGTGGCTCGCGGCCTCCATCCCCGGCGCCCGACCCCACCTCTTCGCCGACGAGGGCCACCTCTCGCTCGTCGCGCGGATCGACGACATCCTCGCCGACCTCAAGGACCTCGCCGGCCTCTGACACGGCGCATGCGTCCCGCGCTGGAGCGTCGACTCGGCGCCAGTGTCCCGCGGTAGCACGTCGAGTCGTCGCTTGTGTCCCGTGGGAACGCGTCGAGTCGGCTCTTCTGTCCCGCGGTAGCACGTCGAGTCGGCTCTTGTGTCCCGCGCTGAGGAGCACTCGCGCCGACTCGGTGCGCTGAGCCGGGACGTTCGCGCCGACTCGGCGTGCTGTTCCGGGACGTTCGCGCCGACTCGAACGTCAGCTGGCCTTCTTGGCCGCGGTCTTCTTGGTCGTGCTCTTCTTCGCCGCGGTCTTCTTGGTCGCGGTCTTCTTCGCAGCCGCCTTCTTGGCCGGCGCCTTCTTCGCCGTCGACTTCCTGGCCGTCGTCTTCTTCGCCGGCGCTGGCTCGTCGGAGTCCTCGTCGGAGTCCTCGTCGGCGTCGGCGTCCTCGCCGCGCGCCGACTTCGCCGCGGCGACCGAGCGCTGGAGGGCGGCGAGCAGGTCGACGACCTCGCCCGAGGTCTTGGTCGAGGTCTGGGTGCGCTTGATCTCGCCCCCCTCGATCTTCGACTTCACGAGGGCCTCGACGGCGCCGGCGTAGTCGTCCTCGAACTCCGAGGCGTCGAAGTCGCCGGCCAGGGTCTCGACGAGCATCTGCGCCATCTTGACCTCCTGCGGCTTGGCATCGTCCACCTCGACCTTGAAGTCGGGCACGCGCACCTCGTCGGGCCACATCATCGTCTGGAGCACGATGACCTCGCCGGCCTCGGTCTCGCGCACGCGCAGCACCGCGATCGTGGTGCGCTGGCGGAGCGCGACGGTCACGACGGCCATCCGGTCGGCGTCCTTGAGGGCCTGGCGCAGCAGGGCGTACGGCTTGGCGCCGGCGCCCTCGGGCTCGAGGTAGTAGGACTTCTCGAACAGCAGCGGGTCGATCTGCTCGCGCGGCACGAACTTCTCCACCGCGATCTCGCGCGACGACGTCGAGGGCAGCTCGGCCATGTCGTCGTCGGTGAGGATGACCATCTCGCCGTCCTCGGTCTCGTAGCCCTTCGCGATGTCGGCGTAGGCCACCTCCTCGCCGTCGAGGGAGCACACGCGCTGGTACTTGATCCGGCCGCCGTCCTTGGCGTGGACCTGCCGGAAGGACACGTCGTGGCTCTCGGTGGCGGCGTACAGCTTGACCGGGACGCTGACCAGCCCGAAGGACACCGCGCCCTTCCAGATCGCTCGCATGACCCGACGATAGCGGCGGGGGAGGACGCCCGTCTCCCCTCGGAGGGTGCCGCACGCTGTCGGCGCCGGGTGCCAGACTGGCGCCGTGCGCCCGATGCTCGCGACCAAGGCCGACCGCGTGCCCACCGGCGCGGAGTGGCTCCACGAGGTGAAGTGGGACGGCGTGCGCGTGCTCGTCGACGCCCACGATGGGCGGGTGCGGATGACCAGCCGCAACGGCAACGACGTCACGCCGGCCTGGCCCGACCTCAGCGCCCCGCCGCTCGGCGAGCGCGACCTCCTCGTCGACGGCGAGGTGATCGCGCTCAACGACCGCGGCGTGCCCGACTTCCGGGTCCTCCAGCACCGGATGCACGTCCGCAACCGCCAGGAGGTGGCGCGCCTGGTGACGAGGGTGCCGGCGACCCTGATGGTCTTCGACCTGCTGCGCCTCGACGGCGACGACCTCACCGACCGCCCGCTGGAGGAGCGCCGCGCGCTGCTGGAGGGCCTGCCGCTGGGCGAGTCGAAGTGGCAGGTCCCTGCGGCCTACGACGACGGCGACATGCTGTTCGCCGCCACGCTGCAGCAGGGGCTGGAGGGCGTGGTCAGCAAGCGCCGCGGCTCGCGCTACCGCTTCGAGGCGCGCAGCGACGACTGGCGCAAGCTCGCCCACCGCCACCGGGGCTCGTTCGTGGTCGGCGGCTGGCGCCCGCAGGTCGGCACTGCCGACCGGCTCGCGTCGCTGCTGGTCGGCGAGATGACCCCCGACGGCCTGCGCTACCGCGGGCGAGTGGGCAGCGGCATCGCCGGCGCCACCGGCACCCGCCTGGCGCGGCTCCTCGAGCCCCTAGCCGCGGACGCCTCGCCCTTCGCCGACGAGGTGCCCAGGGAGGACGCGCGCGGGACGTTCTGGGTCGAGCCGCGGGTCGTCGTGGACATCGACACCCACGGACTGGGGTACGACCGGCTCCGGCAGCCGTCCTTCCAGGGCGTGCGCGACGACCTGAGCCCGGAGGACCTGGCATGAGCCCCAGCGGGCAGGAGGTGCAGGTCGACGTCGAGGGCCGGACGCTGACGATCAGCAACCTCGACAAGGTGCTCTACCCCCGCACCGGCACCACCAAGGGCGAGGTGCTGCACTACTACGCCGCCGTGGCGCCCGTGCTGCTGCCGCACCTGCGCGACCGCGCGGTCACCCGCATCCGGTGGCCGCACGGGGTCGAGGGGTCGAGCTTCTTCGAGAAGAACATCCCGCCCGGCACCCCGTCGTGGGTCCGCACCGCCGAGGTGCCCACCACGGGCTCGCGCAGCGGCAAGGGCGACGGGACGATCCGGTTCCCGATCTGCGACGACCTCGCCACGCTGACGTGGCTGGCCAACCTCGCGGCCCTCGAGCTGCACGTGCACCAGTGGACGGTCGAGGAGGACGGCACGCCGCGCCACCCCGACCGCCTGGTGATCGACCTCGACCCGGGCGAGCCGGCGGGGCTGCACGAGTGCGCGCAGGTCGCGCTGATGGTCCGCGACGCGCTCGCCGGGCGCGACCTGACCTGCACGCCGGTCACGAGCGGCAGCAAGGGCCTCCACCTCTACGCAGCGGTGGACGGCACCCTCGACAGCGACGGCACCACCGCGCTCGCCAAGGAGGTCGCCGAGACGCTGCAGAAGGAGCACCCCGACCTGGTCACGAGCGTGATGACCAAGGCGAAGCGCCCGGGCAAGGTGTTCCTCGACTGGTCGCAGAACAGCGGCTCCAAGACGACCGTCTCGCCGTACTCCCTGCGCGGGCGCGACAGTCCCACCGTCGCGACCCCGCTGACGTGGGAGGAGGTGGAGGAGGGGGCCGAGGACGACCTCGCGCTGGAGCAGCTCTCGATGGAGCAGGTCCTCGACCGCGTGGCGCGTCTGGGCGACGTCTTCGACGCCTGATCCACGCCCGACGACGGAATCCGTGGAAACTGTTACCCGGCGTTGCGACTCCGAGGGTCTGGCGTGGAGCGGTCCACCAGAGACTTGGGACATGTCCCGCATCGCCCTCATCCCGGTCGCCGTGCTGCTGGCCGCCGGTGCTGTGGTGGCCGGACCCGGCGAGAGCGCCCCAGCCCAGCCTGCCCGGTCGGACGTCTCGCACGTCACCGACACGGGCATTACCGCGACTGCCCGGTAGGTATCTCTATATGCTCGCGGTCATGACGCACGACGTGCTTGTCGTTGAGGACGAGGAAGACATCGCAGTCCCTCTCATGCGCACCCTGGAGCGTGAGGGATACGAGGTCACCCGCGTCGCCGGCGGCGCCGAGGCGGTCAGCTACGTCGTGGGTGAGCAGCCGGCCGTCGTGATCCTCGACCTGGGCCTGCCCGACATGGACGGCCTCGACGTGTGTCGCCAGATGCGTTCGGGCGGCTACGGCGGCGGCATCATCATGGTGACCGCTCGCGCCGGCGAGCTCGACCGGGTCGTCGGGCTCGACGTCGGCGCCGACGACTACCTCGCCAAGCCCTTCGGTCTCGCCGAGCTCCTCGCGCGCGTGCGCGCGCTGCTGCGCCGCAGCTCCGCGACCACCGAGGACACCACCACCGTCGTCACCTCCTCCGGCCTCAAGATCGACGCCGCGTCGCGCCGGGTGCACCTGGGCGACAAGGAGATCGCGCTCACCGCGAAGGAGTTCGACGTCCTCGCGGTCCTCGCCTCCCACCACGACAAGGTCGTGCCTCGCGAGACGCTGATGAACCAGGTCTGGGACCAGAACTGGTACGGCTCCACCAAGACGCTCGACGTGACCATCGGTCGCCTGCGCAGCAAGCTCGAGGCCGCCGACGCCGGCGAGAAGGTCGTCGCGATCCGCGGCGTCGGCTTCCGCCTCGAGACCGGCAGCTAGCCGGCACCCTCGTACGACCCGGGCGGCCGCGCGATGGCGTGAGCGCTGGCAGCGCCGGGGTCGTGCTGACCTGCCCGCCCGTGGTCCGACGTGACCAGGCGTCGCCGGGACCTTCGGGCACGGCTGGGGGCCGAAGGTCCCGTCATGGGCCCACCTTCCTCAGCCGCGTGCGCGCCGAGCCGACCCATGGGGTGTCGAACCGGCCCCGCGCGGGGCCGCCCGTACGGCCGCTCCTGCGCGCGAGCGGCCTGGAAGGAACCCCATGACCCTCCTGGCTCAGGCCCCCACGTCCGCCGAGACCCCCGTCGCCCGCCCGGAGCCGGTGCGGCCCCACGAGGGCCCGACGACCACCACCCGGCGTGGTGGCGTGCTCCGCCGGTTCCGCGACCTCCCGACCGGACGCAAGCTGTTGTTCGGCTACGTGCCGATCGTGGTGCTGGCGGCCGTCGTCGGCCTGATCGGCCTGCGGCAGGTCAGCGGTGGCGAGACGCGGATCGAGACGCTCTACGCCGACAGCTTCGACGCCTCGCTGATGGTGGCTGACGTCCGGACCGACGAGGCCCTGGTCTCCGCGGTGCTGGAGGAGGCGATGGCCGCCGGCATGACGCCTGAGCTCCAGGGCGAGCTCGACGCGCTGGCCAAGGACGTCAACGACAACTGGGACGCCTACAAGTCCACCGACCTCACCGGCCGCGAGGACGCCGTCGCGGCGTTCGACGACACGCTCGCCCAGTTCCGCTCGGTCCGCGACGACAAGGTGCTGCCGCTGCTGGCGGACGGCAAGCTCGACCAGGCCGCCGAGGTCAAGCACGACGAGCTCGACCCGCTGCGTGACCAGCTGATGAGCGACATCGGCACCGTCATCGACACCGAGAAGGGGATCGCCGAGGACCTCATCGGCCAGTCCAAGGACGCCTACTCCTCGGCCCGCCTGCTCATCCTCGGCCTGGTCGTGGCGGCGTGCGCCCTGGGCGTCGGGCTCGCGCTCGCCCTCGGCCGCATGGTGTCGCGTCCGCTGGTGCGCACGGTGGCCGTCCTCGAGGACGTCGCCGCGGGCCGCCTCGACGGCCGTCTCGAGGTGGACTCGGCCGACGAGGTGGGTCGGATGGGCGTGGCGCTCAACGCGGCCCTGGCGCGGCTGTCCTCGACGATGGGTCAGATGGACGCGAACGCGCAGTCGTTGGCGTCGGCGTCGGAGGAGCTGTCGGCGGTCTCGGGTGAGATGTCGGGGTCGGCGGCGGAGTCGTCGTCGCAGGCGGGTCTGGTCTCGGCGGCTGCCGAGCAGGTGTCCAGGAACGTGCAGACGGTCGCGACGGGCACCGAGGAGATGTCGGCCTCGATCCGCGAGATCGCCGCGAACGCCTCCAACGCCGCGTCGGTGGCCGCGCAGGCCGTGGTGGTGGCGGAGTCCACGAACGCGACGGTCGCGAAGCTGGGCGACTCCTCGGCCGAGGTCGGCAACGTGATCAAGGTGATCAACTCGATCGCGGAGCAGACCAACCTGCTGGCGCTGAACGCGACCATCGAGGCGGCGCGTGCCGGCGAGGCCGGCAAGGGCTTCGCCGTCGTGGCCAACGAGGTGAAGGAGCTGGCGCAGGAGACGGGGAAGGCGACCGAGGACATCGGGCGCCGGATCGAGGCGATCCAGGCCGACACCCAGGCTGCGGTGGACGCGATCGCGGAGATCGCGGAGATCATCGGTCAGATCAACGACACGCAGGCCACGATCGCCTCGGCGGTGGAGGAGCAGACCGCGACGACGAACGAGATGAGCCGCAACGTGGCGGAGGCGGCGACGGGGTCGGCGGACATCGCGATGAACGTGACGGGTGTGGCGCGCAGCGCCTCCGACACCCAGGCCGCGGCGAGCTCCACCAGCCAGGCTGCGGACGAGCTGGCCCGGATGGCCTCGACCATGCGCTCCCTCGTCGGCCAGTTCTCGTACTGACGACTCCAGCCTCCCCGGCGGGCGTGTTCGTCGTCGCTCGCCGGGGCTGGTCCACCGCCTCCCGGTCGTCCCGCCGGAGTAGTCCAGTGGCAAACCGTCTCCCGGCGGCGGTAGTCCAGTGGCGAACTGTCGACGTACGAGCCCCCCGACAGCGTTCTGCCACTGGACTACCCCCGCAGCGGCCGCTCGCCAGCTGGTGTAGTCCAGTGGAAAACCGTGGTCGTGCGGGGGTAGTCCAGTGGAAAACCGTCGTCGGACGGTCCCGCCGACAGCGTTCTGCCACTGGACTACCCCGACGCGGCGCCGGCTGAGCGGAGTTGTCCACAACCTCGCTCAGGGGTCTGTTTGCGTGCCTGTCGCGATGGGTAGCGTCCCGGGTGCATGTTCTCGGGAAGTGGGTGCACCTGTCATGGCCGTCGACCGCCTCATCGCCGACCGTCCGTCCGCGGACCGGTCGAGCCACGACGAGCTCGTGCGCCGTCTCGACGCGCAGGTCCGCGAGCGCGTGCGGCGCGACGACGTCGACCCGCAGCGCGAGGCCCTCGCCGTACGCCGCATCGCCGAGGACGTCGTCCGCGAGCACGACCAGCTGAGCCTGACCGGCGCGGTGGCGCCGGTAGCCGACGGCGACGCGATGGTCGGCGAGCTGCTGGCCCGGGTGTCCGGCTTCGGGCCGCTCCAGCCGTTCCTCGACGACCCGGAGGTCGAGGAGGTGTGGATCAACTCGCCCGAGCGGGTCTTCATCGCCCGCCGCGGGCGCCACGAGCTGACCAACCTGCGCCTCGACACGGCGCAGGTCTCCGAGCTGGTCGAGCGGATGCTCAAGTCGAGCGGCCGCCGACTGGACATCAGCACGCCGTTCGTCGACGCGATGCTCCCCGAGGGCCACCGCCTCCACGTGGTGCTCGAGGGCATCTCCCGCGGCTTCACCGCGGTCAACATCCGCAAGTTCCTGCTGCGCGCCCACCGCCTGCCCGACCTCGTCGCCCTCGGGAGCCTCACGCCGCAGGCGGCGCGCTTCCTCGAGGCGTCGGTCCGTGCGGGGCTCAACATCCTGGTCGCCGGAGGGACGCAGGCCGGCAAGACCACCATGCTGAACTGCCTCGCCGCCGCCGTGCCGGGCGGCGAGCGAGTGGTGAGCGCGGAGGAGGTGTTCGAGCTCCGCTTCAGCCACCCCGACTGGGTCGCGATGCAGACCCGGCAGGCGGGTCTCGAGCAGACCGGCGAGATCGTGCTGCGCGACCTGGTGAAGGAGGCGCTGCGGATGCGGCCGAGCCGGATCCTGGTCGGCGAGGTGCGGGCGGCCGAGTGCCTCGACCTGCTCCTCGCGCTCAACTCCGGGCTGCCCGGCATGTGCACCCTCCACGCCAACAGCGCCCGCGAGGCACTCGTGAAGATGTGCACCCTCCCGCTGCTGGCGGGCGACAACATCTCGGCGCGCTTCGTCGTGCCCACGGTCGCCTCGTCGGTCGACCTAGTGGTCCACCTCGGGCTCGGGGCCGACGGCGTACGACGGGTCAACGAGATCGTGTCGGTCCCCGGACGGGTCGAGGCCGACGTGATCGAGGTGGAGCCGATCTTCGTCCGCGACGGCGCCGAGCTGCGACGTACGGGCGGGGTGCCCGCCCACACCGAGCGCTACGAGCGCGTCGGCATCGACGTGCACGAGGTGCTGGCCGCAGGAGGGGCGGCGTGATGGGCGCCCTCGTCGGGCTCGGTGTCGGGGTGGGCCTGCTGCTGGTGTGGTCGGCCTTCGCCCTGCCCCGCCAGGAGCGCGACCCTGCGCCGACCTCGACCGCGCTCGGCCGGCTGCTCGGGAGGGCCGGCCTGTCCGACGTGACCCCGGCCAGCGTGCTCGTGCTGTGCGTGGTGCTCGGTGGCGTCGCGTTCGCGGTGGTCCAGGCGGTGTCACGCACGGCGCCGATCGCGCTCGTGTTCGCAGCGATGGCCGCCTACCTCCCGATCGCCGTGCTGCGGCAGCGGGCCGCGCGGCGGCTGCGCGACTTCGCCGAGGTCTGGCCCGAGGCCGTCGACAACCTCGCCAGCGCCGTGCGCGCCGGGCTCTCGCTGCCCGACGCCGTGTCCGCGCTCGCGACGACCGGGCCGGAGGCGCTGCGCCCCGACTTCGCGCAGTTCGCCCTCGACTACCAGGTCACCGGGCGCTTCGGTGAGTGCCTCGACCGGCTCAAGGACCGGCTCGCCGACCCCGTCGGCGACCGCGTGGTCGAGGGCCTGCGCCTGGCCCGAGAGGTGGGCGGCGGCGACCTGGGCCGGCTGCTGCGCAACCTGTCGGGGTTCCTCCGCGACGACGCCCGTACCCGGTCCGAGCTCGAGTCGCGGCAGGCGTGGACCGTCAACGGCGCCCGGCTCGCGGTCTCCGCGCCGTGGATCGTGCTGCTGCTCATGTCGTTCCAGACGACCGCGATCCGGCAGTACGCCTCCGCCGGCGGCGTCGTCGTGCTCGGCATCGGCCTCGCGGTCTGCGTGCTGGCCTACTGGGCGATGATGCGGATCGGCCGGCTGCCGGTCGAGAAGCGGATCCTGTCGTGAGCACGGCCGTGTGGGGCGCGCTGCTGGGGGCGGTGGCCGGTGCGAGCGTGGTCCTGGTCGTGGCGCGCGTCGCCGTGCTGCGCCGACCGCAGCTGTCCGAGCGCGTCCTGCCCTACCTCCGCGACCTGCCCCAGCGCGACCAGGGTCCCCTCGTGCGCGTCGCGGCCCCGACCTCCGCTGCCGCCGGCATCTTCGGCCCCGTCCTGCGCCGCGGCGCCGACCTCGTCGAGCGGGTGCTGGGCGGCAGCGCGTCCGTACGCCGGCGGCTCGAGCGCGCCGGCCTCGACCGGACGGTCCACGAGTTCCGCATCGAGCAGGTCGTCTGGGGCCTCGTCGGCTTCGGCGCCGCAGCCGCCCTCGGGCTGCTGCGCGCGCTCGGCGGCCACGGCAGCCCGGGCTCGGCGCTGCTGCTGTGCGGGCTGGGCCTGGCGATGGGCGTCTTCGCCCGCGACAACCGGCTCAGCTCGCAGGTCAAGGAGCGCGAGCGCCAGGTCTTGACCGAGTTCCCGACGATCGCCGAGCTGCTCGCCCTCTCGGTCGCGGCGGGGGAGAGCCCGGTCGCCGCACTCGACCGGGTCGTACGCCGCAGCAACGGCGCGCTCTCGCGCGACCTCGCCCGCGTCCTCGGGCTGATCCGCACCGGCGAGCCGGTGGGCTCCGCGTTCGAGTCGCTGGCGCGCACGACCGGCCTGCCGATCGTCGCCCGGTTCGCCACCGGCATCACCGTCGCCATGGAGCGCGGCACGCCGCTCGCCGACGTGCTCCACGCCCAGGCCGCCGACGTCCGCGAGGCCGGCCGGCGCCTGCTCATCGAGACGGCGGCCCGCAAGGAGATCGCGATGATGGCGCCCGTCGTGTTCTTCGTGCTCCCGGTGACGATCCTCTTCGCCTTCTACCCCGGCGTGCTGGGCCTGCGGCTCACCACACCCTGAGCCAGCCGCCGACCCACCAGCCCTGCCCGCACCCGTGACCCCACGAAAGGACACCACCATGAAGCTCTCCACCACGAGGCGCGTGCGGCGTCGCGACGACCGCGGCGACGTCCCCGGCTGGGTGATGGTCACCCTGATGACCGCCATCGTCGTCGCGGCGCTCACCCCGTTCGTCGGCGACCAGCTGCAGGCGCTGCTCGCCCAGGCCTTCTCGATGGTGAGCGGCTAGGACCCGTCGTGGGCCACCGCGTCGCGGGCCGTCGCGGGGAGCGCGGATCGGCCGTGGTCGACTTCGTGCTGGTCACGGTGCTCCTGGTGCCGATGGTGATCGGCATCCTCCAGCTCGCCCTCGTGCTCCACGTCCGCAACACCCTGGCCTCCGCGGCCGGGGAGGGGGCCCGGCACGCCGCCGTCGCCGGCAGCTCGGCCGGCGCCGGGCGGGCGAAGGTCGAGGAGCTCGTCGACGGAGCCCTGTCCGCCGACTTCGTGCGCCGCGTCGACGTGCACCCGGTGAGGGTGGGGGGCGCGGCGGGCTTCGAGTCGGTCGTCGAGGCCGACGTGACGCTCCTCGGCCTCGGGGGCCCGGCCGTCCACCTGCGGGTCACCGGCCACGCGGTGGCCGAGCAGGCGGCCCAGCCGTGACGCCTCACCGCCGCCGGCGCGACGAGCGCGGCTCGGCGCTCGTCGAGTTCAGCTGGCTCGCGATCATCCTCCTCGTCCCGCTGGTCTGGGTCGTGCTGTCGGTCTTCGAGGTGCAGCGCGGCGCGTTCGCCACCAGCGCCGCCGCCCGGGCGGCCGGTCGCGCGTTCGCCCTCGCGCCCGACGACGCGACCGGCGAGGCGCGGGCGCGCGCCGCGGTCGCCCAGGTGCTCGCCGACGAGGGCACGGACGGCCAGCGGGCGACCGTGCGGTTCAGCTGCGTGCCGCGCGGCAGCAGCTGCCACGTGGGCACGGCGGTGGTCACCGTCGTGGTCGAGTCGCAGGTGAGCCTGCCGTTCTCCCCGCGGATCCTCGGGCGTCAGGCGGCGACGTTCGCCCTCGACGCCAGCCACACCGTCCCCATCGGCCAGTACGTCGAGAGCGCCCCGAGCGGGGACGACCCGTGAGGCGCCGCGACGAGTCCGGGCAGGTCACGCTGCTGGTCATCGGCCTGGCCGGGATCGTGCTGATGGCGGTCGTCGCGGTGATCGACGCCTCGTCGGCGTACCTCCAGCGCCAGGGCCTCGACACCCTCGCCGACGGGGCCGCGCTGCGCGGCGCCGACCTCGGCTCGACCGGCATCTACGAGCAGGGCCTCGACGGCGTGCGGCTGCTCCAGCAGGAGGCGACGGTCGAGGCGGCCGTCCGGCGCTACCTCGTCGACGTCGGCGCCCAGCGACGCTACCCCGGCATCGACGTCCAGGTCCGCGTCGACGCCGCCGCCCGCTCGGTCACCGTCCGCCTGGTCGCGCCCCTCGACCTCCCGCTGAAGGTCCCCGGATCCCCGGGGCGCCCGACGGTCGGCACGAGCAGCACCGCCGCGGTCACCGTCCAGCCCTGACCGGCTCCTCGTGACGGTCGTCACCGGGCGCCCACCCCGGCGGATGAACGACCCCACCGATACCGGCGGGTTGCCAGTAGCGTCGAGGCCATGACGGAGACCTGGCCCGGATCGGCCTACCCCCTCGGCGCGACGTACGACGGCACCGGCACCAACTTCGCGCTCTTCAGCGAGGTCGCCGAGCGCGTGGAGCTGTGCCTGATCGACGAGGACACCGACGGCACCCGCACCGAGACCCGCGTCGAGCTGACCGAGGTGGACGCGTTCGTCTGGCACGCCTACCTGCCCGGCGTGCAGCCCGGCCAGCGCTACGGCTACCGCGTCCACGGCCCGTGGGACCCCGCCAACGGCCTGCGCTGCAACCCCAACAAGCTGCTGCTCGACCCCTACGCCAAGGCGACGGTCGGGGAGTACGAGTGGGACCCCTCGGTCTTCTCCTACGACTTCGAGGACCCCGAGGCCACCAACGACGACGACTCGCTGCCGCACGTGATGCTCGGCGTGGTCATCAACCCGTTCTTCGACTGGGAGGGCGAGGCCCGCCCGCGCGTGCCGTACCACGACACCCTCGTCTACGAGGCCCACGTCAAGGGCCTCACGCAGCTCCATCCCGACGTCCCGGAGAACCTGCGCGGCACCTACGCCGGCATCGCGCACCCCGCCGTCGTCGAGCACCTCACCCGCCTCGGCGTCACCGCGATCGAGCTGATGCCGGTGCACCAGTTCGTCCAGGACGACGCGCTGGTGCAGAAGGGCCTGCGCAACTACTGGGGCTACAACACCATCGGCTTCTTCGCCCCGCAGGAGTCCTACGCCGCCACCGACGGCCTGGGCCAGCAGGTGCAGGAGTTCAAGGCGATGGTCAAGGCGCTCCACGCCGAGGGCATCGAGGTCATCCTCGACGTCGTCTACAACCACACCGCGGAGGGCAACCACCTCGGGCCGACGCTGTCGATGAAGGGCATCGACAACGTCGCGTACTACCGCCTGGTCGAGGACGACCAGCAGTACTACATGGACTACACCGGCACCGGGAACTCGCTCAACGTCCGCCACCCGCACTCGCTGCAGCTGATCATGGACTCGCTGCGCTACTGGGTGACCGAGATGCACGTCGACGGCTTCCGCTTCGACCTCGCCTCGACGCTGGCCCGCGAGTTCTACGACGTCGACAAGCTCTCCACCTTCTTCGAGCTCGTGCAGCAGGACCCGGTGGTGAGCCAGGTCAAGCTCATCGCCGAGCCCTGGGACATCGGCCCCGGCGGCTACCAGGTCGGCGGCTTCCCGCCCCAGTGGACGGAGTGGAACGGCGCCTACCGCGACACCGTGCGCGACTTCTGGCGCGGCGAGCCGGCGCTCGGCGAGTTCGCCTCTCGCGTCGCCGGGTCGTCCGACCTCTACGAGAACTCGGGTCGTCGGCCGTTCGCGAGCATCAACTTCGTCACCGCCCACGACGGCTTCACCCTGCGCGACCTCGTGTCCTACAACGAGAAGCACAACGAGGCCAACGGCGAGGACAACAACGACGGCGAGAGCCACAACCGCTCGTGGAACCACGGCGTCGAGGGCCCGACCGACGACGAGCACGTCAACGCGCTGCGCTCGCGCGAGCAGCGCAACTTCATCACCACGCTGCTGCTCAGCCAGGGCGTGCCGATGCTGCTGCACGGCGACGAGCTCGGCCGCACCCAGGACGGCAACAACAACGGCTACGCCCAGGACAACGAGCTGACCTGGGTGCACTGGGACCAGGCCGACCACGGCCTCATCGAGTTCACCGCCGCCGTCTCCCGCCTGCGCCGCGAGCACCGCACGTTCCGCCGCCGCCAGTTCTTCACCGGCCAGGCCGACGAGAACGGCCTCGACGACATCGTCTGGCTGCACCCCGACGGCCGGCCGATGGAGGAGGGCGACTGGGACAGCGGGCAGAAGTCGCTCGGGATGTACCTCAACGGCGACGCGATCAACACCCGCGACTCGCGCGGCAAGGACATCACCGACGACCACTTCCTGCTGTTCTTCAACGCCGACGGCGCGTGCGAGGTGACCCTGCCCCCGGCGGAGTACGCCGAGGCGTGGGACGTCCTCATCGACACCGGCGGCGTCGCCGACGACCGCGGCACCTGTCCGGCCGGCAGCACGCTGCCGCTGGGGGAGCGCTCCACGCTGGTGCTGCGCGAGCACGTCGAGCAGCCCGCCGAGGAGACCGACAAGTCGGTGGCCGCATCCCTGACCACGACTCCGGGAACCGAGGCGCCGTGACCGCACCGGAGCGTCGTACGCCGCACAGCACCTACCGCCTGCAGGTCAGCGCCGACTTCACGCTGCACGACGCGGCCGCGGTCCTGCCCTACCTCCACGACCTCGGCGTCGACTGGGTCTACCTGTCGCCGCTGCTGGCCTCGGAGCCGGGCAGCACCCACGGCTACGACGTGGTGGCCTTCGACCACCTCGACGAGGCGCGCGGCGGCGAGGCCGGTCTGGCCGCGGTGTCGGCCGAGGCCAAGCGGCTCGGCATGGGCGTCCTCGTCGACATCGTGCCCAACCACGTCGGTGTCGCCACGCCCGAGGAGGACCCGTGGTGGTGGGACGTGCTCAAGCACGGCCGCGCCTCCGAGCACGCCAACGCCTTCGACGTCGACTGGGCGGCCGGTGACGGCCGGATCGTGATCCCGGTGATCGGCGACGACGACGAGGGTGCGATCCGGGTGACCCGGACCGAGGTGCGCTACCACGACCAGCGCTTCCCGCTCGCGCCCGGCACGAGCACGCTCGAGGAGCAGCACTACGAGCTGGTCAACTGGCGCGCCGCCGACGACGACCTCAACTACCGCCGCTTCTTCGCGGTCAACACCCTCGCCGCGGTGCGGGTCGAGGACCCCGAGGTCTTCGCCCAGACCCACGTCGAGGTGAAGCGGTGGTTCGACGAGGGCCTCGTCGACGGCCTGCGGGTCGACCACCCCGACGGCCTGCGTGACCCCAAGCGCTACCTCGACGACCTCGCCGCCCTCACCGGCGGCGCGTACGTCCTGGTCGAGAAGATCCTCGAGCCCGGCGAGAGCCTGCCGACCGACTGGGCCACCGACGGCACGACCGGCTACGACGCCCTCGCGCTCATCGACCGCGTGCTCACCGACCCCGCCGGCGAGGCACCGCTGACCGCCCTCGAGGACCGGCTGCGCGGCACGTCCGTCGACTGGGAGCAGATGGTCCACGACAACAAGCGCGCGGTCGCCGACGGCATCCTGCACTCCGAGGTCCTCCGCATCACCCGCGAGGTCGCCCGAGTGGTCGACGACGCTGACGAGGACTCCGTCGCCGACGCGATCGCCGAGCTGCTGGCCTGCTTCCCGGTCTACCGCTCCTACCTGCCCGAGGGGCGCGAGCACCTCGAGCAGGCCTTCGCCCGCGCCCGCGACGAGCGTCCCGACCTGGCGGCGACCTACGACGTCCTCGAGCCGGTGCTCCACGACGAGTGGAGCCAGCCCGCCCGCCGCTTCCAGCAGACGTCCGGCATGGTGATGGCCAAGGGCGTGGAGGACTGCTCGTTCTACCGCTGGTCGCGGCTGACCTCGCTCAACGAGGTCGGTGCCGACCCGTCGGTGTTCGCGGTCTCGGTCGACGACTTCCACGACGCGATGGCCGCCCGCCAGCGCGACTGGCCCAACGCGATGGTGACGCTCTCGACCCACGACACCAAGCGCGGCGAGGACGTCCGTGCCCGCATCACGGTGCTCGCCGAGGAGCCGGGGCACTGGGAGCGCTCGCTCGACGAGCTGCTCCGCCTCGCGCCGGTCCCTGATCCCGGCTTCGGCTCCCTGCTGTGGCAGGCCGTCCTGGGCGCCTGGACGCCCGACCACCTGCCCGACCTGCCCGAGCGCCTCCACGGCTACGCCGAGAAGGCGATGCGCGAGGCCGGCGACCGCACCACCTGGACCGAGCCCGACGAGGACTACGAGGCCGCGGTGCACGCCGCGGTCGACGCGGTGTTCTCCTCCGACGAGGTCCGTGCGGTGCTCGTCGACCTCGCCTCCCGCACCGACGCCGCGGCGCAGGCCAACTCGCTGGCCGCCAAGATCCTGGCGATCACGATGCCCGGCGTACCCGACGTCTACCAGGGCAGCGAGCTGTGGGAGACCTCCCTCGTCGACCCCGACAACCGGCGCCCGGTCGACTTCGAGCACCGCGCGGCCGTGCTGGCCGGCACCTCCGAGGACGACGCCGCCAGCAAGCTCCACGTCACCTGCACGGCGCTCACGGTGCGCCGCGACCGGCCCGAGCTGTTCACGACCTACGCGCCGGTGGGCGCCACGGGCGAGCGCGCCGACCACGTCGTCGCCTTCGACCGCGGCGGGGCCGTCACCGTCGCCACCCGGCTGCCGGTCGGTCTCGCCGCCGCGGGCGGCTGGGCCGACACCACGCTCGACCTGCCCGAGGGCCGCTGGCACGACGTGCTCACCGGCCTCGACACCGACGGCCGCCTCGCCGACCTGCTCGCCGTGCACCCCGTCGCCCTCCTGGTCCGGAAGGACTGACCATGACCACCCCGCTGCCCCCGTCGCCCCTGCGCGGTCCCTTCGACGTCTGGGCGCCCCGCCCGGAGCGGGTGCGGCTGCGCCTCGGGTCGGAGACGCTCGAGATGACGCGCGGCGACGACGGGTGGTGGACGCCGGTCGAACCGGTGCCCGAGGGCGAGGTCGACTACGGGTACCTCCTCGACGACGACCCCGACCCGCGGCCCGACCCGCGCTCGCGCCGCCAGCCCGACGGCGTGCACGGGCTGTCGCGGCGCGCCACGACGTCGTACGAGTGGCAGGACGCCGGCTGGACCGGCCGCCAGCTCGCCGGGTCCGTCATCTACGAGCTCCACGTGGGCACCTTCACCCCCGGCGGCACCCTCGACTCCGCCGTCGAGCGGCTCGACCACCTCGTCGACCTGGGCGTCGACCTGGTCGAGGTGATGCCGGTCAACGCCTTCAACGGCACCCACAACTGGGGCTACGACGGCGTCGCGTGGTTCGCGGTCGCCGAGCCCTACGGCGGTCCCGACGCCTACCGCCGCTTCGTCGACGCCTGCCACGCCCGCGGGCTCGGTGTCGTGCAGGACGTCGTCCACAACCACCTCGGCCCGTCGGGCAACTACCTGCCGCTGTACGGGCCGTACCTCAAGGAGGGTCGCAACACCTGGGGCGACCTGGTCAACCTCGACGGCGAGGGGTCGGCGGAGGTGCGCCGCTACATCCTCGACAACGTGCGGATGTGGTTCGAGGACTACCACGTCGACGCGCTGCGGCTCGACGCCGTGCACGCGCTGAGCGACACCTCCGAGGTGCACCTGCTCGAGGAGATGGCGATCGAGACCGCCGCGCTGTCGGCCCACCAGCGGCGCCCGCTCACCCTCATCGCCGAGTCCGACCTCAACGACGCCCGCATGGTCACGCCCCGCGAGGGCGGCGGCCGCGGCCTCGACGCGCAGTGGAGCGACGACTTCCACCACGCCGTCCACGTCGCGCTCAGCGGCGAGACCACCGGCTACTACGCCGACTTCGAGCCGCTCGAGGCCCTCGCGAAGGTCTGCGAGAAGGGCTTCTTCCACGACGGGACGTACTCCTCCTTCCGCGGCCGCGACCACGGCCGCCCGGTGGACACCGAGCACATGCCGACGTGGCGGCTGGTGGTGGCCAACCAGAACCACGACCAGGTCGGCAACCGCGCCCGCGGCGACCGGCTCGCCGAGCACCTCGACGACGACCAGCTCGCGTGCGCCGCGCTGCTGACCCTCGCCGGCCCCTTCACGCCGATGCTGTTCATGGGGGAGGAGTGGGCGGCCTCGACGCCGTTCGCGTTCTTCACCTCCCACCCCGAGCCCGACCTCGGCAAGGCGACCGCCGAGGGCCGCATCGCGGAGTTCGAGCAGATGGGCTGGGACCCCGACGACGTGCTCGACCCGCAGGACCCCGCGACGTTCGAGCGCTCCCGGCTCGACTGGGACGAGCTCGGGCAGGGCCGGCACGCGGTCGTGCTCGACTGCTACCGCCGCCTCGGACGCCTGCGGCGCGAGCTGCCCCAGCTCACCGACCCGTCGTTCGCCTCGCTGTCGGCGTCGGTCGAGGGCCGGCTGTTCACCCTGCGACGCAGCGACGTCGTGCTGCTCGTCAACGCCGGCGAGACCGAGGTCAGCCTCGACGTCGACGCCGCCGAGGTGCTCTTCGAGACGCCCTCGGGGGTGCGCCTCGACGCCGGCACGGTGACGCTGCCGCCGCACGCCGGCGCGCTGGTCCGCTGAGTCGCTCGACGGCCGGCACGGGTCGACCGGCCGTCGAGCAGCGCTCAGACGCCTTCCTGGACCTGGAAGATGTGGTCGGCGACGAGGCCGTGCGCCTCACGATGGACGGTCGCGGCCGCGTCGGCGCTGGGCGCCTCGACGAGGCAGAAGATCTGGCCCTTCTCCTCGTCGACCCAGTAGCGCTGGTAGCTCACGTCGTGCGGGCCCTGGGTTGCCAGGTCGGCCTGGTGGGCCTTGGCGACGTCGTCCATCGTGACGCCTTCGCCGAGCGAGTGGACGTCCATGAAGAGCGGCATGGGAGTGAACCTTTCCGGTCGAGTTCTTGCTGACCCGACCAGTGGACCTCCTCGAGCCCGCGGCGGACATCGGTAGTGACTACCCAGAACAACGTGGGCACCTACGGGTCGGTGGTCACCTCAGCCCCGGTCCGCGCCCGTGAGCTGGCGCCGGCTGACCCCGAGCTTCCCCAGCACCGCCGCCACGTGGTGCTCCGCGGTGCGGCGGGAGATCACCAGCTCCTCGGCGATGGCCGCGTCGCTCATCCCGCGTGCCACCAGCTCGTGCACCTGCTGCTCCCGGGGGGTCAGGCCGTGGGGGTGCCTGCTCGCGCGGGTCGTGCGCGGGACGGGCGCGCCCAGCGCCTGCAACGACGTACGTGCCCGGGCCGCGGCAGCCGTCGCACCCTGCCGGGCGAAGAGCCGTACCGCCTCCGTGATGAGGTCGACGCGGCCGCTGCGGGCGAGCGCGAGCGCTTGCTCGAAGGGTGACCCGAGCGAGACCCACAGCGCGGCGGCCTCCTCCCAGCGTCCCTCGCGCTCGAGGGCGTAGGGCGCCGACAGGGGGAGCCCGGCGTCCACGTCGGGCGGCAGCCAGGTGGCGACCTGGCCGCGGTGCCAGGGGCAGTCCACCGCCTCGACGTGCGGCCACGCCCGGGCGGTGACTGCGGCGATCCCTTCGTCGTCACCGTGGATCCATGCTGCCTCGCACCGCGCCGCCGCTGTCGGTCCGACGCGCTGGGCCTCACCCATCGACTCGGCCATCTCCAGCGCGCGCGCGAACGCCTCGTCGGGGGAGCCGGTGCCCGACCGGACGTCCAGCTGCGCAAGGACCAGCAGCGGCTCGAGGGAGCCGACCGCGCTGGTGCCGCCGCGCAGCACCTCGACGGCGTCCGCGCGGGCCTCGGTCCAGGAGCCCCGGTCGAGGTGGAGCCGTGACCGGAGTGCGAGCAGGTAGGTCGTCCACGCGTCGAGGTCACGGTCCATGCAGTAGGACAGGCCCTCGTCGAGCCATCGGAACGCATCGCTGTGCCGACGCTGGGCGACGGCGGTCGAGATGAGGTTGCAGTACGCGCGGGCTGCGTGCTCCTGCAGGTCGGCGGCGCGGGCGCCGGCGAGCGACTGCTCGAGCATCCTGGTGCCCTCGGCGAGGTCGCCGGCGGTGACCTCGATCGTCCCGAGGTTGTTGAGGGCGTGCACCCGCGCGTCCTGGGCCGTCCCCTCTGGCAGGCTGTCGAGCACCGCGAGCGTCCGGGCACCCCACTCCCGGGTCGGCGCCAGCTGCGTCGCGAGCATCGACAGCCCGGCGCGGTTGCTCAGGGCCATCGCCTGCTCCGGTGACGCCGTGCCCTCGAGGAGCTCGACGGCGGTGTCGGCACAGCGGCGAGCCTCGTCGGTGCGGCCGGCGAACCAGTGCAGCCGCGACCCGCACCGCCACGCGTCCCCCACCCGGACCGTGTCGCCGAGGGAGTCCCACAGGCCACGTGCCGTGGCGACCGCGTCGAGGGACTCCTCGATGCGGTTGGTCAGGTAGTACTCGTAGCCGAGGTCCCACAAGAGCCGTGCCTGCTCGCCGACGGGCAGGTCGTGCGCGTGCTGGACGGCCCGTTCGTACTGGCGTACGGCCTCCCGGTGGGCACCCAGCGCGGACGCGCCGGCTCCAGCCGCACGCGCGTGCTCGAGGACGGCGGGACCGTCACCGGCAGCCTCGGCGTGGTGCGCCAGCCGGGCGGGGTCGACGTCGCGAGCCGTCAGCGCCTCGAGGAGGCAGCGGTGCAGGTGCACCGCCCGGCCGGGCGGGACCTCGTCGAGGACGGCGAGGCGGGCGAGCTCGTGCCGGAAGAGGACGTCGTCGCCCGACCGGCGCAGCAGGCCGCGCGCCAGCGGGACGTCCAGCGCGGACAGACCGCCTCGCAGCAGGCGGCCGACGAGCGCGGCCTCCACGCGCGAGCCGGCCAGGGCCACCACCTCCAGCGCACGACGGCCGTCCTCGTCGAGGCGCGCCACCCGGGCCAGCACGGCGTCGCGGACGGTCCGGGGCAGCGCGTCCCGCGTGGCGAGGGCCTCCGTGACGAAGAAGGCGTTGCCACCCGTCACCGCGTGCAGCTCGGCTGCCTCGCGCCCGGTCGTGCCGTGCTCGGCGGCCAGCGCAGCGACGCCCTCGGCGGTGAGTGGTGACAGGTCGATGCGCCGTGTGCCGGCGGCCGACGCGGTGTCGCCGAGCAGCACCCTCAACCCGTCGCCGTCGATCGTGTCCTCGGGCCGATAGGTCACCATCACCAGCGCGCGGCAGGCGTGGATGCGACGGGCGAGGTGCCGTACCAGGTCGAGCGTGGCCTCGTCGGCCCAGTGGGCGTCCTCCACCAGGAGCAGGTACGGCGCCCCGTCGACAGGCGCACGCAGCGCGGAGAGGAGGCGCGCGAACACCTCCGAGCGCGAGGCGCCGGCTGGCCACAACCCCTCCGGCAGGTCGGGCAGCATGTCGGTGAGCGGCCCGAGCGGCGGCGGGGTCGCCGACCCGTCGCACCACCCGGTCGCGACGACTGCGTGGGCCTGCGCCGCCACGGTCTCGACGAAGCTCGTCTTCCCCACCCCGGCCTCGCCGCCGACGTACACCAGGCGGCCGTGGCCGGCGGCCGCGTCGACGAGGTACGCCGCCGCTGCGCGGAGCTGCTCGTCCCGCTCGACCAGCCTCATGGAGCGATGCTAGATCCGCGACAACTTTTCCGGCAGTCCCTCCGTCTCCCTGTCCGTACGGGCCGCAACGGCCGACCACACGACGACGGGGACTCCCATGAACCGCACCCTCACCTGGGCCGCCACCGCGGCCCTCGCCCTCAGCCCCCTCGCCTTCACGGCGACCTCCACCGCTGCTCCGGCCGCGCACGCCAAGGCGAAGGCGACGGCCTACTCCGTGACCGCGAAGGCCAGCACCGACACCGCGATCGCCAAGGAGACCACGGTCAAGGTCAAGGGCCGCGTGACCCCGAAGGCCGCCGGCCAGAAGGTCGTCCTCCAGCAGCGGGTGGGCACCAAGAAGAAGTGGACCGCGACCGGCGAGGCCAAGGTCAAGAACAACGGCACCTACAAGCTCACCGACAAGCCGTCGACGCCCGGCTCGCGTGAGTACCGCGTCCTGAAGCCCGCCTCCAACGGCTTCGCCAAGGGCCTCAGCAAGCCCGTGCAGGTCGAGGTCTACCGCTGGGAGAAGCTCGCGAACCGCCAGGCGGTCGCCACCAACGTCGGCATCGCCGGGGTCAACATCGGTGCGGAGTACTACGGCAGCAGCCTCGCCACCACCACCGCCGGCACGCCGTCGAGCATCGAGTACACCCTCGGCCGCAAGTGCACCTCGATGCGCGCCACCTACGCGCTGACCGACGAGTCCGTCACCGGCGCGATCGGCACCGTCAAGGTCAGCGGTGACGGCACCACGCTCGTCGACCACGCCCTGGCCGTCGGCACGATCGTCGCGGACGAGACCACCGACCTCACCGGCGTCTTCCGCCTCAAGATCGACGCCACCACCTCGGCGGCCCCGACCGCCGCGACCGTCGCGGTCGGCACGCCCGAGGTCCTCTGCACCCGCTGACGCGGGGCACACCGTCCGCAGCGGCGGGCACCACCGGGAATCACAGGCCCGGCGGTGTCCGCCGTTGCTCGTCGTGCGGCGCCCTGCGGTCCGCGCCGCCGATCAGCGGACACCACGGGTCAACCCGTAGGCTTGGCTCTCGTGGCAGGCATCGACTACGACGCAGAGATCAAGCAGCTCCAGGCGACCATGGCGACGATCGGCTCGGTGCTCAACATCGACCGCATGCGTGAGGAGATCGCCGACCTCGGCGAGCAGGTCGCCGCGCCCGACCTCTGGGACGACGTCGAGAGCGCGACCCGGATCACCGGTCGCCTCTCCGCGCTCCAGGGCGAGCTCGACCGCTACACCGGCCTCGAGTCCCGCATCGAGGACCTCTCCCTGATGGTCGAGATGGCGCAGGAGGAGGGCGACGCCGACACGCTCGCCGAGACCGAGGCCGAGCTGGGCCGCATCAAGAAGTCCGTCGAGTCGCTCGAGATCCGCACCCTGCTCAACGGCGAGTACGACGAGCGCGAGGCGATCGTGACGATCCGCTCCGGCGCCGGTGGCGTGGACGCCGCCGACTTCGCCGAGATGCTGATGCGGATGTACACGCGTTGGGCCGAGCAGCACAAGTACGGCGTCGAGGTCTACGACGTCTCCTACGCCGAGGAGGCGGGCATCAAGTCCGCCGAGTTCGCCATCCACGCCCCCTACGCCTACGGCACCCTGTCGGTCGAGGCCGGCACCCACCGCCTGGTGCGGATCAGCCCGTTCGACAACCAGGGCCGGCGCCAGACCTCCTTCGCCGCGGTCGAGGTCGTCCCGGTCCTCGAGCAGACCGACGAGGTCGAGGTCGACGAGAACGACCTGCGCGTCGACGTCTTCCGCTCGGGCGGTCCCGGCGGTCAGTCGGTCAACACCACCGACTCCGCGGTCCGCCTGACCCACATCCCCACCGGCATCGTCGTGTCCTGCCAGAACGAGAAGTCGCAGCTGCAGAACAAGGCGTCCGCGATGGTCGTGCTCAAGGCCAAGCTCCTCGCGAAGAAGAAGGCCGAGGAGGCCGCGCTCAAGAAGGACCTCAAGGGCGACGTCGCCGCGAGCTGGGGCGACCAGATGCGCAACTACGTCCTCAACCCCTACCAGATCGTCAAGGACCTCCGCACCGGCCACGAGTCGGGCAACCCGTCCTCGGTCTTCGACGGCGACCTCGACGACTTCATGGAGGCCGGCATCCGCTGGCGCCGCGGGGCGGAAAAGGTCGAGGCCTGATCCTCGTCCCCCCGGGAGTCCTCGTCCCCGGGTAGTCCGTATCAATCGGGTTGCCCTCGGGCGTCCGGGACGACCCATTTGACACGGACCACCGGGCGGAGCGCGCCGTAGGCTCCGGTCCATGGGACTCTTCAGCAAGCCCGAGGTCGTCGGTGCCCTCGACAGCAGCGGTGACCGGCGCCGTATCGACGAGCTCGAGCGCCGGGTCGCGACCCTCGAGGCACGCCTCGCCGCGCTGACTGCCGGCGGCGACTCGTCGTACGCCGTCGCCCCCGCAGGCGTGGCGGCAGCGCCCGATGCGCAGGCGTGGCTGGCGGAGGTGCAGGAGCTGGTGCGGCTCGGCAAGAAGGTCCAGGCCATCAAGGTCTACCGCGAGCGCACCGGCGTCGGTCTCAAGGAGGCCAAGGACGCGGTGGAGGCCATGCCGGGCTGACCGGGCCCGGGTCGTCTGAGGACGCCCTGCGACCCGACACGCCCCTCGCCGAGTCACTCCCAGGGCGTGCGAAGGATCTGCAGCATGGCGTCCGACACGTCCGCGGCCACGTCCGCCGGCAGCGGCCGGTCCGCCCGCTCGACGGCCACCATGCCGGCTCGATCACCCTCGGCGACGACCCACAGCGCGTTGAAGGGCTCCGGGCCGCCGGTGTCGTACGTCGCGAGGTGCACGCCCCCGGGCAGGGTCCGGAGCTCCACCTCCGACGAGGTGCAGGCGCGCAGCTGGTCGAGGACGAGCCCGACGTTGGCCTGTGCGTCGGCGGGGTCGAGGTAGCCCGCCACACGGTAGGACAGCCCGTGCGGGGAGCCGCCGGCGGAGACGCCTGCCGCGTGGCCGTCCAGCCGGTCGTGGAGGCACAGGAGGTTGGGCGAGGTCGTCGCGGCGCGCCTCGTCGGCGACTGCCAGCCGGCGAGCGCTCCCACGAGATCGACGTCACGCCACTCCGGCAGCCGGCCCCTCATCGGGCTGGGGGTGGTCGGCTGGGCGCCGGACTCCGTCCATCCGTCCCGCACGCCGGCCAGGAGCGCCTCGGCGACGCCGCGCACCGCGTCGGCGGGCGCGGCCGGTCCGGGTGTGACGACCTCGACCAGTCCCGTGCGCCGGCCGTCCCTCGCCAGCCACACGTCGGTGGTCCTCGCGCCCTCGACGTCGGGCATCGCGACGCGCCAGTGGAGGACGGACACACCGTCGACCGGCACCTGGTCCGGCGTCCCTAGCCCGTCGCACTCGGCGATGCGACCGACCGTGTAGTCCCACGACCGGCCGAGCTCGGCGCCGTCGGGGAACCCCGCGATCCGGATGGTGGCGCTCGCGTCGTCGAGGAAGAGCACGGTGTTCCCCGCCTCGGTGGACAGGGGACTGGCGTCGATGGCGTCGCAGCCCGACCGGCTGAAGCTTTCGTCCATCGTCCGCTCGGGGCTCCAGCCGTCCAGCCATCCCGCGGTGGCCGCCTCGAGCGAGGCTGCGTCGAGGGGCGCGGACCCTCCGTCGGCGGCGATGCCATCCGGGTCGGGTCGCGGTTGGGTCAAGGTCAGCCCGCTGCCGAGCGCGACGACGGCGATGAGGGCGACAGCACCGACCCGCGTACGCCGCTGGCGTCGGGCCGTGGCGATCGCGGCGGCGGCGCCGGGGGCAGGGGAGTGGGCGAGGTCGGCCGACAGCGCGGCGAAGGCGCGGTCGAGGTGCTCGTGCTCAGGCATGGGTGTGGGCTCCGTTCGGCTCGTCGGTGAGCAGGAGGGCGAGGGCGGCGCGTCCGCGGGAGAGCCGGGCCTTGATGGTGCCGACGGGGGAGTGCTCGATGCGGGCGACCTCGTCGACCGGGAGGTCGGCGAGGTGGTGGAGGACGACAGCACGGCGCTGGGCCTCGGGGATCTGCTGCAGCGCCCGGACGAGGGCCGTGGTGGTCTCGTCGTGAGGCTCGACGGGGGGCTCCGGCCGGGTGCTGGACAGCCAGGTCGCGGCCACCCTCGTGCGCCTCCAGCGGCTCACCGAGAGGCGGGTGGCGACCTGCCGGACCCACGCGCCGGGCTGCTCGTAGGCCGACACCGTGCGCCAGTGCGACCACGCTTTGACGTAGGCCTCCTGCGCCAGCTCCTCGGCGACGCCGCGATCGCCGGTGAGGGCGTACGTCACCGCCAGCGTGCGCGACCACGTCGCCGCGTAGAAGTCGGCGAAGTCCGCCCCTGCCCCGTCGCGCATGCACGTCCCCCTGTCAGGGCGCCCCTGCGAGGACGCCGTCACCCAGCCAACACGCGTCACCGGGCTCACAGGTTGCAGCGCGGCCGGGATTCCCAGATCCCGTGCACCCCTGACGTAGCCTCGACGCCGTGATTCGCTTCGAGAAGGTCACCAAGAGCTATCCCGGGCACCCCCACCCGGCGCTCGACAACGTCTCCGTCGACGTCGAGAAGGGCGAGTTCGTCTTCCTCGTGGGCTCCTCCGGCTCGGGCAAGTCCACCTTCCTGCGCCTCGTGCTCCGCGAGTACCGGCCCACCGCGGGCCGCGTCTACGTCGCCGGCAAGGAGATCAACCGGCTGGCCAGCTGGAAGGTGCCGCGGCTGCGCCGCGACATCGGCACGGTCTTCCAGGACTTCCGGCTGCTGCCCAACAAGACGGTCAGCGAGAACGTCGCCTTCGCGCTGCAGGTGATCGGCAAGTCGCGCAAGGAGATCAAGGACGTCGTCCCCGAGACGCTGGAGCTGGTCGGCCTCAGCGGCAAGGGCGAGCGGATGCCCGACGAGCTCTCCGGTGGCGAGCAGCAGCGCGTCGCCGTCGCCCGCGCCTTCGTCAACCGGCCGATGATCCTCATCGCCGACGAGCCCACCGGCAACCTCGACCCCACCACCTCGGTCGGCATCATGAAGCTCCTCGACCGCATCAACCGCACCGGCACCACGGTCGTCATGGCCACCCACGACGCCGGCATCGTCGACCAGATGCGCAAGCGCGTCATCGAGCTCGAGGACGGCCACGTCGTGCGCGACCAGGCGCAGGGCGTCTACGGCCACCAGAACTGACCTTCCCCCGCGACAGCAGATCGAGAGCCACCTCTTCATGCAGCTTCGTTACGTCTCCTCCGAGCTCGGCCAGGGCCTGCGCCGCAACCTGTCGATGCACCTCGCGGTCGTGCTCACCCTGTTCGTCTCGCTGACGCTCGTCGGCCTCGGCGTGCTGTTCAACCAGCAGGCGGCCAAGGCCGCCGACCACTGGGGCAACCAGCTCCAGATCACGGTCTACCTGTGCCGCGTCAACGACAGCAGCGCGGTGTGCCCCAACGCCGTCACCGACGCGCAGAAGAGCGAGATCGAGGCGGTCGTCGAGGACAACCCCGAGGTGGCCGACTACCACTTCGAGTCCAGCGAGCAGGCCCTCGACAAGGCGCGCGAGCTCTACGGCGACGAGCTCTTCTCCGGCGACAACCCGGCCATCACCGCCGAGGACATGCCGCAGACGATCTGGATCACGCTCCACGACCCCGAGGAGTACGAGGGCATCACCAGCGCGGTGAAGGGCCTCGACGGCGTGTCGAAGGTCCGCGACATGCGCGAGCAGGTGGCGCCGATCCTCGAGTCGATCAACATGCTGCAGTGGGTGGCGCTCGGCACGGCGGCGTTCCTCGTCTTCGCAGCGCTGCTGCTGGTGGCCAACACGATCCGACTCGCCGCCTTCGCGCGGCGCAAGGAGATCGGCATCATGCGCCTGGTGGGTGCCTCGACCCTCTACATCGCGCTGCCGTTCCTGCTCGAGGCGCTGGTGACCGCGCTCATCGGCGTCGCGCTGGCCGTCGGGGCGCTGTCGGGCTTCATGTACTTCGGCATCGATGAGCTCTCGCAGAACCGGCTGAAGTTCGTCCCGTGGATCGGCATGCCGGAGTTCTGGCTCGCCGCCGCGTCGGTGGCGGTCCTCGGTCCGCTGCTCACGCTGCTCCCGACACTCGTGCTGACGCGGAAATACCTCAAAGTCTGACCTGCGCGGGTTAGCGTCGTCCCGTCTTCGCCGGCCCGTGGGCCGGGGGAGGCGAACCTTCCCCGCTTCCCCAACGCAAAGGCTTCCCCGGTGCGTCCCTTCCCCCGTGCCGCTCACCGTCGCCTGGCCACCTCCATGGTCCTGGCGACGGCGCTGGGCGTCTCCTCCTTCGCCGTCGCGCAGGCTGCCGACGACCTCAAGGACAAGCAGAAGCACGTCCAGCAGCAGGTCCGCGGTGCCCGCCACGACCTCGACGAGTCGAGCGCGCAGCTGTCCAGGGCGACCGCCCGCCTCGACGCCGCCAAGGAGCAGCTCGTCACCGCCAAGACCGAGCTCGCCACCGCCCGCGGCAAGGTCGAGGTGGCCCAGGAGCGCGACGCGGAGATGCAGGCCGAGCTCGCGCAGGCCGAGGCCGACCTCGCCGCCGCCGAGGCGGCGCTCACGCAGGGCCAGGCCGACGCCGAGGCCCAGCGCCAGAAGGTTGCCTCGACGGTCGCCGACATGTACTCCGAGGGCGACCCCGAGCTGATCGCCTTCTCCTCCCTCATCGACGCCGAGTCGACCGAGGAGCTCACGCGCCGCGACGGCGTGCGCGACGTCATCGTCGGCCAGGAGGCCCGCGCGTACGACGAGCTGAAGGCCGCCGAGGTGCTCCTCGAGGTGCAGGAGGACCAGGTCGCCGCGGCCCGCGACGACGTCGCTGCCAAGCGCCAGGCCGCCGCGGACCACCTCGTGCTGATGCAGCAGCTCGCGGCCGAGGAGCAGGCCGCCAAGGACTCCGTCGTCCAGCTCGTCGTCGAGCGTCGCGACGCCCAGGGCGAGGCCCGCAAGGCCCGCGCCCACGACGCCGAGAAGCTCCGCAAGCACCTCACCCAGCAGCAGCGGATCGAGGAGATGCTCAAGCGGCGCGCCGCCCGCGCCCTGGCCCGCCAGCGGGCCCAGGCCCGGTCGCACGCCCGTTCGCAGGCCGGCGGGTCCTCGACGGGGCTGCTCCTCAAGCCGGTCGACGGCTACGTCACCTCGCCCTTCGGCTACCGCGAGCACCCGATCTACCACTACTGGGGACTGCACGACGGCGTCGACTTCGGCGGCGGCTGCGGCACCCCGCTGCGCGCCGCCGCGCCCGGCCGGGTCGTGTCGTCGTACTGGAGCGACGTCTATGGCCACCGCCTGATCATCGACAACGGCGCGATGGCCGGCGTCGGCGTCGCGACGATCTACAACCACGCCACCAGCTACACCGTCGGCGTCGGCGACCAGGTCCAGGAGGGACAGGTCATCGGCTACGAGGGCTCCACCGGCTGGTCCACCGGCTGCCACCTCCACTTCACGGTCATGGCCAACGGCAAGGCCGTCGACCCGATGAACTGGTTCTGACCGGCCGACGGGGCCCGTCGACGGGCGTA
>NZ_JBHLXH010000001.1:904147-921805 GCF_042432345.1 Nocardioides zeicaulis | reverse complement strand
GAGTCCCGATCTGGTCGCCCGACGCGAGCCCGGCGCGAGCCCGGCGGGGACAACCCACTGGACACCTTCTGGGACAATGGACCCATGGCGAAGGAGCAGGGCCAGAAGCTGGTCGCGCAGAACAAGAAGGCGCGGCACGACTACCACATCGAGGACACGTGGGAGGCGGGCCTGGTGCTCATGGGCACCGAGGTGAAGTCGCTGCGCCAGGGCCGCGCGTCGCTCGTCGACGGGTTCGCCGAGATCGACAACGGCGAGGCGTGGCTGCTCGGCGTCCACATCCCCGAGTACAGCCAGGGCACGTGGACCAACCACGCCGCCCGCCGGCGCCGCAAGCTGCTGCTCAACCGCTCCGAGATCGACAAGATCGAGCGCAAGATCACCGACAAGGGCTACACGATCGTCCCGCTCTCGCTCTACTTCAAGGACGGCCGCGCCAAGGTCGAGATCGCGCTCGCGAAGGGCAAGAAATCCTACGACAAGCGCCACACGCTCGCCGAGCGCACCGCCAACCGCGAGAAGGTCGACGCCCTCCAGCGCCGGCTCAAGGGGCACCGGGACTGAGCGGGTGAGCGATCCCCGCACGTTCGCGACCGAGCTCGGCATCCCCGGGCTGCAGGACCTGCACACCCACTTCCTGCCGCCGCGGGTGATGGCCAAGGTCCGCGCCCAGTTCGACGAGGCCGGCCCGCTCATCGGCCGACCCTGGCCCCTGCACTACCGCGACGAGGACGACGCGCTGGTCGAGGTGCTGCGCTCCTTCGGCGTCCGCCGCTTCACCGCGCTGCCCTACGCCCACCGGCCCGAGATGGCCGAGTTCCTCAACGACTGGGCCGCCGGGTTCGCCGCGCGCGTGCCCGAGTCGGCGGTGTGCGGCACGTTCTTCCCCGAGCCCGGCGTGACGTCGTACGTCAGCGCGCGCAGCGAGACGGTCGAGGTGTGGAAGGTGCACGTGCAGGTCGGGGCGTTCGACGTCACCGACCCGCTGCTCGACGCGGCGTGGGGAGTGGTGGCCGACACCGGCACACCGGTGGTCCTCCACGCCGGCAGCGGACCCGTCGCCACCCCCTACACCGGCCCCGGTCCGGTCGCCGCGCTGCTGCGCCGTCACCCGCGGCTGAGGCTGGTGATCGCCCACGCGGGTGCGCCGGAGTACGCCGACTTCCTTGCCCTCGCCGAGGACCACGAGCGGGTCGCGCTCGACACCACGATGGCCTTCACGCCGTTCTTCGAGGAGATGGGCGGGGCCTACCCGCCCGGGCTGCTGCCGCGGCTGCGCGACCTCGGCCTCGCCGGCAAGGTGCACCTCGGCAGCGACTTCCCGAACATCCCCTATCCCTACGGCGTCCAGCTCGAGGCGCTCGCCCGGCTCGACCTGGGGGACGACTGGCTGCGCGCCGTGTGCTGGGGCAACACCGTCGCCCTCCTCGGCTGACCACCGCTCCGGACCAGACCGCGGGAAGACAGGGGCGCCTCAACCCTTGACGGGGGATAAGTAAGTGCGATGAACTAACTAATGTGACACCGCACACACCAGTCGGACGGCCGCTCCGTCCCCAGGGCAAGCTCCTCCAGGAGGACGCCCGCCGCCACCACCGCTCGCTGCTGCTCCAGCAGCTGTTCCGGGAGGGACCGGCCAGCCGTGCCGACCTCGCCCGGGCGAGCGGCCTGACCCGGGTGACGGTCTCGGACCTGGTCGGCGAGATGCTGGCCGACGGACTGGTGAGCGAGCTCGGAGCCCCCGCCGAGAGCCGGGTCGGCAAGCCCCCCACGCTCGTCGGCCTGGCGGCGGACTCCCACCACGTCCTGGCCCTCGACCTCTCCGAGACCGACCGGATGACCGGCGCCGTGGTCAACCTCGCCGGCACCGTCCTCGCCCACCACACCGTGCACGTCGACGGCGCCGTGGGGGAGGAGGCGGTGGGCCTGGTCGTCCACCTGGTCACCGCGCTGCGGGCGATGACCGAGCGCCCCGTCCTCGGCATTGGCGTCGGCAGCCCGGGCATCGTCGACAGCGCCGGCACCGTGGTCGACGCCCCCAACCTGGCCTGGACCGACCTGGCGCTCGCCGAGCGCCTCGACGACGAGTTCGACCTGCCGGTCTTCGTCGCCAACGACGCGAACACCGCCGTCCTCGGCGAGCACACCTTCGGCGAGTCCGGCGACGGCGGCCTGATGGTGATCCGGGTCGGCACCGGTGTCGGCGCCGGGCTCGTGGTCGGGGGCTCGCTCCTCCATGGCCACCTCGGGGCCGCGGGCGAGATCGGCCACGTCGTGGTCGACCCCGACGGCGAGGAGTGCGCCTGCTCGCGCACCGGCTGCCTGGAGACGATCCTGTCCGCACCGCGCCTGCGCCGGCGTACGTCCGAGCCGGGCGTCGACGGCGCCGCCGTGCTGGCCGAGGTCGGCACCCGCCTGGGCGAGGTCCTCGCCCCCCTCGTGGCCGCGCTCAACCTCCACGAGGTCGTGCTGTCCGGCCCCACAGAGCTGCTCGACGGACCGCTGCTCGACGCAGCGGACCGGACCATCCGCGAACGGACCATGCCGATCAGCTCGGCCGGCCTGACCGTCCGCACCTCCAAGCTGGGCGAGGACGTCGTCGTCGTCGGTGCGGCGGTCCTGGTCCTGGCCGGAGAGCTGGGCGTCTCGTGAGCGCCCGCCCCACCACCCCACCCACCGAGAGGACACCTGTGGTGCGCATCAAGAAGTCGCTGACCGGTCTGGCGGTCACCGCGCTCGCCCTCACCACGCTCGCCGCGTGCGGCAGCGACGACGACCCGTCCGGCAGCAGCAACAACGAGGGGGGACCGGAGTCGGCCGACATCCGGGTCTGGCTCAACGGCACCGACACCCCGCAGGAGGCCCGCGACTGGCTCAAGAAGACCTTCGAGGAGGAGAACCCCGGCTCCACGCTGACCATCGAGCAGCAGGAGTGGGACGGCCTGGTCGAGAAGCTCACCACGTCGCTCTCGAGCGAGTCCGAGACCCCCGACGTCGTCGAGATCGGCAACACCCAGGCCCCGACCTTCACCTCGGCGGGCGCCTTCACCGACATGACCGGCGCGCTCGGCGACCTCGGCGGCGACGACCTGCTGCCCGGCTTCGTCGAAGGCGCCACCATCGACGGCAAGACCTACGCCGTGCCCTACTACGCCGGCTCGAAGTACATCTTCTACCGCAAGGACCTGCTCGAGAAGGCGGGCCTCGAGGTGCCGACGACGCTCGACGAGTTCGTCGACGCCGCGGTCGCGCTCAAGGAGGCCAACCCCAAGCCGGCCAACTTCTCCGGCTTCTGGTTCCCCGGCCAGGACTGGCGCAACGGCGCCGCGTTCGTCTGGGCGGCCGGTGGCGACCTCGCCGTCGACGACGGCGGGGAGTGGAAGGGCGCGCTCGCCTCCGACGAGTCGATCGCCGGCCTGGAGATGGCCCAGCAGCTCTTCGAGGACGCCTCGGGCGCCCCGAAGGACGGCAACGAGGCCGACCCGTGGACGCCGTTCTGCGCCGGTGAGGTCGGGATGATGTCGACGCCCGGCTGGGTCAAGGGCCTGATCGAGGCCGAGGACACCGGCTGCCCGGACACCTTCGCCAAGCAGATGGGCGTCTTCGCGCTCCCCGGCAACGACGGCTCCCCGGCGCCGGTGCTGCTCGGCGGGTCCGACATCGCCATCGCCGCGAAGTCGCCGAACCAGGACCTCGCGCAGAAGGCGGTCGCGCTGATGCTCAGCGACGACTACCAGACGATCATGGCCGAGGCCGGCCTCACGCCCGCCAAGGAGTCGCTCGCCTCGCTGCTCGGCGACGACGAGTACGCCGCCGCGACGATCGAGGCCGCGTCCAACGCCAAGCTCACCCCGGCCGCGCCGGGCTGGGCCAACGTCGAGGGCTCGCGGGTCCTCGAGGACCTGTTCAGCGCCATCGCCCAGGGCGGTGACGTCAAGGAGCTCGCCACGAAGGCCGACGAGCAGATGGACGGCCAGCTCAACGGCTGACCCCCACGGACGGTCCCGGCGGGGGCGGCGCCAGCCGCTGCCCCCGCCGAGGCCTGCCCACGCGATGATGAGGACCGGAGGCGAGGACCCGATGAGCACCCACGGGACGAGCACCACCACCGACCCGCGACCGGACGCACGCCCGGTGCAGGCAGGTCAGCAGGCAGGTCAGCAGGCAGGTCAGCAGGCACGACAGCAGCGAGGAGGGGAGCCGCCGGTGGAACCAGGCACCACCCCGCCGCGCCCGCGCCGCCGCGACCCGCTGCCGTACGTCCTGCTCGTGCCGGCCGTGCTGGCCCTCTGCCTCGCGCTGGGCTACCCCCTCGTGCGCCAGCTGGTGCTGTCGTTCCAGGAGTTCGGGCTGGCCCAGCAGTTCGGGCGGCCGCCGGAGTGGGTGGGCCTGGAGAACTACCGCGCGCTCGTCACCGACGCGTACCTGTGGCGCGTCACCGCCCGCACGGTGGTCTTCTGCCTGGTCAACGCGGCGCTGACCATGGTGCTCGGTGTCGGCCTGGCCGTCGTGATGCGCTCGATGTCGCGGTGGGTGCGCCTGCTCACCCAGACCGGGCTGCTGCTCGCGTGGGCGATGCCGGTGGTCGCGTCGCTGACGGTGTGGCAGTGGCTCTTCGACACCCAGTACGGCGTCGTGAACTACCTCCTCACCCAGCTCGGCGCCGACTACGAGGGCCACGGGTGGCTGCTGCGACCGCTGTCGTTCTTCTTCGTCGCCACCGTCATCGTGGTCTGGATGAGCGTGCCGTTCGTCGCCTTCACGGTGTACGCCGCGCTCACCCAGCTGCCCGAGGAGCTCGAGGAGGCCGCCGAGATCGACGGCGCCAGCGCCCGGCAGCGGCTGACCTCGATCGTGCTGCCCACCATCCGCCCGGTGCTGCTGGTGGTCGGGCTGCTCCAGGTCATCTGGGACCTGCGCGTGTTCACCCAGATCTACATCCTCCAGGAGGCCGGCGGCTCGGCCCGCGACACCAACCTCCTCGGCACCTACATCTACCGCCTCGGCATCGGCGGCGGCGACTTCGGCACCTCGGCGGCCGTGGCGGTCTTCATGCTCGCGCTGACCGTCGTGCTCACCGCGCCCTACGTCCGCGCGATGCTCCGGCAGGAGAGGCAGGCCTGACATGTCCCGCACCGCACCCCGCCCGGTCCGCTGGGCCGCCAACACCGTCGGCCTGGTGGCCTTCGTGCTCGCGGCGTTCCCGGTCTACTGGATGGTCAACAGCTCGTTCCTCGACCGCAACCAGATCCGCAACCCGGTGCCGACCTGGGTGCCGTTCGGCGGCGACCTCGACAACTTCCGCACGGTCTTCTCGACCGGCCAGTTCCTCGACGCGATGCGCACCAGCCTGGTCGTCACCGGGTGCACCCTGGTGATCGCGCTGGCGTTCGCCTTCGTCGCGGCCGTCGCGGTCTCGCGCTTCCGCTTCCGCGGCCGGATCTCCTTCATCGTCACGCTGCTGGTCATCCAGATGATCCCGGCGGAGGGACTGTTCATCTCCCAGTACAAGATGCTGGAGGCGATGGACCTGCTCAACACCGTCGTCGGCCTCACGCTGGTCTACGTCGCCGGCGTGCTGCCCTTCACGATCTGGACGCTGCGCGGCTTCGTCGAGGGCGTGCCCTACGAGCTGGAGGAGGCGGCGATGATGGACGGCTGCACCCGCACCCAGGCGTTCTTCCGGGTCACCTTCCCGCTGCTGGCCCCCGGCCTGGTCGCGACCGGCGTCTTCGGCTTCATCCAGGCGTGGAACGAGTTCACTCTCGCGCTCGTCGTGATGACCCGCGAGGACCACCGCACGCTGCCGCTGTGGCTGTCGACCTTCACCGACGTCAACCGCGGCACCGACTGGGGCGGCATCATGGCCGGCTCCACGCTCATTGCGGTGCCGGTGATCGTCTTCTTCCTCGTCGTGCAGGGGCGGATGGCGAGCGGCCTCACCGCAGGAGCCGTGAAGGGATGACGACCACCCCACGACGTTCTTCTCCTCCGCTGCGCTCCCCCGAACAACGCCGCGGGGACCCCGATGCCCCCGACAGTCTCCAGAGGTTGGCGTTGCAGGTGCTGCTGCCCGGCTTCGAGGGCACCACGCTGCCCGACGACTACCGGGCGCTGCTGGAGCAGGGGCTCGGCGGGGTGTGCTGGTTCGGCAGCAACACCGCCGGCGGCCACGCGGCCACGGCAGCGCTCGGGGCGGCCGTGCGGGCGGCCAACCCCGACGCCGTCATCGCGGTCGACGAGGAGGGCGGCGACGTCAGCCGCCTGCACACCCGCGCCCCCAGCCCCGTGCTCGGAGCGGCGGCGCTCGGCGGCGCGGACGACGTCGACCTCACCGAGGCCGTCGGCGCCTGGGTCGGCCACGAGCTCGCCTCGGTCGGGGTCACCCTCGACCTCGCGCCCGACGCCGACGTCAACAGCGACCCGCGCAACCCCGTGATCGGCACCCGCAGCTTCGGCACGGAGCCCCACCGGGTGGCCGCCCACGTCGCGGCGTGGACCCGCGGGCTGCAGTCCGCGGGCGTCGGCGCCTGCGCCAAGCACTTCCCCGGCCACGGCGACACCGCGACCGACAGCCACCTCGCGCTGCCCCGCGTCGACGTCGACGCCGACACGCTCGCCGCGCGCGAGCTGGTGCCCTTCGACGCGGCGATCGAGGCCGGCACGGTGGCGGTGATGACCTCGCACATCGTGGTGCCCGCGCTCGACCCGGACCGTCCCGCCACCCTCAGCCCGGTGGTGCTCGCGATGCTGCGCGACGTGCTGGAGTTCGACGGGGTGATCGTCAGCGACGCCCTCGACATGGCCGGTGCGTCCGCCGAGGTCGGCATCCCCGAGGCGGCCGTCCAGGCGCTCGTCGCCGGCTGCGACCTGCTCTGCATCGGCCCCGACAAGCCCGCCTCGCTGGTCGAGGAGGTCCGCGACGCCGTCGTGGCCGCGGTCGAGCAGGGCCGCCTCGACGCGGGCCGGCTGGCGGAGTCCGCCGAGCGGGTCCGCGCGATGCGCCTCGAGCGCACCGCCGACATCACGCTGCCCGACCACGACCGCCAGGTCGCGGCGGCGGGCGCGGCGCTGCTGCGCGACGGGGCGCTGCCCGACCTCACCGGTGCCGTCGTCGTGTCGGTGGAGACGACCGCCAACATCGCGGTCGGCGAGGTGGCGTGGGGTGTCGAGCCGGACCACCGCCTCGACCCGGCCGACCTCGCCGGGTCGCTCGCCGGCCTCCCGGACGGACCGCCGCTCGTCGTGCAGGTGCGCGACGCCGGCCGCCGCCCCGAGGTCCTCGACCTCCTCCGCAGCCTCGCCGTGTCGGGTCGCCCCGGCGTCGTCGTGGAGTGGGGCTGGCCCACGCCGTACGACACCGGGTGGCCTCGGATCTGCACCCGCGGCTCGTCCGCGCCCGCCGTCGCCGCCGTCGAGGCGCTGCTGCGCGAGGCGGGGTGGTCGCGGTGAACGCCGACCTGCACCCCGCGCTCGCCGGGTCCCGCTCGGTCGGGCTCGACATCGGCGGCACCAAGACCCACGGCGTGGTCCTCGACGCCGACGGCTCGGTGCTGGCGCAGGTGCGCCTGCCCACCGAGCCGGGCGCCGACGGGGTCGTCGCGACCGCGCACGCGGTCTTCGAGTCGCTGCGCACGGAGACCGGTCTCGCGCTCGACGGCCGCCTCGGCGTGGGTGTCCCGGGCCTGGTCGACGTCGGCCGCGGGGTGCTGCGCCACGCGGTCAACCTCGGCGTCGACGGCGCCGACCTGCCGCTGCGCGACCTGCTCTCCGAGCTGCTCGGCCGGCCGGTGGCGGTGGAGAACGACGTCAACGCCGCCGCGCTGGCCGCGAGCGCGCTCACCGGTGCGGACGACGTGGTCTACCTCAGCCTCGGCACCGGCCTCGCCGCCGGCCTGGTCCTCGACGGCCGGCTGCGACGCGGTCCGCACGGAGCGGCGGGCGAGATCGGGCACGTGCCCGTCGACCCGGCCGGCGAGGTGTGCGGCTGCGGCCAGCGCGGCTGCCTGGAGACGTTCGCCTCGGGTCGCGCCCTCGCCCGCGCCTGGCCGACGACGCGCGGCTTCCCCTCGACCGCGCTCTTCTCCGCGGCCGACGCCGGCGACGAGAAGGCCGTCGCCGTGCGTGACCGGTACTGCTGGGGCGTGGCGAGCGCGGTGCGCGTGCTGGGCCTGACGATCGACCCCGAGCGCATCGTGGTCGGCGGCGGCGTCGCCGAGGTCGGCGAGCCGCTGCGCCGCGGCGTGGTCGACCAGCTCGCGCGGCTGGGGGAGGGGTCGCCGTTCCTGGCCTCGCTCGAGCTCGGGGAGCGGCTGGTCATGGTGCCGCCCGGCTTCCCGGTCTCGGCGGTCGGCGCGGCGATCCGCGGGCGCTGACAGGGCCGGCGGGGCACGGAGCACGGACGCCGGTTCGGCCCGGCTCGCTAGGTTGAGCGCGTGATCGACGTCCTGCTCGTGCTCGCGTTCATCCTCGTCGGGGGTGTGTTCGCGGCGACCGAGATCGCCCTGGTGTCGCTGCGCGCCGGCCAGGTCGACCGTCTGGAGGCCGAGGGCGGCCGCGGCCACGCCGTCGCGTCCCTCGCCCGCGATCCCAACCGCTTCCTGTCCGCGGTGCAGATCGGCGTCACCGTCGCCGGCTTCTTCTCCGCCGCGTTCGGCGCCTCGACGCTCGCGCCGTCGTTCGCGCCGGCGTTCGAGGGCGCCGGCGTGCCGGGCCCCGAGACCGTCTCCCTCGTGGTCACGACCCTGGTGGTGTCCTACCTCTCGCTCGTGCTCGGCGAGCTGGTGCCCAAGCGGCTCGCGCTCCAGCGCTCGGTCGGGGTGTCCAAGCTCTTCGCGCCGCCGCTCGGCGTCTTCGCCCGCGTGATGACGCCGGTGATCTGGCTGCTCTCGCTGTCGACCGACGCGCTCGTCAAGGTGCTCGGTGGCAACCCCGACGCCTCCGGCGACGAGGTCGACGAGGACGAGCTGCGGATGATGATCTCGGGCCACGAGGACATCCCCGAGGACGAGCGCAAGCTGGTCGACGACGTCTTCGACGCCGGTGACCGGTCGCTGAGCGAGGTGATGAAGCCGCGCGGTGACGTGGTTTTCCTCCGCGGCGACCTCACGCTCGCCGACGCCGTGCAGGTCATCGCCTCCGAGCCCTACACGCGCTACCCCGTCACCGGCCAGAGCTTCGACGAGGTGCTGGGCTACCTCCACCTCCGCGACGTGCTCGGCCACGCCGACGACCGCACCCGCACCGTCGCCGACCTCGCCCGCGACCTCCCCGTGCTCCCGCGCACCAACCGCGTGCTGCCCTCCATCGACCAGCTGCGCCGCCTCGGCGCCCACATCGCGCTCGTCGTCGACGAGTACGGCGGCACCGACGGCATCGTCACGCTCGAGGACCTGATGGAGGAGCTGGTCGGCGAGATCCGCGACGAGTACGACCGCGACGCCGAGCTCGAGGCCTCGGCCGACCCCGAGACCTACGATGCCGGACTCACCATCGAGGACTTCGCGGACCGCTCCGGCGTCGCGCTCCAGGACGGGCCCTACGAGACGGTCGCCGGCTACGTGCTCCACCGGCTCGCCCGGATGGCCGACGTCGCCGACCGCGTCGCGGCGGGCGACCACCTGCTCGAGGTCGCGGAGGTCGACGGGCACCGGATCACCCGGGTGCGCCTGCACCAGCCGCTGGAGCCCGAGCCGCAGCCCGCCGCGGCCGAGGACTGAGGTCCTCCCGGACCCTCGGGGGAATGCGCGCGACGGCTGTCGGCGTTGACCCGTATGATCGAGTCACAACTCAAGAGGGGCTGATCGGTTTCGACTTGGGACGTTAGTTCCAGGGGAAGCGGGTCGAGAAGCCAGCGTCATCTCGTTAATGTCCGCTGGAAATCCATAGTTGCCAACTCCAAGCGCAACGACTTCGCTCTCGCTGCCTGAGCAGTGATCGAAGGGTCTGACCGGGCATCCGTCTCCGTCCCGGACCCAGGCCTCATCTAGGAGACTTGCTGGTCACTCTCTGTCAGGAGGGGTGACCGGGACTCTTTCCTGACTGAGCCCGTCGGTGACGTGTCTGTGCGAGCACCGGGGCCGAGAAAAGCGACATCACCGACTGCACCCGGAGAAGACCTGGATCGGCGCTCGAGGACCGGGGTTCGATTCCCCGCAGCTCCACCAGCACCAGCCAGCACCAGCCCTCATGAGACACCACACGACGCCCCGGCGGGCTTCCCGCCGGGGCGTCGTGCTGCTCCGGCTCAATCGGCCGGAGGGGCGACCGAGGCGTCCGTGCGCCCCGAGCGGGTGAGCGCGTCGGCGACGAAGCCGTCGGCCTTCAGCTCCTCCACGAGGTCGTGGACGAAGGCGACAGCGGCGTCGCTGCGCGAGCGCGGGATGCCGACGGCCTGCCGGATCTCCATGAAGTGCGGCTCCAGCACGCGCAGGCCGGGACGGGCGGCGACGAGGTCGGTCACCGGCTGCCGGATCCCGGCGCCGACCTCGAGGCCCTCGTCGAGGAAGACCGTGGTGCCCTCGCTGCCGCGCACCACCTCGGCCTGCGTCAGGGTGCGGGTCAGGTGGAGGTCGTAGGCCGACCCCTTCTTCACCCCGACCCGCACGCCGGGCCGGTCGACGTCGTCGGCGGTCGCGAGCGGCGAGCCGTCCGCGACGACGAAGACGCCCTCGATGACGGCGTACGGCGCGGAGAAGGCGATCGCCTCGGCGCGGGCGGGGTCGACGGCGAGGAAGCACACGTCGGCGCGGCCGTCCTCGACCGCCGCGAACGAGTCACGGGCGGCGTCGAAGCACAGGAGCTCGACCGGCACGCCGAGCCGGGCGCCGAGCGCGCGCGCGAGGTCGACCGTGACGCCGGCGGGGTCGTCGGGCGTGCCCTGGGCGAGCACGGGGTTGCCGAGGTTGATCGAGGCGCGCAGGCTGCCGGTCGGGGCGAGCTCGTGGGCGAGGTCGTGGGTGAGCATGTCGCCATCGTGGCAGGGGCGGCGTGACGCGCGGTGGCGCCGTTCGACGGGTCAGCGGGGGCCGGTGGCGGTCCAGGGCGTGGTGCGGACCATGTCGAGCGCGCGCTGGGCGACGAAGGGGTCGGCCTGGTTGAACAGCCAGGGGCGGCCGAACCACACGAAGCCGTCGACGTACTGGGCCGCGATCCGGCGCTGCGCGGCGGGCAGGCCCCACTGGGGGTCGGCGGGGCGCGGGGTGGGCGGGATGCCGGGGGTGACGCAGCGCTTCATCTTCCGGGTCGTGCACGTGCGGGCGTTGTTCTTCAGGTCCTTCTTCGTCGCCGGGACGATGTCGGGCCACATCGTCGGGCGGCCGGACTTCGCGGTGTCGACGATGAAGTGCTTCTCGCCGTAGCCGTCGGCGGCGAGGATCTGGAGGATCTCGGTGCCGCGGTCGATGTTCTCGACCGGCCCGGTGTAGTGGGTGGAGTCGAGGGCGAACCCGCGGGCGTACTGGATGCCCGAGAGCTCGAGGATCTTCGCGCAGCTCGTGGACTGCTGCGACGTGCCGTTCTCGCACCAGTCGGCGGCACCGGCGTCGATGTAGACGCTCGTGTTCGGCAGCGCGCTCAGCGTCTGGGTGGCCCAGGTCAGCAGCTCGGACTTCTGCTTGCGGTCGGGGGCGCAGAGCAGGAACGGCCCGTCGGGCTGCATCACGACGAGGGCGTGCGCCTCGCCGATGCCCGCGGCGAGCTGAGAGACCCACGCGCGGTAGCTCGCGGCCTCGGCGGGGGTGGTGGGCCGGGTGCAGGCCTCGCCCTCCCACGGCACCATCCGGAAGACCGCCATCTGCACCAGCGCCTCGGGATCGCCGTCCTGCGAGGACGCGACGTAGTCGGTGACGGTGCTGCGGATCGAGGTGTCGGGCACGAACGCGCCGTACCACTTGGTGCGCGGGCGCTCGGCGATCGTTGCGAGCGCGGCCTTTGTGGCACCGGTCGCCTCGGTCCAGGGGCGCCACACCTGGTCCTGCGGCCCCTCGTACGCGCCCCACACCCGGCCGGCGAGCGGGTTGGTCGGGTTCTGCTGGTGCGGCGCGACCGGTCCGAGCCACACCGGCTGCGCGGCCCGCGCACGCGCGGCGCCGTCGGCCGAGGAGGAGGACGAGGAGGGGGAGTAGGAGGACGACGCGGCCCCGACCCGGTCGCGGTCCGGGACGACGGCGTCCGCGTGGGTCGCGGCCACCGGCACGGCGAGGAGGGCGGCGGAGGAGAGGACGCGGGCGAGGAGGCGGGCGGGGAGCATGGTGCTGCCATGGTGCGCGAGCCCGACGCGCGCTGTGGGTGTTTTGTGGATTTCGGTCCGACGGCAGGATGGGCCCGTGAGCACCGAGTCGTTCGACACGCTGGCCCGTCTGCTGGACGAGCGCTGGACCTGTCGCCAGTTCCGTCCCGACCCGGTGCCGGACGCCGACATCGAGCGGCTCCTGGCCCTGGCGCAGCGCACGCCGTCGTGGTGCAACACCCAGCCCTGGCAGGTCGACGTCACCAGCGGCGCGGCCACCGACCGGTTCCGCGCGGCGCTGGCCGAGCACGTGATGGCCCACCCGCAGCACCCCGACCTCGCCTTCCCGCCGGCCTACGACGGCGTCTACCGCGACCGCCGCCGCGAGTGCGGCTTCCAGCTCTACGACAGCGTCGGCATCGCGAAGGACGACGCCGGGCGGCGCCTCGAGCAGACCCTGCGCAACTTCGAGCTCTTCGACGCCCCCCACGTCGCGCTCGTCACGACCGAGGCCGACCTCGGCACCTACGGCGCCATCGACTGCGGGCTCTGGGTGCAGTCGTTCCTGCTCGGCGCGCAGGCGCTCGGCCTCGCAGCCGCGCCCCAGGCGGCGCTGGCGGCGTACCCCTCGCTCGTCCGCGAGCACTTCGGCCTGCCCGACAACCGCCTCGTGGTCGTCGGGATCTCCTTCGGGTACGCCGACACCGACCACCCGGTCAACCGGTTCCGCACCTCGCGCGCCGGGCTCGACGACGTCGTGCGCCGGCACCGCTACTGACGGCTCAGACCTCGCGTGCCGCGGCGGGCGCGGCACCGGGCTCGGGGTGCAGGAGGGCGGCGAGCGCCTCGACCCCGTCGACCAGCCGCGGACCCGGCCGGGCGAAGTGCCCGTCGGCGTCGACCGCCCACACGGGCAGGTCGGGGAAGTGGTGGCGTACGCCGGCCGCGAGCCCGGCGCTTCCGTCGAGGTCGAAGCCGCACGGCGCCACGACCACCACGTCGGGGGCCGACGCGGTCGCCTCCTCCCACGTCGTGCGCCCGGAGCGCGCCCCCGCCGTCCCGAGCGTCGGCTCGCCGCCGGCGAGGGTGACCATCTCCGGGATCCAGTGCCCGGGGGTGAAGGGCGGATCGGTCCACTCCAGCACCAGCACGCGGGGTCGCGGGCGACCCGCGACGCGTGCAGCGACCGCCGCCAGGCGCCCCCGCAACGAGGAGACCAGCGCGGCCGCCTGCTCCTCGCGCCCGGTCAGGCGACCGACCTCGGTGACCGTGCCGAGCACGTCGTCCATGGTGTGCGGGTCGAGCGTGGCCACCTGCGCCCGGCAGCCGAGGTGGGCCAGCGCGTCGTCCACGGTGTCGACGTCGACCGCGCACACGGCACAGAGGTCCTGCGTCACGACCAGGTCGGCGTCGAGGTCGGCGAGCGCACCCGCGTCGAGGCGGTAGAGGTCCTCGCCGCGTGCCATGGCCGCGGTGACGAAGTCGTCGATCTCGCCCGGGGAGAGGTCCTCCGGCATGGCCGAGGTCGACACCACGCGGCGCTCGCGCGCAGCGGGCGGGTGGTCGCACTCGAAGGTCACGCCCACGACGTCGTCACCGGCGCCGACGGCGAAGAGGATCTCCGTGGCGGAGGGGATCAGCGAGACGATGCGCACCGGGCGAGCCTAGGCGCTCGCCCGGCGGTTGTCGGTGGCGGCTGGTAGGACTCGACCATGGACGACAGCGCCCTCCCGCTCTTCGGCGACGGCGACGGTCGTGCCTCCGGGGTGGACGAGACGTTCGGCACCGCACACCGGGTGCGGCTCGACGCGCACTCCTGGGTGGAGCACGTCCCGGGCTGGCTTCTCGGCGCCGACGCCGACGAGCTGTTCCGGGACCTGCTCGCGGGAGCCGACTGGCAGCAGCGCTCGCGCTGGATGTACGGCACGAGGCTCGAGGAGCCCCGCCTGACCGCTGAGCACCCCGACCTCGACGGCGCCCCCGAGGCGCTGCGACACATGGCGCGTGCGCTGACCGCGCACTACGGCGTCGCCTACGACCGCCTGTGGATCAACCTCTACCGGACCCACCGCGACAGCACCGGATGGCACGGCGACGGTGCCTCGGCGCGCCGGCGCGAGTGCATCGTCCCGGTGCTGAGCCTGGGCGCCCCGCGGCGTTTCCTGGTGCGGCCGACGCAGGGCGGCCCGAGCCGGACGTTCCGGCCACTGGCCGGTGACCTGATCGTGATGGGTGGCCGTTGCCAGGTCGACTGGCGCCACTCGGTGCCCAAGGACGCCGGCCCCTCCGGCCCGCGCATCAGCGTGAACTTCGCGGCGTCGAGCCAGTCCCGACCCGACTGAGGCGGGGCGCGCCTGACCGGTCGCTCAGCTGCCCTCGGCCTGCCGCCTACGCCGGGTGTCCCACGCCTTCCTCGCCGCGCGGCTGCGCCGCTCCCGGGCGCGCTCGGCGTCGGCGAGGAGGCGTTCGGCGGCACGCTGCTCGCGCCTCGCGGCGTTCTCCGCCTTGCGGCGCTCGGCCTCGACGACCGCGGGGGAGCGGACGGGCCAGACGTAGGGGAGGTCGTCGGGCACGTCGGGGAACAGCGGTCGGTAGAAGTCGGGGTCCTTGCGCACGAGCGCCGACTGGTGGCTGCGGTGGAGGTCGGGGTCGCCGAGCCAGGGTGGGAGCGCGCCCGCCGCGGCCAGCTCGTCCTGCGACCGGATCGACGTCACGCCGGCCGTGGCCAGGTCGGCGGCGATCGTGGCCGCACAGGTGTCGCCGTGGCCGAGGTCGAGCCACGCCTGGCAGCACGCCAGGCCGTAGCGGCCGAGCGCCTCCTCGTGGCCGCGCCACATCAGCGCAGCGGGGTGGTGGCGCCAGGCGTAGTCCGCGACCGTCAGCGCGCGCACGACCTGGATCACCTCGACGCGCTGCTTGCCCATCCGCTTCTGGTCAAGCGCGCGCACCGAGGCGGCGAAGTCGGCGTACGGGAGGAACGTCTGCACCTCCTCGACCCTAGGCACGCCCGCGGGGCCGCGCCCCACCCCGATGACGGGTCGCGCCGTCGGTGGCTGCGGGCAGACTGGCCGCCATGAGCGACTGCGTCTTCTGCCAGATCGTCGCCGGCGAGCTCCCCGGGCACGTCGTGCTCGAGACCGACGACCTGGTGGCGTTCCTCGACACCCGGCCCGTCTTCAAGGGCCACGTCCTGCTGGTCCCGCGCGAGCACGTCGAGACGCTGCCCGACCTGCCCGCCGACCTGCGCGACGGCTTCCTGGCCGCAGCCCAGCGCCTCGCGACGGCCGTCAAGGACGGGCTCGGCGCACAGGGGTCGTTCGTCGCGATCAACAACACGGTGAGCCAGTCGGTGCCCCACCTGCACCTGCACGTCGTGCCGCGCACCAAGGGCGACGGGCTGCGGGGGTTCTTCTGGCCACGCACGAAGTACGCCGACGGCGAGGCCGAGGCCCACGCCGAACGCCTCCGGGACGCCCTGGCCTGAGCCCGGGCTGGTCAGCCGCGCGAGCCGACCTGGTCGGGGTCGTCGTCGGATACCCGGCCCACCGGCACGGGGGCGGCGAGGTCGACCGCCCCGCGGAAGGTCCAGGGCTGCTCGCGCTTGGCCAGGGGGTTGCCGGTGGCGACGGCGGCGATGACGAACGCCGCGGTGCCCACCACGATGCCGGCCAGCACGTCGGCGAAGTAGTGCCAGCCGAGGTAGACCGTCGCCATCATCGTGAGGGCGAGGAAGGTCCACGCAGCCACCCGGAGCGCGCGGGGAAGGCGCATCACCTCGACCATGAGGCAGATCGTCACCATCACCCCCACGTGCAGCGAGGCGAACGCCGCGATCGTCTGGACGGCGTGGGTGTCCCACGGCCCGGCCAGCACCTCGACGCGGTCGGCCAGCAGCGCGTCGCGCACGGACGTGTTGGGCGTGTGGGCCAGGGAGTCGAACCACTCCGGGCGGGCGTACGTCGGGCCGAGCGAGGGCACCGCGTAGTAGAGGATCGCGCCGATCATCCAGTCCATCGAGACCGCGGTGACGTACCAGGCGCCGGCCGTCGAGCGGCGCGTCCAGACCAGCGCGATCGCCAGGCTCGCCGGCACCAGCCCGATCCAGATCAGGTAGACCGAGGCGGCCACCCAGTTGGCGACGCCGGTGCCGAGGACGCCGTGCAGCACCACGGCCGGGTCGTGGCCCAGCCACATCGCGTGGTCGATCCGCTCGAGCGCCGGGTCGGCCAGCCGGTCGGTGACGAACGGGACGTAGCTCTTGAGGTTGCGGAACGCGACGTAGGCGACGTACCAGGTCACCAGGCCACTCAGGGTGAAGGCCCACTGCTCGCGGTCCCAGCGCTCGACGGCCACCGAGCGGAGGCTCACCCGCGCGCCGCCGCGCCGGCGCAGCAGCACCCACCGCGCCAGGATGTCGAGGACCACGGCCGCCCCGACGATCACTGGGAGCCGGAACCACGTGGGCAACGAGGCTCCGTCGGGGTCGCGCAGCGGGAGGTGGTGGGTCCACGCGACGAGCGCCGCCACCACCGCCATCACGACGGCCACCACTGCTGCGGCCCTGAACTCACGCCTGCCCATCCCCGAACCGTACCCAGTGGCGAGGGTCGGTAGCCTCGGCGACGTCCTCAACACCCCCAGAACTCAGGAGTCCAGATGGGTCGTTTCGACGGGCGGGTCGCCGTCATCACCGGAGCAGCGCGAGGGATCGGCTTCGGCATCGCGCAGCGCTTCGCGAGCGAGGGCGCCTCGATCGCGGTCCTCGACCTCGACGAGGCAGCCGCTCAGGAGGCCGCCGGCCGCCTCGAGCTCACCGAGGGCGCCAGGGCCGTCGGCATCGCCTGCGACGTGGTCGACGGCGCCGCCGCGGAGGCGGCCGTGCAGCGCGTCGTGGACGAGCTCGGTGGGATCCACGTCCTCGTCAACAACGCCGGCGTCACCCGCGACAACCTGCTCTTCAAGATGACCGAGGAGGACTGGGACATCGTGATGGGCGTCCACCTCAAGGGCGTCTTCAACATGACCAAGGCCGCGCAGTCGCGGTTCGTGGAGCAGAAGTACGGCAAGATCCTCAACCTCTCCAGCGTCTCCGCGCTCGGCAACCGCGGCCAGGCCAACTACTCGGCCGCCAAGATGGGCATCCAGGGCCTGACCCGCACCCTCGGCATCGAGCTCGGTCCCTTCGGCATCAACGCCAACGCGATCGCGCCGGGCTTCATCGCCACCGAGATGACCGACGCCACCGCGCGGCGCCTCAAGATGGAGCCGGAGGAGCTGCAGCGGCTCAACGCCGAGGCCACCCCGGTGCGCCGGGTGGGCCAGCCCGAGGACATCGCCGCCGCGGCCGCCTTCCTGTGCAGCGACGAGGCGTCCTTCGTCACCGGGCAGACGCTCTACGTCGACGGCGGGCGCAAGCTCGGCTGAGACGA
>NZ_JBHLXH010000001.1:857858-904109 GCF_042432345.1 Nocardioides zeicaulis | reverse complement strand
GGAGGTGTTCTGTCACGTTGGACGGCGGTCGATGACCCCAGGCCGGCTCGGGCCGCCTGCCGGTGCCGACCGACGACAAATGAAACCGTCCCGGACGACGCCGAGTCCTGCCCGGCCGGGACGTACCCCCGAGATCACCGAGGGCAGGAGTGGGGGACCCACAGGTTCCACCGCCGACGCGCACGCCACCCGCGTGTGCCGTCGGCTCGGGGCGAAGCCGCCACCAGGCGGCGGGGCACCTTCCGGCTCCAGCCCGACAGCTCACCTCACAGGCGTGGGAAAGGACCCTCCATGCCTGCGACCCCTCGCACGGCGCGAGCCTGCGCGCTCGCCCTCGCCGGTGCCGGCCTCGCCGCCTCGACGCTCGTCGCCCCGGCGGCCACCGCCGCCACCGGCACGACCAGCACCGCCAGCTCGACCAGCCCGACCAGCCCGACCAGCAAGCAGACCGCGAAGGACCGTCGGCGCGAGGCCCGGCGTGCCGCGAGGCGGGTGAACACCCGCGTCCTCGGCGCCCGCGACACCGCGATGCGCCAGCGCGGCGACGCCTACGCCTACGGCGCCGCGGGGCCCAACAGCTTCGACTGCTCCGGGCTCGTCTACTACAGCTTCCGACGCGCCGGCTTCCCGGTGCCGCGCACCTCGGCCGCCCAGGCGGGTTTCACCCGCCGCGTCGCGAGGGCCGACATGCGTGCCGGCGACCTGATGTTCTTCTACGGCAGCGGTGGGGTCTACCACGCCGCGATCTTCCTGCGGTGGTCGCACGGCCACGCCCTGATGCTGCACGCACCCTCGCCGGGGCAGCGCGTGCAGGTCGGGGTGCCGTGGACCAGCCAGTGGTTCGGTGGCACGCTGCGCCGACGCTGAGCCCTGCGGCCCCCTGATCTACCCTGTGGCGCGCCTTCCCCGATCGGGGAAGGCGCGCCCGCACACTTGCTGGGCAGCAACCCCCGTTCCGATCGGAGTCACCCCGTGCGTCACCGCCTTCACGTGTCCGCCGCCGCGCTCGTCGCGGCCTCGCTGCTCCTCGCCGGGTGCGGTGGGGGCGACGAGGAGACTCCCGCGAGCGACCCGTCGTCCTCCGCCCCGTCCTCCGCGGAGACCAGCGCGCCTCCGGAGCCCGTCTTCTGGCCGCTCACCGGCCTCGAGCGCACCGGCAAGGCGCCCCAGCACCCCGTGGTGGTGACCAAGGTCGACAACACCCCGTCGAGCTCGCCGCAGATCGGGCTCGGGTCGGCCGACATGGTCGTCGAGGAGCTCGTCGAGGGCGGCTACACCCGCCTGGCGGCGTTCTACTACTCCAAGGTCCCGGTCACGGTCGGACCGGTGCGCTCGATGCGCGCCAGCGACATCAGCATCGTCCCCGAGGGCGCGACGGTCGTCACCAGCGGCGCGGCGCAGATCACCATCAACCGCATCAACGCCGCCGGCATCCCGTGGATCACCGAGGGCGCCGCCGGCGTCTTCCGCGACAACACCCGCTCGGCGCCGTACAACCTCTTCGCGCACCTCGCCGACATCTCCAAGCGGCTGAAGGCCGACGGCGAGCCGGCCGACTACCTGCCGTGGGGCGACGAGGCCGACCTGCCCAAGGGCGGCAAGGCCACCAGCCTGACGGCCGACTTCGGCGCGCACAGCACCACCTGGCAGTTCCAGGGCGGGCGCTACGTCAACACCGACTCCTACGCCGCGCAGGACGACCAGTTCCCGGCCGACTCGGTGCTGGTCCTGCGGGTCAAGGTGGGCGACGCCGGCTACAAGGACCCCGCGGGCTACCCCGTCCCGGAGACCAAGTTCGAGGGCACCGGCGCCGCGCTGCTGTTCCACGGCGGCCGGGTCGTCAAGGGCACCTGGTCCAAGGACGGCCTGACCGGCCAGATCGAGCTCAGCACGAAGGCGGGCGAGCTCACGGTGCCCGCCGGCCACACGTGGGTCGAGCTGGTGCCGGCGGTCAACGGCGAGGTCAGCTTCTCGAAGTAGGGCCGCGCCCGGCCTCCAGCTGCTCGCGCAGCCCGGTGAGGATGAACCCGACGGCCGCCTCCGTGCGGGCGGCGGCCGCAGCGGCGTCCTGGCTCGCGGCCACCGCCACGCCGGCGGCCGACAGGGCGCCGAAGAAGATCCGGGTGAAGGTGTCGAGCAGCTCGTCCTCGAGCCCCCACTGCGGCGCGGCCAGCACCGAGCGGACGACGTCGTCGACGAGGGCGTACGTCGACGCCTCCTCCTGCTCGCGGAACCGGTCGCGGCCCAGGACGGCCGGGCCGTCGGCGACGACCACCTGGCGGTAGGCGGGCTCCTGCACCACGTCGAGGAAGGCGCGCAGCCCCGCCCCGGCCCTCGCCCACGGGTCGTCCACCCCGTCGGTGGCGTGGGCGATCGCGGCGGTGGCGCGCTGCTCGACCCGCTCGAAGACCGCCTCGAAGACCGCCTGCTTGCCGCTGAAGTGGTGGTAGAGCGCGCCCTTGGTGACGTCGGCGCCGCCGACCACGTGGTCGAGCGAGGTGGCGGCGTAGCCGTGCTCGACGAAGAGCCGCTCCGCGACCTCCACGAGGGCGTCCCTCGTCGAGGGCGACCACCGCGGCCGGCGCGGGGCGGGCGTCGCGCCGGGCGTGGTCATCGAGCCACCCTAGGCGCCGCCGCCGTGGGTGTCCCTGCCACCGATCGGTCATAGTGGTGGGCATGCAGCCGGCGTCGGGTCTCCTCCTGGTGGCCACCCCCGCGCTCCAGGACCCCAACTTCGTCGACACCGTCGTGCTCCTCCTCGACGTCACCGACGAGGGCGCCCTGGGCGTCGTGCTCAACCGACCCTCCCAGGTGCTGGTCGCCGACGTGCTCGAGCCGTGGCGCGACGTCGTCGTCGAGCCGGAGGTGCTTTTCCGCGGTGGCCCCGTCGGCACCGACGGTGCCCTGGCCGTGGCGTGGCTGCGCGACGAGGACGACGCGCCGGTCGGGTGGCGCCAGGTGCGCGGCCAGCTCGGCATGGTCGACCTCGACACCCCCACCGAGCTCGTCGACGGGTCGCTGGAGTCGATGCGGGTCTTCGCCGGCTACGCCGGGTGGGGCGCCCACCAGCTGGCCGGGGAGGTCGAGCGCGGCGACTGGTACGTCGTCGACGGCGAGCCCTCCGACCCCTTCCTCCTCGACCCGACCGACCTGTGGCGCGCCGTCATGCGCCGCCAGCCGGGCTCCCTGGCCTGGCACGTCAACCGACCCGTCGACCCCGACCTCAACTAGCCGCCCGACCGGGCCCGCCACGATGTCGCCGAGGTCGGCGCACGGACCGGTCCGCGTTAGGATCGTCCATCATGAGCACCATCGGATTCTCCCCGGGCAGCCAGACGGTCGAAGAGCGTCAGACGGTCCCGACCGATGAGGGCGACCACGAGCGGTTCTCCCACTACGTCCCCAAGGACAAGCTCACCGAGGCGATGGTCATGGGGACCCCCGTGATCGCGCTCTGCGGCAAGGTGTGGGTCCCGTCGCGGGCGCCGGAGAAGTTCCCGGTCTGCCCGGACTGCAAGGAGATCTGGGAGTCGATGAAGCCCGGCGAGGGCGACGACGGCTCGGGTCCCGAGGCGTGACGGGGCGCCCCGAGGCGCCGCTGCCCCCCGCGTGGCCCGACCGGGCCGCCTGGGGCACCGCGCCCTCCCTCCGCGCCTGGCAGCAGGCCGCGATGGACCTCTACCAGGCGCGCCAGCCGCAGGACTTCCTCGCCGTCGCGACGCCCGGGGCGGGCAAGACGACGTTCGCGCTGACCGTCGCCGCCGACCTGCTCAGCCGTCGCGTCGTCGACCGGATCACCGTCGTCGCGCCGACCGAGCACCTCAAGACCCAGTGGGCCGAGGCCGCCGCGCGCGCCGGCATCCCGATCGACCCGACCTACAGCGCGGGCAAGGGCAAGACGTCCGACGACTACGTCGGCATCGCGGTGACCTACGCCGGCGTCGCGGTCAACCCGCTCGCCATGCGGATCCGCACCGAGCGGTTCAAGACGCTGGTCATCCTCGACGAGATCCACCACGCCGGTGACGCGATGTCGTGGGGCGAGGGCGTGCGGGAGTCGTTCGACCCCGCCACCCGGCGCCTGGCGCTGACCGGCACCCCGTTCCGCTCCGACATCAACCCGATCCCGTTCGTCCGGTACGCCCCGGGCGACGACGGCGTGCCGGTCTCGGCCGCCGACTTCACCTACGGCTACGCCCACGCGCTGTCCGACCACGTCGTGCGACCCGTGCTGTTCATGGCGTACTCGGGTGAGATGCAGTGGCGCACCCGCGCCGGCGACGAGGTCGTGGCCCGGCTCGGGGAGCCGCTCACCAAGGACATGCACGCCCAGGCGCTGCGCACCGCCCTCGACCCGCGCGGGTCGTGGATCCCGGCGGTCCTCGAGGCCGCCGACCGGCGCCTGTCGGAGGTGCGTCGCCACGTGCCCGACGCCGGCGGCCTGGTGATCGCGGGCGACCAGGAGTCTGCCCGCGCCTACGCCGCGATCCTGAAGAAGGTCTCGGGCGAGTCGCCGACCGTCGTGCTGTCGGACGAGAAGGGCTCCTCGCGCAAGATCGAGAAGTTCACCGCCTCCGAGGACCGCTGGATGGTCGCGGTCCGCATGGTCTCCGAGGGCGTCGACGTGCCGCGGCTCGCCGTGGGGGTGTGGGCCACCACCGTCTCCACCCCGCTGTTCTTCGCCCAGGCCGTCGGCCGCTTCGTGCGGGCCCGCTCGCGCGGCGAGACCGCCACGGTGTTCCTGCCGTCGGCGCCCCACCTGCTGGAGTTCGCCTCCGACATGGAGGCCCAGCGCGACCACGTGCTCGGGCGCAAGGTCACCGACGAGGACGACATCTTCGCCGCCGAGGAGGACCTCCTCGCCGCGGCCAACGCCGAGGAGGGCGCGTCCGGCGAGCTCGAGATGTCGTGGGAGGCCCTCGGCTCGACCGCGTCGTTCGACCACGTCCTCTACGACGGTGCGCAGTTCGGCCACTCCGGCGAGGTGCACGTCGGCTCGGAGGAGGAGATGGACTTCCTCGGCATCCCGGGCCTGCTCGAGCCCGACCAGGTGCGCGAGCTGCTGCACTCGCGGCAGAGCGAGCGGGCGCGCAAGCAGAAGGCGAGCGGTGTCGAGGACCGCGTCGTCGACTCGGTGGAGCAGCTCAGCACCCACCAGCAGCTCGGCGTGCTGCGACGCGAGCTCAACGGGCTGGTCGCCGCCTGGCACCACCGCACCGGGCAGGCCCACGGCATCACCCACAACGCGCTGCGCAAGGAGTGCGGCGGCCCGCCCGCAGCGGTGGCCAACGCCGAGCAGCTCCACGAGCGGATCAACCGGATCCGCGAGTGGGCCGTGCGGCAGTCCTCCTGACGGCCGGACCGGACGGTCCTTCCGTACGCTGCGGCGCCGACCCGGGCGCGGCTAGGGTCCTCGTATGCCCTCGGAGACCTCGCAGACCCTGGACCGCGGGCTGCGGGCCCTGAAGGTCCTGGCCGACACCCCCGAGGGCCTCACCATCACCGAGCTCTCCGGCCGGCTCGAGGTCAACCGCACGGTGGTCTACCGCCTGGTCAGCACCCTCGAGCAGCACGGCCTGGTCCGTCGCGACGCCCGGTCGCGGCTGTTCGTCGGGCTCGGCGTGCTCCAGCTCGCCAGCGCCGTCCAGCCCCTCGTGCGCGACCTCGCGATGCCGGTGCTGCGCTCGCTGGCCGAGTCGCTGGGCTCCACCGCCCACCTCACCTTCGCCGACGGCGACGAGGCGCTGGCTCTCGCGGTGGTCGAGCCCACCTGGACCGACTTCCACGTCGCCTACCGGGTGGGCGCCCGCCACCCGCTCTCCCAGGGCGCGGCGGGCAAGGCGATCACCCTGCTCGACGACTCCGAGACCCCCTACGCCGTCACCAGCGGCGAGCTGCAGAGCGGGGCGCGGGGGCTGGCGGCCCCGGTGCGTGGTGTCGAGGGCCTCCGGGCCAGCGTCGGCGTGGTCACCCTGGCCTCGTCGATCGACGAGGACGCCGTCGCCCCCCAGGTGATCGAGGCGGCCCGCCTGGTGGCCGAGCGACTGCGCTGAGCGCCTGTCGTCAGGCCTCCACGAAGGGCCGGACGCCCGGGCCGGGGCGGGTCGCGACGTCGCGCCGCCCGGTGACCTCGTGCCCCGCGCGGCAGCGGAGCACGGCGTCGACCTGCTCGCCGCAGCCGACGTGCTCGAACTCGACCGGTGAGCCCTCGGCGTCGGCGAGGTAGCGGTCGCCCCAGGCGCGCACCGCCACCAGGACGGGGTAGAGGTCGAAGCCCTTGTCGGTCGGGCGGTACTCGTGCCGCTCGCGCTGCCCCGGCTCACGGTAGGGCTCGCGCCGCAGCACGCCCGCCTCGACGAGCAGCGCGAGACGGTTGGTGAGCACCTGCCGGGGGATCCCGGAGTGCCGGCGCATGTCGTCGAAGCGGCGTACGCCGTTGAACACCTCGCGCAGCACCACGAACGTCCACCGCTCGCCGAGCACCTCCATCGCCCGGCCCACGGTGCAGTTGTCGGTGGACCACGCGAGGGCGGCGGGTCCGGTCGGGGCGGGGCTGCTCATGCCCGCCACCCTAGGTCTCGTTGACAGACCCAGCAAGGGGTGGTCTGCTGGGTCCATGACGCAGACCCAGCCGTTCGAGACCGACAGCCGCACCGTCACCTGGGCCACGCCCGGCCAGGGGGACCTCGCCCGGCTGATGGAGCTCGACGGCCTGGGCCAGCTCGACGCGATCCGCTCCGGCGAGCTCCCGCCCCCGCCGATCATGGCCACCCTGGGGATGAGCGACCTGCGCGCCGAGCGGGGGCGGGTGGTCGTCGAGATGCCGGCGGCCGGGTTCCACTACAACCCCCTCGGCACGGTGCACGGCGGTGTGATCTCCACGCTGCTCGACACCGCCGCCGCCTGCGCGGTGCACAGCACCCTCGCGGTCGGCGAGCTCTACACCTCGGTCGACCTCACCGTGAAGTTCCTGCGCCCGGTCACGGTCGACTCCGGCCTGCTGTCGTGCGAGGGCACGGTGATCAGCCGCGGGCGTCGCACGGCGCTCGCCCAGGCACAGCTGAGCGACGAGGCCGGCCGCCTCGTGGCCCACGCGACCTCCACCTGCCTGATCATGCGCCTGGGGGAGTGAGTCCCCGGCGCGGGTCAGTCGGTGGCCGCGAGCGCGAGCGGCACCACGCGGTGCGGGATCTGCGTGGCCAGCGCGATCACGGTCGTGGAGCGGTCGATGCCCGGCTCGGTCAGCACCAGGTCGATCACCCGCTGGAGGTCGGCGTTGGAGCGGGCGACCACCCGCGCCCACATGTCGCCGGCGCCGGTGATCGTGTAGGCCTCCAGCACCTCGGGGATCCCGGCCAGGTGACGGGCGACCGCGTCGTGGCCGCCGCGCTCGGCCGAGCCCTGGCGGATCTCGAGGGTCAGGAAGGCCGTCACGGGGTAGCCGAGAGCCTCCGGCGAGAGCTCGGGACCCCAGCCGGTGATCACGCCTGCGGCCGCGAGCTTGTCGAGCCGGGCCTGGACCGTGCCCCGGGCGATGCCCAGCCGACGGCTGGCCTCCAGCACGCCGAGCCGCGGCTCGCTGGCGAAGATCTCGATCACCTTGCTGTCGATCTCGTCCATGAGCCGTCATCTCCTGTGCAATGTGCCCAGCCTTTCGACGTACTGTTGCACACCTTGCCGGGAGTCGGCAGGGTTCGCCCCATGACGACTGACATCGCCTCGACCGGTGGCGCCCTGACCGTGGACGAGATGAAGGCCGACCTCTCCCTCGAGCAGCTCCAGCAGCTCGTCGGCCTCGTGGAGTACGACGCCGAGTCCGACCCGTTCCCGGTGACCGGCTGGGACGCGATCTGCTTCGTGGTCGGCAACGCCACCCAGGCCGCCCACTACTACGCCTCCGCCTGGGGCATGGAGCTCATCGCCTACTCCGGCCCGGAGAACGGCAACCGCGACCACAAGTCGTTCGTGCTCAAGTCGGGCTCGATCAAGTTCGTCCTCAGCGGCGCGGTCTCGCCCGACAGCGACCTGGTCGGCCACCACGCCCGCCACGGTGACGGCGTGGTCGACATCGCCCTCGAGGTGCCCGACGTCGACCAGTGCATCGCCCAGGCCACCAAGGCCGGCGCGACCATCCTGCGCCAGCCCGAGAACGTCTCCGACGAGCACGGCACCGTGCGCATCGCCGCGATCGCGACCTACGGCGAGACCCGCCACACGCTCGTGCAGCGCACCGTCGACGGCGTGACCTACGCCGGCCCGTACCTCCCCGGCTACGTCGCCGTCGAGCCGCGCTACCAGAACAAGGAGGGCCAGCCCAAGCGGCTGTTCCAGGCCCTCGACCACATCGTCGGCAACGTCGAGCTCGGCGAGATGGACAACTGGGTCGACTTCTACAACCGCGTCATGGGCTTCGTGAACATGGCCGAGTTCATCGGCGACGACATCGCCACCGACTACTCCGCCCTCATGTCGAAGGTCGTCGCCAACGGCAACCACCGGGTGAAGTTCCCCCTCAACGAGCCGGCGATCGCGAAGAAGAAGTCGCAGATCGACGAGTACCTGGAGTTCTACCGCGGCCCCGGCGCCCAGCACCTCGCCGTCGCCACCGGCGACATCATCGCCAGCGTCGACGCCCTGCGCGCCAACGGCGTGGAGTTCCTCAACACCCCCGACTCCTACTACGAGGACGAGGAGCTGCGCGCGCGCATCGGCGAGGTCCGCGTCCCGATCGAGGAGCTGCAGAAGCGCGGCATCCTGGTCGACCGCGACGAGGACGGCTACCTGCTCCAGATCTTCACCAAGCCGCTGGGCGACCGCCCGACGGTGTTCTTCGAGCTCATCGAGCGCCACGGCTCCCTCGGCTTCGGCAAGGGCAACTTCAAGGCGCTCTTCGAGGCCATCGAGCGCGAGCAGGACAAGCGCGGCAACCTGTGACGAGCAGCGGCGAGATCCTCAGCTGACTCGAGCGGTGGTCCACCCACCTTTCCGGAGCACGGAAGGTGGGTGGGCCACCGCTCGCCGCTTCCCGGACCCCTCCCTCCCGGTAGTCCATATCAAATGGGCTGTCCAAGGGCATCCGCGACGACCCATGTGATACGGACTACCGGGGTGGGGGTCTGAGAGGCTGGCGCCATGATGATCCGCGCGTCCGAGCTGGCCGCCATCAGGGCCGGCACGATCGACCTCGCCTTCCGGCGCTGGGCGCGCCCCCGGGTGGTCGTCGGCACCCAGCTGCGGACGTCGGTCGGGCTCGTGGAGGTCACCTCGGTCGAGGAGGTCGACGTCGCCACCCTCACCGAGGACGACGCCGCCCGCGCCGGGGCCGCGTCGCTGACCGCGCTCCTCGACGGGCTGGCCGCGCGTCCCGACGACCCGGCGTGGCGCATCGGGGTGGCGTACGCCGGCCCCGACCCGCGCGAGCTGCTGCGCGCCAGCGTCCCCGACGCCGGGGAGGTCGCCGCGATCCACGCCCGCCTCGACCGGCTCGACGCCGCGTCGCCGATCGGGCCGTGGACCCGCGCCACCCTCGACCTCATCGACCTCAACCCGGGCGTGCGCGCTCCCGAGCTCGCGGCGCAGGTCGGGCGCGAGACGCCCGACTTCAAGAAGGACGTCCGCAAGCTCAAGGAGCTCGGGCTCACCGAGTCGCTGGCGATCGGCTACCTGCTGTCCCCGCGCGGTGAGGCGGTCGTCGACGCCGGGCTCCCGGCGCCACGCGAGCGCGCCCCGCGGGAGGAGGGCACCCCGCTCCCGCGGACCATCGGCGCGCCCGCGACCCGCGCGCTGCGGGAGGTGGGCGCGACGACGCTCGAGAAGGTGGCGACGTACACCGCCGACGAGCTCGCCGCGATGCACGGCGTCGGGCCGATCGCCCTCACCCGGCTGCGCGAGGCGCTGGCCGGGCTGGGCCTGCGCTACGCGGGGGAGTGAGCCCCGCCCGGACGCACGGCACGGCACCGACGCTGGTACGTCGGTGCCGGGGCGCAGGTCAGGCGAGGTCGCCGACCAGCTCGCTCTCGGCCTCGGTGACGCCGTGGTGCTCGGGGGCGTTGCCGGCGAGCGCTGCGGAGATGGTGCGCGACCCCGCCGCCACCACGACCACGCCGACCGCGACCGCGGCCGCGCCGAACCAGAACGGGGCGTGCAGGTCGACGTTCTCGGCCAGCTTGAGCGCCACGTAGGGGCCCACCGCGCCGCCGGTGAAGCGGACGAAGGAGTAGGCCGCGGAGGCGACCGGCCGCTCGACGGGGGCCGCGCCCATGACCGCCTCGGTCACGAGGGTGTTGGTGACGCCGAGGAAGGCGCCGGCGACCACGATGCCCAGGGTGACGACCACCTCGTGCTCGGCGCCGAGCGCCATCACGGCCAGGTCGGCGGAGAACAGCGCCAGCACGGCCGTCAGGGTGGGCATGGTGCCGAAGCGGCGCTGCAGCACCGGGGCGAGCCACACCGAGGTGAAGGCCAGCAGCAGGCCCCAGCCGAAGAACGTCCAGCCGATGCCCATAATCGAGTACGTCGGCAGGGCGAACGGGCCGGCGGCCATCAGGGTGAAGAAGCCGAGGTTGTAGAAGATCGCGACCAGGGCGAGCAGCAGCAGCGCGCGGTGGCGCAGCGCCCGGAACGGGTCGAGGACGGAGGTGCGGCGCCCGGTGGGCGGAGTGGTCGGCAGGAAGAAGGCGGTCGCGACCAGGGCGATCGTCATCAGCACCGAGACGCCGAAGAACGGGCCGCGCCACGACACCTGGCCGAGCAGGCCGCCGATGAGCGGGCCGGAGGCGATGCCCAGGCCGAGGGCGGCCTCGAAGAGGATGATCGCCTGACCGACGGGACCGGCCGACGCGCTCACGATCGTGGCGAGGGCGGTCGCGACGAAGAGCGCGTTGCCCAGGCCCCATCCCGCGCGGAAGCCGATCACGGCGCCGACGCTGTCGGAGAAGCCGGCCAGCGCGGCCGAGACGATGATGAGCGCCAGCCCGGCCAGCAGCGTGCGCTTGGGGCCGATGCGGCTGGAGACGACTCCGGTGATCAGCATCGAGATGCCCATGACGGCCATGTAGCTGGTGAAGAGCAGCGATACCTGGCTGGGCGTGGCCTCGAGCTGGGCGGCGATCTCCTTGAGGATCGGGTCGACGAGCCCGATGCCCATGAACGCGATGACGCACGCGAAGGCCACGGCCCACACGGCGCGGGGCTGGTGGAGGATGGACGGGCTGCTGGCGCTGCTGTGACTGCTCACAGGGTGGCCTCCTGGGGGGTCGGGCGGAGGACGTCGCGCAGCACTGCGACGGCGGTGGCGACCTCCTGGGCGGTGTGGTGGGTGTCGGCGAGCCGGGCGGTGACCAGCGCGGCGTTGGCGCGGCGGATCCGGGCGAGCTCGGCGTGGCCGTCGTCGGTGAGGGCGACGACGTGGGCGCGACCGTCGGTGGGGTGGGGGCGACGGTCCACCAGGCCCTGCTCCTGCAGCGCCTTGACGGTCGCGGTCATCGTGGGCTGGCTGCACCGGTCGGCCGCCGCGAGGGCGGTCACGCCGGACGGGCCGTGCTCGTCGAGGAGCGACAGGGCGCGCACCCCGGCGGGGTGCTCGATCTCGCGCCGCACGGCCCGGGTCAGCCGGGCCGCGAGCACCACCAGGTCGCTGGCGAGCTCGGCGAGTGGGGGCAAGGAATCGGTCACCCGTCCACTATTACATAGGAGTCCTATGTAGATCGAGCCTGGACGACGAGACCCCGCTCACAGGCGCCGGAGGGCGGTGAGCGGGGTCTCGTACGGGCCGGGCGGGCGCCCGTGACCTCAGTGGGCGAGCAGCCCGACGCCGAGCACGCCCATCAGGACGGCGATGCCGGAGTCGAGGACGCGCCACGCCGACGGCCGGGCGAAGAGGCCCCGCAGCAGGCGGGCGCCGTAGCCGAGCCCGAAGAACCACAGGAGGCTCGCCAGCAGCGTGCCGGACAGGAACCACCAGCGGTCCTCGCCGAAGCTGTTGGCGACGGTGCCGAGCATGAGGACGGCGTCGAGGTAGAAGTGCGGGTTGAGCCACGTCAGGGCCAGGGTCAGCACGATCGCCTTGCCGACGGTCAGCGATGCGCCGCCCTCGGTCGTGAGCGCGGTCGGCTTCCATGCGCGCATCGCTGCGTGGATGCCGAACGCGATGAGGTAGAGCCCGCCGAGCACCTGGGCGACGGGCAGGACCGACGGCCAGCGCTCGAGCACGATGCCGAGGCCGGCGACGCCCGCGGTGATCGCCACGACGTCGGAGAGCAGGCAGGTCAGCACGATCGGCAGCACCTGCTCGCCGCGGATCCCCTGGCGCAGGAGGAAGGCGTTCTGCGCGCCGACGGCGACGATGAGGGCGAGTCCGGTGAGCAGGCCGGTGAGAGCGACGTGGAACATGCTGACAACGGTAGGCGCGTGCCTGCCGTCAATCCAGCGAACTATTTTGACGAATCATTAGGATCTCTAAGTATGAAAGACGTCACCCAGCTGGACCCTGTGGCCCTCCGCACACTCGCCGCCGCCGTGCGCCTCGGGACGTTCGAGGCCTCGGCCCGCGAGCTGCACGTGACGCCGTCCGCGGTGAGCCAGCGGATCAAGGCGCTGGAGACGCGGCTCGGGCGCGTGCTGCTCCACCGGGTCAAGCCGCTCGAGCCCACCGAGGCCGGGCTGGTGCTCGTGCGGCTGGCCACGCAGGGGGAGATCCTCGAGCGGGAGGCGCTCGCCGAGCTCGTCGAGGAGGACGACGAGGACGGGACGGCGTACACGTCGCTGCCGATCGCGGTGAACGCCGACGCGCTCTACGGCTGGTTCGTCGACGCGCTCGCCGACGTGCAGTCGCGCCACCGCGTGGTGTTCGAGGTCGTGCGCGAGGACCACACCCGGACGGCAGAACGGCTGCGGCGCGGCGAGGTGGTCGCCGCCATCACGGGGGAGCCCAAGCCCGTGCCCGGCTGCCGGGTGGTCCGGCTCGGCCGGTTGCGCTACGCCGCCGTCGCGACCGCCGGCTTCCATGAGGCCCACCTCGGCGACGGCGTCGGCTCGGCGTCGCTGGCCGAGGCGCCGATCGTGGCCTTCGACCGCAACGACTCGCTCCAGCACGACTTCATCCGGCGGGTCACGCGCCGCCACCTCGCACCCCCGGTGACCTACGTGCCGTCGGTGCGCGAGTTCGACCGGGCGATCCGCGTCGGCATGGGGTGGGGGCTCCTCCCCGAGGCCGACGTCGCCGAGGACCTGCGCCGCGGCACGCTCGTGGAGCTGGTGCCCGGTCGCCGTCCGGAGGTCGCGCTCTTCTGGCAGCACTGGCGGCTCGGGTCGACCCTGGTCGACGAGCTGACCCACGCTGTGGTGGACGCGGCCCGTCGCTGGATGGCCTCCACCTGATCGGCGCGTCGACAGGACGGCAACAACCCGTCCTCGATCTCGGAGTTCTCCGGACAGGCCCCGGGACGGTCCCTAGTGTGCTCAACGGGATCGAGCACCGAGCTCGAGCCGGACCTGAACGGGGAAACCGCTGTGACACGTCGTTCCGCTGCAGGCGCGTCGGCCCTCGCCGCCACGCTGCTCCTCGCCCTCACCGGGTGCGGTGGATCCGGTTCCGCCGCTGCCACCAAGACCTCCGACGTCCTCCTCGAGGGCGACCAGCTCGCCGCGATCTCCTCGCAGGTCGAGAAGATGGGCATCGTGGAGTGGCACGGCCAGCTGCTCACGAAGAACCCCGACAACGGCGGCAAGCGCATCTTCGACCTCGACGGCCGCTACAGCCCGGCCACCGGCTACAGCCAGCTCTCGATGGACTCGGTGATCGACGGCAAGGCCGAGCAGGTCGACTACCTCGTCGTCAGCGGCCGCACGTACTTCAACAGCGACGCCTGGGGTCCCGGCGCCGCCACCTGCTGGGCCGACGTCACCGACAAGCCCGACTACAGCTGGGCCCTCCCCACCGACCTCGACCCGACCTGGCCGGTCACCGACGCCCGTGCGATCCGCCTCTCCGGCGACGGCGTCGCGGTCGGCATCCCCGCCAAGCAGGTCATCACCGGCATGCCGCGCGGCCTGTTCCCGACGGTGCCCGCCGGGCTCGACGGGGTCGAGGCCGACGCCGTCATCACGCCGCACGGCCACCTGGTCGAGGTGGCCGTCGACGTCCTCAACATGTGGAACGACGTCCCGGAGGCCGAGCGGGCCGCGATCGACACCCGCAAGGCCGGCTGGTGGGCGATGACGATGAAGGAGTCGCAGGACGGCTCCAACATCACGCCGCCCGCGCGCGTCTTCGACCCGCAGGTCACGCCGCCCAGCCAGTGCAAGCGCGGCTGATCCCGGCCTGACCCTGTCCGGACGCCCGTCCAGGACGGCAGGATGCGTGCGTGCCCACCTACGTCGCCTTCCTGCGCGCCATCAACCTCGGCGCCACGCGCAAGTTCCCCAAGGCCGCGATCGTCGCCGCGACCGAGGCGGCCGGCGGTCGTGACGTCGAGACCTACATCAACACCGGCAACGTCCGGCTGACCCACGGTGCCCGCTCGGTGGCCAAGGTCCAGGCGGCCCTCGAGCAGGCGTACGCCGCCGAGGCCGGCTTCGAGGTGCCCACGGTGGTCTTCACGGCCCCCGACGTGGCCGCGCTCACCGCCCGCGCGGAGGAGCTGCACGCCGAGCACGACCCCTCGGGCCAGCACTACGTGACCCTCTACGCCGCGGCGCCCACGGCGGCCACCGCCAGGGCCGTCGAGGCGCTCGAGCACCGGGGCGAGACCGTCGTGGTGGACGGTCGCGCGGCCTACGTCCTGCTCGACGGCGACATCCACACCTCGAAGGTGCTGGCGTCGAGGGAGTTCAAGGCGCTGGGCCAGGGCACCGCGCGCACCGTGAAGGTGCTGCGGACGGTGACGGAGAAGTGGTGCTGAGGTCGCTCAGACGATCTCGACGCCGGCGCCGGCCATCTCGGTGAGCGCGGCCGACGTCGTCTCCTCGGCCACGCCCGCGCACAGGGCGGTCAGCACCCGGGTGTCGAACCCCTCGCGGGCGCCGTCGAGCGCGGTCGCGCGCACGCAGTGGTCGGTCGCGATGCCGCACACGTCGACCTCGTCCACGCCGCGAGCCCGCAGCCACTGGGCGAGCCCGGTGCCCGACGCCGTGGTGCCCTCGAAGCCGGAGTACGCCGCGGCGTGCGCGCCCTTGAAGAAGACCTCCGCGAAGGGCTGCGGGTCGAGGTTGTGGTGGAAGGCCGCGCCCTCCGTGCCGACCTTGCAGTGCACCGGCCACGACGTCGCGTGGTCGGGCTTGGCCGACCAGTGCTCGCCCGGATCCACGTGGTGGTCCTTGGTGGCCACCACGACGTCGTAGGGCGGTGCGCCGTCGCCCCCGGCCGTCCAGTGCCGCAGCAGCTCGTTGATGTCGGCTGCCACGCGGGCACCGCCGGCCACCGCGAGGGACCCGCCCTCGCAGAAGTCGTTCTGGACGTCGACCACGATCAGCGCTCGGACCATGTCGCGAGCCTAGCCGGGTCGGACGGAGTCCGGCGTGGCGTGGCGAGCGAGGTCGAGCAAGCGCGACCGCGCGCCGAGACCCGGCTCAGGACCCCTCGAACACCGTCGGCACGACCGGCTCTCCGGCCGACATCATCGTGACCGCCCGCGGCAGCTCGGCCAGCGCGGCGCGGTGCCGGGCGCGGGCCGCGTCGAGCGGCTCGCGACCCACGACGACACCGCCCTCGACGAGCGGCACGAGGAGCGCCCGGTCGTCGCCGTCGTCCTCGGGCGCGGTGCCGATGCCGACGACCTCCGCCTGGGCGACACCCAAGGCCGAGCGGCGGCGCAGGGCGTACTTGCGACCGCCGATCGAGGCCTTGTCGGTGGAGCGCTTGGCCACCGAGACCATCTCGCCGTCGTCGCCCTCGCGCGCGACCAGCTTGTAGACGAAGCCGCAGGTGGGGTGGCCCGACCCGGTCACCAGCTGCGTGCCCACGCCGTAGGCGTCGACCGGCGCGGCGGCCAGGGCGGCGATCGCGTGCTCGTCGAGGTCGCTGGTGACCACGATCCGGGTGGCGCTCGCCCCGAGCTGGTCGAGCTGCTCGCGCACCTCGCGCGCGACGAGGCCGAGGTCGCCGGAGTCGAGCCGGACGGCACCGAGGCCGGTGCCGGCCACCTCGACGGCCAGGCGCACCGCCTCGCGCACGTCGTAGGTGTCGACCAGCAGCGTGGTGCCGACACCGAGCGTCTCGACCTGGGCGGTGAAGGCCTCGCTCTCGCTGTCGTGCAGCAGCGTGAAGGAGTGGGCGGCGGTGCCCGTGCTGGGCACGCCGTGCAGCTGGCGCGCGGCGAGGTTGCTGGTCGCGTCGAAGCCGGCGACGTAGGCGGCGCGCGCCGCGGCGACCGCGGCCTGCTCGTGGGTGCGGCGCGAGCCCATCTCGATGCAGGGACGTCCACCGGCGGCGAGGACCATGCGGGAGGCCGCGGAGGCGATCGCGGAGTCGTGGTTGTAGATCGAGAGCAGCACCGTCTCCAGCAGCACCGCCTCGGCGAAGCTGCCCTCGACGACGAGGAGGGGGGAGTGGGGCAGGTAGACCTCGCCCTCCGGGTAGCCCCACACGTCGCCGGTGAAGCGGTACGACGCCAGCCACTCGAGCATGTCCGCGCTGACGACGCCCTCCAGGGCGGCGATCGCGGGCGCGTCGAAGCGGAAGGACTCGAGGGCGTCCAGCGCGCGGCCCACGCCCGCCACCACGCCGTAGCGGCGGCCCTCGGGCAGGCGCCGCGGGAACAGCTCGAAGACCGAGCGACGCTCTGCCGTCCCGGAGTGCCGTGCGGCCTGCACCATGGTCAGCTCGTAGTGGTCGGTCAGCAGCGCCGTGGACGGGTGGCTGGAGGCATGGCGTGGGCTCGTCACGACCGACACTGTGCCACGATGGGCCCCGTGTCAGCCGCCAGTCCCGTCGAGGTCGAACCGACCCTGACCCCTGACGAGATCACCTTCTTGTCCAAGCCGTGGGTGACCCTCGTCTGGGACGACCCGGTCAACCTCATGTCCTACGTCTCCTACGTCTTCCAGAAGTACTTCGGCTACGACAAGGCCAAGGCGGAGGAGCTGATGCTCGAGGTGCACACCGAGGGCCGCAGCGTCGTGTCGACCGGCACCCGCGAGGAGATGGAGCGCGACGTGCAGGCGATGCACGAGTACGGCCTGTGGGCGACCATGGAGAAGGCCTCCTGAGGATGAGCGGCTTCGAGCGCGACACGCGGACGATGCGCGTGATCGCCACCTTCACCGGCTTCGAGGCCGACCTGCTGCGCTCGCTCGCCTCGCAGATCGTCGAGCTGCTGCGCAACGAGCGCGCCGAGCCGCCCACGCCGTCCGCCGACCCGTTCGAGGCGCTGACGGCCGAGTTCTCCGGCGCCTCCACCGTCCCCGACGACCCGGTGCTCGCGCGGCTCTTCCCGGTGGCCTACCCCGCCGACGAGGACGCCGCGGCCGACTTTCGGCGCTTCACCGAGGGAGCGCTCCGCGACGGCAAGGCGGCAGCCGCCGCGCTGGTCATCGACACCCTCGAGGAGGGCGGCCTGCCCCCCGAGCTCGACCAGGACGGGCTGATGGTCGACGTCGAGCTCGACGAGGCGTCGGCCGAGACCTGGATGCGCGCCTTCACCGACATCCGGCTCGCCCTGGCCACCCGGCTCGGCGTCGAGGCCGACGACGAGCACTACTGGCACTCGCTGCCCGACGACGACCCCCGTGCGCAGGCCCACGACATCTACGAGTGGGTGGGTTACCTCCAGGAGACGCTGGTCGAGGCCCTCACCCGATGACGCTGCGATGACCCCGGTCCCGGAGTTCGTGCTCGCGCTCCGCGAGAAGGTGGGCCGCGACCACCCGCTCTGGCTGCCCGGCGTCACCGCCGTCGTGCGCCGCGGCGACCAGGTCCTGCTGGTGCGCCGCTCCGACAACGGCCAGTGGACCCCCGTGACGGGCATCATCGACCCGGGCGAGGAGCCCGCGGTCACCGCGGCCCGCGAAGCGCTCGAGGAGACCGGCGTGCGGATCCGCGTCGACCGGCTCGTCTCCACCTCCGCCCACCCCGAGCTCGTGCACGCCAACGGCGACCGCGCGGCCTACCTCGACCTCACCTTCGCCTGCACCTGGCTGGAGGGGGAGGCGCACGTCGCCGACGACGAGTCGAGCGAGGTGCGCTGGTTCCCGGTCGGCTCGCTGCCACCGATGAGCGAGGTGATGCTCGCGCGGATCGACGCCGCGCTCAGCGGCCAGCGCGAGGCGCGGTTCGTGGCGCCCGACGGCGGGGCCGACGAGCAGCCACCGCCGGTCCTCGCGCCCGAGGCCCCGGTGCTCGGCGTCGACGCGTGCAGGGGCGGCTGGGTCGGCGTGGTGGTCGACCCCGACCGGCGCACGTCCGTCCTGACCGCCGCCACGATCACCTCCCTGGTCGCCCTCGCGCGCGAGTCCCACGACGTCGCCGTGGTCGCGATCGACATCCCGATCGGACTCCCCGACGCCGGCGGACGTCGCGCGGACGCCGAGGCGCGTCGCGCGCTGGTGGGCAAGTCGTCGTCGCTGTTCTCCACCCCGGTGCGCGCCGCCCTCGAGGCGCCGACCTACGAGGCGGGCCGGGCGGCCAACCTCGCCGCGACCGACGGCCGGACGAGCGTCAGCGCCCAGGCCTACGCCCTGCGCGAGAAGGTGCTGCAGGTCGACGCGTGGGTGCGCGGTCGGCCGGGCGTCGAGGTCGTGGAGGTGCACCCCGAGCTGAGCTTCGCGCGGATGGCCGGCTCCCCGCTGCTGGCCAGCAAGAAGGAGGGCGAGGGCGTACGGGCCCGGCGCGAGGCGCTCGCGGCCCACGGCATCGTCGCGCCGCCGTGGTTCCGCGGCTCCGGCTTCGGCGAGGACGACCTGCTGGACGCGTGCGCGGCCGCCTGGTCGGCCGTACGGCACTCGCTCGGGCTCTCCGAGTCGTTCCCGGCCGAGCCCGAGGTCTTCTCCGACGGGCTCCCGGCCGCGATCCGCGTCTGACCCCGCAAGAGAGCCAGCAGGCTCAGCCCGAGTGGGTCAGCACGCCGTAGCGCTCGCGGGTGGACAGCGCCCAGCGCGAGACCGGCACCGACGCGAGGGCCAGGACGAGCATCAGGCCCGCGAGGACCAGCCACCCCACCTCGCCCAGGTCGACGCAGAGGTAGGTGACGACCGGCGGGCCGACCACGGCCACGACGCTGAAGCCGAGCCCGGCGAAGCCCTGGTACTGGCCCTGCCTCTCGTGCGGAGCGAGTCCCATCTGCAGACCCCACTGCCCGCCCGAGCCGATCATCTCGCCGACGACGTGCACCAGCGACCCGACCACCAGCACGACGATCGCCACGGTGGCGTCGCCGCGGTCGGCGAGCGCCACGATCGCGAAGCCGGCGGCGATCCAGACCGCCCCGCGCACCAGCGCCCGGGAGCCCGCCTCGACCGAGTCGGCGCGCTGCGAGAGCCGCACCTGGAACAGCGCCACGCACGCGGTGTTGAGGATCAGCAGGATCGCCACCATCACCGGCGGCGCCTCGGTGCGCTGGGAGATGTAGAGCGCGAGCCCGATGTCCATGACGAAGAAGTGCACGGCGAACAGGCCGGTGAGGGCCACGACCACGACGTAGGGCCAGTCGCGCAGCACCGCCATCCGCGGCTCGCCCTCGATCCGCACGTACGACGGCAGGTCGGGCAGGCGGGTGGTGTTCCAGGCGGCGAAGGCGGTGAAGACCGCGTTGAGGACGAAGACCGAGACGTAGGCCCACGACTCGTCGATGACCAGCGCGGCGCCGCCGAAGACCGAGCCGAGCCCGATCGCGGTGTTGGTCACCGCGCGGAGGTAGGCCTTGAACAGCACGCCGCGCCCGCCGGTGGCCAGCTGGGCGATGACCCCCTGCTGCACCGAGCCGGCCGACCGCTCGAACAGGGCGAGCACGCCGAGGAGCACGGCGAGCTGCCAGGGCGAGCGGGCCAGGACCGGAAGGGCGCTGGCCAGCGCCGCGCCGACCATGCACCACGTGAGCACGCGCCGCGGGCCGCGGGTGTCGCCCAGGTGGCCCGCCGGGACCTGCACGACGATCCCGACGATCGCCGCCACCGACATGGCCAGGGCCACCTCGGAGGCGGAGAAGCCCACCTTGCGGGTGAAGTAGAGCGCGCTCGTCGTCATCACCGCCCCGGCGCCGAACCGGTTCGCGAAGGACCCGAGCGCCAGCACCCGGAGGTCGCGCTCGAGCGGGATGCCGCGCCGGGTCAGGGGCGGCGGTGGGACGACGGACATGCACACCCCCGGAACTCTCGACATCAAGAGTTATCTGGTGGGACGACGCCGGGTCAAGTCGGTTGCGCGACCTACACTCGCCGCGTGCTGACCATCCCCGAGGACATCCGCGACGCGATCGTCGCGCACGCCCGTCGCGACCACCCCGACGAGGCCTGCGGCGTCGTCGCCGGTCCCGAGGGCAGCGACCGTCCCACCCGCTTCATCCCCATGGTCAACGCCGCCGGGAGCCCCACGTTCTACGAGTTCGACTCCACCGAGCTGCTCGCGCTCTACAAGGACATGGACGCCCGCGACGAGGAGCCGGTGGTCGTCTACCACTCCCACACCGCCACCGAGGCCTACCCCAGCCGCACCGACATCGGGCTGGCCAGCGAGCCGAACGCCCACTACGTGCTCGTCAGCACCCGCGAGCACGGGAATAGCGAGGGCCCGGTGGAGTTCAGGTCCTACAGAATCATCGACGGGGTCGTGACCGAGGAAGACGTCACGATCACCCCGTCGACCGCGTCGTGACGAGAAAGTGAGCACCCCCTGATGGCCATCGAGGTCCGCATCCCCACCATCCTCCGCACCTACACCGACGGTGCGAAGTCGGTCGAGGCGTCGGGCGCCACGCTGACCGCCCTGATCGACGACCTGGACGGCAACCACCCGGGCATCAAGGACCGCCTGGTCGACACCAAGGACGGGACGGCCGACCTGCGGCGCTTCGTCAACGTCTACGTCAACGACGAGGACGTGCGCTTCATCGGCGGCCTCGACGCCGAGCTGTCCGACGGCGACCAGGTCGTCGTGCTCCCCGCCGTCGCCGGCGGAGCCTGACCACCTCCTGATGACCCGCTACGACGACCACCTCGCCTCCGTCGGCAGCACGCCGCTCGTCGGGCTGCCCCGGCTCTCGCCGAGCCCCGACGTACGCCTGTGGGCCAAGCTCGAGGACCGCAACCCGACCGGCTCCGTCAAGGACCGGCCGGCGCTGCGGATGATCGAGCAGGCCGAGGCCGACGGCCTGCTGCGACCGGGCTGCACCATCCTCGAGCCCACCAGCGGCAACACCGGCATCTCGCTGGCGATGGCCGCCAAGCTCAAGGGCTACCGGATCGTGTGCGTGATGCCGGAGAACACCTCCGAGGAGCGCCGTCAGCTGCTCCGGATGTGGGGCGCGGAGATCGTGTCGTCGCCGGCCGCCGGCGGCTCCAACGAGGCGGTGCGGGTCGCCAAGCAGATCGCCGGCGAGCACCCCGACTGGGTCATGCTCTACCAGTACGGCAACCCGGCCAACGCGCTCGCGCACGAGGAGGGCACCGGTCCGGAGCTGCTCGCCGACCTCCCGGAGATCACCCACTTCGTGGCCGGCCTCGGCACCACCGGCACCCTGACCGGCGTCTCGCGCTTCTTCCGTCGCGCCAAGCCCGAGGTGCGCATCGTCGCCGCCGAGCCCCGCTACGGCGAGCTGGTCTACGGGCTGCGCAACCTCGACGAGGGCTTCGTGCCCGAGCTCTACGACGCCTCGCTGATCGACTCGCGCTTCAGCGTGGGCCCGCGCGACGCCGTACGACGCGTGCGCGAGCTGCTCGAGCTGGAGGGGATCTTCGCCGGCATCTCGACCGGCGCGATCCTGCACGCCGCGCTGGGCCAGGCGGCGAAGGCGGTCAAGGCGGGGGAGCGCGCCGACATCGCGTTCATCGTGTGCGACGGCGGGTGGAAGTACCTCTCCACGGGTGCCTACGAGGGCACCGTCGACGAGGCCGAGGACCGCCTCGACGGCCAGCTCTGGGCCTGATCCCGACGTCAGGGACGCCTTCACGCACCCAGGGGTGGGTCGGGGCTTGAGCAGCCTCTCGCCGGTGGTGTAGACCTCTGCCACCACCCGCTCACTGGAGACCACGGTGAGCTTCCTGGCGGACAGGAAGGACCACAGCCGTGGTCAGCGTGAACCGACGTCATCTCACCTCGGCCGGGTCGTCGGACCAGGCCACCGTGCCGCAGCGGGACCGGCTCGTCGAGGACCTCATCGAGGCCCACTTCGACGTCGCGGTGTCCATCGCCCGCCGCTACCGCAACCGGGGCATCGACACCGACGACCTCGAGCAGGTCGCCCTCCTCGGCCTCACCAAGGCCGCGCACCGCTTCGATCCCGGAGCGGGCCACGACTTCCTGTCGTTCGCGGTCCCCACGATCCGCGGGGAGGTCCGGCGGCACTTCCGCGACTGCGGCTGGACGGTCCGTCCGCCCCGCCGGGTGCAGGAGCTGCAGGCGCGGATCGGCCGCGCCCAGGACGAGCTCCCGGCCCGGCTCGGTCGCGCCCCGCGTGCCAGCGAGATCGCTGAGCACCTCGACGTGACCACCGACGACGTGGTGGAGGCGCTGTCGGTCGACGGCTGCTTCACGCCCGCGGCGTTCGAGACCCCGGTGGGCGACGGCACCGCCACGGTGGGCGAGCTGCTGGGCTCGCCCGACGCGGCCTTCGGCGCCGTCGAGGCCTCCGTCATGCTGGAGCCCGCCGTGCGTCGCCTGTCCGCGCGCGACCGCCGGATCGTCTACCTCCGCTTCTACGAGGAGCGCTCGCAGCGCGAGATCGGCGACGCGGTGGGGCTCACGCAGGCGCAGGTGTCCCGCGTGCTGGCGCGGATCCTGGCCGACATCCGCGACGTGCTCGGCAGCGAGGCGCCGGTCGCGTGAGCGCGCCCGGTCCGGTCCCCAGGGGTGGGCCGGACCGGCGCCGCGGTCAGGCGCCGCGGTGAGGTGGCGGTCAGGGCGCCGCGGTGAGGCGCAGGTCCTGGTCGACGTCGTGCTCGCTGCCCTCGAGGGCCGGCACGTCGAGCAGGTCGAGCGCGAGGTTGGCGACCACGCCGTTGCGCACCGGCTGACGGGACTGGGCGTAGGTGGTGCGGCGCTTGCCCGGGTCCCGGTACGCCGGGTTGATGTCGTAGAGGTCGACGCCGCGGTCGACGGCCGAGCCGCGCGCCATGAACACGATGCGGTAGTCGTCGAGCAGGCGCGGGTCGTCGTGGCTCGGACCGTGGCCGCCGTGGTCGCTGGTGAGCAGGATCGTGGTGCCGGCGCGGCGCGCCGGGTCGGCGTTGATCGCCTTCACCACGCGACCGACGAGCCGGTCGGACTGGCGCACGGCGCGGAGGTAGGGCTTCGACATCCAGCCGTGGGCGTGCCCGGCCGCGTCGGGCGGCGACAGGTGCAGGAACCTGAAGTCTCGCTCGGTGGCGAGGTCGCCGACGAACTGGTCGACCAGGCTGGCGTTGTCGAGGTCGATCACGGTGCGGTCGATGGCGTCGGGCCACGAGCGCTGCCACAGGCTGAACTTGGTCTTGGCCGCGAAGAGCGCGGTCGAGCCGCCGGCGTCGTGGACGGCGGAGAACACCGACGCGACCTCGTGCCCGGCAGCCGCCTGGACGGTCGCGGGCGTCGGGCGGTCGTCGTTCCAGGTCACGCCGTGGCCGCCGGTGGCGGCGTCGATCCGGCGACCGGTCACCATCCCGGTGTGGTTGGGCAGCGTCACGGTCATCTCGCGCTCGGTGCGGGCGTTCGTCGTCGACGCGCCGGCGCGCATGAAGCGGTAGAGGTTGGGCAGCTGCTTGCGACCCAGCTGACGCACCGCGGCCACGCTCATCCCGTCGATGGAGATCGCCACCACGGAGTCGGAGTCGCCGACCAGGTCGCGTCGTACGGGCTGCCCGGCGCTCGCCGCGCGCTGGTCGCCCGCGCCGCCCGGCGCGGTGCCGGCGTGGTCGACGCTGGAAGCGGGGCCGCCCACCAGGACGAGGCCGGCGGCTGCCAGCGCGGAGACGAGGGACGTGGCCACACGGTGTCGACGGTTCACCGTTCGACCCTAACCCGAGCCAGCCGCCGAGCCGGAGATGTGACGGGGCCGACGCGTCCGGGGGCGTGACCGCGCCCAGCGGTTCGCCTAGCCTCTGAGTCGTGCCGACCGCCCCTGCCGACGCCGACGCCCCGATCGGCATCTTCGACTCCGGGTTCGGGGGCCTGACGGTCGCCCGCTCGGTCATCGACCAGCTGCCGCACGAGTCGGTGGTCTACCTCGGCGACACGGCGCGCCAGCCCTACGGCCAGAAGCCGATCGGCGAGGTCCGCGAGTACGCCCTCGAGTGCCTCGACCACCTCTACGACCAGGGCGTCAAGGCGCTGGTCATCGCCTGCAACTCCGCCAGCGCCGCGATGCTCCGCGACGCCCGCGAGCGCTACGACGTGCCGGTGGTCGAGGTGATCCTGCCGGCGGCGCGACGCGCTGCGGCCGCGACCCGCAACCACCGGGTCGGGGTGATCTGCACCCGCGCGACGGCGAGCTCGATGGCCTACGACGACGCCTTCGCCGCCGCGCCCCACATCGACCTCCACATCCGCGCCTGCCCTCGCTTCGTCGAGTTCGTCGAGCAGGGGGTGACCGGGGGCGAGGAGCTGCTCGCCGCGGCCCACGAGTACCTCGACCCGCTGGTCGAGGCCGGGGTCGACACCCTCGTGCTGGGCTGCACGCACTATCCGCTGCTCACCGGCGTCATCTCCTACGTGATGGGCGACGCCGTCACGCTGGTCAGCTCGGCGGAGGAGAGCGCCAAGGACGTCTACAAGATGCTCGCGCGCACCGGGCTGATGCGCGAGGACGGCGAGCCGGCGTACTCCTTCTCCACGACGGGGAGCCCGGAGGACTTCGCCACCATCGGTCGCCGCTTCCTGGGCTCCGAGCTGCTGGGCGCCAGCCAGTTCGCCGGGGGCCTGCGGTGAGCGACCACCCGTTCCGGCTGACGGTCGTCGGCTGCTCGGGGTCCTACCCCGGCCCCGACTCGCCGGCCAGCTGCTACCTCCTCGAGGCCGAGCACACCTCGGAGGCGGGGGAGACCCGCACCTGGCGGGTGCTGGTCGACCTCGGCAACGGCGCCCTCGGCCACCTGCACCGCCACGTCGACCCGCTGACCGTCGACGCGGTCCTCCTCAGCCACCTGCACGCCGACCACTGCCTCGACCTCTGCGGCTACTACGTGATGCGCAAGTACCACCCGACCGGTCCGCAGCCGCGGATCCCGGTCTGGGGGCCGGCTGGCACCGCCGAGCGGATGGCGCGGGCCTACGACCTGCCCGTCGACCCCGGCATGGGGGAGGAGTTCGACTTCCGCCCCTACGACGGCGCGTTCGAGGTGGGCCCCTTCCGGGTGGAGCCGCACGAGGTCGAGCACCCGGTGACGGCCTACGCGCTGCGGGTCACCGCCCACGCCCGCACGCTCGCCTACTCCGGCGACACCGGCCCGTGCGAGGCGCTGGTGCGCGCGGCCGACGGGGCCGACCTCCTGCTCGCCGAGGCGTCGTTCGAGACCGGGCGCGACAACCCGCCCGACCTCCACATGACCGGCACCGACTGCGGGGAGACCGCCGGTCGGGCCGGCGTCGCGCGCCTGGTCCTCACCCACGTGCCGCCGTGGCACGACCCCGCCGTCGCCGAGGCCGAGGCGCGCGCCGCGTGGGACGGGCCGGTCGCGCTCGCGCGGGCCGGGGCCACGTACGACGTGTAGGCGCCCCGGGGGCCGGGGTCGCTCAGACCAGCCCGGCGTCGTGGACGACCATCGCGACCTGCACGCGGTTGGTCGCGCCGAGCTTGGTGAGCAGCCGCGACACGTGGGACTTCACGGTGGGGATCGAGAGGTAGAGCTCGGAGGCGATCTCGGAGTTGCTCAGCCCGCGCCCGACGCAGACCGCCACCTCGAGCTCGCGCTCGGTGAGGACGGTCAGGCGCTGCGCGGCGACCGCCGAGCGGTCGCTCGAGGACCCGTGGCGCAGGCGGGCCACCAGGCTGCGGGTCGCCGACGGCGACATCATCGCGTCACCCGCGGCGACGGTGCGGATGGCGCCCACGATGTCGCCGGGGGGCGTGTCCTTGAGCAGGAAGCCGTCGGCGCCGGCCGCGACGGCCCGGACGACGTGCTCGTCGGCGTCGAAGGTCGTCAGCACGACCACCGACGGCGGCGCCTCGGCGGCGTGGATGTGGCGGGTGGCCTCCAGGCCGTCCATGCCCGGCATCCGGATGTCCATGAGGACCACGTCGGGGTCGAGCTCCCGCACCATCTCGACGCCGCTCTGCCCGTCGCCGGCCTCGCCGACCACCTCGATGTCGGACTGGCCGCCGAGCATCAGCGACAGCGCCGAACGCACGAGCGGGTCGTCGTCGACGAGGAGCACCCGGATCACGCGGTCCACGGTAGCCATGCCTCCAGAACGAAGGTGGACCCGTCCGTCCGGTGGTCCAGGCGGCCACCGCGCAGCTCGGCGCGCTCGCGCAGCCCGACCAGGCCCAGCCCGGCGCCGGGCGCGCCCGCGGAGCGGTGGGCGAGGGAGTTGGCCAGCCGCACGGTGATACCGGTGTCGGGGTCGCCGATCGAGCTGATCGCCACCACCGAGCCCGGGGCGTGCTTGCGGGCGTTGGTGAGGCCCTCCTGCACGATGCGGTAGACCGCCCGCCCGGTCGCCGGCGGCACCGACGACGACGCGTCGACGTCGTCCACGAAGTCCACGTCGAGGCCGAGCGCGCGTGCCTCGGCCACGAGGGTCGGGATGTCGGCGTAGGTCGGCTGGGGCTGCGCGGACTGCTGGCCGTCGGCGTCGTCGCGCAGCACGCCGAGGACGTCGCGCAGCTCGTGCAGGGCGTCGTTGGCCTGCCCCTGGATCTGCTCGAGCCCGGCGCGCAGGCGCTCGCTGTCGAGGTCGTCACGGAACGCCAGCGCGCCGGCGTGCATCGAGACCTGGGTGATCCGGTGGGCCAGCACGTCGTGCATCTCCCGCGCGATCCGCGCCCGCTCGGTGGACCTGGCCTGCGCCAGGCGCAGGTCCTGCTCGGTCTCCGCGCGCTCGGCGCGGCTGCGGAGGTTGCGCAGGAGCTCGCGCCGGGAGCCGAGGTAGAGGCCCCAGCCCATCATCCCGGCGTTGACGGCGAGGTTGACGCCGACGGTGATCAGCGGGTCGTGGTGGGTGAACGGGGCGACGTCGGCGTAGGTCTGCGCGGCGACGAAGTTCGCGACGCCCACCGTGACGACCTGCCACGTGATGCGGTGGGTGGCCACCGACACCGCGGCCAGCGTCGCCGGCCCGGCGGCGATCCCCGAGACGGCGCTCATCGCGGCCACGGCGAGCGCCACCGGCACCGGCGCCCGGCGGCGGAACCAGACGGCGACGTAGGCCGCGACCCCGAGGACGACCTCGGCGACGAGCAGGCCACGCTGCTCGCGCCACTCCACGCCGGCCACCGAGCCCCACACGACCGCGGAGATCACCAGGCAGAGCGCGTAGCGCCACGCCTGCTCGGCCCAGTCCGGCACGGGACGGGGCTCGGCGGGCGGGCGGGACGGCACGGCGTCAGGGTAGCCCTGCGATTTCCTACTTTGGTCGCAGTCGCGAGCGTCGTTGGGTCGATGCGCCGCTCGCGAGCACGCGCGCATGCTGGTCGCATCGCGTGGGAGGGAGCCGCGCGGCGTGGGGCTGCGCACCGTCCGGTCCCACCGGGGTAGGGACCTGCAGGGTCGGGTCCGGTGGCTCACGGGGGTGACCGGACCCGGCTCTCCCGCCCCCCTCGGAGCTGTCGGGGCGACCCCCTAGGGTCGTGCCATGACCTCTGCACCGACGCCCCGCGCCGACGGACGAGCCGACGACGAGCTCCGCCCGATCACCCTCACCCGTCACTGGCTCGACCACGCGGCCGGCTCGGTCCTGGTCGAGTTCGGCGGCACCAAGGTGCTGTGCGCGGCGTCCGCGTCCGAGGGCGTGCCCCGCTGGCGGAAGGGCTCGGGGCTCGGGTGGGTCACCGCGGAGTACGCCATGCTCCCGGCCGCCACCAACACCCGGTCGGACCGTGAGTCGGTCAAGGGCCGCATCGGCGGGCGCACCCACGAGATCTCGCGCCTCATCGGCCGCTCGCTCCGCGCGGTCATCGACTACCAGGCCCTCGGCGAGAACACCATCGTGCTCGACTGCGACGTCCTCCAGGCCGACGGCGGCACCCGCACCGCGGCGATCACCGGCGCCTACGTCGCCCTCGCCGACGCGGTCGCGCACCTGCGCTCGACCGGTGCCCTGGCCGGGGAGCCGTTGACCGGGTCGGTCGCCGCGGTCAGCGTCGGCATCATCGACGGCGTGCCGCGCCTCGACCTCCCCTACGTCGAGGACGTCCGCGCCGAGACCGACATGAACGTCGTGATGACCGGCGACGGGAAGTTCGTGGAGGTGCAGGGCACCGCCGAGGGCGCCGCCTTCGACCGGGCCGAGCTCGACGCCCTGCTGGCGCTCGCCGAGAAGGGCTGCGTCGACCTGACGCGCCTGCAGCAGGAGGCCCTGGCCCGATGAAGGTCTTCCTCGCCTCGGGCAACGCCAAGAAGATCGGCGAGATGCAGCGCATCCTGGCCGAGCACGTGCCCGACGTCGAGGTGCTCGGCATCGCCGACGTCCCCGGCTACGTCGAGCCCGTCGAGGACCAGCCGACCTTCGAGGGCAACGCCCTGCTCAAGGCGCGCGCCGGCGTCGCGGCGACCGGGCTGCCGTCGGTCGCCGACGACAGCGGGCTGTGCGTCGACGCCCTCAACGGGATGCCGGGCGTGCTCTCCGCGCGGTGGTCAGGGCCCCCGAAGTCCGACGACCGCAACAACGAGCTGCTGCTCGCCCAGCTCCACGACGTGCCCGACGAGCGGCGCGGGGCTCACTTCGCCTGCGCCATCGCATGGGTGATGCCCGACGGCCGCGAGCGCGTGGTCGAGGGCCGGATGGCCGGCCGGATCATCCGTGAGCCGCGGGGGAGCGGCGGCTTCGGCTACGACGTCCTCTTCGTCGCCGACGAGCACTCCGACGCCGCCGACGGGCGCGGGTTCACGTCCGCCGAGCTCGACCCGGCCGAGAAGGACCGGATCTCCCACCGAGGTCGCGCCCTGCGCGAGCTCGCCCCCCACGTGGCGCAGGACCTCGCGGGAGCCTGACGCCCGTCGTGGTGCCGAAGGCGGGATTCGAACCCGCACGCCCAGGGGGCACGGCGTCCTAAGCGCCGCGTGTCTGCCTTTCCACCACTTCGGCCGATCAGGTCGTGAGTCTACGAATCGATGCCCATGGCCCTGAGGGCGGCTGCGTGTCCGGAGAACTTGCCCCTGCTGCGCCCCGCGAAGTTCGGAGTCTGTCGGTGGCAGTTCGGGCATAGGAAGCGGAGGTTGTCGATCACGATGTTGCAGTAGTCGCCGTCGACGTGGTCGACCTCGAGCGTCAGCGGCATGCCCAACCACGTGCCGTCGCATCCGCAGAGACCGCACTCGTAGGCGACGCCCGACTCGATCAACGCTCTCGTCAGCTTCGGCGGTGAGGCGCGGCGTGCACCGTCGGCCGACCGCACCAAGATCTGCTCGGGCGTCAGGCGACGTGAGGAGTGCGATGTGGGGTTGTAGAGGCGGAAGTGCGAGGTGTCGATGCCGAACGCCTTGATGGTGCGGCTGATGTGGGCATGTGATCCGCCTGTCGGCCGGACACCCAGGTGCCGGAGGACCCCGGCCACCGAGGTGGACGCGCGCACGGCGTCGGACAGCAGCTCCTCGGTGTACTTGCGGCGGGTCCCCATTCCCTGACGGTAGGCCTGGGCACCGACAGAGGCGCTCAGTCGAGGCCGAGGTCCCGGCGCAGCTTGGCGACGTGGCCGGTGGCCTTGACGTTGTACTGCGCGAGCTCGACGTTGCCGTCCTCGTCGATGACGAAGGTCGAGCGGATGACGCCCTCGACCTCCTTGCCGTAGAGCTTCTTGGTGCCGTACGCCCCGTAGGCCCGGTGCACCGCGAGGTCCTGGTCGGAGAGGAGGGTGAGGGTGAGCTGGTCGCGCTCACGGAACTTCGCGAGCTTGGCCGGCGCGTCCTTGGACACGCCGAGCACCTCGTAGCCGGCGCCGCGCAGCGAGTCGAGCGACTCGGAGAAGTCGCACGCCTGCGTGGTGCAGCCCGGCGTCATCGCGGCGGGGTAGAAGTACAGGATCACCTTCTTGCCCCGCAGGTCCGACAGGCTGACCTGCTCCTCGGTGTCGCTGGTGAGGGTGAAGTCGGGGGCGGCGTCGCCGGTCGTGAGGCGGTCGGTCATGCGGGTCTCCTGCTCGTGGGGGTGAACCGGTGTGGTTGTTGCAAGTCTCTTGCAATAAGGTCGGAGGGTGCCGACCCGGTAGGGGGATCCGTGTCGGCCACCAGACATCCAACCAGCCCGGGAGATGACGACGTGCACGTCCCAGACGGCTTCCTCGACGCACCCACGTCGGTCGCCACCGGCGTCGTCGCCGCTGCCGCGGTCGCGGTGTCGCTGCGCGGCGCCCGGCGCGAGCTCGACGACCGCACGGCCCCGATGGCGGGACTGGTCGCGACGTTCGTCTTCGCCGCCCAGATGATCAACTTCCCGGTCGGGGCCGGCACCAGCGGCCACCTCATGGGCGGCGCGCTGGCCGCGGTCCTGGTCGGTCCCTGGACGGCCGTGCTCTGCCTGTCGGTCGTGCTCCTCGTGCAGGGCCTGCTCATGGCCGACGGTGGCATCACCGCCCTCGGCACCAACATCACGCTCATGGGCGTCACGACCGTCGTCGTCGGGTGGGCCGTGTTCGTCCTGCTGCGCCGGGTGCTGCCGTCGCGGCTGTCGATGGTCGCACCGGCCGCCGCCGCCGGGGCCTTCGTCAGCGTCCCGGTCGCCGCTGTCGTCTTCACCGGTCTCTTCGCCGTGGGTGGCACCGCACCCGTCGACCTCGGGGCGGTCGCCACCGCGATGATCGGGTGGCACTGCCTGATCGGCCTGGGAGAGGCGGCCGTCACCGGTCTGGTCGTCGCCAGCGTGGTCCGCTCGCGTCCGGACCTGGTGCGCGGTGCGCGGCCCCTCATCGAGCGGCGCGAGCTGCAGACCCGCACCGTGGAGGTGGAGGCACCGTGAGCACCCGTCCGGCCGGCGGTCCGAGCAACCGCGCGTTCTTCGTCTCGTTCCTCCTGGTCTCGCTGCTGGTCGCGGGCGTGGTCAGCTTCTACGCCAGCTCCCACCCCGACGGCCTCAACTACGTCGCGGAGAAGACCGGCTTCATCGACGCCGAGAAGCCCCACGCGTCGTCCGACAGCCCGTTCGCCGGGTACGCCACGAAGGGCGTGGAGGACGACCGGCTGTCGGGCGGCATCGCCGGCGTGGTGGGCGTCCTCGTCATGCTCGCCCTCAGCACAGGGTTGTTCTGGGTGCTGCGACGCCGCGCGCCCCACGAGCCCACCGACGCGCCCGAGCAGCACCCCGCGGACGCCTGATGGGCGCCGGTCACGGTCACCGGCTGCACTTCCACGGCCACAGCCCGGTCCACCGCGCCCCCGCCCACCTCAAGCTGCTGGCCCTGCTGGCGTTCATGCTCGTCGTGGTCGCGACCCCGCGCCAGGCCTACGTCGTGCTCGCCGCGGAGGCGGCCCTGCTGCTCGGTGTCGTGCTCCTCTCGCGCGTGCCGCTGCGCTACCTCCTGCCGCGCATGGTGGTCGAGGTGCCGTTCGCGTTCTTCGCGCTGCTGATGCCGTTCATCTCCCACGGCCCGCGGACCGAGGTCCTGGGCGTGAGCGTCTCGGAGGCCGGCCTGCACGCGGGCCTGGCCCTGCTCGTCAAGGGCAGCATCGGCGTGCTCGCCTCGCTCACCCTCGCCGCCACCACCGAGCCCCAGGAGCTGCTGCGGGGGCTCCAGCGGCTGCGGATGCCCGAGCTGGTGGTCCAGATCATGGGCTTCATGATCCGCTACCTCGACGTGGTCACGGCCGAGATGGCGCGGATGCTCACGGCCATGCGCTCGCGCGGCTGCGACCCACGATCGCCCCGCCACTGGCCGGTGCTGGCGCGCTCGCTCGGTGCCCTCTTCATCCGGTCCTACGAGCGCGGCGAGCGCGTCCACCTCGCCATGCTCTCGCGCGGGTACGACGGTAGGTTGCCGCAGTGAGCACCCCCGTCCTGGACGTCCGCGACCTGGCCTACGCCTACCCCGACGGTCACCAGGCCCTGTTCGGCGTGGACCTCCACGTGCACCGCGGCGAGCGGGTCGCGCTGCTCGGGCCCAACGGCGCCGGCAAGACCACCTTGGTGCTGCACCTCAACGGCATCCTCACCGCCGGCCGCGGCACGGTCGAGGTGAGCGGCCTCCCGGTCGCCAGGCAGCACCTCAAGGAGGTGCGCCGCCGGGTCGGCGTCGTCTTCCAGGACCCCGACGACCAGCTGTTCCTCGGCACGGTCCGCCAGGACGTCGCGTTCGGCCCGGCCAACCTCGGGGTCAAGGGCGCCGAGCTCGACCGCCGGGTGATGGACGCACTCGACCGGGTCGGCATGGCCGACTTCGTCGACCGCCCGCCGCACCACCTCTCCTACGGCCAGCGCCGCCGGGTGGCCGTCGCCACGGTGCTCGCGATGGAGCCCGAGGTGCTGGTGCTCGACGAGCCCTCCTCCAACCTCGACCCGGCCTCGCGCCGTGAGCTCGCCGACATCCTGCGCAGCCTCGACGTCACCGTCTTGATGGTCACCCACGACCTGCCCTACGCGCTCGAGCTGTGCCCCCGCAGCGTGGTGCTGAGCGAGGGGGTCGTGGTGGCCGACCGCCCCACCTTCGACGTGCTGACCGACGAGCCGTTGATGGCCGCCCACAGGCTGGAGCTGCCGTGGGGCTTCGACCCCCGCCGCATTGGTAGCCTTCCTGCGTGACCCAGGACATGAGCGCGCTCGAGCGCGAGATCGAGGAGACGCGCCAGCGGCTCGCCTCGACCATCGACCAGCTCGCCCACCGCGCCCACCCCAAGACGATCGTCGGGCGACAGGTGGAGAGCGTGAAGGCGCACTTCGTCGAGCCCGTGAGCGGCGCCCCCCGCACCGACAACATCCTCAAGGCCGCCGGCGCCGTCGTCGGCGTGGTGGTGCTGCTCGCCGTCGTGCGCAGGGTCGCGCGCTGAGCACCGTGCCGGGCGGCATGACCGGGGGCACCGCCCCCATCAAGATGCTGCACGACCGCCTCCTCGTCGAGGTCGACCAGGAGGCGGGCGAGCGGCGCTCCAGCGGCGGCATCGTCATCCCCGCGACCGCCGCCATGGGCGCGCGTCGCCTGGCCTGGTCGCGCGTCATCGCCGTCGGCCCCCACGCCCGTGCCGTCGAGGTCGGCGACCGGGTGCTCTTCGACCCGGAGGAGAAGGCCGAGGTCGAGGTGCAGGGCGAGGTCTACGTCGTCATGCGCGAGCGTGACGTCCACGCGGTGGCCGCCGAGCGCCTCGAAGGCGGCTCGACGGGCCTCTACCTCTAGCCCACCCCCTCCGAGGAGCTCCGATGGCCTACCACGTGAAGCAGTCGCACCGGGCTCCCGCGGTCACCGAGCCGGTGCCCGTCGACCCGTCGTTGCCGCGGGCGTGCATCATCGGCGCCGGGTCCTCCGGGATCGCCGCCGCGAAGCACCTCCACCTCGCGGGCATCGGCTTCGACTGCTTCGAGACGGGCCGCGACATCGGCGGCACGTGGGTGCTCGGCAACTCCAACGGCCAGTCCGCCTGCTACGACACCCTCGAGATCAACACCTCGTGCCCCCGCATGGCCTACTCCGACTTCCCGATGCCGGCGGACTACCCGCCCTACGCGCGCCACGACCAGGTCCGCGACTACTTCGAGCGCTACGTCGACCACTTCGGGTTCCGCCACACGATCACCTTCGACACCCGCGTCGACGACGTCTCGCGGCGCCCCGACGGCCGGTGGGACGTGCGGTTCACCGGCCCCGACGGCAGCGACACCCGCACGTACGACGCGGTGCTGGTCGCCAACGGCCACCACTGGGACGCCCGCTGGCCCGACCCGGCCTACCCGGGTGACTTCGACGGCGAGCAGATCCACTCCCACGACTACCGCTCCGCCGAGCAGCTCGCGGGTCGCCACGTCGTGGTGGTCGGCGCCGGCAACTCCGCCATGGACATCGCGGTCGAGGCATCGGTGCACGCGCACACCACGACGTGGTCGGTGCGCCGCACCGAGTGGGTGCTCGGCAAGTTCTTCCTCGGCAAGCCCAGCGACCAGGGCCTGCTGCCGCCGGGCTGGGTGCCCTGGTGGGTGACCGCGACCCGGCTGCGGATCGGGGCCATGGCCGCCGGCGGCAGCATGGCCCGCTACGGCCTCCCCGCGCCGCAGCACAAGCCGGGACAGTCCCACCCGGTCCAGTCCGAGCGGATCCGCGAGCGCCTCGCCGCGGGCGCGATCACCGCCCGGCCCGGCATCGAGCGCCTCGACGGCGACCGCGTCGTCTTCGTCGACGGCACGAGCGCCCCGGCCGACCTCGTCGTCTGGGCCACGGGCTACCGCGTGAGCTTCCCGTTCCTCGACCCCGCCCTCGTGCCGGTGCACGGCAACGACCTGCCGCTGTGGAAGCGCACCGTGCACCCCGACCTGCCGGGCCTCTACTTCCTGGGCCTGCTGCAGCCGATCGGCGCGGTGATGCCGCTGGCCGAGGCGCAGGCGGCCTGGATCGCCGAGACCCTCTCCGGGACCTACGTCCCGCCCCCCGACCCCGTGGTCCGACGCCAGATGGCGTCCGAGCACGCGCGCGGGACGCGGCGGTTCTACGCCTCGCCGCGCCACACCATGGAGGTCGACTTCGACCACTACCTCTGGGACCTGGCGCGCGAGCGCAGGAAGGGACGTGCCCGTGCTGCGTCGTAGGATCGCCGGCCTCGTGCTCCGAGCCGTGCGCTGGAAGGCCGTGGGCGAGGTGCCGCAGCGCGGCGTGCTCGTCGGGGCCCCGCACACCTCCAACTGGGACTGGGTGCTGACCATGCTGCTGGCGTGGCGCTACGGCATCACCATCCGGCTGCTGGTCAAGCAGGAGCTCTTCGTCGGCCCGCTCGGCTGGCTGCTGCGCCGCACCGGTGCGGTCGAGCTCGACCGCCGCAACCCCGCCGCCACCATCAAGCAGCTGCTCGCCGAGTCCGAGGGCGGCGACCCCTGGCTCATCGGCATCGCGGCCGAGGGCACCCGCTCGCGCGGGGACTACTGGAAGTCCGGGTTCTACCGGATCGCCCAGCAGACCGGCCTCCCGGTCACCCTCGCCTTCCTCGACGTCCCCTCCCGCACGGTCGGCTGGGGGCCGACGTTCCACGTCACCGGCGACGTGTCCGCCGACATGGACGTGCTGCGGGAGTTCTACGCCGACAAGACGGGCTTCAAGCCCGAGGGCTTCACCCCGCCGAGGCTCCGCGAGGAGGGCCCGGCTGCCGGCTGATCGCCGGTGCGGTCGACACCCCGGACGTCCGGAAGCAGGACACCCCCCGCGGGGGTGGTTCGCTCTGGTGGCCACGCTCGCGCGTGGCTACGGTGGAGGATCCGATCGAAGGGAGCACGACCATGTTGTTCTTGCTGTGGATCCTCGCCGTCATCCTCGTGGTGTCCGGCATCGTGTCGCTCGTCCGGGGGCAGGTGCTGTGGGGCATCGTCCTGATCATCGTCGGCCTCGCGGTCGGACCCGGCGGCTACAGCATCTTCAAGTAGCGCCCGCGACCACACGAGACGGAGAACGAGGAAGAGCCGGTCCCGAGGGGACCGGCTCTTCTTCGTTCTGTACGCCATCAGGGACTCGAACCCCGAACCCGCTGATTAAGAGTCAGCTGCTCTGCCAATTGAGCTAATGGCGCGTGCGGTGAAGCGAGTAGAACTCTACAGCGTCGTCTCCGACAGGCGAAATCGAGGTCACAGCTCGGCGAGCACGGCCTGCGCGGCGTTGTGGCCGCCGAGCCCGGAGACGGCGCCGCCGCGGCGCGCCCCCGACCCGCAGAGCAGCACGGACGCGTGGTCGGTCTGCACGCCCCACTGCTGAGCGGGGGTGTCGAGGCGGGCGCGGTGGGGGGCCCACGGCCACTCGAGGTCGCCGTGGAAGATGTGGCCGCCCGGCATCGCCAGGTCGCGCTCGACGTCCTGCGGCACCTTGGCCTCGATGCAGGGCCGGCCCTCGGCGTCGGTGGCCAGGCAGTCCGCGATCGGCTCGGCGAGCACGGCGTCGATCGAGGCGATCGCCCGGCGCACCGCGAGGTCCTTGGCATCCGGGTCGCCGTCGAAGAGGCCCGCGGGGGTGTGCAGGCCGAAGTAGGTGAGGGTGTGGGCCGACCCGGCACGGTCGCCGAGGATCGAGGGGTCGGTGAGGCTGTGGCAGTAGACCTCGCCCGGCATGGGGTCGGGGATCGCGCCGCCGGCCGCGGCGTCGTACGCCCGCTCCAGCTGGGTGTAGTCCTCGGAGAGGTGCAGCGTGCCGGCGAAGGCGACCTCGGGGTCGGCCCCGGAGCGCAGGGCGGGCAGCCGGTCGAGGAGGAAGTTGATCTTCAGCTGCGACCCGACGGGCTTGGTCTCGGGGTCCTCGCCCTCGCCCAGCAGGATCCGCAGCACCCAGGGCGCGACGCCCGAGAGGACCCTGCGCCCGGTGACCGCGCGCTCGGTGGTGCCGTCGTGGAAGCGGACCTCGACGCCGTCGGCGCCGGGGGCGATCGCGCTGACCCCCGCACCGGTCAGGATCTCCGCGCCCGCCCCGGTGGCGGCACGGGCGAGGGCGTCGGTCACCGCGCCCATGCCTCCGATCGGCACGCGCCACTCCCCGGTGCCGTTGCCGATGAGGTGGTAGAGGAAGCAGCGGTTCTGCACCAGCGACGGGTCGTCGAGCGAGGCGAAGGTGCCGATGAGGGCGTCGGTGGCCACGACGCCGCGCACCGTGTCGTCGGCGAAGCGTGCGGTGATCGCGTGGCCCAGCGGCTCGGCGACCACCTCCCGCCAGGTGCGGTCGTCGACGAGCGCGCGCACGTCGCGCTCGAGGGGGAGGGGCTGCATCAGCGTCGGCGCGACCGTCTCCGCCATCCGGCCGACGGCGGCGTAGAAGTCCCGCCACGCGGCGTACTCCTCGTCGCCGCCGGTCAGGTCGCGGAACGACGCCCGCGTCGCCTCGCCCTCGGGGCGCTCGACGAGCAGGCCGCCGGAGCGGTCGCCGCGGACCCAGGGCGTGTACGACGCGGTGGTTCGCGAGGCGAGGCGCACGTCGAGGTCGAGCTCGGCCATCAGCTGCTCGGGCATCAGGCTGACGAGGTAGGAGTAGCGCGAGAGCCGGGCAGGCAGCCCCGCGAACGGCTCGACGGAGACGGCGGCACCGCCCGTGTGGCCGAGGCGCTCGAGCACCAGGACGCTGAGCCCGGCCCGGGCGAGGTAGGCGGCGCTGACCAGTCCGTTGTGGCCGCCGCCCACCACGACGACGTCATAGGTGCTGCTGCCGGGGTGCATCGGCCCACGGTAGACCCTGGCGGTTGCGTGACGGCGGAGCGGCGCGGGGACCCTCCACCGGGGGGTGGGCCATGGTCCGGGGCCCGCCCGTAGTGTCGACCGGATGTGGGAGCAGGTGCGCAGCCGGGCCGAGGACCGCCTCGGCGACCCGATCTGGTGGAACGACGTCCTCCAGCTCACCAAGACCGTGCTGGCGGCGGTCGTCGCCTGGGTGGTCGCTGCGAGCGTGCTCGACCTGTCCCAGCCGTTCCTCGCGCCGTGGTCGGCGTTGCTGGTCGTGCACGCCACCGTCTACCGGACCTTCGCCAAGGGGGCGCAGCAGGTGGCGGCCACGGTGGTGGCGGTGCTCCTCGCGACCGCGGTGGGGGAGACGCTCGGGCTGACGACGCCGTCGATCGCGATCCTGCTCGTCGTGGCGCTCGTGCTCGGCGCCGTGCCCTGGCTGGGGGCGGAGGCGACGGCGATCGCGACCACCGGCCTGGTGGTCCTCACCACCGGTTTCGAGGACGACGTCCTGCTCGTGGCGCGGCTGCTCGACACCGCGATCGGCGTCGTGGTCGGGCTCGGCGTCAACCTGCTCGTGTGGCCGCCGCTGCGTCGTCGCACGGCCGTGGAGGCCATGGACCGCATCGACGACCGCATCGGCGAGCTGCTCACGGACATGGCGGGCGGGCTCGGCGACGGTTGCCAGGACGAGGACGTGGCCGGATGGATCGACCGGACCCGCGACCTGGACGGCGACCTGGACCGCGCGTGGGGCATGGTGCGGCAGGCCCAGGAGAGCGCCCGGATGAACCCCCGTCGCCAGGCCCGCGCGATGCGTGACCCCCGCGACCTGCACGAGCTGCTGCGCAGGATGGAGCAGGCCGTCGCCGAGACCCGCAGCCTGGCGCGCACCCTCGGCGGTCAGTCGGCCCACCGGGAGACGTGGGGGGAGGACTTCGCCACCCCGTGGCTCGCGATGCTCGACGACGCGGGCCGCGCGGCGCGCGAGGCCGACCCGGAGCTGCTCCGCGACGTCCGCCGTCGACTCTCCGGGCTCAGCGAGGACATGCGCGCCACCGAGCGTTCCGCGGAGTGGCCGGTCTACGGCGCGCTGATTATCAACCTGCGCAACATCGTCGACGCGATGGACCGGGTCGCGGAGGCGAACCCGCTCGGCGGGCAGCGGCTGCCCGTGCGGCTGCCGACGCTGTTGCCGACCCGGCTGCCGGTCGGCCTGCCGCGGAGGACGCGGGCGCGCGGGTGAGACCGGGCGGGTGGACCGACCGAAGCCCGCCAGGGTCGGCGCTATCCAGTTGAGGGTGGCGGCATACGGCATGGTCGGGGTCGGTGGGGGTGTCGTACGCCGCCAGGGTCGGCGCTATCCAGTTGAGGGTGGCGGCATGCGGCATGGTCGGGGCCGCTGGGGATGTCGTACGCCGCCAGGGCCGCCGCTCGCTGGGTGACGGTGGCGGCATACGGCATGGTCGCGGCCGCTGGGGATGTCGTACGCCGCCAGGGTCGCCGCTCCCCGGTTGAGGGTGGCGGCACACGACAGCGTCGGGGCCGGTGGGGGTGTCGTACGCCGCCAGGGTCGGCGCTCGCTGGGTGACGGTGGCGGCACACGGCGGTTGTCCGGGGATCCCGCCGCCGGAGCGACCGCGGAGTGGTCCGCTGTCGGACGGGGCGTGTGAACGCCAGCGGGTGGGCGAACGACAGAGCCCCCGACCTGGACCAGGCCGGGGGCTCCCACCAGGGTGAGTAACGGGACTTGAACCCGCGACATCCGCCACCACAAGGCGGCGCTCTACCAGCTGAGCTATACCCACCATGCCTCGCCTGTCGGCGAGGACGACGTGAAGTGTAGGGCACTCAGCCCGCGGAACCCGCATCGCCGTCGACTTCGGGGCCGAGACCGGTCAGCGTGCCGCCGTGACGGGCCGCGATCTCGCGGGCGGAGGTGCTGTCGGGGCCGGGCTGGGGCACGAAGACGGCCTCGCGGTAGTAGCGCAGCTCCTCGATGCTCTCCTGGATGTCGGCGAGCGCGCGGTGGTTGCCGCGCTTGGTCGGCGCGGCGAAGTAGGCCCGGGGGTACCAGCGCCGGGAGAGCTCCTTGATCGAGGAGACGTCGACGATGCGGTAGTGCAGGAAGGACTCGAGCTCGCTCATGTCGCGCGCCAGGAAGGCGCGGTCGGTGGCCACGGTGTTGCCGGCGAGCGGCGGGCGGCTGCCGTCGGCGCAGTGCTCGCGGATGTAGGCCAGGACCTGCTCCTCGGCCTCGGCGAGGGTGGTGCCGCTGTCGAGCTCCTCGAGCAGCCCGGACTTCTCGTGCATGCCCCGCACGAAGTCGACCATCTGGTCGAGCGCCTCCTGCGACGGCTTGATGATGACGTCGACGCCGTCGCCGAGCACGTTGAGCTCGAAGTCGGTGACCAGGGCCGCGACCTCGATCAGCGCGTCGGCGCCCAGGTCGAGTCCGGTCATCTCGCAGTCGATCCACACCAGTCTGTCGCTCACGACCGGCCACCCTACCGAGCACCACCGACGGCGCCCGCCCGTGCCCGCTGCACGACCTTCTCAGGGTCGACTCAGGCTCACCTCCTAGGGTCGTGACCGTGAAGGACTGGATCGGCCTCGTCGCGCGCCTGGTGACCGGCGTCGTGTGGATCGTCGCGGGCGCGCTCAAGCTGCCCGACCCCACCGAGTCCGTCCGGGCGGTCCGCGCGTACGACCTGCTCCCCGAGGCGGTCGTGCCGACCGTGGGCCACCTGCTGCCCGTGCTCGAGGTGGCGGTGGGACTGCTGCTGGTGCTCGGCGTGCTGACCCGCGCCGCAGCGGTCGTGTCCTCCCTGCTCTTCGTCGCGTTCATCGTCGGCATCGCCTCCGCCTGGGCCCGCGGCCTGCAGATCGACTGCGGCTGCTTCGGCGGGGGCGGGTTCGACGCCGACGCGACGTCCAAGTACCCCTGGGAGATCGCGCGCGACGTGGGTCTCCTGGCCCTGTCCGCGTGGCTGGTCGTCCGGCCGCGCTCCCGCTGGGCGCTCGACCCGGTGCTGTTCGGCAGCAGCGCCGACCCGTCGGGTGCCGACACCGACGAGAGGAACCCCCATGTCGAAGAACACGCCTGAGCGGCGCGAGGCGCGCAAGCAGCGCGCCGCCGAGGCCCTGCGGCAGAAGCAGGCCGAGGAGCGCCGCCGCCGCATCGTCGCGATCGTGTCGGTCGTCGCAGCGGTGGTCGTGATCGTGGGTGGCCTGACGTGGTGGCAGAGCAGCCGCGACACGAGTGGCAAGGTCGCGGACACCGTGCCCTCGATCGCCTCCGGGTCGGGCGCCTCCGACGGCACGCCCGCCGAGCTCGACGGCTACGGCATCTTCATCGGCGACGCAGACGCGCCCAGCACCGTGACAGTCTACGAAGACCTCCAGTGCCCCGCCTGCGCGAACCTCGAGGCCCAGCTCGGGCAGCCGCTCGCCGCGGCCGTCGACGCCGGCAAGGTGCGCCTGGAGTACCGGATGATCTCCTTCCTGGACCGCGCCTCGACCAACGAGTACTCCTCGCGTGCGCTCAACGCCGCACTGGCGGTGCTCGACACCGCCGGTGTCGACGCGTTCCGCGCGTTCCACGACGACCTCTACGCCCACCAGCCCGAGGAGGGCGGCGCCGGGTTCACCGACGACGAGCTCGTCGACCGGGCGGTCGCGGCCGGCGCCACCGAGTCGGAGGTGCGCCCCCAGGTCGAGGGCAAGGTCTACGAGCAGTGGATCAAGAACGCCACCGACCAGATGTCGAAGGACGGCTACAACAGCACGCCGACGATCCTCATCGACGGCAAGGAGTCCGACCCACAGGCGCTCGCCGACCTCGTCCAGGGCAGCTGACGACGCGGATTCTCCCGGCCGGGAGCGGCGCTGTCACACTCGGCCGGGTGAGCCTCCAGAACTTCATCACCGGTCTGCCGAAGGCCGAGCTGCACGTGCACCACGTCGGGTCGGCCTCGCCCCGCATCGTCTCCGAGCTCGCCGCCCGGCACCCTGACGCGGGCGTGCCCAGCGACCTGGAGCGGCTGCGTGAGTTCTTCACCTTCCGCGACTTCGCCCACTTCATCGAGGTCTACCTCTCGGTGGTCGACCTGGTCCGCACGCCCGAGGACATCCGGCTGCTGACCTACGAGGTGGCCCGCGAGATGGCGGAGGGCCAGAACCTCCGCTACGCCGAGCTCACCTGCACCCCGTACACCTCCGTCATCCGCGGCATCGCGATCGAGGCCTACACCGAGGCGATCGAGGACGCCCGCGTCGCCGCCGAGCGCGACTTCGGCCTGGTGCTGCGCTGGGTCTACGACATCCCCGGCGAGTCGGGCCTGCCCGCCGCCGACGCGACCCTGTCCTACGCGCTCGAGCACCGCACCGACGCCCTGGTCGGCTTCGGCCTGGGCGGGCCGGAGATCGGCGTCCCGCGCGCGCAGTTCCAGCCGCACTTCGAGGCCGCGCGTGCCGCCGGCCTGCACTCGGTGCCGCACGCCGGCGAGACCACCGGCCCCGACACCGTGTGGGACTCCCTGCGCCTGCTGGGGGCCGAGCGCATCGGCCACGGCACCTCGAGCGCCCAGGACCCCGCGCTGCTCGCGCACCTCGCCGACACCGGCGTGGTGCTGGAGGTCTGCCCGACCTCCAACCTCGCGACGCGCGCGGTCGACCGGATCGAGGAGCACCCGCTGCGGGCGTTCGTCGACGCCGGCGTGAGCGTGACCATCAACTCCGACGACCCGCCCATGTTCGCCACCACCCTCAACCACGACTACGAGGTGGCCGCGAGCCTGCTCGGGCTCGACGAGCGCGGTGTCGCCGACCTGGCCAAGGCCGCCGTCACGGCGTCCTTCGCGCCTGACGACGTCAAGACCCGCATCGCCGCCGAGATCGACGCGTACGCCGCCGGCGCCTAGCAAGGGTGCGGCCCCGCTACCTCATACGTGGCGGGGCCTGTGGTGATCCTCGCCGGTCGGCCGGCGCGGGCGGGGGAGGTGCCGCGGCGTGTCGCCGTGCCCCCGGACCGTCCCGACCGTGTCGTCGTCAGCCCTCGTGCGCGGAACCCCGACATCGGCCCCGGAACCCGGCTAGGTTCGCGGCCATGGGGAGGCGAGGGCGTTCGCGCACGGCGCAGGCGGTCATGGTCGGCGCGGCGCTGGTCGTCGGGCTGCTGGCGGCGGCGCTGGCCAGCGGTGCGGACGACCCCGGCGAGAGCGAGACGTACACGGTGCTGGACGTCCAGCAGACGTCGGACGGCGTCGAGGCCGTGGTCTCGGTCCGGGCCGGCGGGGTCCCCGAGGACGTGCTCCAGGACGTGCTCCGGGAGCACACCTACGCACGGGTGACCATGACCTGCGAGGGAACGGACCTCGACGAGGACGGGTGGGTCCTCCAGGGCGCCGTCGAGGACGGAAGGGTCGACGTCGTCGTCCCGTACGCCGACCGGGCCTGCTGACACCTGGCGCCCCCGGCAGGACTCGAACCTGCAACCCACGGATTAGAAGGCCGTTGCGCTATCCGTTGCGCCACGGGGGCCGGGCGCCAGTATCCCAGCCGCCCCGCCGGGCTCGTCACGTTGCCCGCCACTCGGGGCGCCCGGCGTGCAGGATGTGCGCGTGAGCGACCCCGGACCCGTTCCCGCGCAAGCCCCGCCCCTCGGCACGTCCGTCCTCGACGACGGGAGCGGCCCCACGCCAGCCACGGTGGTCGCCTGGGTGCGGACGGTGCTGTCCCTGTGCCTCGGGGTCGGCTCCGCGGTCCTCCTCGCCACGGCCCTGGTGGTCGCGATGTCGGTGCAGCACGCGTTCGACGAGGAGCACCCGTGGGCCTTCATGGGGGTGCTGCTGAGCGTGCCCCAGGTGCGTGCCGAGATCGCGCCCGACCTGGTGGACGACGTCGAGGAGGCGGCGGCGGTCACCTTCTCGCCGGTGGAGCGTGCCGAGGCCGAGCGCGCTGTGGACGACGTCCTCGCCTCGGAGCAGCTGCGCGACGCGTTCCGCGACCTGACGGTCGTGGACGGGAGGCTCGACGGCACCGCCTTCGTCGACCTCGCGGTGGCGGCCGTGGAGGACCGGGCACGGGAGGCCTCGCCGGCGGTGCGCAAGCCCCTCGAGGTCTACGCCGACCGGATCGGCACGGTGACCGCACGCGAGGGTGCGGTGGCGGAGGTGGCCGACAGCACCGACGGGTTCCGTCAGCTGCGCCGGTTCGGCTACGGCGTGGCCGGCGTGCTGCTGGTCCCGGCCGTCGTGGGCTGGCTCCTCGCCGTGGCGCTCGCGCGGCGGCGCGGCCTGGCCGCGGCCCTCGTGGTCTCGGGCGGGCTGCTGCTGGCTTCGGTCCTGCTCGCGCCCGGGCGGGCGCTGCTGGACCTGCTGCCCGGACCGCTGGAGGTCCCGGGCGTCGTGCTCGCGACCCTCGGCTCGCTGGTCGGCACCGGCTGGGTCTGGTCGTTGGTGGTGTGGGCGCTCGTGCCGCCCGCGGTGTGGGGGACGGTCCGGCTGCTGCGCCGCAGCCGGACGCGCGACGAGGGCGCCGGGCACCTGTGGGTGCCCTGACGCCCTCGCGGCGTTCTCACGTCAGGGTCGTGCCCTGACCTGGCAGCTCACCTGGCCGCGCGGCTGTCGGCCTTGGTCCGCTGGAAGGCGGTGATGCGGTCGCCGACGAGCGGGGCGTAGGCACCGGCGGTGCTGTTCCAGGCCAGGCCGAACCACAGCTCCGGGGTGGAGAGGATCGACTCGCCGGCCTGGGCGATCGCCTCGGCGGTGAAGCCGTTGTACTCGCCGAGCCCGATCGGGGTGTTCGGGTGGCCGACCGAGTCCATCCACGACGCGAGGAGGGGGATGGCGCGGGCCGGGAGCAGGTCACCGGGGTTGGTGGCGGTGCCGTTCTGGTAGGAGTCGACCGCGACGAACTCCCACTTGTTGAGCAGCGTGGCGTCGGTGAACGCCGCGAAGTCGGAGACGCGGCGGTCGAGCAGCCAGCCGTTCAGGATCGGGCCCACCGCGATGGAGGGGGCGTCGACGGCGTTGAAGAACTTCAGGCTCGCGGCACGGAAGACGGCCGGGTCCATGTCGCCGTTCGGCTCGTGCCAGAAGGTCGCGGTGACCGGGGCGCCGAGGCCGACGAGCTGCGTGCGCAGCGTGGCGAGCCAGGCGTCGTAGGAGCCGTTGGCCAGGGCGGCCGGGTCGGGCACCTTGTAGGAGATCACCGGCATCATGCCGTCGGCGATCGTCTGGCGGATGAGCGAGAGCTGGCTCGTGCCGCTCGACGACAGGTCCGCGAAGATGCGGCGCGCCTTGACGCCGTTGGCGCCGACCTCCTGGATGCGCTGGGGCCAGAGGTTGGCGGGGGCGCTCATGCCGACGACCTTGGGCATCACCGGCGCGGCCGGGGGCCAGGACGACGAGGGCACGGGGGTCGGCGTCGCGGTCGGGGCGACCGTCGGGGTCGCGGTGGGCGAGACGGTCGGGGTCGCGGTGGGCGTGACCGTGGGGGTCACCGTGGGCGTCGCGGTCGGCGTCGAGGTGGTCGGGCTGGCCGTCGGAGACGAGGTGGTCGGGCTGGCGGTCGGCGACGAGGTCGTCGTCGACGTCGGGCTCTTGGTGGGGGTGTCGGTGGCGGCCGCGTTGAGGCGCAGCGTCGGCCGGGCGGCGCTGGTCTTCGACTCCGACGAGGCGAAGGTCAGCGTCTTCTTGGCCGTGGTCTCGACGCGCAGGCTGAGCACCTCACCGGGCGTCACCTTGGTGGGGTCGAGGGCGATCACCTCGGTGGTGCCGTCGACGAGCGCGTCCGACGCACCCAGGCGGGCGGTGGTGGCGGGACGGTTCGACCAGGTGAGGGCGCCCTCGGTCCAGCCGTTGCCGGCGCGGTAGACGGTCACCCCGGTGGCCGAGGACACGCTCGGGCGCAGCCGCAGGGTGAGGGCGCCGACGGTCTCGCCGGCGACGACGTTCGGGACGGTGAAGCGGAGGTAGGCCTGCTGCACGCGCCCGCTGCGGCCGTCGACGCTGAGCGTCGTGGCGGTGCCGGCGTTGGCGTTCGGCTGGGCGGCGCTGACGGTGGCGTCGACCGCCGCGGCGGCGTCGGTGGTGGTGGCGCCGGCAGGGCCAGAGGCGATCGCGACGCCTGCCAGGCCGGCGGCGGCCAGCAGGGCCGTCGCCGTTCTCGTGGTGTGGGACATTCTCAGAGCACTTTCCGGTGGGGGGTGCTGGCCGCGCGGGGGTGTTCACGGCCAGGTGCACCCGAGGACAGGCGGGCCCGTCGTCGTGGTGCTGCGGTCCCCGAGGACTGCGTCGCCGCGGGACCGGTTTCCTACCGGACTGCCCGAGACAGTCCGGAGAGGAACGGACGCCGTCGGCATCACCCCTGGACGGGGGAGCTCAGCTGCGTCCGCTGTGGAGTTGTTCGCGATCGAAGATCACACTGGACTCATCGGCCGAGATGCGACTTACCTTCGATCTTTCTTGACGGTAACTTGATAATTCTTCGAGATCCCAATCGCCGTGAGAGCCCGTAGTTCCGCCACTTTTGTGCCCCTCGTCGTCCGACTCGACGTGCCACCGGACGTGTCCCGCGCTGTGTGAACACGTGTCCGGAAACGCTCCACGAGGACCCCCTCGCCCGCCCGCTCGCACCCCCGGGCACGACGAACGGCC
>NZ_JBHLXH010000001.1:855386-857826 GCF_042432345.1 Nocardioides zeicaulis | reverse complement strand
GGTTGGTCGCGGCCCTCAGCCGCGGAGGGAGGTCAGCTCCGAGCGGAGGCCCCCACGACCTCGCGACCCGAGGCCTGCTCGTCGACCGGATGCTCGGCGGTCGGGGCGTCCTCGCGCCAGGGCGTACGACCCCGCGGTGCGTCGTAGACCGTGCGGTCGAGGATGCCCTCGCGCTTCGCGACGATCGTCGGCACCAGGGCCTGGCCCGTGACGTTGACCGCGGTGCGGCCCATGTCGAGGATCGGGTCGATCGCCAGCAGCAGGCCTACTCCCTCGAGCGGCAGCCCGAGCGTGGACAGCGTGAGGGTGAGCATCACGGTCGCGCCGGTGACGCCGGCGGTGGCGGCGGAGCCGATCACGGAGACGAACGCGATCAGCACGTAGTCGGTGATCGAGAGGTCGAGGCCGAAGAACTGCGCGACGAAGATGGCCGAGATCGCCGGGTAGATCGAGGCGCAGCCGTCCATCTTGGTCGTCGCGCCGAGCGGCACGGCGAAGGACGCGTACGCGCGGGGCACGCCGAGGTTGCGCTCGGTCACGCTCTGCGTCAGCGGCATCGTGCCCACCGACGAGCGCGAGACGAAGGCCAGCGAGGTCGCGGGCCACGCACCGGAGAAGAACTGGCGGACCGAGAGGCCGTTGACCCTGAGCAGGACGGGGTAGACCACCAGCAGCACCAGGGCGAGGCCGGCGTAGATCGCGAGGGCGAAGGTGCCCAGCGAGCCGAGGGCGTCCCAGCCATAGCTGGCCACCGCGTTGCCGAGCAGGCCTACGGTCGCGATCGGGGCCAGCAGGATGATCCACCACAGCACCTTCTGCACGACGGCGAGCGCCGAGCGGACGAAGGTCAGGAACGGGTCGGCCGCCTCGCCGACCTTGAGGGTCGCGATGCCGACGGCGATGGCCACCACGAGGATCTGCAGCACGTTGAACGACATGGACACGCTGCCGTCGGGGGAGGCCGAGCCCTCGAGGCCGAGCACGTTGGCCGGCACCAGGCCGGTCAGGAAGTCGAGCCACGAGCCCGTGGTCGACGGCGTCGACGCGGCGTCGGCGGCGACGCTCGTGTGCTCACCCGGCTTGAGGACCAGGCCGAGCACGATGCCGATGCTCACGGCGATGAGCGCGGTCCCGGCGAACCAGACGAGCGTCTTCCACGCCAGGCGGGCGGCTCCGGTCACCTCGCGCAGGTTGGCGATCGAGGCGACGATCGCCAGGAAGACCAGGGGCGGGACGACGGCACGGAGCAGGGTGACGAAGGTGCCCCCGATCGTGCTCAGCGTCTCGGTGAGCCAGTTCGGGTCGACCTCGCCGGTCGTGGCGTCGACGCCGTCGGCGCCCATCGAGCGGGCGACGAGCCCGAGGGCCACGCCGAGCGCGAGGCCGAGCAGGACCTGGACGCCGAAGGACGGGAGGCGCACGCGACGCGGCGTCGTCTCCTCAACTGAAGTAGTCATACTGAAAAGGTAACCTTTCGAGAACGGCACCGTGCAGGCGCGGGGTGCCGGGTGCAGACGGAGGGGTCAGTCGACGGCGCGGCGAGGACGACAGAGCGCGCTCCCGGTGCGCAGCAGGTCCACGGCACGACGCTGGGTCAGCAGGTCGCCGACGGTCGTGGGGACGGGCAGGGGAGGGCGCACGTCTGGCACAACCGGTCGCGCGCAGGGACTGTTCCGTGGTTCAGGTCACAGGTCAGGACGCACCTGACTAGGGTTCGGCCCATGTCTCCTCGCCGTGGCGCCCGTCTGGCCGCCCTCCTCGTCCCCGCCCTCCTCCTGACCCCCGTGGCCGCGCACGCGGCGAGCCTGACGGTCGACGACGCCTCGGGCGATGCCCGGGCGGTCAACATGGGAGCGGTTCTCGGAGCGCTGCTCGGCGGGTCGGCGCCGTCGGCCGACGCCCCGCCGTTCCTCGACGCCCCCGACGAGACGTCCGTCGACGTCGCGCGCACCACCATCGACCACGCGCGCAAGCGCCTCACGCTGACCGTGCAGTTCCGCGACCTGGTGCAGGTGGACGGCCAGGCGGCCGACTTCCGCATCTTCACCCCGCAAGGCCGCTTCGAGCTCACCGTGAACCAGGCAGAGGGGCGCGCCTGGGCCGACCTGTACCCCCTCGGCCCGGGGTCGGGCGCCACCGTCACCGTCGAGGGCAACACCGTCACCATCACGGGGGCGGAGACCAAGCCGTGCCGGACCGTGCGCGCACGCTACGACCTCGCCGCCGACACGCTGGTGACGTCCGTCCCCACCTCCTGCCTCGGGTCGCCCGCGTGGGTCCAGGTCCGCGCCGGCCTGGTGCGCACGGCTGTCACCCCGCAGGCCGACGGCTCGGCCAACGTCGCGGCCTACGTGGACGACGCCTTCCGCTCCGGCATCAGCCTCAGCAGCATGGGTCGCAGCCAGAAGGTGCGTCGCGGCTGAGGCTCCACGCGTGACGA
>NZ_JBHLXH010000001.1:838331-855331 GCF_042432345.1 Nocardioides zeicaulis | reverse complement strand
CGTCGCGGGGACTACCTCCCGATCTTCACCGCGACCTTCGTTCCGCTGCGGACCTCGAGCCTGGCCGGGACGGCCTGGCTGAGCACGGTGCCGCGCCTGGCTGCCCGGGCCTTCGCCTTCGACACCTTGCCGAGCTCGCACCCGGCCTTGTCGAGGGCGGCGCGCGCCCTGGTCACGCTGAGGCCGGTGAGCCTCGGGACCACGCAGTACGTCGCCGGCACCGGCGTGGGGACGTACACCGGCACCTCGACCTGCACCGTCGCGGGTGTCGGGGCGGGCGTCGGGGACGGTGCCGGGGCAGGCGTCGCGGCGGGCGCGCACGCGGCGGCCACGTCGGTGAAGGCGGAGTCGGTCGCGTTGCCGACCAGCGTGTTGCCGCACATGTCGTGCACCGCAGCACCGCTGGCGACGATGCCGACGTTGTTCAGGCTCAGGCTCGAGGAGGACACCCACGCCTCGGAACCCGGACCGGCGACGAAGGCCTGGTTCGAGGTGCTGACGTGCGAGTCGGCGAGCACCACGCGCGTACGTCGCCCGTTGGTCGGCTCGGCCGAGACCCCGGCCGTGCAGTTGTTCGCCAGGTTCACGGCGTGGAGCGTGACGTCGACGAAGACGTCCGGGTTGGCGGTGCCGAGGGGCAGCTCCACCCCGCGCTGGAAGCCCGTGATCGAGACCCCGTCGAGGCGCAGCGAGTTCGCTGCGTTGGCCTTGACGCCGCTGAGGCCGCCGCAGCCGGTGACGGGGTTCGACCCGGTGATGTCGAGGTTGCGGAGCACGACGTCGGCGGTGTCGCTGGCGACGACGACGCCGTTGGTGCCCGTCGCCAGGATCGAGGCCTGGGTGCCCGTGCCGTCGAGGATGATCGACTTGGTGATGGTGACGGCGCCGAAGCCGCCGCTGTCCAGTGCGCTGATGGTGCCGCCGGCGGCGGTCTTGGAGATGGCGCCCGCGAAGGTCTTGCACGGAGCCGTGCGCGAGCACGGGTTGACGTCGTCGCCGACGCCGGACACCCAGGTGCGGGTCGCCTGGGCGTTCGCGGCGGGCGCGGTGAGGGCGATGAGCCCTGCGGACACGATCGAGAGGATGGCGGCGGCGGTGCCGCGGCGGAGGAGTGAGGTTCGCACGCGCGGAAGATGTCACGGTCGGCCGGTGGCCGGCGGGGGAACGGGGGAATCTTCACCGTCCGCGCGACAGCAGCACCATCACCTCGTAGTGGTCGGTGTGGGGGAACATGTCGAGCACGCGTGCCTCCACCGGCCGCCACGACGGCATCGCCGCGAGGTCGCGCGCCAGCGTCACGGCGTTGCACGAGGAGTAGACGACGTGCCGCACCCCTGAGTCCTCCAGCCAGCCGGCCAGGTCCGCTCCGATCCCGCGCCGGGGCGGGTTGACCACGACGAGGTCGGGCAGGGCGCCGGGGTCCGCTGCGAGGGCGTACGCCGTCGCGTCCGCGGCGACGAAGCGCGCCGGCACGCCCAGGTCGGCCGCCGTGGCCCTCGCCGCGTCGACGGCGTCGGCGGAGACCTCCACCCCGAGCAGGTCGCGTCCCGGGGCCGCGAGGTGGAGCGCGAAGCCGCCGACACCGCAGTAGAGGTCCCACACGGTCAGCACGTCGGGGAGGTGGTCGACCCACCGCCGGGCCTGGTCGTAGAGGGCCTCGGCGACCGGGGTGTTGGTCTGGAAGAACGACCTCGGTCCCAGCCGCAGCGTGACGCCGGTGGCCAGGCGCATCGGCAGCACCGCGTCCGGGGTCAGCACGACCTCGCGCTCGCCCTCGAGGACTGCCTTGTGCTCGGGCTGGACGTTGATCGTCACCACCCGCAGCCCCGGCACGGACTCCCGCAGCGCCGGGAGGCGTGAGCGGACCCGGGCCTCCAGCGCGGTAGAGCGCATGACCAGCCGCAGCAGGAGCTCGCCGTCGGGGGACTCGGTGAGCAGCACGTGCTTGAGCTCGCCGGACCGCGCCGCGACGTCGTACGGCACCAGGCCGGCGCTGCTGACCCACGAGGCGATCCGGTCCAGCGCGGCGCGGAGGCCGTCGGAGTGCAGCCCGCAGTCGTGCAGGTCGACGCCGGCGAGGTCCCGGTCCAGGATGCCGAGCGTGGGGGCCTCGACGGAGCCGCCCACCACCATCTTCGCCTTGTTGCGGAAGCCGGCGTCCTCACCTGCGACCGTGGGCAGCCACGTCGGCGCGTCGACGAGCGAGCGGGCGTGCGCCTCCTTGCCGGAGAGCTGCCGGCCCCGCGTGAGGCCCAGCAAGGTGCAGGAGCGGCAGCGGGACGCGTCGAAGTGGTGGCAGCGGGGGACCCCGTCGACGAGCGTGAGGCTGGGCGCCGGCGCCGCGTCAGCCACCGATGCGGGACCCCATCCACTCCTCCACGTCGGCGGAGGTGCGGGGGAGGGAGGCCGAGAGGTTCCGGTTGCCGTCGGCGGTGACGAGGATGTCGTCCTCGATGCGGATGCCGATGCCGCGCAGCTCCTCCGGGACCAGCAGGTCGTCCTCCTGGAAGTAGAGCCCGGGCTCCACGGTGAGCACCATGCCCTCCGCGAGCTCGCCCTTGGGGTAGATGTCGACCGACGCGCGGCCGCAGTCGTGGACGTCCATGCCGAGCATGTGCGAGGTGCCGTGCAGCGTCCACCGCGCGTAGACCTTCGACTCCGGGTCGAGCGCCTCCTCGGCGGAGACCGGGAGCAGCCCCATGTCGGAGAGGCCGTGGGCCAGGACGGACATGGCTGCGTTGTGGGCGGCCAGGAACGCCGCGCCCGGGGCGACGGCGTCGATGCCCGCCTGCTGCGCCTTCTGCACGAGGTCGTAGAGCTCGCGCTGGAGCGGGGTGAACCTGCCGTCGACCGGCAGCGTGCGGGTCACGTCGGCGGTGTAGAGGTTGTGGCCCTCGACGCCCATGTCGAGCAGCACCAGCTTGCCGGGCTCGATGGCACCGGTGTTGTCGATCCAGTGCAGCGTCGTGGCGTGCGAGCCGCCGGCGCAGATCGAGTCGTAGCCGATGTCGTTGCCCATCGCGCGGGCGCGGCGGAAGAAGGTGCCCTCGATCCAGCGCTCGCCGAACTCGCGCACCCGGTCCCACTCGCGCACGGAGTCCTCGAAGCCGAGCGTGGTGATGTCGCACGCCTCCTGGAGCTCGCCGACCTCCCACTCGTCCTTGACCAGCCGCAGCTCGTCGGCGACGCGGGCCAGGTCCTCGTCACGGGTCAGGTCGCGGGTCTTGCGGTCGTCGTCGAAGGACGGCAGGTCCTTGACGTGGCGCACCTCGATGCCGAGGGAGTCGGAGATCTCCTGCGCCGACGGGCGACGACCCGCCCACAGCTCGCCGTACTGGCGGTCGCGGAAGAACTCGTCGCTGTCGCGCTCCGAGCGCGGGCGTGCGTAGAGCACGGACTCGCCGTCGTCGATCACCAGCACGGCGTCGGAGGTCTGGTTGCCCGTGAAGTAGGTGTGGGCGGTGTCGGGCCGGAAGCGGTAGTCGGTGTCGTTGGCGCGCACCTTGAAGGTGCCGGCGGGGAGCACGAGCCGCTCGCCGGGGAACGCCTCGGCCAGGCGGGCACGCCGCGCGGCGGCCCAGTCGGCGACCGGGTGGCGGGGCAGGTCGAGGTCGCGGTTGCCCCATCCCTCACGCATGAACGCGGCGTAGGCGGCCGGCACGGCCGGGTCGTGCGACTCCGTCCGGGGCTCGGCGGCGTCGGTGGCCTGGTCGCCTCCGGCAGCGGTCTCGGCAGGGGTCTCGGCAGTGGGCTCGCTCACGCCGCCACTGTACGACGCGCGCGCGGGCGCCGGAGAGGGCCGTGCCCCCTCCGCGGGGGTGCGGCGGAGCGGTGACGACCGGCACTGCTCCGTTAGGGTCGGGCCATGCACCGGGCCCGACGCGACAGTGTCGCCTTCACCATCGTGGTGGGCGTGCTCGTGCTGCTCGGCGGGCTCGCGATGGCGGTGGTCGTCGGCCTGTCCGGAGCACCGGGATCACTGGCCCTCGCCGCCGTGCTGGCCGCCGTCCCCGTCGGGCCCCTGGTCGGCTGCTTCATGTGGCTCGACCGCTACGAGCCCGAGCCCCGCAGCCTCCTCGTCGCCGGCCTGCTCTGGGGGGCCTTCGTGGCCACGGCCGCGGCGCTCGTGTTCCAGGGCATCGGCATCGCCGGCGGCACCAGCGAGCGCGAGAGCCTGAGCGTGCTCGCGCCCGTCACCGAGGAGGCGACCAAGGGCGCGTTCCTGCTGCTCCTGCTCTGGTGGCGCCGCCACGAGCTCGACGGCGTCCTCGACGGGATCGTCTACGCCGGCATGGTCGGCGTCGGCTTCGCCTTCACCGAGAACATCCTCTACCTCGCGGCCGCCTACGACGGCACCGACGGCCTGGGCCCCGGCGGCACCAGCGCCCTCACCGCGACGTTCGTGCTTCGCTGCCTGATCAGCCCGTTCGCGCACCCCTTCTTCACCGCGTTCACCGGCATCGGTGTGGGGCTCGCGATCGCCTCGCGCCGCCCGGTCGTCCGGTTCCTCGCCCCCGTGGCGGGGCTGGTCGTCGCGGCGCTGCTCCACTCCGCCTGGAACACCTCGACGCTCTCGGGCACCGGCCACTTCTTCGTCGTCTACGGCACGCTCATGCTGCCGGCGTTCGTCGCCGTCGTCGCCTTCGCGGTCTACCGCCGGCGCTCCGAGCGGCCGATGCTCGCCGCGGCCCTGCAGGACGCCGCCGACCGCGGCCTGCTCCCCGCCACCGACATCCCGTGGCTGGTCGACCTCCGCGCCCGCCGGCACGCGCGCCGCTGGGCCCGCCAGCAGGGCGGGCCGCAAGGGGAGCGCGCGATGCGCGCGTACCAGGCGTCCGCGGTGGAGCTCGGCTACCTCCACCACCGCTACCTGCGCGGCACGGCGCCGTCCGACTTCTCCGTGCGCGGCCAGGAGCACGTCGTGGCCCTGCGGACCATCCGCCCTTACATCTCCTTCCCCGGACAGGTGGTGCCGACCCGATGACCGAGTCCGACCAGACCCCCGACCAGGCCAGCGAGCAGGGTCTCGACGAGACGGCCGACCAGACGTCGTTCCCCGGACGCCGTACGCCCGATGCCGCGACCGCGATGGTCACCGCCCTGGTCCGGCTGCGTGGCGCGCTGCAGGACGCCCGGCTCCCGCTCGACCTGCCGGGGGCCGAGGAGCAGCGCACGTCGCGCACCGAGATGGTCGACCAGCTCGAGGACTACGTCATCCCGCGCCTGATGACCCTCGACGCCCCGCTGCTCGCGGTCGTCGGCGGGTCCACCGGCGCCGGCAAGTCGACGCTCGTGAACTCGATCGTCGGCACCCGGGTGACCACCCCCGGCGTGCTGCGCCCCACGACGCGCTCGCCCGTCCTGGTGCACCACCCCGACGACGCGCGGTGGTTCGGCCAGGATCGGCTGCTGCCCGAGCTCGAGCGGGTCACCCGCCAGACCAACGACCCCGATGCCCTCCAGCTCGTGGCGTCGCCGGCGATGACGCCCGGTCTGGCCATCCTCGACGCCCCCGACATCGACTCGGTGGAGGAGCGCAACCGCGTGCTGGCCGCGCAGCTGCTCGCCGCGGCCGACCTGTGGCTGTTCGTGACCTCGGCGGCGCGCTACGCCGACCAGGTGCCGTGGGACTTCCTGCGCAAGGCCGCCGAGCGGTCCGCGGCCGTCGCCATCGTGCTCGACCGGACCCCGCAGGAGGCGGTGGAGACGATCTCGACCCACCTCGCGCGGATGCTGGCCAGCCGTGGGCTCAAGGACTCGCCGCTGTTCGTCGTCGAGGAGGGACCGGTCTCCGAGATGGGGCTGCTGCCCTCGTCGGCGGTCGTCGACGTGCGCTCCTGGCTGCAGGCGCTGGCCGACGACCAGGAGGCGCGCGCCGCCGTCGTGCAGCAGACCCTCGACGGCGCGATCCGCACGCTCGCGCGGCGTACGCACTCGGTCGCCGACGCCGCCACCGAGCAGACCGACGCCGTGCGTCGGCTGCGCGAGGACGCCAACGAGGCCTACGACCGCGCCGTCACCGCCATCGGCGAGGCGTCGGCCGACGGCACGCTGCTGCGCGGCGAGGTGCTCGCGCGCTGGCAGGAGTTCGTCGGCACCGGCGAGCTGCTCAAGTCGCTGGAGACCCGCGTCGGCTGGATCCGCGACCGCGTGGTCAACGCCGTCAAGGGCAAGCCGCAGCAGGCCGAGCGGGTCACGGTCGCGGTGGAGTCCGGCCTGGAGACCCTCGTGCTCGAGCACGCCGAGGCGGCCGCCGAGCGCGCCGAGGCCGGGTGGCGCAGCACCGCCGCGGGGCAGGCGCTGCTCGCCGACGCCGGCGAGGACCTCGGCCGGGCCTCGCGCGACTTCCGCCGCCGCGCCGAGCGTGCTGTGCGCGACTGGCAGGCCGACGTGCTCGAGATGGTCCGCACCGAGGGCGCCGACAAGCGTTCGACCGCGCGCTTCCTCGCCTTCGGCGTCAACGGCCTGTCCGTGGCCCTGATGGTGGTCGTCTTCGCCCACACCGCCGGCGTCACCGGTGCGGAGGCCGGGATCGCCGGCGGCTCCGCCGTGCTCGGGCAGAAGCTCCTCGAGGCCGTCTTCGGCGACCAGGCGGTCCGCTCGCTGGCCGAGCGGGCGCGCCAGCGGCTGCAGGTGTCGGTGACCGAGCTGCTCGACAGCGAGCGCCGCCGCTACACCGACCTGCTCGACAGCCTGGAGGTCTCCCCGGACGCCCCGGAGCGCATGCGGTCGGCGGCCCGCAAGGTCGACGACCTGCGCTATGCCGCAACCCACACCCCCTCGGTTTCGGACAGCGGTGGCGGGGCCCCCTAGGGTTGGGGTCGAGGAAGTCCACCGGGTGCAGTGAGGGAGTCATGACGTCGTTGCTCGAAGGGGCCAAGAAGCTGGTCACCAGGAGCTCTGACGTGGGTGCCCGGGTGGCGGGCCTCGAGCGTGCCGCTGCCGCGTCCCGCGGCCGGGTCGACGACGCGGTCGTCGACCAGGCCCAGCAGGTCGCCGACCGGGCCGCCAGTCGGCTCCGGCTCTCCGCCGACCACACGGTGGTCGCGCTCGCCGGCGCCACGGGCTCCGGCAAGTCCTCGACGTTCAACGCCCTCACCCAGCTCGAGCTGTCCGCGGTCGGCGTGCGCCGTCCGACGACGTCGTGGGCCACGGCGTGCGTGTGGGGCAAGGAGGGGGCCGAGGAGCTGCTGGAGTGGCTCGGCATCCCGGCCCGTCACCAGGTCACCCGCGACTCGATGCTCTCGAAGGCCGACGAGGACGCCGAGATGCGCGGCGTCGTGCTGCTCGACCTCCCCGACCACGACTCCACCGAGGTCTCCCACCACCTCGAGGTCGAGCGGCTCGTGCAGCTCGCCGACCTGATGGTGTGGGTGCTCGACCCGCAGAAGTACGCCGACGCCGCGATCCACGACCGCTTCCTCAAGCCGCTGGCCGGCCACCGCGACGTGATGCTCGTGGTGCTCAACCACATCGACACCGTGCCGGAGGACCGTCGTGCGTCGATGGTCGACGACGTACGCCGGCTGCTCGAGGCCGACGGCCTGCAGGGCGTCCCGGTGGTGCCGGTCAGCGCCCGCAACGGCTGGGGCGTCGACGAGCTCCGCGCGATGATCGTCAAGCGGGTCGCGGAGAAGAAGGTCACCCGGGCGCGCCTCGAGGCCGACGTCCGCACCGCCGCCGAGCGGCTCCAGGAGGCTGTCGGCACGGGCAAGGCCCCCACCCTGTCCAAGGAGCGGGTCGCGGCCCTCGACGACGCGTTCAGCGAGGCCGCCGGCGTCCCGACCGTCGTGCAGGCGGTCGCCGACTCGACCCGCCTGCGCGCCAACCGCGCCACCGGCTGGCCGGTGACAGCCTGGTTCTCGCGGCTCAAGCCCGACCCGCTGAAGCGCCTCCACCTCGACCTCGGCAGCGCCGGCAAGGCGCTCACCGGCACCGCCCGCACGTCGGTCCCGAAGGCCACCGGCGTCCAGCGGGCCCGGGTCGACACCGAGGTGCGGGCTCTCGCCGACCAGGTGGGGGAGGGGATGGCGCCGTCCTGGGCGGCCGCGATCCGCAGCGCGTCGGTCTCGCGCCTGCCCGACCTCGGCGACCGGCTCGACCGGGCCGTCGCCTCCACCGACCTCGGCGCCGACCGGATCCCGGCGTGGGCCGGGCTGGTGCGGGTGCTGCAGTACCTCCTGATCCTCTCCGCGATCGTCGGGGCCGGGTGGCTGGGGCTGCTCGCCCTCAACAGCTACGCGCGCCTGCCGGACATCCCGACCCCGGAGGTCGGCGCCTTCCCGCTGCCCACCCTCCTGCTGGTCGGGGGGATCCTGCTCGGGCTGCTGCTCGCGCTGGTCTGCCGCTGGCTGGTCGCGATGACCGCCCGCAAGCGGGCCCGCACGGCCGACAAGCGCCTGCGCGACGCGATCTCGGAGGTCTCGCAGGAGGTCGTCGTCGCACCGGTGCAGGCCGAGCTCGCCTCCTACGCCGAGGTGCGCGAGGCGCTCTCCGCCGCGCTGCGCTGAGGATCGCGGGCCACCGACCGTCCACAGGTCGGCAGTCCCGTCCGCTGTCCACAGGGCGAAGGGGGCACGGCTCGCGGCTGTCGGTCGCGCTGCGCAGTCTGGTGCGACCGCGACGGGTCGGCCGTCGCCAGACACGGGAGCGCACCATGAACGACACCCAGATCACCCTGACCGGACTGGTCGGGGGCGAGGTCACCCTCCGCGAGCTCTCCGGCGACCGGTGCGTGGCGTCCTTCCGTGTCGCCTGCACCCCGAGCCGGTTCCGCGACGGCGAGTGGGTGCGGGGCACGCCGTCGTGGCACACGGTCAAGGCGTGGAACCGGCTCGCCCGCAACGTCGCCGACTCGCTCCACACCGGCGAGCCGGTCATCGTCCACGGCCGGCTGGTCGCCGACGTGTGGGACCGCGAGGGAAAGCCGCAGACCTCCTTCGAGGTCGTCGCCAGTTCCGTCGGCCACGACCTGACCCAGGGCACGAGCGTCCTCACCCGCCCGGCACGGGAGGTGGCCGACGGGCCCGCCACCGGGACGGACGAGCCCCGGGCCGCCTGAGGCAGGTCCGCGGGAGTGCGATTGTCGGCGCGGGGGCGCTTCCCCGTAGGCTCGCCCGCATGGCTGAGTACGTCTTCACGCTGCGCAACGTGCGCAAGGCCCACGGTGACAAGGTCGTCCTCGACAACGTCACCCTCTCGTTCCTCCACGGGGCCAAGATCGGAGTCGTCGGCCCCAACGGCGCCGGCAAGTCCACGCTGTTCAAGATCATGGCCGGGCTCGAGCACGCCAACAACGGCGACGCGATCAAGGACCCCGAGGCCACGGTCGGCATGCTCCAGCAGGAGCCGCCGCTGACCGAGGGCAAGACGGTCCTGGAGAACGTCGAGGAGGCCGTCGCCGAGCTCAAGGGCAAGATGAAGCGCCTCGAGGAGGCGTACATGGAGATGGGCGAGCCCGACGCCGACCAGGACGCCCTGATGCAGGAGACCGGCGACCTGCAGACCGAGCTCGACAACGCCAACGCGTGGGACCTCGACAGCCGGCTCGACCAGGCCATGGACGCCCTGCGCTGCCCGCCGCCGGACGCGATCGTCGACAACCTCTCCGGTGGTGAGCGCCGCCGCGTCGCGCTGTGCAAGCTGCTGCTCGAGCAGCCCGACCTGCTGCTCCTCGACGAGCCCACCAACCACCTCGACGCCGAGTCGGTGCAGTGGCTCGAGGGCCACCTCAAGACCTACCCCGGCGCCGTCATGGCGATCACCCACGACCGGTACTTCCTCGACAACGTCGCCGAGTGGATCGCCGAGGTCGACCGCGGCCAGATCCACGGCTACGAGGGCAACTACTCGACCTACCTCGAGACCAAGCGCGACCGCCTCAAGGTCGAGGGCCAGAAGGACGCCAAGCGCGCCAAGATGCTCGAGAAGGAGCTGGAGTGGGTCCGCTCCAACGCCAAGGCCCGCCAGACCAAGAGCCGGTCGCGTCTCGCGCGTTACGAGGAGATGGCGGCCGAGGCCGACCGGATGCGCAAGATCGACACGTCCGAGATCAACATCCCGGCCGGTCCGCGCCTGGGTGACATCGTGCTCGAGGCCGACGACCTCGAGAAGGGCTTCGAGGGCCGCACCCTCATGCACGACCTGTCCTTCAAGCTCCCGCGCGCCGGCATCGTCGGCGTGATCGGTCCCAACGGCGTCGGCAAGACCACGCTGTTCCGGATGATCACCGGCCAGGAGGAGCCCGACGCGGGCGACCTCAAGGTCGGTCAGACCGTCAAGATCTCCTACGTGGACCAGACCCGCGGCGGCATCGACCCCAACAAGAACGTGTGGGAGGTCGTCTCCGACGGGCTGGACTTCATCAAGGTCGCGAACTTCGAGATGAACTCGCGCGCCTACGTCGCCTCGTTCGGCTTCAAGGGCCCCGACCAGCAGAAGAAGGCCGGCGTGCTCTCCGGTGGAGAGCGCAACCGCCTCAACCTGGCGCTGACGCTGAAGATGGGCGGCAACATGCTGCTCCTCGACGAGCCCACCAACGACCTCGACGTCGAGACCCTGTCCTCCCTTGAGGACGCGCTGCTCGAGTTCCCCGGCTGCGCCGTGGTCACCTCCCACGACCGGTGGTTCCTCGACCGTGTCGCCACCCACATCCTCGCGTGGGAGGGCGACGACAAGGACCCGGCCAAGTGGTTCTGGTTCGAGGGCAACTTCGCCTCCTACGAGGAGAACAAGATCGAGCGTCTCGGCATCGACGCCGCGCGACCGCACCGGGTCACGCACCGCCGCCTGACCCGCGACTGACCCGCGCCACCCGCCGGCGCGCCCGCCCGGTGCCCGCGCCGGCGCTGGCGCGCCGGCGTTGCTTCACCATGGCATGTCGTCGGACCTGCACTTCCCCCACGCCGTTGCGTGAGGGACGTGCGGTACGTCCCCACATCCCATGGCGAAGCGGCAGCGCCGGCGGGGTCGTCAGCGGAGCTCGGACTCCGGGTGCCGGGCGACGAGGTGGTCGGCGACGCGGTCGAAGACGCGTCCGACGGCCGCGAAGTCGTCGGGGTCGACCAGGTCGACCATGTTGCGCCGCACGCTCTCGACGTGGCAGGGCGCGGCCCGCACCAGCAGGTCGTACCCCTCGGGGGTCATGGTGGCGACGACGCCGCGGCCGTCCTCGGGCGTGGTGCCGCGGGTGACGTAGCCGGCGCCCTCCATCCGGGCGACCGTGTGGGTCACCCGGCTGCGCGAGTGCGCCATCGCGTCGGCGAGCTGCGCCATCCGCATGGCACGTCCCGGACGCTCGGAGAGCCGCACCAGCACCTCGTACTCGGTGAGCGACATCCCGAACTCACGCGACAGGTCGTCGTCCAGCCGCTCGAGCAGCAGGGTCATCCCCATCATCAACGCGCGCCACGAGCGCTGCTGCCCGTCGTCGAGCCAGCGCACCTCCCCCTCAGACGTCATGGGGAGAGCCTAGTGTCAGGCGGTCCGCTCGAGGATGAGCGCCATGCCCTGACCGCCGCCGACGCACATGGTGATCAGGCCGGTGGACTTGTCGTGCCAGTCCAGGCTGTTGATCATCGTGTTCTGCAGGCGCGCGCCGGTCATGCCGAACGGGTGGCCCACGGCGATCGCGCCGCCGTTGACGTTGAGCCGGTCGAGGTCGATGCCCAGCTCCTGGTAGGACGGCACCACCTGCGCGGCGAACGCCTCGTTGATCTCCACGAGGTCGATGTCGTCGATGGTCATCCCGGCGTGCTTGAGCGCGTTGCGGGTCGCCTCGACAGGGCCGAGGCCCATGATCTCGGGGGAGAGGCCGGAGACCCCGGTCGAGACGATGCGCGCGAGCGGGGTGAGCCCGAGCTCCGCGGCGCGGGTGTCGGACATGACGACCACGGCGGCCGCGCCGTCGTTGAGCGCGCAGCAGTTGCCGGCGGTGACGACGCCATCGGGGCGGAAGACCGGGTCGAGGCCGGCGATGCCCTCGTAGGTCACCCCGGCGCGGGGTCCGTCGTCCTTGGTCACGACGGTGCCGTCGGGAGTGGTGACCGGGGTGATCTCGCGCTCCCAGAAGCCGTCGGCGATGGCCTTCTCGGCCAGGTTCTGCGAGCGCACGGCGAACTCGTCGAGCTCCTTGCGGTCCAGGCCGCGCAGCCGGGCGACGTTCTCGGCCGTCTGCCCCATCGCGATGTAGATGTCGGGGAGCTCGCCGTCCTCGCGCGGGTCGCGCCAGGCTTGGCCGCCCTGGGCGTACGCGTCGGTGCGGGCGCCGGCGGCCTCGAAGAGCGGGTTGCGGGTGCCGGGGATGTGGTCGGAGGTGCCCTTGGCGAAGCGCGACACCGTCTCGACACCGGCGGAGACGAACACGTCGCCCTCGCCCGCCTTGATGGCGTGGAAGGCCATCCGGGTGGTCTGCACCGAGGAGGAGCAGTAGCGGGTGACGGTGGCGCCCGGGACCTCGAGCCCCAGCAGGGTGGTGACCACGCGCGCCATGTTGTTGCCCGACTCGCCGCCCGGGAGGCCGCACCCGAGCAGCAGGTCCTCGATCGTCGTCGGGTCGAGGGCGGGGATCTTGTCGAGCGCGGCCTGCACCACCAGTGCGGTGAGGTCGTCGGGCCGGAAGTCCTTCAGCGAGCCCTTGTTGGCGCGGCCGATGGGGGAGCGCGCTGCGGAAACGATCACTGCCTCGGGCATGGAGAACTCCGGTCACGGGTCGGTCGAACGGTCTCCCGGAACCCTAGTCCGCGACCGGTGGGGGCGGAACGTGCGCGGGTGTGGCCACCGTCACGCCGGAGCGTCGTCGCCGCCAAGACCGGCGAGGAGCTGCTCGACGCTCTCGGCGACGAAGTCCTGCCGCGTCCCGACGGGCTGCAGGAGCGAGGCCAGCAGCACGCCGTCGAGGGCAGCCACCAGCGTCTCCGCCGAGGCGCGGCCGTCCTTCCCTGCTCCGGCCAGGACCTGGTGGACGGTGCGGACGAGGTCCTCGCGCCACAGGTGGAACCGCTCGGCGAGCACGGTGTCGCGGGTGGCGGCGACGGTGAGCTCGAGGCGCGCCATCAGCAGGTCGGGCTGCTCCAGCCACTGCGAGAACAGCCCGGACACCTCGGCCACCGCCCGCTCGTGGTCGCCCGGACAGTCCGCGAGGCGCTCGCCGAGCGCCTCGACGTCGGCGGCGAGGCGGTGGGCCACGAAGTCACCGAGCGCCCCGAGCAGCGCCCCGCGGGTGCGGAAGTACGCCGAGCTGGTGCCCTCCGGGAGGCCGGCCTGCCGGTCGACCGCGCGGTGCGTCAGGCCCCGGTTGCCCTGCTGGGCCAGGACCGACGTCGCGGCGCCAAGGATCGTGCGCCGACGCGGTGTCAGCTGCTGGTCGGCGGGGGTCATCCGGCTCCTCTCGGGGGCGCGCGTGCGGCGGTGACGCAGGACACTACCCACGCCCCTTGCACTACAGGTGTAGAAGAGTATGGTTCTACATACGTAGAAGTTCTTCATCTGTAGAAAGGAATCGATCATGCAGCTCATCGACCCCGCCGCAGCCATCACCCTCCTCGTCGTCGTCGGCATCGCCGCCGTGGCCGCCATCGCGATGGCCGCGGTCGTGCTCCCCGCCACCCTCCGCTCGACCCGCCAGGACCGCCAGGCGCGTCACGAGTCCATCCCCGCGTACTACGGGAAGCTCCACTTCGCCCACTGATCCCCGGCTGATCCCCGGCGGATCGCCACCGGATCGCCACGGCGAGTGACCCCGTCCCGACCCACGCCCCGAGCGCGCACTCTGCGACGATCGGGGCGTGCGTCATCTCTACCGCTGCCCGCTGAGGTGGGCCGACCTCGACCTGCTGGGCCACGTCAACAACGTCACCTACGTGGACTACCTCCAGGAGGCGCGGGTCGACATGTTCCGCACCCACGTCCCGGAGAGCCGGGGTGACGACCTCGCCGAGGGGGTCGTGGTGGTGCGCCACGAGGTCACCTACGTCTCCTCGCTGACCTTCAGCCCCGAGCCGGTCTCGGTCGAGTGCTGGGTGACCGAGATCCGTGCCGCCAGCTTCACCATGGCCTACGAGGTCTTCCACGAGGACGCCCCGGGTGAGCGCACCGTCTACCTCCGCGCCCGCACCGTCCTGACGCCCTACGTTTTCGCCACCGAGCGCCCGCGCCGGCTCCACGACGCCGAGCGCGCGTCGCTGACGCGCCTCCTCGAGCCCGAGGAGCCGGTGCGCCCGACGCGGGCCCCCGAGGTCGTGGACGTGCCGGGCGGGCAGTACCCGGTCCACGTGCGGTTCAGTGACGTCGACGTCTACGGCCACGTCAACAACGTGAAGTACTTCGAGTACTTCCAGGAGGCGCGCATCCAGCTGCTCACCTCGCAGGGCCGCGACCTCGGCGACGGCTACCACCTCGTCGTGGCGCAGACCGACGTCGACTACCGGCGTCCGATCCTCTTCCGCGCCGAGCCCTACGACTGCCGCACCTGGGTCTCACGCATCGGCAGCACCTCGGTGGTCTTCGAGTCGGTGGTGCGCGACGGCGACCAGCTGCTCGCGCGGGCCCGCGTGGTGGGCGTGTGCATCGACAGCGCGACCGGGCGGACCGCCCCGGTGCCCGAGGAGTTCCGGGCCGTCACTCCAGGGTGTTGACCATGAACTGCGCCGCGTGGGTGACGTAGTCCCAGAACCGCTCGTCCTGCTCGGGGGTCAGGTCGGCCGCGTCGAGGCCGGCGCGGAAGTGCACCAGCCAGTGCTGGGCCGCCTCGGGCGTCACCTTGAAGGGCGCGTGCCGCATCCGCAGGCGCGGGTGCCCCCGGGTCTCGGAGTACGTCGACGGGCCGCCCCAGTACTGCTGCAGGAACAGCCGGAACCGCTCCTCGGCCGGACCGAGGTCCTCCTCGGGATACATCGGCCGCAGCACGTCGTCACCGGCCACGCCCTCGTAGAAGCGGTGGACGATGGTGCGGATCGTCTCCTCGCCGCCGATCTCGTCGTAGAACGTGGTCACCGTCTCATTGTCCCGCGCCGGCCGCGGCCGGCCGCGCCGGGGGCCGGACGGGCCGGGGTCAGGCGTCCTCGGTCGGCTCCGCCGACGCGGCCGAGGCGGCGCTCTCCTGCCAGATCACGCGCTGCGCGACCGCGAGGTTGATGCCCTCGTTCTCGAAGCGCACCTTGACCCGCTCCCGCATCGCCCGCGCGACGGCCCACTGCTCGAGCGGGGCGGTCTTGAGGGTGACGCGGACGACGATGCCGTCGACGCCGAGCGACTCCACGCCCCAGACCTCCGGCGGCTCGACGATCAGGCCCTTGAAGTCCTCGTCGTCCCACAGGTCGTGGGCCACCTCGTCGAGCACGCGCCGGACCTTCACGAGGTCCTCGGTGTAGCCGACGGTCACGTCGAGCACGGTGCGCGCCCAGTTCTGGCTCATGTTGCCCACGCGCAGGATCTCGCCGTTGCGGACGTACCAGACCGTCCCGTTGACGTCGCGCAGCCGGGTGACGCGCAGGCTGACGGCCTCGACCGTGCCGGAGGCCTCGCCCAGGTCGACGACGTCGCCGACGCCGTACTGGTCCTCGAAGATCATGAAGATGCCGGACAGGAAGTCCTTGACCAGCGTCTGGGAGCCGAAGCCGAGCGCGACCCCGATGATGCCGGCGCTGGCGATCAGCGGGGCGATGTCGTAGCCGAGCTCGGAGATGAACATCAGCGCGACGACGGTGAAGACGACGCCGCTCACGATGCTCTTGAGCAGCGACCCCATGGTCGCGGCGCGCTGGACCCGCCGGGTGGCGCCGGGGTCCTCGGTGAGGTTGAGCGCGGCGCCCATCCGGCCGCCAGTGATCGCGCGGCTCACCCGGTCGGGCAGCATCCCGGTCTCCGCGCGCCGGGTCACCCGGTCGATGAGCCGGTGGAGCAGCCACCGGACCAGGAGCCCGATCACGACCAGTCCCACGAGGGCGCTGGGCTTGCCGACGACCCAGTCGGCCACCTCGGCCAGGCGGGAGTCGCCGGTCTGCTCGAAGACCCAGTGGCAGATGTTCTCGCCGTCCTCGCAAGCACTGGTCGTGGTGCTTCCGGAGCTCTCGGCCGCGGCGATGATCGTGGTCGTGAGGGGGTGGGACATGCGGGCCAGTATGGGCGATACCCTTGTCCCCGTGAGCACCCCCGTCAGCCCCTCCCGTCCCGAGCGGACCCGCGGCGCCCGTCGCGCCGGCCGCCTGGCCGTCCTCGCCGCCACGCCCGCGCTCGCCCTCCTGGCCGCGCCCGCGCAGGCCGACGTGCCGGAGGGCTGGGGTGGCGAGACGACCCAGCTCGAGCCCGACCTGCTGCACGCCCTCGGCCTCTACCTCGGCGCCCCGCTCCTGCTGTTCGTGCTCATCGCGCTCGCCGTGTTCCTGCCCGCGATGATCCGCGGCGAGAAGCTCCTGCCGACCCACGAGCACGGCGAGGGCCAGTGGATCGGCGGTCCCCGCCAGGGCATCGCCGAGCTGCCCGCCCCCGACGGCGAGGACTCCCGAGCGGGTGGGGCACGTGGCAGCTGGTGAGCTGCTGAGCGAGAGCGACCGCCTCGCTCTCGACCGCTCCATCCGTCTCGCCGAGCAGTCCTGCCGGTTCGAGTTCTCGGTCTACGTCGGCCCCACCGACGGGGACGACACCCGCGCCTGGGCGACCCGCCTGCACAACCGGCTGGTCGCGCCGGCCCGCAGCGTGCTGATCCTCGTCGACCCGGGACGCCGGGTGATCGAGGTCGTCACCGGTGGCGAGGTGCGCCGTCACCTCACCGACGGCGAGGTCGAGCTCGCCGTGCTCGCCATGTCCTCGGAGTTCGCCTCCGGCACCCTGCTGGGCGGCCTGCAGCGCGGCATCGCGATGCTCGCCGACCACGCCCGCCCGCAGAACACCCTGCACGCCTGACCCCGGGCCGGCGCGGACGTCCCCGATCGCGGGACACTCGCGCCGACTCGGCGTGGTCGGCGGGACACTCGCGCCGACTCGGCGTGATCCGGCGGGACACG
>NZ_JBHLXH010000001.1:733420-838292 GCF_042432345.1 Nocardioides zeicaulis | reverse complement strand
GGGGCCCTTCGTCTGCTGCCCGTGGGGCCTGTCGTCAGCGTGCGTCGCAGGCCTGGGCGGCGAGCGCCCGGGCGATCTCGGCACGCGCCTCGCCGATGTAGCGCTGGGCGCCCTTGGGGGCGTCGTTGTCGGCGAGCCAGGCGTCGAGGCGGGCGAGCGTGGCTTCGCTGCCGAGGGGCTTGGGGAAGCCGTACTCGAGGACCGTCGAGGCCTTGTGGAAGCCGAGGGTGTCGATCAACGTCGTCGCGGCGTCGAGGAACTTCTCGAGGTAGGGCTCGAGCACGTCCTCCTGGCCGAAGCGGAAGATCGACATCGCCATCTCGCGCGAGGTCTCGTTGGGCGTGGCCGGGTCGGTGATCGCCGCCCAGCCGGCGGCCTTGGCCTCGGCCGTGGGCTGCGCGACGCGCGCGGCCGCGGCCTGCTCCTTGCCGGAGATGGTGCGGTCGACCTCGAGCTCGGCGTCGATCTCGGCGTCGCCGAACCGACCGGTCTTCGCCAGCGCGGTGATCAGGGCCCAGCGGAGGTCCTGGTCGACCGCGAGGCCCTCGACGCCGAACGAGCCGTCGAGCAGCCCGATCAGGTCGTCGAGCGCGGCATCGCGGTGTGCGGCAGCGGCGTAGGACCGGGCGAAGGTCAGCTGGTGGTCGCTGCCCGGCTCGGCGGCGAGCAGCAGCTCGCGCAGGCCCGACTCCCAGGTCGCGCGCAGGTCGGCGCGGTGGGCGGGGTCGGAGTAGAAGTTGACCGCCAGGGCGGTCGACGCCGGGATCCGGGTGACGGCCCAGGCGTCGGTCTCCCGGCCGATGTTGGCCAGCACCAGGTCGACCCAGTCGCGGGTGCGCATCTCGCCGTCGCGGGTCATGTCCCACGCGGCGCCCCAGACCAGGGCGCGCGGCAGCGAGTCCTCGAAGGCCGACAGCGAGGAGATCGCCGTGGCGAGCGAGCGCTCGTCAAGGCGGATCTTGGCGTAGGCGTGGTCCTCGTCGTTGAGCAGCAGCAGCGCGGGCTGCGCGACGCCGACCAGCTCCGGCACCTCGGTCGTGGCGCCCTCGACGTCGATCTCGAGGTACTGGCGGCGGACCAGGCGGCCGTCGACCTCGTCGTAGAGGCCGATGCCGAGGCGGTGGCGACGCAGCGTCGGGTAGTCGGCGTGCGCGCTCTGCGCGACCGCGAACGAGGAGTACGTGCCGTCCTCGGCCACCTCGAAGGCGGGGGCGAGGGTGTTGACGCCGGCGGTCTGCAGCCACTCCTGGGCCCAGCCCTGGAGCTCGCGGCCCGACTCCTTCTCGAGCGTGGCCAGCAGGTCCTTGAACTCCGGGTTGCCGTACTCCCACTCGCGGAAGTAGGCGCGCAGGCCCTGGAGGAACGGCTCGATGCCGACCCACGCCACGAGCTGCTTGAGCACCGAGGCGCCCTTGGCGTAGGTGATCATGTCGAAGTTGACCTCGACCGCGTGCAGGTCGACGTTGTCGGCCGCGATCGGGTGGGTGGAGGGCAGCTGGTCGGCGCGGTAGCCGGTCTGCTTGCGGGCGTTGGCGAAGCCGGTCCAGGCGTCGTCGAACTCGGTCGCGTTGGCCTCGCACCAGTAGCAGGCCCACTCGGCGAACGACTCGTTGAGCCAGAGGTCGTCCCACCACTTCATGGTGACCAGGTCGCCGAACCACATGTGCGCCATCTCGTGGGTGATGACGGAGGCGCGGAACTCGAAGAACGAGCGCGGCTGGCGGCTGCGGGGGAGGTACTCGTCGCGGAGCGTCACGCAGCCGGCGTTCTCCATCGCGCCCGCGTTGTACTCCGGCACGTAGAGCTGGTCGTACTTGCCGAAGGGGTAGGGGTAGTCGAACTGCTCCTCGAACCACGCGAAGCTCTGCTTGGTCAGCTTGACCAGCTCGGCGGTGTCCATGTGCTCCTTGAGCGACTGGCGGCAGTAGTGGCCGAGCGGGATGGTGCCGAACTTGCCCTCGTAGGTGTCGAGCTCGCCGTGGTACTCGCCGGCGACGATCGCGGTGATGTAGGTGGACATCCGCTTGGTCGTCGGGAAGCTCCAGGTCGCGACGCCGTCGCCGGCCGGGGTCGGCTCGGGGGTGGGCGCGTTGGAGACCACGACCCAGTGCGACGGGGCGGTCACGGTGAAGGTGAAGACCGACTTGAGGTCGGGCTGCTCGAAGGTGGTGAACACCCGGCGGGCGTCAGGCACCTCGAACTGGCTGTAGAGGTAGACCTTGTCGTCGACCGGGTCGACGAAGCGGTGCAGGCCCTCGCCGGTGTTGGAGTAGGCGCAGTCGGCCACCACGACGAGGGTGTTCGTGGCCTCGAGGTCGTCGAGGGCGATGCGGCTGTCGGCGAAGGCCGTGGCGGGGTCGAGGGGGCGACCGTTGAGCGTGATCTCGCGGACGGTGGGCGCGACCAGGTCGGCGAAGGTGCTCGCTCCGGGCTCGCGGCAGGTGAACTCCAGGGTGGTGGTGGAGGCAAACGTCGTCTCGCCGGTCGTCAGGTCGAGCTCGACGCCGTAGGAGGTGACGTCCAGGAGGGCGGCTCGGGTCGCGGCCTCGTCCCGGGTGAGGTTGGTTCCAGGCATGCACGCATCCTGCCACCGGGGTGTGGCACTGCCCACACCGGCCGGGAATAGCCGGGGCCGCCCCGGGATTGGGCCTGACATGGCTACCGCTGACCTCTGGTTCGACCCGCTCTGCCCGTTCGCCTGGATCACCTCGCGCTGGATCCGCGAGGTCGAGCAGGTGCGTGACATCGACGTGCAGTGGCACGTGATGTCGCTGGCGTACCTCAACAAGGACAAGGACATCCCCGCCGAGTACCGCGAGATGCTCCAGGGCACCGAGAAGCCGGTGCGCGTGGCGATCAAGATCGCCCAGGAGCACGACAACGCCGCGCTCGGCGAGTGGTACACCGCGATCGGCACCCGCCGGCACAACAACGGCGAGGACCTCACCCGCGAGACCGTCGCCGCGTCGCTGGCCGACGCCGGCCTGCCGGCCGAGCTGATCGAGGCCTGGGACGACGAGTCCCTCGACGAGGCGGTGGCCACGAGCCACCACGAGGGCATGGACCCCGTCGGCGACGACGTGGGCACCCCCACCATCCACATCAACGGCTCCGCGTTCTTCGGGCCCGTGCTGTCGAAGATCCCGCGCGGCGAGGAGGCCGGCGAGCTGTGGGACGGCGCCGTCGCCGTCGCGAAGTTCCCGTACTTCTACGAGCTGAAGCGCTCGCGCACCGGCGACCTCGACTTCTCGTGACGATCCGCTGACCCGACCAGTGCCCACGGCCGCCACCCGGGAGATCCGGGTGGCGGCCGGTCACTAGGCTTGCGCCCATGACTCGTGTCCTGTCCGCCGTCGCCTGGCCGTACACCAACGGCCCCCGCCACATCGGTCACGTCGCCGGTTTCGGCGTGCCCTCCGACGTCTTCAGCCGCTACATGCGGATGGCGGGCCACGACGTGCTGATGGTCAGCGGCACCGACGAGCACGGCACCCCGATCCTCGTGCTGGCCGACAACGAGGGCCTGCCGCCCCGCGAGCTGGTCGACAAGTACAACCAGGTCATCGTCGACGACCTCGTCGGCCTCGGCCTCTCCTACGACCTCTTCACCCGCACCACGACCGGCAACCACTACGCGGTGGTGCAGGAGATGTTCGAGACCTGCCGCCGCAACGGCTACATGGTCGAGGAGACCACGAAGACGGCCATCAGCCCGTCGACCGGCCGCACGCTGCCCGACCGCTACATCGAGGGCACCTGCCCGATCTGCAGGTACCCCGAGGCCCGCGGCGACCAGTGCGACAACTGCGGCAACCAGCTCGACCCGACCGACCTCATCGACCCGCGCTCGAGGATCAACGGCGAGACGCCCGAGTTCCGCGACACCCAGCACTGGTTCCTCGACCTGCCCGCCCTCGCCGACGCGCTGGGGGAGTGGCTCGACGAGCGCGAGGCGACCGGCCTGTGGCGCCCCAACGTGATCAAGTTCAGCCAGAACATCCTCAAGGAGATCCGGCCGCGCGCGATGACGCGCGACATCGACTGGGGGATCCCGGTCCCCGGCTGGGAGGACCAGCCGACCAAGCGGCTCTACGTGTGGTTCGACGCGGTCATCGGCTACCTCTCGGCCTCGATCGAGTGGGCGCGGCGCCTCGGCGAGCCCGAGAAGTGGCGCGAGTGGTGGAACGACGCGGAGGCGGAGTCCTACTACTTCATGGGCAAGGACAACATCGTCTTCCACTCCCAGATCTGGCCGGCCGAGCTGCTCGCCTACAACGGCGCCGGCGCCCGGGGCGGGGAGCCGGGCGGGTTCGGCACGCTCAACCTGCCGACCGAGGTGGTCTCCAGCGAGTTCCTCACCTTCGGCGACGCCCAGTTCTCCAGCAGCCGCGGCAACGTGATCTACGTCGGCGACTTCCTCTCGCGCTACGGCGCCGACGCGCTGCGCTACTACATCTGCGCGGCCGGTCCGGAGACCTCCGACGCCGCCTTCACCTGGGCCGACTTCGTGACGCGCAACAACTCCGAGCTCGTCGCCGGCTGGGGCAACCTGGTCAACCGCACGGCCACGATGATCGCCAAGAGCTTCGGCGAGATCCCGGCGTCCGGCCCGCTCGAGGAGGTCGACGAGCAGGTGCTGTCCACCGTCCGCGGCGGGTTCGACTCCGTGGGGGCGCTGATCGGCAAGCACCGCCTGCGCGCCGCCGTCGCCGAGGCGATGCGGGTGGTCGGCGAGGTGAACAAGTACCTCACCGTCACCGAGCCCTACAAGATGAAGGACGACGCGCAGCGCGAGCGGCTCGGCACCGTCCTCCACGTCGCCGCGCAGTGCGTCAGCGACTGCAACACCCTGCTGTCTCCGTTCCTGCCCCACGCGGCCAACAAGGTGCACGAGGTCCTCGGCGGCGAGGGCACCTTCATGCCGATGCCGCGCATCGAGCAGGTCGAGGAGCTCGAGGCCGGCAACGGCGCCGGCCACGTGTCGTACTCGATCATCACGGGCGAGTACTCCGCGACCCCCGCCTGGGAGTCGCGGCCCGTCGTCGCCGGCACGCCGGTCGCCAAGCCCACCCCCGTCTTCACCAAGCTGGACCCGTCCGTGGTCGAGGAGGAGCTGTCGCGATGACCGCCGAGATGTACCTGCCGCACTTCCAGGTCAAGCAGAAGCTGACCATGATGGTGAACCGCTACGAGGTCTCCGAGTCCGACGCGGCGGGCAACCCGACCCGGCTGATGGCCTTCGCCGAGCAGAAGCGGCTGGCGTTCAAGGAGCAGGTCACCTTCTACACCGACGCGAGCCGCTCGCGCCCCGTCTTCGGGTTCAAGGCCCGCAAGAAGCTCGACCTCAACGCCGGCTACGACATCACCGACGAGTCCGGCGCCCAGATCGGCTTCTTCCGCAAGGACTTCGGTGCCTCGCTGCTGCGCTCGACCTTCCACGTCGAGGGCCCGGGGTTCGCTGGCACCGGCCAGGAGCGCAACCAGCTCGTCGCGCTGCTGCGTCGCTTCACCGACCTCGACTTCCTGCCGATCCACTTCGACTTCGTCGACCCGTCGGGGCAGCCGCTGTTCTCGGTGGAGCGCAAGATGTCGATCGGCGACCGGTACCGCGTCACGGTGCCGGACCAGCGCGTCGACTTCCGCGTCGCCGCCGCCATCGCGGTCGGCCTCGACGCGCTGATGTCACGCTGAGCACGAGGAGCCGCACGTGATGTACCCCGAGGTCCGCGCGGCGGTCGCCGCGGACGCGAGCCCCGACCTGCGCGCGCCCGGCTTCGACCTGGCCGCGCACCGCGAGCAGGTCCGCCGGGCCAACCTCGCGCTGCCCCGGGAGGACGTGGCGGCCGTCGAGGACGTCGACGCCGGCGGGGTCCGGTGCCGCCTCTACACCCCGGCCGACGCGCTGCCCGGCGTGGTCGTGCACGCCCACGGCGGTGGCTTCGTGCTCAACGACGTCGACGTCCACGACGCCGTGTGCCGGCGGATGGCCAACCGCGGCCGCCGACAGGTCCTGAGCGTCGACTACCGCCGCCCCCCGGAGCACCGGTTCCCCGCGGCGCCCGACGACCTCGACGCGGTCGTCGGCTGGCTGCGCGACGGCGGCCTGCCCGGCCCGTACGCCGCCCACGGCGACTCCGCCGGCGCCAACCTCGCGCTGGTCGCCGCGCTGCGCAACCCCGGCTTCTTCTCGGTCGTGGGCCTGGTCTACCCCTTCCTCGACCCGCGGGGCTCCTTCCCCTCCTACGTCGAGGGCGCCCCGTCGGGCTTCGACCCGTCCGAGGCGGCCTGGTACTGGGAGCAGTACGCCGGCCCCGGCGCCGACCTCGACGACCCCGACCTCGCCCCGCTGCGCTCGGACGCGCTGCACACCCTGCCGCCCACGTTCGTCGCCACGGCCGAGCACGACCCGCTGCGCGACGAGGGCGAGGAGCTGGCCCGGCTCGTCGCCGAGACCGGCGTCGAGACGGTCGGCGTCCGCTGCCTGGGCCAGACCCACGGCTTCTGGCGGCACGCCGCCTTCGCCGCCTCCGAGCCGCTGGTGCGCCAGGTGGCCGGCTGGTTCGACCAGCACCTGTCCTGACCGGTCCCCGCCGCCCGCCCCGACCGGCCCAGACCGGATGCCCGATCGGCGTGCGTGCTCTGGGAGAATGGGCCCATGCGCGTCCACCTGGGATCCGACCACGCCGGCCTCGAGCTGAAGGACCACCTGATGAGCTGGCTGGTCGACCACGACTACGAGGTCGTCGACCACGGACCCTTCGTCCACGACCCCCTCGACGACTACCCCGTCTTCTGCCTCCGCGCGGGCGAGGGCGTCGCCGCGGACCGGGCCGAGGGCCTCGACAGCCTCGGGGTCGTGATCGGCGGCTCGGGCAACGGCGAGCAGATCGCGGCCAACAAGGTGACCGGCATCCGGTGCGCGCTCGCGTGGTCGGAGGAGACCGCGTCGCTGGCCCGCGAGCACAACGACGCCAACGTCGTCTCGGTCGGAGGCCGCATGCACCCGGTCGAGGACATGACGCGCTTCGTCGAGGTCTTCCTCACCACCCCGTTCTCCGGCGACGAGCGCCACGTGCGCCGCATCGGCCAGCTCTCGACCTACGACGAGACCCGGGAGCTCCCGGCGCTGCCGGAGTCGGCGCTGCGCGGTCCGACGGATGCCTGAGGGCCACACCCTCCGCAAGCTGGCCGACGAACTGACGGCGGCGTTCGCGGGCCGACGCGTGCGCGTCAGCTCCCCGCAGGGTCGCTTCCTCTCCGACGCCGCCCAGCTCGACGGCTCGCGCGTCGAGGGCGCGGACTCCGCCGGCAAGCACCTGTTCGTGGCGTTCGAGGGGGAGCGGTACGTCCACGTGCACCTCGGGCTGATCGGCCAGCTCGACGTCCACACCGGCCTGGCCGGCGCTGCCGAGGTGCCCGAGCCGGTCGGGGCGGTGCGCCTGCGCCTGGTCACGCTGGAGGCCGACGACGCGCGCGGGACGGCGTACGCCGACCTCCGGGGCGCGATCGTGTGCGACCTGGTCGGTCCCGCGAAGGTCGCCGACGTCGTGGGCGCCCTGGGCCCGGACCCGCTGCGGCCCGACGCCGACCCCGACCGGGCCTGGCGCCGGATCTCGCGCAGCGACCGCTCCGTCGGCGACCTGCTGATGGACCAGAAGGTGCTCGCGGGCGTCGGCAACGTCTATCGCGCCGAGGTGCTCTTCCGGCACCGCATCCACCCCCTGCGCCCCGGCCGCACGCTGCGGGTGGGCCAGTGGCGCGCGATGTGGGCCGACCTCGTCGAGCTGATGGCCGAGGGCGTGCGCACCGGCCGGATCGACACCGTCCGGCCCGAGCACACGCCCGCGGCGATGGGCCGCGAGCCGCGCCAGGACGACCACGGGGGAGAGGTCTACGTCTACCGTCGCACCGCCATGCCGTGCCTGGTCTGCGGTGGCACCGTGCGCACGGCCGAGCTCGCCGGGCGCAACGCGTTCTGGTGCCCGAGATGTCAGCCGGTCTTCCGCTCCCGCGCCGTACCATCTGCCAGCAGGAGCACCGACCCGTCGCGAGGAGCACGCCCATGAGCGCCTCCGGCGAGCACGGTCGCAGCCTCCGGGCGCGGGTGTCCGACCTCGTCGACCGGGTCCTGCCGCGCGGCACCCGGCTGGTCGCTGCGCTGGCCGTGGTCACCGTGGGCATCGGCGTCGCGGTCCAGCTGGCCCAGGGCTGGGTGCCGCTGGTGTCGCTGCTCGTGCCGCTGGTGGTGGCCAGCCTGATCCTCGGGCCGCGCCAGCTCCCGTGGTTCGTGGTGTTCGTGCTGCTCGTCCTGGCGCTCCTGATCCCCGGCCAGGCGCTGAACCCGCGCATCGCGGTGACCGTGGTGATCATGTATGGCCTCGGCTTCCTGGTGCTGCTGTCGTCGTTCCGCCGGTCCCGGCTCGGTGTCGGGGGCCTCGAGGGCGAACGGATGTTCGTCGACCTGCGCGACCGCATCCTGAGCCAGGGCGGGATCCCCGCGCTGCCGGACGACTGGTACGCCGCCGCCGAGCTGCGCTCCGCGGGCGGCACGCCGTTCGCCGGCGACTTCGTCGTCGCGGCGCGGATCGGCGACCGGCTCGAGGTGGCGGTCGTCGACGTCTCGGGCAAGGGGCAGGGCGCCGGCACCCGCGCGCTCCTGCTGTCCGGCGCGCTGGGCGGCCTGCTCGGCGCGCTGCCGCCGGGGGAGTTCCTCTCCGCTGCCAACACCTTCCTCCTGCGCCAGGAGTGGGAGGAGGGCTTCGCCACCGCGATCCACCTCTCGCTCGACCTCACGACCGGGCACTACGACGTCCGCAGCGCCGGGCACCCCCCGGCGGCCCTGCGCCACGCCGGGTCGGGACGCTGGGAGGTCATCGAGGCGGAGGGGCCGCTGCTGGGACTGATCCCTGACGTGTCCTACGCCGCCACCTCGGGCGAGATGCGGCCCGGGGACGCGCTGCTGCTCTACACCGACGGGATGGTCGAGACCCGCACCCGCGACATCAGCCTGGGCATCGACAAGATGCTCGGCCAGGCCGAGCGGCGCCTCCGCGGCGACTTCGAGGGCGGCGCCGCGCGGCTGGTGGACGCCATCGGCTCGCGCAACGACGACCGGGCGCTGCTGCTGGTGCACCGCCGCTGAGCCGGGTTGGGGCGAGCCCGCGGGGGGTGTGGCACCATGACACCCGCACCGGCGGCGCACGCCGACCGGGGCGCGCGGATGTAGCTCAATGGTAGAGCCCCAGTCTTCCAAACTGGCTACGCGGGTTCGATTCCCGTCATCCGCTCCCAGCGGGTCTGTCGAGCCGTCGTCCCCCCGTGGGCCGACAGCCCGGGAACCCGGTTGGGCGGGGCGTAGCGTAGTGGCTAGCGCGCCTGCTTTGGGAGCAGGAGACCGCAGGTTCGAGTCCTGTCGCCCCGACGTGGACCACCGTGCCGACCCCTTCGCGCGCTGTGCGCGCGCGGTCGTGCTCGCCGGCGTGGTCCTGCTCGCGGGCTCCCTCGCCCACGTCTCGGCCGACGGGCTGCTCCCCGGGCTCGGGTCGATGACGACGCTCTTCGTCGTGCTCGTGGCGGCCTGCGCCGCCCTGCTGGGTCGCGCCGCGTCGGCGGGCCGCCTGGTGGCGCTGACCGTCGGCGGCCAGCTCGCGGTGCACACCGCGCTGTCGGTCCTCGCCGGTCACCGGGGCGAGCACCACGCCGGCGGAGGTGCCGCGTTGATGCCCCACGTGCACGAGGCGGCCCCCGACGGGCCGTGGACCTGGGCGACCCACGCGCTCCAGGACGTGCTCGAGCGTCCCGCGATGGCCCTGGCCCACGTCGCCGCCTCGGTCCTGATCGGTCTCTGGCTGGCGGTGGGGGAGCGCGCACTGTGGGCGCTCGTCACCCTTGCTCGGTGTCGTGCCGGGTCCTCGCTGCGCGAGGCCCTGCGGGTCCTCGGCGCGACGGCCCTCCTGCCCCACGACGTGCGGCGCGCGGTCGTCGTACGCCCCGCCCGTGACGAGCCGCGGCCCCAGCTCCCGCTGTGGTCGCGCGGCCCGGCGCGACGCGGTCCCCCGGCGGTGCAGCCGACCCGCTGAGCCTCCGCCTGCGCGGACCCTCGGCGGGCCCTGCCCTGCCTGCACCGCCCGGTCGCGAGCCGCTCACGACCTCGGGGCGGTGCGGGTCGTCCCGTCTGCCCGAGGAGAACCCCATCAGCACCCTCACCGACGACGCCGCTGCCGGCAGGGGGGCGTCCGAGACGCCGCCCACCCGCGCCGGCGCGACGAACACGCGAGGCCGCCCGACACCGGCCGGCCTCTTCCGCGCCTTCTGGCGCTGGCACTTCTACGCCTCCTTCGTGGTCGTCCCGGTCTTCGCCGTCCTGGCCGTGACCGGGCTGATCTACCTGTTCCGCTTCCAGCTCGAGCCGATGCTGCACGCCGACGTCATGCGCGCGGAGCAACCGGTCGGGCAGGAGCTCCCGTACGTCCTGTCCGACCAGCTCACCCTCGTCGAGGACGCCTACCCCGACGGCGAGGTCGGGCTGGTCCGCGAGGGCCGCGATCCCGACCTGGCCACCGCCTTCTCGGTGACGAAGCAGGACGGCCGCGTGGTCGACGTCTTCGTCGACCCGTGGCGCGGTCGGATCCTCGGCGAGCTCGACCCCGACACCACGCTGTCGGGCTACGCCGTGCGCATCCACGCCGACCTCATGGGCGGCGTGCTCGGCGACCGGCTCATCGAGGTCGCCGTCTGCTGGGCGATCGTCATGACGCTCACCGGCTACTACCTCTTCCTCGCCGGCCGCAGGGCGCGGCTGCGGCGGCGTGCGAAGAAGGCGCCGGGCTCCGGCCTCCGCAGCCGGCACGCCCTCGTCGGCTCCGTGGCCGGGGTGGGCCTGCTCCTGATGGTCGTCACCGGCCTGCCGTGGACCGGGTTCTGGGGCGCGAAGGTGCAGGAGCTGGCCACCGCCCAGGGCTCGTCGCTGTGGAGCCTCGACCACGGCGCGGAGTCGGAGCCCGGCTCGCGGCTCGACGAGTCGCTCCCGCACAGCCACGCCGTACGTGAGCTGCCGTGGGCGCAGGGCGCGACCGAGGTCCCGTCCTCGGACCCCGACGGCGCCGGCCCCGCGTCGGTCGCGAACGTCGACACGGCGGTGGTGGTCGCTGAGCGGGAGGGCCTGGCCCACCCGATGACGATCGCGCTGCCGGGCGGTGACGAGGGTGTGTTCTCCGTCATCGGCGACGCCTTCCACGACCCGAGCCGGGAGCGCACGGTCCACGTCGACCGGTACTCCGGCGAGGTCCGCTCTCAGTACGGCTTCGAGGACTACCCGCTCGCCGCCAAGGCCGTCGCCCAGGGCATCGGGCTCCACGAGGGGCGGAGCCTGGGCCCGGTGAGCTTCTGGGCGGCTACGCTCTTCTGCGTGGCGGTGCTGTTCCTGTGCGTGACCGGCCCCCTGATGTGGTGGCGGCGACGTCCCTCGCGCTCCGGCTCGGTCGGGGCGCCGCGCGGTCGGATGCCCGTGCGGGCGACGTGGTGGCTGGCGGCCGCGCTGGTGGTCCTGGGTGTGGTCCTGCCGCTGTTCGGCCTCACGCTGGTGCTGGTGCTGCTGCTCGACCGGTTCGTGCTGCGCCGGGTGCCTCGCCTGCGGGCGGTGTTCGACACGGTGGACTGACGCGCCACGGGCCGGGGGCAGGTCCCCGTCGGCGGCGCGGGCGTGATTCGGCATGCGTCCGCGCCGTCGATAGACTCCTGGAGTTTGTGGGGCAGCGCCCCACGACCTACCCATGACCTTCAGCATCAGGAGACATTTGTGAAGAGCGCCGTCGAGACCTTGAGCCCCACCCGGGCCAAGCTGACCGTCGAGGTGCCCTTCGAGGAGCTCAAGCCGAGCCTCGACGCGGCCTACCAGAAGATCGCGAAGCAGATCAACGTCCCCGGCTTCCGCCGCGGCAAGGTCCCGCCGGCGGTCATCGACCGCCAGGTCGGGCGCGGTCCGGTGCTCGACGAGGCGATCAACGCCGTCGTCCCGCAGTCCTACATGGCCGCCCTGCAGGAGCACGACCTCGAGCCGCTCGCGCAGCCCGAGATCGAGGTGACCAAGTTCGAGGACAACGAGTCGCTCGAGTTCACCGCCGAGGTCGACGTCAAGCCCGACTTCGAGCTGCCGGCCTACGACGGCCTCGAGGCGAGCGTCGAGGACATCGAGATCACCGACGCCGACGTCGACGAGCAGGTCGAGGCGCTCCGTGAGCGCTTCGGGACCCTCGTCCCGGTCGAGCGCGCGGCCGCCGACGGCGACTTCGTGACCATCGACCTGGTGGCGGCCAAGGACGGCGAGGCCGTCGACGGCGGCGAGGTCGCCGGCATGTCCTACAAGGTCGGTCGCGGCGGCATGATCGACGGCCTCGACGAGGCACTGGCCGGCCTGTCCGCCGGCGAGGAGGCCACCTTCGACTCCGAGCTCGTCGGTGGCGACCTGGTCGGCGAGCCGGTCCAGGTGACCGTCAAGGTCACCGCCGTGCAGGAGCAGCAGCTCCCCGAGTACGACGACGAGTTCGCCCAGCTCGCCTCCGAGTTCGACACCGCCGAGGAGCTCACCGCCGACGTGCGCGAGCGCCTCGGTCGCGGCAAGCGCCTCGAGCAGGCCGCCGCGGCCCGCGACGCGGTCCTCGAGGCCCTGCTGGAGAAGGTCTCGATCCCGCTGCCCGAGGTGATGGTGACCGACGAGCTCAACGCGCGGCGCCAGAACGTCGAGCAGCAGCTCGCCTTCGCCGGCATCACCATGGAGAAGTACCTCGAGGACGAGGGCCAGACCCAGGAGGAGTTCGAGTCCGAGCTCGAGCGCCGCGTCCGCGACGCCGTCGCCGCGCAGTTCATCCTCGACAAGATCGCCAAGAAGGAGGAGTTCGGCATCGACCAGGCCGAGCTCTCCGAGCACCTCGTGCGCCGCGCCCAGCAGTCCGGGCAGGACCCGCAGGAGTTCGCGAACCACATGTTCGAGCACAACCACATCCCCGAGCTCGTGCAGGAGATCCTGCGCGGCAAGGCGCTGGCCACCATCGTCGAGGCCGCGACCGTCAAGGACGCCTCGGGCAACGTGGTCGAGCTGAAGAACCTCCGTCCGGACGGCACCATCGGCGAGCCGGTCGACGAGACCGCCGAGGCTGCTGAGACCGAGGGCTCCGACGCCGAGGCCACCGAGGAGACCGAGGACTCCGAGAAGGCCTGACCCACCGCACCGCGCGCGACGGCGCCCGTCCCCACCGGGGGCGGGCGCCGTCCGTCGTCCGGGGCGCCTGGGCCGGCCGGGGGACCGCACGCCGGCGCCGGAGTCTGCTGTGGGCGAACAGAGGGGGTCTTCGCGTGGAACTGTCCGTGCTTCCGGCTAGTGTCGCCAGCGTGAACCAGAACTCCAGCCCAGCCCTCTCGCCGGAGATGAACGGCGCCGGTGGGATGTATGGCCTCGACGACCACATCTACCAGCGCCTCCTCCGCGAGCGCATCGTCTTCCTCGGCTCGGAGGTGCGCGACCAGAACGCCAACGCGATCTGCGCCCAGCTCCTCCTGCTCTCCGCGGAGGACCCGGAGGCCGACATCTTCCTCCACATCAACAGCCCGGGTGGCTCCGTGGACGCCGGCATGGCGATCTACGACACGATGAACTACATCCCCAACGACGTGGCCACCGTCGGCATGGGCCTGGCCGCCTCCATGGGCCAGTTCCTGCTCTGCGCCGGCACCAAGGGCAAGCGCTACGCCCTGCCCCACGCGCGGATCATGATGCACCAGCCCTCCTCGGGCATGGGTGGCTCCGCCTCCGACATCAAGATCCAGGCGCAGCAGTCGCTGCACATCAAGAAGGTGCTGCTCGACCTGATCGCCGAGCACACCGGCCAGAGCGTCGAGCAGGTCGTCGCCGACGCCGACCGCGACCGCTGGTTCACCGCCGACCAGGCGGTCGAGTACGGACTGGTCGACCAGGTCATCACCAGCGCCCGCGAGGCCGCCGACGAGGGCCGCCCGGCCCGGAAGCAGGACTGAGACATGAACTACTACATCCCCCAGTGGGAGGAGCGGACCTCCTACGGGTTCCGCCGCATCGACCCCTACGCCAAGCTGTTCGAGGAGCGCATCATCTACCTCGGCACGCCGATCAGCGACGACGTGGCCAACGCGGTCATCGCCCAGCTGATGTGCCTGGAGACGATGAACCCCGACACCGACATCAGCATCTACATCAACAGCCCCGGTGGCTCGTTCACCGCGCTCACCGCGATCTACGACACGATGAAGTTCATCAAGCCCGACGTCCAGACCGTGTGCCTGGGCCAGGCCGCCTCCGCGGCCGCGATCCTCCTGGGAGCGGGCGCCAAGGGCAAGCGGATGGCGCTGCCCAACAGCCGGATCCTGATCCACCAGCCCTACACCGAGGGCACGTTCGGCCAGACCTCCGACATCGAGATCCAGGCCAACGAGATCCTCCGGATGCGCGAGCTGCTCGAGAAGATGATCGCCGAGTCGAGCGGCAAGGACATCGACCAAGTGAGCCGCGACATCGAGCGCGACAAGATCCTGACCGCGGAGCAGGCCGTCGAGTACGGCCTGATCGACGCCGTGATCGAGTCCCGCAAGGGCGCGGCCGCGCTCGTCTGAGCGCACAATTATGGTTCGCGACATCTCGTGTCCGGCCCCCGTCGGGGGCCGGCACGGGGTACCGTCGTGGGGCCTGTTGCAAGGTGTGGAGTGCCGGCGCCCCTGCCCGGCGAGACTGGAGGACACGATCCGTGGCACGTATCGGTGACGGCGGCGACCTGTTGAAGTGCAACTTCTGCGGCAAGAGCCAGAAGCAGGTCAAGAAGCTCATCGCTGGGCCCAACGTCTACATCTGCGACGAGTGCATCGAGCTCTGCAACGAGATCATCGAGGAGGAGCTCGCCGAGGGTGCCGAGGTCAGCCTCGAGGAGCTGCCGAAGCCCCGCGAGATCTTCGAGTTCCTCAACTCCTACGTGATCGGCCAGGAGCACGCGAAGAAGTCCCTCGCGGTCGCGGTCTACAACCACTACAAGCGCGTCCAGGCCGGCCTCCAGCCCGTCAGCGGCAAGGTCAAGGAGGACGTCGTCGAGGTGGCGAAGTCCAACATCCTGGTGATCGGCCCGACCGGCTGCGGCAAGACCTACCTCGCCCAGACCCTCGCCCGGATGCTCAACGTCCCCTTCGCGATCGCGGACGCGACGGCGCTCACCGAGGCCGGCTACGTCGGCGAGGACGTCGAGAACATCCTGCTCAAGCTCATCCAGGCCGCCGACTACGACGTCAAGAAGGCCGAGACCGGCATCATCTACATCGACGAGATCGACAAGGTGGCCCGCAAGGCGGAGAACCCCTCGATCACGCGTGACGTCTCGGGCGAGGGCGTCCAGCAGGCGCTGCTCAAGATGCTCGAGGGCACGACCGCCTCGGTGCCCCCGCAGGGTGGGCGCAAGCACCCGCACCAGGAGTTCATCCAGATCGACACCACCAACATCCTCTTCATCGTGGGTGGTGCGTTCGCCGGTCTCGAGCAGATCATCGAGCAGCGGGTGGGCAAGAAGTCGCTCGGCTTCACCGCCGAGGTGCGCGGCGCCGCCGAGCGCGAGGCCGACGACCTGCTGGCCCAGGTGCGCCCCGAGGACCTCACCAAGTTCGGCCTGATCCCCGAGTTCATCGGCCGCCTGCCGCTCATCGCCAGCGTGTCCAAGCTCGACCGCGAGGCGCTCGTCCAGATCCTCACCGAGCCCCGCAACGCGCTCGTCAAGCAGTACCAGAAGCTCTTCGACCTCGACGGCGTCGAGCTCGAGTTCACCCCCGACGCGATCGACTCCATCGCCGACGCCGCCCTCGAGCGCGGCACCGGGGCCCGTGGGCTGCGCGCCATCATCGAGGAGGTCCTCCTCTACGTGATGTACGACGTGCCCTCGCGCGGCGACGTCGCCAAGGTGGTCGTCACCCGGGAGGTCGTCGAGGACGACGTCGCGCCGACTCTGGTCCTGCGCGAGTCCGAGGCGAAGAAGAAGAAGTCCGCCTGACCCACGCCGACCCGTCTCCACGACGGCATGGCCCGAACGGGCCATGCCGTCTGGTCATTTCGGGCCATGTCGGGCCATCAGGGCCGAACCGGCGTCATGGCCCGGTGAGAATGACGTCTCGTCAGCATGTGGGAAGGGGAGCGCGTGAGGCGCGATCAGTGGCGGCCGCTCGTGGCGTTCGCCTGCGTGGCGGTGCTGTGCGCCGTCCTGATGACGATCTCGGCCACCCGGGGCTTCGGGGTCGACCTCTTCCGTCCCGCGCGTCCGATCGCCGCGCCGCGTGCCGCCGAGCCCCCCGCCCCGCGCGCGACCCCGGAGGCGCTCCCGCCCGCCACCGTGCCCCCTGAGCTCAGCGCACTGTCGCTCGCCACCCTCGCGGCGAGTGGTCCCGGCTCGCTCCCGGCCGCCGCAGCGGGTGTCCGTGACCGGCTCGCAGAGCAGCCGCGCGCCCTCGACGCGGTCGGCGGCTCCGTGACGGGACTCCCCGAGATGGTCGACGCCGCGGACGACGACAGCACCACCGTGGACCAGCCCGGGACGGACCGCGGGTCGCAGAAGGCGGACCGCAAGGCCGCCCGGGAGGCCGAGAAGGCCGACCGGAAGGCACAGCGCGACGCGGAGAAGGCCGAGCGTGCTGCCGAGCGCGAGGCGCGGAAGGCCGACAGGAGGGCCGAGCGCGACGCGGAGAAGGCCGAGCGCGACGCGGAGAAGGCCGAGCGTGCCGCCGACCGGGAGGCGCAGAAGGCCGAGCGCGCTGCCGAGAGGGAGGCGCAGAAGGCCGAGCGATCCGTCGAGCGGGAGGCCCAGAAGGCCGAGCGCGACGCGGCGAAGGCCGACCGGGGCCGCAGCACCCACTGACGTGCCGGCCCCGCCCCGGCGGTGGCCCAGGCAGCCTTCCGGGCGCCAGGACGTGCGTGGCTCACCGCTCCGCGCGCCCACCCACGCCTCGCGACGGCTGCTGCCGCCGCGAGGCGCGGACCGTCCTCAGTCCTCGGAGGGGGCCAGCTCGGCGCTCACGCGCAGCTCGGTGGCAGCCTCGTCGGCGACGAACTCGAGGTCGCCGGTGATGGTGCCGACGGCGCGCAGGTCGTCCTGCGCCTCGCGGGCTGCCTCGACCAGGGCCTGCGGGCCGGTGACGACCACGCGCGAGAGCGGCGCGCGCATCTTCGCCTTGGCCTGCGACTTCGCGCCCCGGATGCCGGTCAGCGCGGCGGCGACGGCGTCGAGGACGAGCGGCTGCGAGGCCGCGGCGGAGCCCAGGTCGGCGGCGGTCGGCCAGGAGGCGCGGTGGATCGAGCCCTCCTGCCACCAGGACCAGACCTCCTCGGTGGCGTAGGGCAGGAACGGCGCGAGCAGCCGCAGCTGCACGTGGAGCGCGATGGCCAGCGTGGCCCGTGCCGACTCCGTGCCGGCGCCGCCGTCGGCGTCGTAGGCGCGCTCCTTGACCAGCTCGAGGTAGTCGTCGCAGAACTCCCAGAAGAACTTCTCGGTGACCTCGAGCGCGGTGGTGTAGTCGTAGGCGTCGAACGCCTCGGTGGCGCGGCGGACCACGGTCTCGAGCCGGCCGAGCAGCGCGCAGTCGACCGGGGCGCTGACCGCTGCCGGGCTCAGTGCGGTGGCCCCGACGTTGCCGAGGACGAACTTGGAGGCGTTGAGCACCTTCATCGCCAGCCGGCGCCCCACCTTCATCTGCGACTCGTCGAAGGGCGAGTCCATGCCGGGACGGCCGATGGCGGCCCGCCAGCGCACGGCGTCGGCGCCGTACTTGTCGAGGATGTCGGTCGGGACGACGACGTTGCCCTTCGACTTCGACATCTTCTTGCGGTCGGGGTCGACGATGAAGCCGGAGATCATCGCGTGCGACCACGGGACGACCTGGTGCTCGAAGTCCGCGCGCACGACGCGGGAGAAGAGCCAGGTGCGGATGATGTCGTGGGCCTGGGTGGCGAGGTCGAAGGGGAAGACCCGGGAGAACAGGTCGTCGTCGACGCCCCACTGGCCCGCGATCTGCGGCGTCAGCGACGAGGTCGCCCACGTGTCCATCACGTCGGGGTCGCCGATGAAGCCGCCCGGCTTGCCGCGCTGGTCCTCGGTGTAGCCCTCCGGTGCCTGGGTCGACGGGTCGACCGGGAGCTGCGCCTCGGTGGGCATGAGCGGGTGGGCGTGGTCGGGCTCGCCGTCGGCGTCGAGGGGGTACCAGACCGGGAACGGGATGCCGAAGAAGCGCTGCCGGGAGATCAGCCAGTCGCCGTTGAGGCCGCCGACCCAGTTGTCGTAGCGGTGCTTCATGTGGGCGGGGATCCAGGTGATCTCCTCGCCGCGGACCAGCATCTCCTTGCGGAGCGCGGCGTCACGCCCGCCGTTCTTGATGTACCACTGGCGGGTGGCGATGATCTCGAGCGGCTTGTCGCCCTTCTCGTAGAAGTTCGCCATGCGCTGCGTGGCCTTCGGCTCGCCGTCGAGGTCGCCGGACTCGCGCAGCAGCGCGACCATCGCCTCGCGGGCGCTGAAGGTCGTCCTGCCGGCCAGCTCGGCGTACGCCGTGGCGGCGGGCTCGGCGGCCAGCCACTCCGGGGTCTCGCGGGTCAGCCGGCCGTCGCGGCCCACGACCGTGCGGACCGGGAGGTCGAGCTCGCGCCACCACATGACGTCGGTGAGGTCGCCGAACGTGCAGCACATCGCGATGCCGGCGCCCTTGTCGGGCTCGGCCGCGGGGTGGGCGAGCACCGGGATCTCGACGCCGAAGACCGGCGAGGTGACGGTCGTGCCGAAGACGCCCTGGTAGCGCTCGTCGTCGGGGTGCGCGATGAGCGCGACGACGCTCGGGATCAGCTCCGGACGGGTCGTCTCGATGTGGAGGGGGGAGCCGTCGGGGCGGTGGAACGCGACGCGGTGGTACGCGCCGGGGTAGTCCCGCGCCTCGAGCTCGGCCTGCGCGACGGCGGTCTGGAAGGTGACGTCCCACAGGGTCGGGGCCTCGGAGAGGTACGCCTCGCCGCGCGCGTAGTTGCGCAGGAACGCGCGCTGGCTCACGGTCCGGGAGTGGTGGCCGATCGTGGTGTAGGTCGGGTTCCACTGGACCGACAGGCCGAGCTGGCGCCACAGCGCCTCGAAGGCCTTCTCGTCCTCCACGACGAGCTGCTCGCACAGCTCGATGAAGTTCGGGCGGCTGATCGGGACCTGCTTCTTCGGGTCCGGCTTCTCCGGCGGCGTGAAGTCGGGGTCGTAGGGCAGGGCGGGGTCGCAGCGGACGCCGAAGTAGTTCTGGACGCGGCGCTCGGTCGGCAGGCCGTTGTCGTCCCAGCCGATCGGGTAGAAGACCGCCTTGCCCTGCATGCGCTGGTAGCGCGCGATGAGGTCGGTGTGGCTGTAGGAGTAGACGTGCCCGACGTGCAGCGAGCCGCTCACGGTGGGCGGCGGCGTGTCGATCGAGTAGACGTTCTCGCGGGGCTGGGTGCGGTCGAAGGCGTAGGTGTCGTCGGCGGCCCACGCCTGCGACCACTTCTCCTCCAGGCCCTCCAGCGCCGGACGCTCCGGTACGACGACGGCACGCGGGTCGGTGCTCGTCGTGTCCGGGGCCTGGGTGCTGGGAGTCTCAGTCATGCCGGAAGTCTAGGGAGAGCACTCCGACCTGCGAAAACGAGTAGGGCGAGCCACGGCCTGCACCTAGCGTGGGGCCATGCCGGACGACGCGCCCTCCGACGGGTACACGCTCGAGTTCCTCCACGACCCCGAGTCCTTCCTGCTCGCCGCGGAGGACCTCCTGGCCCGTGAGCCCGTGCTGGGCAGCGTGATCGCCAGCGTGAGCGTGCGCGCCTCCCGCGAGCTCGCCGAGGGGCACGACGCGTGGGCCGAGGTGGGCGCCCCGTTCCGCCGCTGGTGGGTCGTCGTGCGCGACCGCACCGGACGGGCGGTGAGCGCCGCGATGCGGACCGCGCCGTTCCGTCCGCACCCGACGTTCGCCCTGCCGATGCCGGAGGAGGCCGCGCGGCTGCTCGCCACGGCCCTGCACGAGCGCGGCGAGCTGCTCGGCGGCGCCAACGGCGCGCTGCCCGGTGCGGAGGTGCTGGCGCGCGAGACCGCGCGGCTGTGGGGAGGGGAGATGACGGTCGCCAAGGGCAGCCGGCTGTGGGAGGCCGTCTCCGTCGAGGTACCGACGGCGCCCGAGGGACGGTTGCGGCAGGCGACGCGCGACGACGCCGAGCTGGTGCTCGGCTGGTACACCGCGTTCCACGTCGAGGCCGACGAGCAGGCCGGCCGCGCCCCCGACCCCGCCAGCGGCGAGCACGCCACGACCGACGGCGTGCTGTCCCGCATCAGCGAGGGCGTGGAGTGGCTGTGGGAGCTGCCCGACGGGACGGTGGCGCACCTGAGCGGCGCGAGCCTGCCCGCCTTCGGGGTGTCCCGGATCGGTCCGGTGTACACGCCGAAGGCGCACCGCGGCCGGGGCATCGCGTCCCACGTCGTGGGCGAGCTGACCCGCCGGGGCCTCGACGCCGGCCACCGGATGTGCCTGTTCACCGACACCGACAACCCGACGTCGAACAAGATCTACGCCGCCCTCGGCTACCGACCCGTGGTCGACATGGCCGAGCACCTCGTCAGCGTCCCGGCCGGCGCCTAGCCTCGGGGGATGCGGCGCGTCCTCGTCCTCGTCCTGACCCTGTCCCTCGCGTCCCTTGCCGCCGCGTCGCCGGGCCTGCCGGGCCCAGCGACCGCCGACGCCGCGCCGGTGGGGGAGCGGCAGGCGTCGGTGCACACCGTGGGCGGCTGCCAGGTCTTCCCGGCCGACAACCCGTGGAACCGTCGCGTCGACCGGCGTCCGGTCTGGCGGTGGTCGAAGGAGGTGGTGCGGCGGCAGGCGGCCGGCCACGACCTCCACCTCGACCTCGGCACGACCGATGCCTCCTACGGCATCCCGGTCACCGTGGTCGACGCCGACCAGTCGCTGCTGCCGCTGCAGTTCGGCACCGACGGGGAGGACTACCGCGACGAGAGCGACCGCGGGCCGGTGCCGGTGCCGCCCGAGGCAGCGATCGAGGGCGGCAGCGCCGCGGAGCCGGACCCGGGCGAGGGCGATCGCCACGTCGTCACCGTCCGCCGGGGCACGTGCGACCTGGTGGAGCTGTACGCCGCCGAGCGGGTGCGCGACGCCTCGGGTGCGGTCGTGGGCTGGCGGGCCGCGTCGGCCGCCCGCTGGGACCTGTCCTCCAACAGGCTGCGCCCCGCCGGCTGGACGTCGGCGGACGCGGCGGGGCTCCCGATCCTGCCCGGCCTGCTGTCCTACGACGAGGCCGCCTCCGGTCGCATCACCCATGCCCTGCGCTTCACGCTGCCGACCGCCCGCAGCGCCTACAGCTGGCCGGCACGCCACTGCGGCCCCCGCGGCAACACCGACCGCACCCTCCCGGCGTACGGCATGCGCTTCCGCCTGCCCCGCTCGTTCCCGGCCCGTCGCTACTCCGGCGTCGCCCGCACGATCGTGGTGGCGATGAAGAGGTACGGCCTGGTCTACGCCGACCAGGGGTCGTCGATGTTCGTCACCGGCACCTCCGACCCCCGCTGGGAGGACGCGCTCGACCAGCTCCGCGCCCGACCGCTCGACGGCCGGTCGCTCCAGGTCGTCGAGCCCTGGCGCCGGGTGGTGACCTGCGGCTGAGGCCGCGCGTCAGGGACGCAGGGCGAGCTTGCCGCCGGGGTGGCCCTCCATCAGGAACCGCGTCGCCTCGACGGCGTCGGGCAGCGCGAAGGTGCGGGCGACCGGCACCACGAGCCGGCCCTCGGCGGCCAGCCGCACCAGCTCGGGTCGTACGGCGTCGCGGAACGCCGCGCTCTTCGGCATCGCGCCGGCGATGGCCCGGAAGCCCTCGGTCCGCGCCCGCTCGGCGGCGGCGATCGTGACGACGCGGTCGCGGTCGGCCACCAGCGCCAGCGACACGTCGACCGCCTCGTCGGTGCCGACGCAGTCGAGGGCGGCGACGACGCCGTCGGGGGCGAGCTCGCGGACGCGGTCCTCGAGCCCGGGGCCGTAGGCCACGGGGGTGCCTCTGAAGCGTGCGACCGTGTCGAAGCTGTGGGGGCCGGCCGTGCCGATCACGGACGCGCCGACCAGCGCGGCCTGCTGGAGCAGGCTGACGCCGACCGCCCCCGACGCCCCGTGCACCAGCACGGTGTCGCCCTCGCTCACGCCGGTCACGTGGAGCATCTCGGCAGCCGTGCTGCCGGCGAGCAGCAGGTTCGCGGCCTCGTCGAACGACAGCGCCTCCGGCTTGGCGAAGACGTCGCGCGCGGGGACGGTGAGCTCGCTCGCCCAGCCGCCGACGACCCGGAAGGCGAGCACCTCATCGCCCACCGAGACCGGGCCGGAGGCGATCGTGGTCGCCGGCCCGACCGCGGAGACGACGCCGGCCACCTCGTAGCCGACGGGGCGCGGGAAGTCCTCGGACTTGCCGCGCGCGACGTGCTTGGCGTCGGCGGGGTTCATCCCCGCCGCGCGCACCTCAATCGTCACCTCGCCCTCCCCGGGCGGCGCCACGTCACGCTCCTCGAGCACCAGGACGTCGAGGTCGCCGGGACGGGTCGCGATCCACTGGAGGGCCATGTCGACCAGACTGCCAGCCCCGAGCCAGCCTGCGGTCTGGGAGTGCGGGCACGGGGTCCATAGACTCGGGGCGCCATGACTGATGCCCCCGCCGACTCGCCCCGCCTCGCCGAGACCTTCGACGAGGTCGAGGACGCCCTGCTGTCCCGCTGGCCCGAGAGCCGGCTCGAACCGAGCCTCGACCGGATCCAGGCCTTCACCGAGCTGCTCGGCGAGCCGCAGCGGTCGTTCCGCTCGATCCACCTCACCGGCACCAACGGCAAGACCAGCACGAGCCGGATGGTCGAGACGCTGCTGCGAGCCCTCGACCTGCGCACCGGCCGGTTCACCTCGCCGCACCTCGAGCGGATGAGCGAGCGGATCACGATCGACGGGGAGCCGCTCGACGACGAGGCGTTCGTGCGCGCGTTCAACGACGTCGCCCCCTACACCCACCTCGTCGACGCCGAGCAGGACCACCCGCTCAGCTTCTTCGAGACGATGGTCGGGATGGCCTACGCCGCGTTCGCCGATGCGCCAGTCGACGTCGCGGTGGTCGAGGTCGGGATGGGCGGCAGCTGGGACGCCACCAACGTCATCGACGCCGACGTGGCCGTCGTGCTGCCGATCGCGGTCGACCACGCGAAGTACCTCGGTGACGACCCGGCCACCATCGCCCTCGAGAAGGCCGGGATCATCAAGGCCGGCTCGGTCGCCGTGCTCGCCGAGCAGACCCCCGAGGTCGCCGCCGTGCTGGTGGAACGGGCCGCGGAGGTCGGCGCCACCCTGGCGCGCGAGGGCATGGAGTTCGGTGTCGTGTCCCGCACGCCCGCCGTCGGCGGCCAGGTGGTCACCCTGCGCGGGCTGCGAGCGACGTACGAGGACGTGTTCCTGCCGCTCTACGGCGCCCACCAGGCGCAGAACGCCGCCGTCGCGCTTGCCACCGTCGAGGCCTTCGGCACCGGGGAGCTCGACGACGAGCTGGTCCGCGCCGCCTTCGCGGAGGTCACCTCGCCCGGCCGCCTCGAGATCATCCGGCGCAGCCCCACGATCCTCCTCGACGCGGCCCACAACCCGCACGGCGCGGAGGCCGTCGCGGCCGCGCTCGACGACTCGTTCTCCTTCAGCCCGCTCGTCGGCGTGATGGGCGTGATGGCCGACAAGGACGTCGAGGGCCTGCTCACCGTGCTCGAGCCGCACTTCTCCCACCTGGTCTGCACCCAGAACTCCACGCCGCGCTCGATGACCGCGGTGGCCCTGGGGCGTGCCGCCGTCGAGGTCTTCGGCGAGGACCGCGTCTCGGTCGTGCCCGACCTGGCCGAGGCGATCGACCGCGCCGCCACCCTCGCCGAGGCGCACGAGGCCATCGACGTGTCCATCGGTGCCGGCGCGGTGCTCGTCACCGGGTCGGTCGTCACGGTCGGCCAGGCGCGGAGCCTGCTCAAGGGACGCCGATGAGCGACGAGCAGGCCGGCGCCGCGCCCGCGGAGCGCTCGCCGCGCCGCGGCATGGCCGCAGCGGTGCTCAGCCTCGAGGCGATCACCCTCGGCCTGACCACCCCGGTGATGATCACCATCGCCGACGTCGACACCGGCCTCGCCCTGGCCATCGGCCTGGGCCTCGCCGTCGTGTGCGTGCTGCTGGCGGGCATGCTGCGCGCCGAGTGGGCCTACGGCGCCGGCTACGTCGTCCAGGTCGGCGCGATCGCCCTCGGGTTCGTGGTGCCGGTGATGTTCGGCCTCGGCGCGATCTTCGCCGTGCTGTGGACCACCGCCGACCTGCTGGGTCGCAAGATCGAGCGCGAACGGGCGGCCGCCTGGGCGGCCTGGCGGGCCGAGCAGGCCCAGCAGGACTGAGCGGGCGCCGCGCTGGCTAGGCTGCGGTCATGACCGACGTCCAGCGTTCCCTCGTCCTCGTCAAGCCCGACGGCGTGCGCCGCGGCCTCTCCGGCGAGATCCTGCGTCGGATCGAGGCCAAGGGCTACACGCTCGCGGCCGTCGAGCTGCGCGACGCCACCCCGGAGGTCCTCGCCGAGCACTACGCCGAGCACGAGGGCAAGCCGTTCTACGCCCCGCTCGTGGAGTTCATGCTCTCCGGCCCGGTGCTGGCCGTGGTCATCGAGGGCGAGCGCTGCATCGAGGGCTTCCGCTCCCTCGCCGGCGCCACCGACCCCACCGTGGCCGCCCCCGGCACGATCCGTGGCGACCTCGGCCGCGACTGGGGCCTCGCCGTCCAGCAGAACCTGGTCCACGGCTCCGACGCCCCCGAGTCCGCCGCCCGCGAGATCGGCATCTGGTTCCCCGGGCTCACGGCCTGACGCGAGCCCGCTCGCGGTCGGGCCGCGAGCGAGGCATCTTTCACCCCAGCCCCACACGCCCCGCGCGTGTCCTGCCGCGAACACCGCGCCGCGCTCCTTAACCTGAGCGTGGGTCGGCGGGAGTGCTGACCCCACTTCCCACGTTCCACCCGACCTGCGAGGGCTCCCGCGGCATGGCAAAAAGCTTCATCGGCCGAGACATGGCCGTCGACCTCGGCACTGCCAACACGCTGGTGTACGTCCGCGGCCGGGGCGTGGTGCTCGACGAGCCCTCGGTCGTGGCGATGAACACCACCACCGGCGAGGTGCTCGCGGTGGGCCACGAGGCCAAGCGGATGATCGGGCGCACGCCCGACAACATCGTCGCCATCCGCCCGCTCAAGGACGGCGTGATCGCCGACTTCGAGGCGACCGAGCAGATGCTGCGCTACTTCATCCACCAGGTGCACCGCCGCCGCTACTTCGCCAAGCCCCGCATGGTGATCTGCGTGCCGAGCGGCATCACCGCGGTCGAGCAGCGTGCGGTCAAGGAGGCCGGCTACCAGGCCGGGGCCCGCAAGGTCTACATCGTCGAGGAGCCGATGGCGGCGGCGATCGGTGCCGGGCTGCCGGTGCACGAGGCGACGGGCAACATGGTCGTCGACGTCGGCGGCGGCACCACCGAGGTCGCGGTGATCAGCCTCGGCGGCATCGTCACCAGCCTGTCGATCCGCACGGCCGGCGACGACCTCGACCAGGCGATCATCGCGTGGATGAAGAAGGAGTACTCCCTGATGCTGGGGGAGCGCACCGCCGAGGAGATGAAGATGACCCTCGGCTCGGCCTTCCCCCTGCCCACCGAGCCCGACGCGGAGATCCGCGGCCGCGACATGGTCTCCGGCCTGCCCCGCACCGTCGTGGTCTCCAGCGCCGAGCTGCGCCAGGCGCTGGAGGAGCCGCTGCACAACATCATCGACGCGGTCCGCACCACCCTCGACCAGACCCCGCCCGAGCTGGCCGGCGACATCATGGACCGCGGCATCGTCCTCACCGGTGGCGGAGGCATGCTGCGCGGGCTCGACGAGCGGCTGCGCCACGAGACCGGCATGCCGGTGCACGTGGCCGAGGAGCCGCTGTCGTCGGTGGCCTACGGCGCGGGCAAGTGCGTCGAGGAGTTCGAGGCCCTCCAGCAGGTCCTCGTCTCGGACCCGCGGCGGTTCTGATGGCCGGCCTGGGGGGACACGACGGGCGCGAGCGGCGCTGGCGCGGCACGGCCGAGCTCGAGTCGCGCAACCGGCCGCCGCGCTCGCTGCTGGTCGCGCTCGTGCTGGCCAGCATCACGCTCGTCACGCTAGACGCCTCCGGCGGCGGGTCGTCGCCGCTCGAGCCCGCGCGCCGCGCAGTGGGCGAGGCCTTCGGTCCCGCCGAGTCGGCCGCGGCCGCCGCCGTACGTCCCTTCACCGCGGTGCCGACGTGGTTCCGCAGCAAGGGCGACCTCGCCGACCAGGTGCGCGACCTCGAGGCCAGCAACGCCGACCTGCGCAGCAAGGTCGAGCTCGCCGGGTTCGACCGCAACCGCCTCGAGCAGTACGACGGCCTCACGACCGCCGCCGAGGACCTCGGCTCGGCCCTGGTCCCGGCCCGGGTCGTCGCGCTCGGCTCCCGGCAGTCGCAGAGCTTCACCGTCACCATCGACGCCGGCTCCGACGCCGGGATCGGGCCCGACATGACGGTCGTCAACAACGACGGCCTGGTCGGGCGCGTGCTGCGGGTCACCCGCACCACCGCCACGGTGCTGCTGGTCGTCGACCCCGAGTCGACGGTCGGCGGGCGGGTCGGCTCGAGCATGGAGGTCGGCTTCGTGACCGGCAGCGGGTCGCTGCAGGAGGACTCGGGGCTCGACCTGCGCCTGGTCGACGACACCACTGTGCCGGCCCGTGACGACACCGTCGTCACGTGGGGCAGCGACAACGGTCCCTACGAGCCCGGCGTGCCGATCGGCACGATCACCGAGGTCTACAGCTCGGTGCGCGAGGCCACCCAGCGTGCGGTCGTGAAGCCGTTCGTGGACTTCTCCGCCCTCGACGTGGTCGGTGTGATGGTGCCCAGCGGCACCCGCAGCGACCGCGCGGTGGTGGAGGCCGACGGGAGCCTGAGGTGAGGGCGCTGCGCGCCGCGGTCGCGGCGCTCGCCGTCGTCGTCGCGCTCGTCGTGCAGGTCTCCTTCTTCCCGCACCTGGCCTGGCACGGCATCGTGCCCAACCTCTGCCTGCTCGTCGTGGTGGCGGCCGCGCTCACCGTCGAGGCGCCGTTCGCGATGCTGCTCGGCTTCGCCGCCGGCCTCGCGCTCGACCTCGCGCCGCCCGCCGACCACGTCGCCGGCCGGTGGGCGCTCGCGCTGACGGTGGTGGCCTTCCTCGCCGCGCGCGTGCGGCAGGACCAGAAGCCCACCGCGCTGGCGGTCGTCGGCACCGTGGCGGCGTCCTCGTTCGTCGCCACCTCGCTCTTCGCGCTGTCGGGCGTGGTCCTCTCCGACCCGGCGACCTCGGTCTCCAGCCTGCTCGAGGTGGTGCTGGTCGCGGTCGTGTGGGACGTCCTGCTGACCCCGTTCGTGCTGCCGCCCCTGATGCGGCTGTTCTCCCGCCTCAGCCCCCAGTGGGCGACCACGTGAGCGCCGCGCGGGGGCGCTCCTCCGCCGGCCGGATGCGGCTGGTCGTGGTGCAGGTGCTGGCCTTCTCGCTCTTCGCCACGCTCTTCGTCCGGCTCTACTACCTCCAGGTCGTGGGCGGGGCGTCCTACCAGGCCCAGGCCGCCGACCAGTCGGTGCGCGACATCGTCGTGCAGCCGCAGCGCGGCCTGATCGTCGACAGCCAGGGCCGCCCGCTGGTCGCCAACCGCACCTCCTGGGTGATCTCGGTCGACCGCACGCTGCTCGGCAAGCTCGGCGAGCACCAGCGCACCGAGCTCGTCCGCCGGGTCTCCGACGTGGTGGGGGAGACCCCCGCCGACGTCGAGGCCCGCCTGGTCACCTGCGGCGACGCCGACAGCGTGCGAGACGTGTGCTGGAACGGCTCGCCCTACCAGCCGGTGCCGGTGGCCACCGACGTCCCCAAGAAGGTCGCGCTGCGCGTCCTGGAGCAGCCGGAGGACTACCCCGGCGTGCTCGCCGAGCAGCAGAGCGTGCGCTCCTACCCGCGCCCCTTCGGCATCAACCTGGCCCACGTCCTGGGCTACCTCAGCCCGATCACCGAGGACGAGTACGACGCCGCCGCCGAGCGTGACGACCGCTCGCTCAACGGTGCGTCCGTCGTCGGCCGCGCCGGGGTGGAGAAGCAGTACGACGCGTGGCTGCGCGGGCTGCCGGGCTACCGCCGGGTCGCGGTCGACTCGATGGGCCGGGTGCTGGGCGACGACTCGGTCGTCGAGAGCACGCCCGGCGACACCCTCGTCACCTCGATCGACGCCAAGGTGCAGTCGGTGGTCGAGAAGCAGCTCGCGGAGCGGATCAAGGTCCAGCGGGCCACCCTCGACCCGGTCACCGGACGCAACTTCGCCGCCGACTCCGGCGCCGCGGTCGTGCTCGATGCGAAGACCGGTCGCGTCATCGCGATGGCCAGCCAGCCGACCTACGACCCCGACGTGTGGACCGGCGGGATCAGCGAGGACCAGCTGGCCCGGCTCTACTCCGAGCAGGCGGGCACGCCACTGCTCTCGCGCGCCACGCAGGGCCAGTTCGCCCCAGGCTCCACGTGGAAGCCGTTCATGACCGCAGGCGCGCTGACCAACGGCTACCCGATGGACACCCAGCTCGACTGCTCGTCGGGGTTCCAGGTCGGCAACCGCGTCTTCCACAACCACGAGTCGGCGGCCGAGGGCACGATCGGCTTCGTCCGCGCCCTCGAGGTCTCCTGCAACACCTTCTTCTTCCGCATCGGCTACGACTTCTGGCAGAGGTTCGGCAGCGACCCCGCCGACGTCGACGCCCGCGACCCGCTGGTCGAGGAGGCCAAGGAGTTCGGCTTCGGCTCGCGCACCGGCATCGACCTGCCGGGCGAGGCACCCGGCCGGATCGCCGACCGGCACTGGAAGCAGGCCTACTACGAGTCGCAGAAGGACTACTACTGCGGCCTGAGCAGCAAGCCGCAGACCGCCGGCACCAGCGACTTCGTCTACCGGTTCGCCCACGAGTTCTGCCTCGAGGGCAACCTCTACCGGGCCGGCGACGCGGTCAACTTCTCCATCGGCCAGGGCGACACCATCGTCACGCCGCTCCAGCTCGCCCGCGCCTACGCCGCCCTGGCCAACGGCGGCACCCTCTTCGCGCCGACGGTGGCGAAGGCGCTGGTCAGCCCGCAGGGCGACGTGCTGCGCCGGATCACCCCGAAGAAGGTCGCCCACGTCGACGTCCCGCAGGAGTACCTCGACTTCATCGACGGTGCACTCCAGGGCGTGACCCGCGAGGGCACGATGGCCTGGAAGATGGGCGGCTTCCCGCTCGACGACGTCACGGTGCGCTCCAAGACTGGCTCGGCGGAGGTCTACGGCAAGCAGTCGACCGGCTGGGTGGCCTCCTACACCAAGGACTACGTCGTGGTGATGATGATCAGCCAGGCCGGCACCGGCTCCGGCTCGACCGGCGACGGGGTCCGCAAGATCTGGGAGGCGCTCTACGGCGTCGACGGCACGGACGTACGCCCCGCGCGGGCCGCGACCCCCGGTGTCGTCCCGCCGCCCTCGCTGCCGCAGTTCCTCGACGACGGCTCGATCATGCCGCCCGTCGTCAAGGCAGGGGAGTGAGGCCGCGATGACCGTCCTGTCCGTACGTCCGACCCGCCCGGGCCAGCCCGCCACGAGCCTGCGCGCGCCCGGTCTCGACTGGCTGCTCGTGCTCGCCTCGGCCGGCCTGGTGGTGCTCGGCACGCTCCTCGTCTGGTCGGCCACCTCGACACGCGCCGACCTCACGGGCGGCGACGCCGACGCCTACCTGCGCAAGCAGCTGGTCAACGTCGCGATCGGCCTGGTGCTGATGGTGGCGGTGCTCGCCACCGACCACCGCTGGGTGAGGATCCTCGCCCCTGTCGCCTACCTCGCCAGCGTCGGCGGCCTGGTGATGGTGCTCGTCGCGGGCAGCACGATCAACGGCTCCCGCTCCTGGCTGCAGCTCGGTGGCATGTCCATCCAGCCCTCCGAGTTCGCGAAGCTGGCAGTGGTCATCGGCATGGCCCTCGTGGTGGCCGAGCGCACCGAGCGGCGCTGGGGCCGCGGCGTGGGCAGCCTGGAGGTCGTGGCGATGCTGGCGATCGCCGGGGTTCCGGCGGTGCTGATCCTGCTCCAGCCCGACCTCGGCACCATGCTCGTGCTGTCGGCGACCGTGTTCGGCGTGCTCGCGATCGCGGGAGCCGGACGCGGCTGGCTCGGCGGGCTGTCCCTCGCCGCCGTGGCCGGGGCGGGCGGGGCGGTCGCGCTGGGCGTCCTCAAGCCCTACCAGGTCGACCGCTTCATGGCCTTCACCAACCCGGGGCTCGACCCGCGCGGGGCCGGCTACAACACCGAGCAGGCGCGCATCGCCGTCGGCAACGGCGGCCTTCTGGGCCAGGGCCTCTTCGGGGGCTCGCAGACCCGTTCGGGGTTCGTCCCCGAGCAGCACACCGACTTCATCTTCACCGTCGCCGGCGAGGAGCTCGGGCTGGTCGGCGCGGGCGTGCTGATCCTCCTCCTCGCGGTGGTGGTGTGGCGTGCCCTGGCGATCTCGGCCGCCGCGGGCGACCTCTTCGGCCGGGTCGCGGCCGCCGGCATCGCGTGCTGGTGGGGCTTCCAGGCCTTCCAGAACATCGGGATGTGCCTGGGCATCATGCCCGTCACCGGCGTGCCGCTGCCGTTCGTGTCCTACGGCGGCAGCTCGATGTTCGCCGGCATGCTCGCGCTCGGGCTGCTGCAGAACATCCACCTGCGCTCGTCGGGCGCGGCGCTGCGCCGCTAGCCCGAGGTCGACCGCTTCTCCCCGCACGTGTCGGGCGGCGTCAGCCGGAGGTCGGCCCAGAGCCGGTTGTGGTCGGACGCGCCCGAGGTGAGCACCCGGCTGGTCAGCGGCTCGAGGTCGCGCGCGAACAGGTAGTCGATCTTGCGTCCGCCGTGGCTGGTCGCCGCCGGGCCCTGACCGACAGCGGTCCACGTGTCGGTGAGCTGGGAGCCGATCGTCGCGACCGCCGCCGACCCGGGCCAGGCGTTGAGGTCGCCGCCGAGGACGGTCGGCAGGTCGTCGCCGGCGAGCACCCCGGCCACCTGCCGTGCCTGCGCGAGGCGTACGTCGGGCCGGGTCGCGTCGAGGTGGGTGTTGTAGACCCGCACGGCGCGGCCGTCGACCTCGAGGGTGACCCACTGGAGCCCGCGGGCCTCCGAGCGCGGGCTCCGCACGAGGGACACGCGGCCCTGCTGGACGATCGGGTAGCGGCTGAGGATCAGCGTGCCGTACTGACCGGACCCGCGGACCAGGTTGGTGCTGAACGACCCGTCCATCCCGACGGCGTCCGCGAGGACCTCGGCCTGGTCGACGTTGCCGGTGCGGAACATCCTGCGGTCGACCTCCTGCAGCAGCACCACGTCGGGGTCGACCTCGAGGATCTCCTCGGCGACGGAGTTGGTGCTGCCGGTGGAGCGGTGGGTGTTGAACGACAGCACCCGCAGCGTCACGGGCAGCCGGAGCTGTTCGCACACCAGCTCCTCGAGCCCCTCGGGCGGCGACGGCACGACGTCGTCCGGCCCGGGCGAGCCGTCGTCGCCCGGCCCCGGCGAGGTGTCCGGCGAGGTGCCGGGGGAGCCGTCGGTCGAGGGGACGGTCGAGGCCTCGGTGACGAGCGCCTCGTCGTCCCTGTCGGCGTCGGACGGCTCGCGCCGGTCGCGCACGAACAGCGCCACCAGGACCGCCACCACCAGGACGGCAGCAGCGACCCGCAGCCACTCCTCGCGTCGACCCATCACCCGCACCCCCTGTCGCGTCGGGGCCATTCTCCAGCCCGGGTGGTCGGGCCGCGCGCAGGCGCCCCGCCCCGGTCGCGGCGACGCCCGTCGCCGGGTGCGTCTCGTGTAGCCTCGGGCGCCGACGGGACGGCCTGCGAGGGGCCGGTCGAGGGAGCCGACGGGAAGCAGGACATGGTGGGAACGACCGAGCCGGGGCTGGGTGACGACGAGACCGGGGCCACGCTGGTCGAGCGCCTCCAGCAGGAGAACGAGGCGATGCGGCTCGAGGTCGTGGAGGCCCGCCACCGCCTGCTGGTCAACCGCGACCACGTCGTCGGCACCGAGGCGGAGATCGGTCGCCTGAACCGCGACGTGATGCGCCTCCAGGTCGAGCTCAACGAGAGCCGCAAGAAGGTCCGCGCGCTCCAGACCCGCAAGCGGGCGCTGCAGGACAAGGTCTCCGACCTCCAGGGCAGGCTCGCCACGACCCGCGCCCGGGTCCGCACCCTGTCCGGCCAGCTCGAGCAGCGTCCCGTGGCCGCGCCGTCCTTCACGCGACGCGTCGCCCGCCGCCTGCGGGGCGGTCGACGCTGATGGCGCCGGGAGCGCCGCTGTTCTCGGTCGTCACGCCGGTCTACGCCCCGCCGCTCGACGTCCTCGCCGACACCATCGCCTCGGTGCGCGCGCAGGAGCACACCGACTGGGAGTGGATCCTCGTCGACGACGTCTCGCCCGACCCCCGGGTGCGCCGCACGATCGCCGCCGCCGCGGCCGAGGACCCGCGGATCCGCCTCGTCGAGCGCGAGGTCAACGGCCACATCGTGGCCGCGTCCAACGACGCGGTGGCCGAGGCCGGCGGCGAGTTCCTGGTCTTCCTCGACCACGACGACCTGCTCACCAGCGACGCGCTGCTCGAGATGGCGCGCGCCATCGAGCGGCACCCCGACGCCGACTACCTCTACTCCGACGAGGACAAGGTGGGCGACGACGGCGAGCTCTTCGGCCGCTTCGCCAAGCCCGACTGGTCGCCCGAGCGGCTCCGCGGGCAGATGTACACCTCCCACCTCTCGGTGATGCGCACCTCGCTCGTGCGCGAGGTCGGCGCCTTCCGCGAGGGCTACGACGGCTCGCAGGACCACGACCTCGCGCTGCGCGTGGGGGAGAGGGCCCGGCGGGTGGTCCACGTCCCCCGGGTGCTCTACCACTGGCGAGCGGTCGCGGGGTCGGCCGCGGCCGACATCAACGCCAAGCCCTACGCCGACGACGCCGGCCGGCGGGCCGTGCAGGACCACCTCGACCGCTGCGGCATCGCCGGCACGGTCCACAGCGGCCGCGAGCCGGGCCGCTACGTCATCGAGCGCCGTCTCGACCCCGAGATGGTGGTCTCGCTGGTGATCCCGACCCGGGGCCAGTCCGCGCTCGTCTTCGGCGAGCGCCGCGCGATGGTCGTCGACACGGTGCGCACCGCGCTGGCGCGCACCGAGCACCCGCGCGTGGAGGTGGTCGTGGTCCACGACACCCCCACGCCCCCCGAGGTGCTCGAGGAGCTGCGCGAGATCGCCGGCGACCGCCTGGTGCTGGTCGAGTACACCCGGCCGTTCAACTTCTCCGAGAAGGTCAACCTCGGCTGCCTGCACGCCACGGGCGACCGGCTGGTCTTCCTCAACGACGACGTCGAGGTGCTCTCCGACCGGTGGCTGGAGAACCTGGTCGGGCCGCTCGACGAGCCCGACGTCGGGCTGACCGGAGCGAAGCTCTACTTCAGCGACTCCTCCATCCAGCACGCCGGTCACGGCTACTGGAACAAGCACTACCACCACCCGTTCCGCTACTGGAGCCGCGAGGAGGCGGGGCCCTTCGGCGAGCTCGTGGTCAACCGTGAGATGACCGGCGTCACCGCCGCCTGCTCGGCGATGAGGCGCGACGCCTTCCTCGAGATCGGCGGGTTCACCGAGGCGCTGCCGTCGAACTTCAACGACGTCGACCTCTGCTACAAGGTCGCGCACGCGGGCTACCGCACGGTGTGGGTCGCCAACTGCGAGCTGTTCCACTTCGAGTCGCAGACCCGTGACGGCACGGTGCAGGCCTGGGAGCGCCACTTCGTGGTGCGTCGCTGGGGCATCCCCGAGGTCGACCGGTACACGCCGGCGGCGGTCGCCACCCCGATGATCGACCCGCACCGCCTGCTCGACGCGCGCCTGGCCGAGCCGACCGCCGCCCGCCGCGCGCCCTCGCGCGGCAAGGGCGGGCGGGCCGGCCGCACGGCTCGCTGACTTCGGGCCCCGACCCGCAACGCGTACGCTTGACCCTTGCCCTCCCCGGTCCGGGACGTGTGGGCGTGAGTCGAGCAGTGAGGTTGAGCGGTGCGTGCTGAGTCGGTGTTCGTCCGTCTGGAGTCCAGGCTGCCGTCGGTGCAGAAGCCGATCCAGTACGTCGGCGGCGAGCTGAACTCGGTCGTCAAGGACTGGGACTGCGCCGAGACCTCCGGCACCGGCGGCCCGACGGTCCGCTGGGCGCTGATGTACCCCGACGCCTACGAGGTCGGGCTGCCCAACCAGGGCGTGCAGATCCTCTACGAGGTGCTCAACGAGCGCGACTGGATCCTGGCCGAGCGCACCTACTCGGTGTGGCCCGACATGGAGAAGGTGATGCGCGAGGGCGACGAGCTCGGCCCGATCCCGCAGTTCACCGTCGACAGCCACCGACCGGTCGGCGCGTTCGACCTCTTCGGCCTCAGCTTCTCCACCGAGCTCGGCTACACCAACATGCTCAACGCCCTCGACCTCGCCGGCATCCCGCTGCACGCGGCCGACCGCGGTGAGGACGACCCGGTCGTCATCGCCGGCGGCCACGCGGCCTTCAACCCCGAGCCGGTGGCCGACTTCGTCGACGCCGCCGTGCTGGGCGACGGCGAGGAGGTCGTGCTGGCGATCTCCGAGGTGGTCCGCGAGTGGAAGGCCGAGGACCGTCCGGGCGGTCGCGAGGAGCTGCTGCGCCGGCTCGCGGTCACCGGCAACATCTACGTCCCGCGCTTCTACGACGTCGCCTACGCCGCTGACGGCTCCATCGAGGCGGTCGTGCCCAACCGGCCCGGCATCCCGTTCCGGGTGCGCAAGCACACCCTGATGGACCTCGACCAGTGGCCGTACCCGCAGAACCCGCTGGTCCCGCTCGCCGAGACCGTGCACGAGCGCTTCTCCGTCGAGATCTTCCGCGGCTGCACGCGCGGCTGCCGCTTCTGCCAGGCCGGGATGATCACCCGCCCCGTGCGCGAGCGGTCGATCGAGACCATCGGCGACATGGTCGAGAACGGCATCCGCAAGTCGGGCTTTGAGGAGGTCGGCCTGCTCTCGCTCTCCAGCGCCGACCACACCGAGATCGGCGAGGTCGCCAAGGGCCTGGCCGACCGCTACGAGGGCTCCAACGTCTCCCTGTCGCTGCCCAGCACCCGCGTCGACGCCTTCAACATCACGCTGGCCAACGAGTTCTCCCGCAACGGCCGCCGCTCCGGCCTGACGTTCGCCCCCGAGGGCGGCTCGGAGCGGATGCGCAAGGTCATCAACAAGATGGTGAGCGAGGACGACCTGATCCGCACCGTCGCGACCGCCTACTCCCACGGCTGGCGCCAGGTGAAGCTCTACTTCATGTGCGGGCTGCCGCGGGAGACCGACGAGGACGTGCTGGCCATCGCCGACCTCGCCAAGCGCGTGATCGCCAAGGGCCGCGAGGTCTCCGGCCGCAACGACATCCGCTGCACCGTCTCGATCGGCGGGTTCGTGCCCAAGCCGCACACGCCGTTCCAGTGGGCCGCGCAGCTCGACCACGAGGCGACCGACGAGCGGCTGCGCCTGCTGCGCGACGTGGTGCGCCAGGACAAGAAGTACGCCCGCGCCATCGGCTTCCGCTACCACGACGGCAAGCCCGGCATCGTCGAGGGCCTGCTCTCGCGCGGCGACCGCCGCGTGGGCCGGGTCATCGAGGAGGTCTGGCGCGACGGCGGCCGCTTCGACGGCTGGAGCGAGCACTTCTCCTACGACCGATGGATGGCCGCCGCCGAGCGGGGCCTGGCCGGCACCGGCGTCGACGTCGACTGGTACACCACCCGCGAGCGCGACTACGACGAGGTGCTGCCCTGGGAGCACCTCGACTCCGGCCTCGACAAGGACTGGCTGTGGGGCGACTGGGAGGACGCGCTCGCGGCCGCCGACGGCGCCGACATCGAGGTCGAGGACTGCCGCTGGACCCCGTGCTACGACTGCGGCGTGTGCCCCGAGATGGGCACCGAGATCCAGGTCGGGCCCACCGGCCGGCAGCTGCTGCCGCTCTCGGTGGTCTGAGACCCCACCCCTCGGGATGGTCCGCCCGGTGTCGCTACGATGCCCGGACCATCGAGACGGAGGGCTGGGGATGGGTCTGGAGAGCACAGCGCGTGCCTGGGCGTTGCAGCACGGCCTGCAGCGTTCGCGCGCGGTCGTGGCCGCCTACCGCGGGCTGGCCCGCGTGCGCTTCCGGGGCAGCTGGGACGAGCCCGTCGCCTTCCGCGGGCACCACTTCCGGATCGGCCAGGACCTCACCCTCTACCCCGCCGTGCACAGCGGCGGCTTCGAGGCCGAGGAGCTCGACACGCTCCTGCCGCTGGTGCCGGAGGACGCCACCGTCTGGGACGTCGGCGCCAACATCGGCATCTACGCCGTGCTGCTGGGCGCGGCCGCCCACCGGGGTCGGGTCGAGGCGTTCGAGCCGGTGCCGGCCACCCACCAGCGACTGGTCGACAACGTCGCGGCCAACCACGTCACCAACGTGCGCACCCACTTCGTCGCGCTCTCCGACTCCGTCGGGACGGCGCGCATGGCGGTGCACCCCGACGCCCACGGCTGCGACCAGATCGGCGGGATCGACCTCGAGCCCGGCGTGGAGTCCATCGACGTCCCCACCACCACCGGCGAGGAGTTCCTCCGCGCGCACGGGGGCGCCGACCCCGACGTGGTGAAGGTCGACATCGAGGGCCACGAGCCGCAGTTCCTCGCCGGCGCCTGGGGGATGTTCGAGCGCCGCCGCCCGCTGCTGATGATGGAGGTCAACCCGACCGCCTGGACCTCTGCGGAGCAGGTGCGGCTGTGGCAGAGCACGATGGACGACCTCTTCGCCCTCTACGGCACCGCCCAGTGGTTCGAGGCGACCACGCCCCGCGAGGTCACCAGCCTCGACGTCGCGGCGCTCGAGGACACGCGCGCCTACACCGTGCTCTTCACGGGCCGTCCCCGCTGACGCGCGTGCACGCCGCCAGCTCAGCCGTACCCCCGTTTTGTCCCGTACGGCGCTCACGGGAGAAGGTCTCCCGGTGAAGCGGACCCTAGGGATGGTGGCGATCCTCGTCGCGGTCGTGGCGGCCACCGTGTGCGGGACGATGTGGGCGCTGTCCTCGCCCCCCGGCTCGTCACCGGACGACAACTACCACCAGGCCACGATCTGGTGCGTCGGCGCGACCGAGTCCTCCTCCGCCGACACCTGCCGCGTCGTCGGGACGTCGGAGACCACGGGTGGTCGCGTCGTCGAGGTGCCCGCGCTCGTCGCGAACCCCAGCTGCTACGCCTTCGACCCGGCCCAGTCGGGCGCCTGCCAGCTCCCGCTCCGCGGGAGGACGGCGACGACCGAGGCGCTCGACAACGGCACCTACCCCGGCGGGTTCTACGACGTGATGCACCTGCTGGTGCGCGACAGCGTCCCCGAGTCGGTGCTGTCGATGCGGATCGCCAACGTGGCGCTCGGCGCCCTGCTCCTGGGCGCGATCGCGCTCGTGACGACGGCGGCCGTGCGCCGGCTGATGGCCATCACGGTGACCACGGTCCTGGTGCCCCTGGGCTGGTTCATGCTGGCCTCGGTCAACCCCACCAGCTGGGCGCTGTCCGGCCTCACCGCCTTCGGGTTCGCGCTGCACACCGCCCTGCTCGTGCCCGAGCGACGTCGCCGGGTGCCGGCACTGGTGCTCGCGGCCCTCGGCCTCACCATGGCGCTGTCCGCCCGCGGCGACGCGCCGGCGTACGCCGGTGTCGTGACGGTCGCGCTGTGCATCCTGCACTGGCGCACCCTGTGGGCCGACAAGCGGCTCGTGGTGCTCCCGGTGCTGGTCGGGGTGGTGTGCCTGTGGCGGCTCCTCGTGGCGGCGCAGGTCGCCAGCATCGCCGGTGCCTCCGCGGAGACCGACCGGACGGTCGACCAGGTCCTGCCCAACCTGCTCAGCGAGTTCCCGACGCTCTTCAGCGGGATGTTCGGCTACGGCTTCGGCCTCGGTTGGCTGGACACCCCCGTCAACGCGGTGACCGCGTTCCCGGCGGTGCTCGTCGTCGGGTTCCTCGGCCTCACCGGGCTGGGCCGGATGAGCGTGCCCAAGGCGCTCGCGGCGCTGCTGATCTTCCTGCCGATGCTCGTGCTCCCGCTGATGACCCTCTACCGCGCCCGCCTGGTGGTGGGGGAGAGCGTGCAGCCGCGCTACATCCTGCCCCTGATGCCGATCCTGCTCGCGGTCCTGCTCGTCGACCGGGTCGCCGACCGGGCGCTGACGCTGTCGCGGGTGCAGGCCGTCGCGATCGGCCTCGCCCTCGCGGTGGCCAACACCGCGGCCATCTACGCCAACGCCCGCCGCTACGTCACCGGCATCGACGGCCCCGTGCACATCGACCACCTCGAGTGGTGGTGGCAGTCGGCGCCATCGCCCGGCACGGTGGCCGTCGTGGGCGGTCTCTCCTTCGCCGTGCTCGCCGCGACGATGGTCGCCTCGTCGTGGCGCCCCACGGTCCATCCCAGCGCCGACGCCACGACCGGGCGCCCCACGAGCGGCCCCAGGCACGACCCCACGCCCGACCCCGACCCCGTACCGAGCCCGTCCCCGGAGGTGCCCGCATGAGCTACCGAGCAGTCGACTCGGCCGAGGTGTCGCCCGACGCCACCATCGGCGACGGCACCAGCATCTGGCACCTGAGCCAGGTCCGCGAGGGCGCCCGCATCGGCGCCGGCTGCGTGATCGGCCGCGGCGCCTACATCGGCTCGGGCGTGCAGATGGGCGACCACTGCAAGGTCCAGAACCACGCCCTCGTCTACGAGCCCGCCGTGCTGGGCGACGGCGTCTTCATCGGCCCCGCGGTCGTGCTCACCAACGACACCTACCCGCGCGCGGTCAACCCCGACGGCTCGCTCAAGTCCGCCTCGGACTGGGAGGCCGTCGGGGTCACCATCGACGACGGCGCCGCCATCGGCGCCCGGTCGGTGTGCGTGGCCCCGGTGCGCGTCGGCGCCTGGGCGCTGGTCGCGGCCGGGTCGGTCGTCACCCGCGACGTCCCCGCCCACGCGCTGGTCGCCGGTGTCCCGGCCCGCCAGATCGGCTGGGTGGGACGCTCGGGCACGCGGCTGGAGGAACAGCCCGACGGCTCGCTGGTCGATCCCTCGACCGGCGCGGTCCACAACGTCGTCGACGGACGACTCGAGGAGAGAGAAGCATGACCGAGCGCGAGTTCATCCCCCCTGCCAAGCCGATCATCGGCCCCGACGAGCGGGCCGCCGTCGACGCGGTCCTGCAGACCGGCATGGTCGCGCAGGGCCCTCAGGTCGCCGCGTTCGAGCAGGAGTTCGGCGACCAGCTGGTCGCCGGGCGCACCTGCGTCGCGGTCAACTCCGGCACCTCGGGCCTGCACCTCGGGCTCCTCGCGGCGGGCATCGGTCCGGGCGACGAGGTGATCGTGCCGTCGTTCACCTTCGCCGCGACCGCCAACTCCGTCGCGCTCACCGGCGCGACGCCGGTGTTCGTCGACATCGAGCCGACCTACTTCTGCCTGGCCCTGGAGGCGGTCGAGGCCGCGATCACCGAGCGCACCAGGGCGATCATGCCGGTCCACCTCTTCGGCCACCCCGCCGACATGACGGCGCTGCGCGCCGTCGCCGAGCGCCACGGCGTGATGCTGTTCGAGGACGCGGCCCAGGCCCACGGCGCCACCTGGGACGGTGCGCCCGTCGGCTCGTTCGGCACGTTCGCGATGTTCTCCCTCTACCCGACCAAGAACATGACCTCCGGCGAGGGCGGGATGGTCTCCTGCGCCGACGACGAGGTCGTGCGCCGCGTCAAGCTGCTGCGCAACCAGGGCATGGAGCGCCAGTACGCCAACGAGCTCGTCGGCCTCAACAACCGGATGACCGACATCCACGCCGCGATCGGACGGGTGCAGCTCACCAAGGTCGGCGCCTGGACCCGGACCCGCCAGGACAACGCGGCATTCCTCGACGCGCACCTGGAGTCGGTGGCCGTCCCGGCCGTGGCCGAGCAGGCCACCCACGTCTACCACCAGTACACCGTCCGGGTCCCCGAGGACCGCGACGAGGTGGTGCGCCGCCTACGCGAGGAGTTCCAGGTCGGCTCCGGCGTCTACTACCCGATCCCGAACCACCGGCTGGAGTCGCTGAGCCGGTTCGCCCCCGGGCTCGACCTCCCCGAGACGGAGCGGGCGGCCGCCGAGGTGCTCTCGCTCCCGGTGCACCCCTCCCTGTCCGCCTCCGACCTCGAGCGCATCGTCGAGGCCGTCAACACCGTAGTGAAGGCAGGCTCGTGATGACGCACGACCAGGACCGCACGCTGCGCGTCGGGGTGATCGGGCTCGGGTCGATGGGCCGGCACCACGCCCGCGTGGTCCGCGCGACGCCCGGCATGGACCTGGTCGCCGTGGCCGACCCGGTCGGTGACCGCTTCGACGTCTCCGGCGACCTGCCGGTGCTGCCCGACGTGGACGCCCTCATCGGCGCCGGCATCGACGCCGCCGTCGTGGCCGTGCCGACGGTGCACCACGAGGCCGTCGCGCTCGCGCTGGCCGCGGCCGGCGTGGCCACCATGGTCGAGAAGCCGATCGCGCACTCCGTCGAGGCGGGGGAGCGGGTCGCGGAGGCGTTCACCGCGGCCGGCGTGGTCGGGTGCGTGGGCTACGTCGAGCGCTGCAACCCCGCGATCATCGCCATGCGCGAGCGCATCCAGCAGGGGCTGCTCGGTGACATCTACCAGATCACCACCTCGCGCCAGGGCCCGTTCCCGCCCCGCATCACCGACGTCGGCGTCGTCCAGGACCTCGCGACCCACGACTTCGACCTGACGCCGTGGATCGCCGGCTCCCACTACGCCCGCCTCACCGCCCACACCCAGCACCGCTCGGGCCGCGACAAGGAGGACATGGTCGTCGCGACCGGGCTGCTGGCCAACGGCGTGATCGTCAACCACCTGGTCAACTGGCTGTCCCCGCGCAAGGAGCGCCAGTGCGTCGCGACCGGCGAGGGTGGGGCCCTGGTGGCCGACACGCTGACCGGCGACCTCACCTTCTACGCCAACGGCACCTTCGAGAACGACTGGGACGCCGTGACGACCTTCCGGGGCGTCAACGAGGGCGACGTGACGCGCTTCGCGATCCCCAAGCGCGAGCCGCTGGCGGTCGAGCAGACGAACTTCCGCGACGCCGTCCTCGGCGCCGACGCCACCGGCATCGTCGCGATGGCCGAGGGCGTGCAGACGCTCCGCGTCGTCGAGGCGTGCCTGCGCTCGGCGAGCGAGGGCGTCGAGGTCGTCCTCTAGCCCGACCTCAGGCCCGCCCTCGAGCCTGTCCGCCAGCCCGTCCTCAGGCGGTCGCGTCGCGGAGGTGACCGGTGCGCCCGAGCTCGGCGACGATCACCTCGGTGGGGTGGAACTGCTCCAGCAGCGAGGGCCGGGTGCGGTCGCGCCAGTGCGCGAGGAAGTCCTGCAGCACGTCCATGTCGAGGCCGGTGAGGACGAGGTTCTCGCCGATGCCCTGCTGCGACTCCACCGCCTCGCGGTGGATCGCGGCGGGCTTTCCGAGGATGCCGCACTCCTGCTGCAGGCCGCCGGAGTCGGTGACCACGAAGCTGGCGCGGGCCAGCAGCGGCATGAACCGCGCGTACGGCTGCTTGTCGACGAGCCGGAAGGTGTCGCCGAAGAGGTGACGCAGACCGAGCTCGTCGATCCGGTTGCGCTCGGTGTTGCCGGCCGGCATCACCAGCGGCATGGTCCGGCTGGCCTCGGCCAGCACCTCCAGGGTGCGCGAGAAGACCGGGCCGTTGCGCAGCATCTCGAAGCGGTGCAGCGTGACCAGGCCGAACTCGTCGGGGAGCTCGACCGCCGGGGCGTCGCCGTCGATGGCCATGCGCAGGGCGTCGATCACGGTGTTGGCTCCCGTGTCGACGATCGAGCCCTTCGCCTTCTCGCGGCGCAGGTGCGCCACCTCGTTGGCGGTCGGAGCGAAGTGGAGGGTGGCGATCTTCGCGACCAGGCGCCGGTTGATCTCCTCGGGCATCGGGTGCCAGATGTCGCCGGTGCGCATGCCGGCCTCCACGTGCGCCACCTCGGCGCGCAGGAAGCGGCCCAGCAGGGCCCCGAGCACGGTGCTGGAGGTGTCGCCGTGCACGACCACCAGGGGCCGGCCGGTGCCGCGTGCCAGCCGGCGGCGCAGCTCGCGGCGCCGGCGCAGCACCGTCCAGGCGATGCGGGCGCCCCACCCGGGCACCTGCGTGACGCGCACGACGTCGCTCTGCCGCGCCGCGGGGACCAGCTCGACGGTCGGCTGCGCCAGGCCGAGGTCGGCCAGGGTGGCCGGCAGGCCGCCGACGTGGAACGCGGTGTTCCACAGCTCGACGTCCTCGCCGCGGTCCTCCAGCGCCCGGATGACCGGGGCCAGCTTGATGATCTCGGCCGTCGTCCCCGCGATGAAGGCGATCGTCACTGGCTCTCCGTAGGTCGTCTCGGCGTTGCAGTATCGTCTGCTCGCGGATCAGCGAGCGACGAAAGGGTGGTCCACCACCGTGCAGGACACCCGGACACTGCCCACCGCGGACACCCCCGAGCAGGAGGCGTACGCACGGCTCGGCGTGGTGATGCCAGCCTACAACGAGGGATCGTGGGTGCGCCGGGCGCTCGACGCGCTCGACGTCGCGGCCCGTCGGGCCGCCTGGGAGCTCGAGGTGGTGGTCGTCGACGACGGCGGCAGCGACCCCGAGAGCCTCGCGGTCCTCGACGAGGTGGGCCGCCGCCCCCACGTGCGGGTGATCCACCAGGCCAACGCCGGGCGGTTCGCCGCGCGGGCGGTCGGCCTGGACGCGGTGACCACCGAGCTGGTGCTGCTCCTCGACGCCCGCGTCGAGGTCGAGCCCGACTCGCTGACGCGCATCCGGGCGGCGGTGGAGCGCGGCGAGCGGGTGTGGAACTTCGACGTCACCCCCGCCACGACCCAGCTGTCCGCGCTCTTCTGGACGGGCATCACCAAGGTGTGGTGGCGCGACTACTTCCGCAACCGCACGGCCGTCGCCTTCGGCCAGGACGACTTCGACCGGTTCCCGAAGGGCACGACGGCGTTCGTCGCCCCGACCCGTCTCCTGCGCGACGCCGCTGCCGGCTTCGAGTCGCACTTCGAGGACAGGTCGCTGGCCTCCGACGACACCCGGCTGCTGCGTGCGGTCGCCGGGGTCGAGGACATCCACCTCTCGCCCGAGGTGATGTGCCGCCACCACGTCAAGACCGGACGGGGCGCCTGGTCGCGCCAGTGCTACTACCGCGGCACCACCTTCGTCGACGGCTACCTCGACGACCCGGCGCGGTCCCGGACGCTCCTCGCCGCTCTCGGGTCGGCGGCCGCGCTCGGCCTCGTGGCGCTCACGGTCGCCCCGAGGACGACCGCCGCCGGCGCGGTGCTGGGGTGCGTCGCCACCGGCGCCACGACGCGGTGGGCGGGCGGGACGGCCCGGGAGGCTGCGGCGGTGAGCCTGCTGACGCCGGCCTTCGGCGCCCTCTTCGGCGCCGGGGTGGTGCGCGGCCTCCGGATGGCTGACGGACGTCGTGACCACTAGCCGGGCCTCCGGCGCTCGCGCGAACCTCCGACTGCTCTCGGTCGCGTTCTTCACCTCCAGCGGACTCGGCCTGCTGCTCCTGGTGCTGATGGCGCACTGGCTCACCAAGGGGGAGTACGGCCACTTCCAGGCGATCTGGGGACTGGTCTTCGCGTTCGCGAGCGTCCTCGGCGCGCTGGAGCAGGAGGTCACCCGCCGCGCGACGGCCGCCCGCCTCGACCGGACGCGCACCCCGGTGGGGGTCGTCCAGGCCATCGGCCTGGCAGCGCTGGCCTGCGTGGTGGTGCTGGCGCTCCTGCTCCTGTGGCCCCGGGGCCGCGAGATCGTCCAGGGGTCCGCGACGATCGTGGCGCTCACCGTGGTGTCGATGGCCAACGTGGTCCTGCTGGTCCTCTCCCGCGGGATCCTCCTGGGCAGCCAGGCGATCCGCCCGTACGCCTGGCTCATCGCCGGCGAGAGCGTCCTGCGCCTGGTGGCGCTCGGGGTGCTCGTGGGGATCGGCGTCGACGCGTCCGTCACGTGGGCGGTGGTCGTCACCGTGCTCGGCTCGGCCGTGTGGGTCTTCGTGGGGACGCGGGTGGCTCGCGAGATCGACTGGTCGGGCGCCTGGGACCCGTGGCGCGGCGTGGGTGCCACGGTCGCCGCCCTCGCGACCGCCAACGGCCTCTCGGCGCTGGTCCTCACCGGCTTCCCGACCGTGGCCACGGCCGTGCTGGGCAACCCGCGCGACCTCGCCGTGCTGTTCGCCGTGATCACGCTGGCCCGCGCCCCGCTCGCGCTGCTCGCGCCCGTCCAGGCGCTGGTGGTGCCGACCGTGGTCCGGTGGAGCCGCGCCGCGGAGACCCAGCGGCTGACCCGCGCCCTGGCCCGCATCGCCGGCGGGAGCACGCTCCTGGCCGTGGTGGGCGGCGCGCTCGGCTACCTCGTCGGCCCGTGGGCCGTCGGTCTCGTGCTCGGGTCCGACTTCCGCCCCACCGGGCTGATGGTGGCGCTGGTCACCGGAGCCACGTGCGTCATGGCCGGGGCCCTGCTGCAGGCCGCGGCCCTCGTGGCACTGCAGCGCTACTGGCGGCTCACCGGCTGCTGGGGCCTGGCGATCGCCGGTGCCGCGCTGGTGATGCTCGCCACTCCGTGGGGCCCCGAGGCCCGCGGCCTGGCCGGGTTCACGGTCGCCTCGGTCGTCGCCTTCGCCGCCACCGCGGTCGCGGTCCTGCGAACGGTGGCGAGCGCCGAAGCCGGTGCCCGGACGACGGGCCACTAAGGTGCCCCCCATGCCTGCACGACCCGACGCACGTGTCCTCGTGGTCATCCCCGCGTGGAACGAGGCCGGCGTGATCGCCTCGACGATCGCCGAGATCCGTGCCGCGCGGCCCGACGTCGACCTCCTGGTCGTCGACGACGGCTCGGGCGACGGCACCGCCGACGTCGCCGAGGCGGCCGGCGCCCTCGTGGCGCGGCTGCCCTACAACCTCGGCGTCGGCGGTGCGATGCGGGCGGGCTACCGCTACGCCTTGCGCGCCGGCTACGACGTGGTCGTCCAGATCGACGCCGACGGCCAGCACGACCCGGCGTACCTCACCGAGCTCGTCCGCGGGCTCGACGAGGCCGACGTCGTCGTGGGCGCCCGCTTTGCGGGGGAGGGGTCCTACCGTGCGACCGGTCCCCGCCGCTGGGCGATGTGGCTGCTCGCCGGCGTCCTGTCCCGCCTGGCCGGCACCCGCCTGACCGACGTGACCAGTGGCTTCCGCGCCGCCAACCGCCGTGCCGTCGTGGTCTTCGCCGACCACTACCCGGCCGAGTACCTCGGCGACACCGTCGAGTCGCTCGTGATCGCGCTGCGCGTCGGCTGCACCGTGCGCCAGCTCCCCGTGGAGATGCGGCCCCGCACGATCGGCCAGGCCAGCCAGAGCCCGCTCAAGGCGACGGTCTACCTCGCCCGCGCCGTGGTGGCGCTCGGGCTCGCGCTCGTCCGCCGGTGGCCCGCCGCCACCGAGACCCTGGGGCAGGAGAAGGCATGAGCTCGACCTTCACGCTCGGCCTGATCGGCGGCGTCCTGACGCTGGTGGTCATCTTCGAGATGCTGCGCCGCCAGCGGCTCCGCGAGAAGTACGCCGTCATCTGGGTCGTCGTGGTCGTCGCGACGGTGCTGCTCGCGGTCTTCCCGCAGATGCTGACCGCCTCGGCCGACGTCCTCGGCGTCGAGGTGCCGGCCAACCTGCTGTTCTTCGGCGCGATCATGCTGCTGCTGTTCATCTCGATCCAGCTCAGCTACGAGATCGGGCGGCTCGAGGAGCGCACCCGCACCCTCGCCGAGGAGATCGCGCTGATCCGGCTCCAGGTCGAGCAGCGCCCCGGGCGCGGCACGGCCACGGGGGAGGGCCCCACGACCCCGGCCGAGCGGGCGTCCGACGATCCCCGGACTCCGCCCGAGGTCGGCTAGCGTCACCCCGTGCGTGACCAACCCGAGCAGCAGGCCCCGCCCGTCCAGCGCCTCCGCGTCCGCTACGCCAAGCGGGGACGGCTGCGGTTCACCAGCCACCGCGACTTCAGCCGGGCCTTCGAGCGCGCGGTGTTCCGCGCCCGCATCCCGATGGCGTACTCCTCGGGCTTCAACCCGCACCCCCGCATCTCCTACGCCGGCGCCGCGCCCACGGGGTCGGCGAGCGAGGCGGAGTACCTCGAGCTCGCTCTCGCCGAGGTCGTGGACCCCGTCGCGATCCACGCCCTGCTCGACGAGGCCCTGCCGCCCGGGCTCGACGTGCTCGAGGTCGTCGCGTCGCCGGGCGGGTCGCTCGCGGACCTGCTCGAGGCCAGCCGCTGGCGCATCGACGTGGACGCCGAGCACGCCGTCGCCGCCGACGCGGTCGCGCGGTTCCTCGCCGCCGAGGAGGCGCTCGTGGAGCGGATGACCAAGAAGGGCATGCGCGCGTTCGACGCGCGGGGGGCCGTGGTCGCGCTGGCCGTGCTGCCCGACGCGCCCGCCCCCGGGCGTACGTCGCTCGACGTGGTGCTGCGGCACGGCACGCCCGCCGTCCGCCCCGACGACGTGCTCCGCGGCCTCGAGGTGGTGGCCGGGCTCTCGGCCGGTGCCGCGCCGCTCATGACGCGGCTGGTGCAGGGCCCGCTCCTCGACGGCGGCGAGGTCGGCGACCCGCTGGCGGCCCGCGCATAGGGGTCGCCGCGGCGGCGTGTGCGATACTCGCCACGTTCGACGCCCCCGACGACCGTCGGGACCGCGTCGAGCCGACGACGTTCTCGCCGGTCGCACCACGCGGTCGGCACCCCGGACGGGTGGACGTCACCGGACCGCGACGCGGCCTGAGGAGTCGGTGACAGCGACTTCCCCGGGCCCGGCGACCGCGGCGGGTGGCGGAAGGCCTCCGGAGACGCACCCGCGGAGGGGGTCGCCGCCACAGAAGCTTTGCGTCCCCGGGATCGCCGTGCGAGAGCGGTGGGCGCCGACATCGGCACCCGAGGGTGCCCGAGGAGCACCGCATGCTCGATCCCGACCAGCCCGACACCACCACCTCGAACGGCGACGGCGAGACCGCGCCGGCGCAGGGGGCCGCGGCCCCGCCCGTCGTGACGCGACGCACCCGCTCGTCGCGCACCCGCAAGACCGCAGCTCCCGCCGCGGACGCGAGCACCGCGACCACCCCGACGGCCGCCGAGCCCGTCGCAGGACCGGCCGCCGACCCCGCTGCCGAGCCCGCCGCCGAGGCAGCCCCGGCGAAGAAGGCCGCCAAGCGCGCGCCGGCCAAGAAGGCCGCTGCGAAGAAGGCGCCCGCCAAGAAGGCCGCCGCGGCGCCCGCCGTCGAGGTGACCCCCGACCTCGACGCCGGCCTCGATCCTGACCTGACCGCCGACGTCACCGGTGCCGAGGCCCCCGAGCCCGGCGCCGCGGCCGAGGCCCCGGCCCCGGCGAGGAAGACCGCCAAGCGCGCACCCGCCAAGAAGGCGGCCGCCAAGAAGGCACCGGCGAAGAAGGCCGCCGCCGCAGAGGCGCCCGGGGCTCCCGACGCCCTCGGGAGCCCCGCCGACCACGCCGACGACGCGGCCGACGCGGGCACCGGTCACGCCGTCCTGTTCCAGGCGCCCGTCGTCACCACGACCCGCCGCACCCGCAAGAAGACGGCCCCCGTCCCGGTCGCGGCCGACGAGGCGGAGGCCGCCGGCGACGCCGTGGCCACCCCTGGCGCCACCCCTGACGCCACCGCCGATGCAGCGGCGGACGAGACCGCCGCCCCGGCCACCCGCACCCGCTCGCGCTCGAGCCGGTCCCGCAAGGCCGCCGCGTCCGCCGACGTGAGCGCCGACCAGGTCGCCGCCACCAGCGCTGCCACCGACACCGACGCCGTCACCGAGGCTGTCACCGAGGCCGTCACCGACGAGAGCGCCGGCGAGGCGCCCGCCGAGAAGCCCGCGAGGTCCCGCCGGAGGTCCGGCAAGGGATCGCGCGCCGCCGCGGCCGAGGCGCCGGTCGACGACGAGACCACCGAGGCGGACGCCCTCGACCCCGACGCCGAGGAGACCGACGAGGACGCCGCGGCGACCGAGGACGCGCCCGAGACGGCCACCGAGGACGGGTCAGAGGACGCCGACGCCGACGACGACGAGCAGGGCGAGCAGTCCGAGGACTCCGCCGACGGCGAGGGCCCGGCCCGTCGCCGCCGTCGGCGAGGGGGTCGCCGCCGCCGCAAGTCCTCCGACGGCTCGCCCGAGTCGGGCTCCGACTCCGACGCCGGTGCCGACGACTCCGACGACGCCGCGGCGACCGACGCCGCGGCCGGTGACACCGAGGCCGGCGGCTCCGGTCCCGACCAGTCCGAGACCACCGACGGCTCCTGCGAGGGCTCCTCTCGCCGCCGTCGCCGTCGCCGGCGCGCCGGCGAGGAGGGCTCGGGCGACGACGACGACGCCCACACCGTCACTCGCGTCCGCAAGGTCCGCTCGGCCGAGGACCAGATCACCTCGGTCCAGGGCTCGACCCGCCTCGAGGCCAAGAAGCAGCGTCGTCGCGAGGGTCGCGAGGCCGGCCGCCGCCGCGCCCCCATCGTCAGCGAGGCCGAGTTCCTGGCCCGCCGCGAGTCGGTCGACCGCGTCATGGTCATCCGGCAGCGCCACGACCTCACCCAGATCGGGGTCCTCGAGGACCGCGTCCTGGTCGAGCACTACGTCGCCCGCGAGTCGCAGACCTCGCTGATCGGCAACGTCTACCTCGGCCGCGTGCAGAACGTGCTCCCCTCCATGGAGGCGGCGTTCGTCGACATCGGCAAGGGCCGCAACGCGGTCCTCTACGCCGGTGAGGTCAACTGGTCCGCGCTCGGCCACAAGGACGGCCAGCCCCGCAAGATCGAGTCGGTGCTCTCCAGCGGCCAGATGGTCCTGGTGCAGGTCACCAAGGACCCGGTCGGCCACAAGGGCGCCCGCCTCACCAGCCAGGTCAGCCTGGCCGGCCGCTTCCTGGTCTACGTCCCGGACGGCACCACCTCCGGCATCTCCCGCAAGCTGCCCGACACCGAGCGCAACCGGCTCAAGACGCTCCTCAAGGAGATCGTCCCCGACACCGCCGGCGTCATCGTGCGCACCGCGGCCGAGGGTGCCAGCGAGGAGGAGCTGACCCGCGACGTCGAGCGGCTCAAGGCGCGCTGGGAGGACATCGAGAAGAAGGCCGCCCACAAGGGCTCCGGCCCCCAGCTCCTCTACGGCGAGCCCGACCTCACCCTCAAGGTCGTCCGCGACCTGTTCACCGAGGACTTCTCCAAGCTCGTCATCGAGGGTGACGACGCCTGGGACACCGTCCGCGGGTACGTGGAGGCGGTCGCGCCCGACCTCGTCGACCGGGTGGAGCGCTACCAGCGCAACGGCGCCGGCGACGTGTTCTCGACCTACCGGATCGACGAGCAGATCCACAAGGGCCTCGACCGCAAGGTGTGGCTGCCCTCGGGCGGCTCGCTGATCATCGACCGCACCGAGGCGATGACGGTCGTCGACGTCAACACCGGCAAGTTCACCGGCTCGGGCGGCAACCTCGAGGAGACCGTCACCAAGAACAACCTGGAGGCGGCCGAGGAGATCGTGCGCCAGCTCCGGCTGCGCGACATCGGCGGCATCATCGTCGTCGACTTCATCGACATGGTGCTCGAGTCCAACCGCGACCTCGTCGTGCGGCGGCTCGTGGAGTGCCTGGGCCGCGACCGCACCCGCCACCAGGTCGCCGAGGTGACCTCGCTCGGCCTGGTGCAGATGACGCGCAAGCGCATCGGCACCGGCCTCCTCGAGGCGTTCAGCGAGAACTGCGAGCACTGCCACGGCCGCGGCGTCGTCATCAAGGACCAGCCGGTCGACCCGAACCACAAGGTCGAGGAGGGCGAAGGCCGCCGCAGCAGCCGTCGCCGTGGCCGTCGTGGCGCCAACGGCGAGGACGGCAACGGTGACAGCGGCGAGCAGCGTGGCGCCGAGCAGGCCAGCGCCGCCCCGTCGCCGCGCGACGTCGCCGCCATGGCGCGTCACGAGAAGGCCTCCGAGGAGACGTCCGGCGGCGTGACCGACAGCCCCGCCCCGGACGCGCCGGTCACCGACGCCCCCGAGACGGTAGACGCCACCGCGACCGACGCACAGGCGCCGGCCGAGGAGTCGTCGCCCGCCCCGGTGGCCGAGCCGGTGGCCGAGCCGGTGGCCGAGGTGGCCGACGAGCCCGAGGTGGCGGCGGTCGCGGAGCCCGTCGCGGAGCCGGTCGCGGAGCCGGTCGCCGAGCCGGTCGCGCCCGAGAAGCCCCGGGTCGTGACCCGGACGCGTCGCCGTGCTGCCAGCCGTCCCGCGGGCCCGCCCTCGGCGCTGGCCGAGACCGGGACGACCTCAGGGGTGACGTCCGGGGTGACCGGCACGCTGCCCGAGTCCGGGGCCGTCGAGCCGGGGACCGCCGAGGTGGAGCCCGGCGGGTCGGACTCGGCCCACGTCGAGCACGTCCCGGTGAAGAAGAAGGGCACCCGGAAGCGATGACCCCGGAGCCGTCCGCGGCACCGGACGCCACACCCGGCCCGGCTCCGGCCGCGTCGGCGGGCCGCGGCGTCCGGCCGTGGACGAGGACCACCCAGCTGCTCCTGCTCGCCGCAGGCGTCCTGCTGGCCCTCGTCGCGTTCGTGACGGTCCTGACGATGCCGGACCTGCCCTACCACCCGGCGCGCGACCTCGAGCTGCGGGCGACCTACGACGCCTACCGCGACACCGGGGTCCCGCTGGTGAAGCAGAACGGCACCGGGTCGTGGTACGGCCAGCTGCCGGGCGGCGGGCTCACCAAGGCCGCCGGCGACGACGACCCGGGCAGCTACCTCATCGCCTCCTGGATGTCGCACGTCACCGGGTCGGCGTCGCCGTACCCGGGCCTGATCGCGGTCATGGCGGTGCTCTGCGCGCTCCCGTGGCTGCTCCTGCCCCTCACCGTGGCACGCATCTTCGGGCGCGCCCGCGCGGGCTTCGCCATGCTCGGCCTGCCCCTGCTGACCTGGCTGGTCAACGGCAGCCTGCTGCTCGGCAGCGAGTACGGCCAGGCCGACCTGGTCTCGCCGGTGCGGGTCTACGCGCTCTACGGGCTCCCGTCCGCGGTCATCCTGCTGTCGCTCGTGCTGGTCGCGTTCGTGCTGACCCACCGCACCGGGTGGCGCGTGGCGCTGACCATGACGGTGCTGCTCCTCGCCCTGGCCACGGCGGGCAACCTGCTCCGCTCGATGTCGGGCTTCGGCATCGCCGCGCTGGTGGCCGTGGTCTGGTGGACGGCGCTGCGCGGCCGGGGTCGGGCGCTCGCGCTCGGCGGCGCTGCCGCCGGGCTCGTGGTGGCCGTCCTCGGCGCCCACCTGCTGCCCGGTCTGGTCGTCGACCGCATCGACGCCCGCCGCGCCGAGGTGATCAGCCCCGAGACCGCCCGGCTGCCGGACGCGCACGGCACCTGGCACCCCCTCTACCTCGGCCTGTCCTACCCCCAGCCGATCACCGGGCAGCCGTCAGAGTTCGGCGTGCAGTGGTCCGACGAGTTCGGCTGGAACAAGGCGCGCGAGACCGACCCCGACGTGGTCCCCGCGAGCACCGAGTACGACGAGATCATCGGCGGGGTCTACCGCGACGCCGTACGCGCCCACCCGTGGGCCGCGGTGGAGCTCTACGCCGCCAAGCTCGGCTACACCGCGCAGCACTTCGCGGGCATGCTCGTGGTCATCGCCCTCGGTGCGCTGCTGGCCTGGCGCCGGCGCCTGCCGCAGGCGGGTGCGGTGCGGGCCGCGCTGTCGACGGTGCCCACGGTCGTGCTCGGCCTCGCGCCGCCGGTGCTGGTGATGCCGATGCTCTACTACTACAGCGAGCTGGTCGCCGCGCTCGGCTTCCTCAGCGCCCTGGCGCTCGGAGCGCTGGTGGTCTCGATGTCCGACCTCCGCCGCGACGGTGCCTCCGCGGACCGTGGGGGAGCGGCGACGCCGGCCCCCGACGACCTCGTTTTGCCCGCTCGCCACCCGATCCCGTAGTCTTGTCCCTCGGTGTTCGACGCACCGATTCTGCGCGCCCGCCCCGCGGCGTACCTCGCCCACACCAGGCGGTGTCGTGCGCAGTCCCCGTTTTTCATCACCTGTAGTTCTGAGGAGAGTGACTCGCCGTGTACGCAGTCGTGCGCAGTGGCAGCAAGCAGCAGAAGGTTGCCGTCGGCGACGTCATCGAGATCGACGCGATGGCTGCCACCGGTGACACCATGACCCTTCCCGTGGTCATGGTCGTCGACGGTGACAAGGTCACCGCGACCGGCCTCGACAAGGCCAGCGTGACCGTCGAGGTCACCGGCCGCACCAAGGGCCCGAAGATCATCATCCAGAAGTACAAGAACAAGACCGGCTACAAGAAGCGCCAGGGTCACCGCCAGAAGTACACCCAGGTCAAGGTCACCGACATCTCCCTCTGAGCCCGCGCTCGAGGTCGTCCACCACATCTTCGAAGGACTGAACAATGGCTCACAAGAAGGGTGCTGCGAGCACCAAGAACGGCCGTGACTCCAACGCCCAGCGCCTCGGCGTGAAGCGCTTCGGCGGCCAGGTCGTCGGCGCCGGCGAGATCATCGTCCGCCAGCGCGGCACGCACTTCCACCCGGGCACCGGCGTGGGCCGTGGCGGCGACGACACCCTGTTCGCCCTCCAGGCCGGCGCCGTCGAGTTCGGCACCCGCCGTGGTCGTCGCGTGATCAACATCGTCCCCGGCGAGTGACCACGCGCCACTGAGCACTGCTCCACCAGCTCATCTCGAAGGGCGCCCCTGTCTGGGGGCGCCCTTCGTGGTTTCGAGGCTCGCTCCTCGACCACCGAAGCACAACGAAGGAACACCATGGCCATCCCCACGTTCGTCGACCAGGCCACGCTGCACCTCGCGGCAGGACGTGGCGGCAACGGCGTCGCCTCCGTCAAGCGGGAGAAGTTCAAGCCGCTCGGGGGGCCCGACGGCGGCAACGGCGGCCAGGGTGGCTCGATCATCCTGCAGGTCGACACGAGCGTGACCACCCTCGTCGACTACCACCACAGCCCCAAGCGCCGCGCCGAGAACGGCGGCCAGGGCGCGGGCGACCACAAGAACGGCGGCAACGGCAAGGACCTCGTCCTGACCGTCCCCGACGGCACGCTGGTCAAGGACGAGCAGGGCGAGGTGCTCGCCGACCTCGTCGGGCACGGCACCACCCTCGTCGTGGCGCAGGGGGGTCGCGGCGGCCTCGGCAACGCCGCCCTCGCCTCCTCCAAGCGCAAGGCCCCCGGCTTCGCGCTGCTCGGCGAGCCCGGCGACGAGCTCGTCGTACGCCTCGAGCTCAAGGTCGTCGCCGACATCGGCCTGGTCGGCTTCCCGAGCGCCGGCAAGTCCTCGCTCATCGCCGCCATCTCGCGTGCACGGCCGAAGATCGCCGACTACCCCTTCACCACGCTGATCCCCAACCTCGGTGTCGTCACCGCCGGCGAGACCACCTTCGTGGTCGCCGACGTGCCCGGCCTGATCGAGGGGGCGGCCGACGGCCGCGGCCTGGGCCACGACTTCCTGCGCCACGTCGAGCGGTGCTCGGCGATCGTCCACGTGGTCGACACCGCCTCCATCGAGCCGGGCCGCAACCCGCTCGACGACCTCGAGGTCATCGAGCGCGAGCTCGCGCGCTACGGCGGGCTCGACGACAGGCCCCGGCTGGTGGCGCTCAACAAGGTCGACGTGCCCGACGGCCAGGACATCGCCGACATGGTGGTGGAGGAGCTGCGGGGCCGCGACCTGCGCGTCTTCGAGGTCAGCGCCGCCTCCGGTGCCGGCCTGCGCGAGCTCACCTTCGCGATGGCCGAGATCGTCACCGAGGCCCGCCGCCTCGCACCGGTCGTGGAGCCCGAGCGGATCGTGATCCGCCCCAGGGCCGTCGACGGCGGTGACGACTTCGAGGTCGTCGCGACCGACGAGGGCTGGCGGGTGCGCGGCACCAAGCCCGAGCGGTGGGTGCGCCAGACCGACTTCAGCAACGAGGAGGCCGTGGGCTTCCTCGCCGACCGGCTCAACCGCCTCGGCGTCGAGCTCAAGCTGGCCAAGATGGGCGCCCAGGAGGGCGACACCGTCATCATCGGCCCCGAGTCCAACGCCGTGGTCTTCGACTTCAAGCCCAGCATCGAGGCCGGCGCCGAGATGCTCGGCCGACGCGGCGAGGACGAGCGCCTGCGCGAGGAGCGACCGGCCCGCGGTAGGCGCCGCGACATCGCCGAGGGCATGGAGTCCAAGGCCGAGGAGGAGGCCCGCGCCGACGTGGCCCGCCGCCTCGACGCCGAGCGGCAGAAGAAGGGCCCCAACCGCAGCTCCGGCAGCTCGGGCGTCGGTCCGATGGCCTACGAGATCGGCACGAAGGACGACCCCGACTGGGACGGCAGTGACGACTGAGGGCTCGACCTCCCGCTCCGACCTGGTGGCGGCCGCGCGCCGCGTGGTGGTCAAGGTCGGCTCGTCGTCGCTGACCACGGCAGCGGGTGGGATCGACCCGGCGCGCGTACGCCGCCTCGTCGAGGTGCTGGCCGCCGCCCGCGGCGCCGGCGCCGAGGTCGTGCTGGTGTCCTCCGGGGCGATCGCCGCCGGGCTCGCCCCACTCGGGCTCGGCCGCAGGCCCAGCGCCCTGGCGACGCAGCAGGCCGCCGCCTCGGTCGGCCAGGGGCTGCTCGCGCACCGCTACCAGGAGGAGTTCGCCCGGCACGGCATCATCACCGGCCAGGTGCTGCTCACCGTCGACGACGTGATGCGGCGCGCGAGCTACCGCAACGCCCACCAGACGTTCGCCAAGCTGCTCGAGCTCGGCGTGGTGCCGATCGTCAACGAGAACGACACGGTCGCCACCTCCGAGATCCGCTTCGGCGACAACGACCGGCTGGCCGCGCTGGTGGCGCACCTCGTGCACGCCGACCTGCTGGTGCTGCTCTCCGACGTCGACGGCCTCTACGACGGCCCGCCGAGCCGGCCCGGCGCCCGGCTCGTGCCGGTCGTGCGCTCGGAGGACGACCTCGCCGCCGTGACCGTCGGTGCGGCCGGCTCGGCCGGCGTCGGCACGGGCGGCATGGCGACCAAGGTCGACGCGGCCCGCATCGCGACCGGGGCCGGCATCGACGTGGTGCTGACCTCCGCCGACCAGGCCGCCGCCGCGCTGTCGGGCGTCGAGGTCGGCACGCTCTTCGAGGCCACCGGCAGGCGACGGCCCACCCGCCTCCTGTGGCTGGCCCACGCCACCAACGGCCAGGGGAGCCTGCGCCTCGACGCCGGCGCGGTGCGCGCCCTGGTCGAGCGCGGCGCCTCGCTGCTGCCCGCCGGCATCACCGGGGTGGACGGCTCGTTCGTCGCCGGCGACGCCGTCGACCTCCTCGGCCCCGACGGGGCGCTGGTCGGTCGCGGGCTGGTGAACTTCGACGCCGACGAGCTGCCCGCGCTCCTCGGCCGCTCCACGAGCGAGCTGAAGGCCGACCTCGGGGCGGCGTACGAGCGCGAGGTCGTCCACCGCGACGACCTCGTCCTGCTTTGACCGGCCAGCCCCTGGACGTCTTTCCCCCTCCACGTTCCCCCGCTCACCGGTAGTCCAGTGGCAAAGCGTCGTCCGGCGACCCCGTGGAGGACGTTTCGTCACTGGACTACCCACGCGTGGGCCGGCCGGCACCCATCTCGGGTACGTCGGCGCCGGGGCGGCTCTCGCGACGCGGAGGCTGCGAGGCTGGCGCTCCGACACGAGAGGGGGCCGGGTGGGGGACGTCCAGAGGGTCAGCCTGCGTCGACGGGTCATCGCGGTGCTGTCGGCCGGAGTGGTGTTCGGCGTCCTCCAGGCCCTGCTCGCGGTGCTGGACCGAGATGAGTCGGTGGGACAGGCAGCCGGCCCCGCCGCGGTCGCGGGCGTGCTCTTCGCTGTGGGCTGGGGCGCCCTGATGTGGGCGGTGTCCTGGCGCACCTCGCGGCGTCTCACGTCCTCGACGGAGCTGGCGCTCACCGCCGTGCTGCCGCTGCTGCTCGGGGCCGGCGGTGCCTACCTGTGGACGCAGGGCGACCGCTGGGCCGGAGCGCTCGGCGGCGTGGCCGCGGTCCTCGTGGTGGTCGTCGGCATCGCGGAGCGACGTGGGTGGACCCCGCCGGGCCGCTGACGTACGGCGCGGCCGGCCCTGGCCCCGGCTAGCCTGCCCGGATGCACTGGACACCGGGTGAGGCCGAGGTCGCAGCGGAGGCCGCCTTCGAGCGGCTGTGGGGCGCGTGGCAGGCGCTGGACCCCGCTGGGCTGGCGGCGTTCATGGCCGACTACGGCCGGGAGTGGTGGGTCGTCGGCGGCTGGGCGATCGACGCCTTCACCGGGCAGCACCGGCCGCACGACGACATCGACGTCGTGATCTGGCGCCGCGACCTGCCGCGGCTGCGGGAGATGGTGGGGGACCGGCACCACGTCTGGTCGGCCGGCAGCGGCATGATCCGCCCGGTCACCGACCAGTGGCCCGAGCCGCACCCCGAGGCCGGGCAGGTGTGGCTGCGCGACCACGCGACGGCGCCGTGGTTCCTCGACTGCCTCCTGTCCGAGGACCGTGACGGGCTGTGGGTCTCGCGGCGCGACCCCGACCACGTCGCCCCGCTGGAGGACGTCACCTGGGTCGCCGACGACGGCATCCGCTACATGCGCGCCGAGGTCGTGCTCCAGCACAAGGCGCGCCTGAGCCGCACCAAGGACGCCGCCGACCTGGCCGTCGCGTGGCCGCTCCTCGGCCCGGCCGAGCAGGACTGGCTGCGCGAGGCCGTGCGCCGCGAGCGCGCCGACCACCCGTGGCTGGAGCAGATGGGCTGAGTCAGGCGCCCGCCCAGGCGAGCGCCGCGTCCCGGAGCTGCGCGGGGGACATGCCCACCTGTCGTCGGACGAGGTCGTCCGCGGCAGCGGCGGTCGCGGGTCGCCTGCTCCGGAAGGTGTCCATGAGCTCCCAGAGGCGGTCCGGACCCCGGGTGGCGGAGAGGTAGTCGCACACCAGGCCGGCCAGCTCGTAGTTGAGCCACGTGTCGCCGCGCGCGTAGAAGTCGTTGCCCGTCCGCAGCCGGAGGCCGGGGCGCCCCGCCAGGTTGAGCGACCAGTCACGGCGACGCTGCTCCGTCGTGTAGGTCGCGGCGCGGGCGACGTACTGCGCCGTGCCCTCCACGAGCCAGGCGGGGGACCAGTCGTCGCGCTCGGCGAGTGCGACGTGCACCAGCTCGTGCCGGAAGACCAGGTCGCGCTCGAACCCGCTGCCGTAGGCGCCGGGGTTGACCGCGAACCGGTAGGCCGAGACGGTGCGGGCGCCCGGCCGTCGCACGATCGGGAAGGCGACCCCCGCGGTCTGGTCGACCGTCATCGCCGACATCCGGTCGATGGCGTCCACATCGGCGATGTCGTAGGCGACCACCCGGCCCGACCACGGCGGCAGCAGGGGCTCGACGGCGTCCCGCGCGGCGACGACGTCGTCCTGCAGCGACGCCGCGTCGACCCGCGTGGTGTCGTCCAGGACGGCCAGCACGCCGTCGGACTCCTCGACGGTGATCGCCGTGACGTCCCACGGCGCGGGGACCCAACCCGTGAGAGCGTCGCTCTGGGTGTTGCGGTCGCTGGTGAGAAGGACGTCGTCGCCGTCGGCGACGAACGTGTAGATCATCGGCTGGGTCACCGGGTGATCGTCGTAGCCGTCGAGGCGCATCGTGAAGTCGACCGGCAGCTGGAGGTCGCCCTCGCCGTGCACGCGCGTCATGACGTCCTCGTCGCCGAGGTCGAGCGCGACGTCGGTCACGGGGAGCTGCGCGAGGTTGTCCCACCAGCGCGCCTGCGACGCCGCGAACTGCTCGTCGCCCGGGTCCACCGTGGCCAGGAAGGCCTCCCGGTCGCCGGCCTCGAGGGCGTCCTCACGCGCCTGGACCAGGGCGAGCGCCCGGGGCCGCAGTGACTGGTCCATCCCGGCAGGGGCCGACCTCTCGTCAGGCATCGCCTCCCGCCCGCCGTCGGCGCGGCACGCCGTCGCGGGCAGGAGCAGGAGGCAGGCGAGCCAGGCCCGGGACGCACGCATGCGCCGGAGCCTAGGCGGCCGGGCAGCCCCGCGTGGCGGGAACGCCGAGGTGGCCCGCGTAGGCTTGGCAGGTCATGAGCGAGCGCATCGTCTACCTCGACCACGCCGCGACCACGCCGATGCTGCCGGTCGCGGTCGAGGCGATGACGCGACACCTGTCGGGGGTCGGCAACGCCAGCTCGCTGCACGCCTCGGGCCGTGGCGCGCGCCGCGTGGTGGAGGAGTCGCGCGAGGCCATCGCCGGCGTCATCGGCGCCCGCCCCGGCGACATCGTCTTCACCTCCGGCGGCACCGAGTCGGACAACCTCGCGCTCAAGGGCATCTTCTGGGCCCGCCGCGCCGAGGACCCGCGCCGCACGCGCATCCTCTCCACGGCCGTGGAGCACCACGCCGTCCTCGACCCGCTGCACTGGCTGGCCGACAACGACGACGCCGAGGTCGAGCTGCTGCCCGTGTCGGGCGAGGGCGTCCTCGACGTCGACGCGCTGCGCGCCTCGATCGAGCGCGACCCCGCGTCGGTCGCGCTGGTGTCGGTGATGTGGGCCAACAACGAGGTCGGCTCCCTCCAGCCGGTCGACGAGGTGGTCGCGATCGCCGCCGAGCACCGCATCCCGGTGCACACCGACGCCGTCCAGGCGGTCGGCCAGGTGCCGGTCGACTTCGCCGAGTCGGGCGTCGACGCCCTGACCTTCACCGGCCACAAGGTCGGCGGCCCCTACGGCGTGGGTGCCCTCGTCGTGCGCCGTGACCTCCCGGTGAGCGCGCTGGTCCACGGCGGTGGGCAGGAGCGCGACATCCGCAGCGGGACGCTCGACGTCCCCGCCATCGCCGGGCTCGCCGCGGCCGTCGAGGCGTCGGTCAAGGGCCAGCACGACCACGCGATCCGGGTCGCCGCGCTGCGCGACGACCTGGTGCGGCGGGTGCGCGAGGTGGTCCCCGACGCCCACCTGCACGGCGCCCCGGCCGGCCCCGGGCGGCTGCCCGGCAACGCCCACCTCGGCTTCCCCGGCTGCGAGGGCGACTCGCTGCTGATGCTGCTCGACGCCCGCGGGATCGAGTGCTCCACCGGCTCGGCGTGCTCGGCCGGGGTGCCCCAGCCCTCCCACGTCCTGCTCGCGATGGGCTGCGACCCCGACCAGGCGCGCCACTCGCTCCGCTTCTCCCTCGGCCACACCTCCACCCCCGCCGACGTGGACGCCCTCGTCGGCGCCATCGGCCCCGTCGTCGAGCGCGCCCGCGCCGCACGGGCGCGCTGAGGGCCCGCGATGAGGGTGGTCGCCGCCATGTCGGGCGGCGTGGACTCGGCCGTGGCTGCCGCACGCGCGGTGGAGGCGGGGCACGAGGTGACGGGGGTGCACCTCGCGCTCAGCCGCAACCCCGCGTCGTACCGCACCGGCGCGCGCGGTTGCTGCACGATCGAGGACAGCAACGACGCCCGTCGCGCCGCCGACGTCATCGGCATCCCCTTCTACGTCTGGGACCTGTCGGACCGCTTCCACTCCGACGTCGTCGAGGACTTCATGGACGAGTACGCCGCCGGCCGCACGCCCAACCCGTGCCTGCGGTGCAACGAGAAGATCAAGTTCGCCGCGGTGCTCGACCGGGCCCTCGCTCTCGGGTTCGACGCCGTCGCGACCGGTCACTACGCCCAGCTGCGCACCGGCGCCGACGGGCTGGTCGAGATGCACCGCGCCGCCGACCACGGCAAGGACCAGTCCTACGTGCTCGGCGTCCTCGACCAGCAGCAGCTCCGCCACTCGCTGTTCCCGCTCGGCGACACCGACAAGCCGGCCGTGCGCCGCGAGGCCGAGGCGCGTGGGCTGCTGGTCGCCGACAAGCCCGACTCCCACGACATCTGCTTCGTCGCCGACGGCGACAACGCCGGCTGGCTGCGCGAGAAGCTCGGTGACCGCGCGCCCAACCACGGCGGCGAGATCGTCGACGTGACCACCGGCGACACGGTGGGCACCCACACTGGCACCTACGGCTTCACCATCGGCCAGCGGCGTGGCCTGCGCCTCGGCGTGCCGGCCGCCGACGGCAAGCCGCGCTTCGTCCTCGACATCGAGCCGGTCAGCGGCACCGTCACCGTCGGGCCGCGCGAGCGGCTGGCGGTCGACCACGTCGTCGGCATCCGCCCCCGATGGTGCGGGACCGTCCCCGAACGGGTCGAGGGCACCGTCCAGCTGCGCGCCCACGGCGCCGAGCACCGCGCCGTCGTGCGGGTGGAGGGCGAGCAGGTCGACATCGACCTGCTCGACCCGGCGGAGGGCATCGCGCCGGGGCAGGCCGCGGTGATCTACGACGGCACCCGCGTCGTCGGCTCGGCCACCATCGCCTCCACCCGACCGGTGGCGCACGCATGAGCCTCGCGACCGGTGTCGGGTCGATGCCCGGCACCACCGACGCGGAGCACGCCGAGGCCGTACGCCTGGTGCTGGGCGAGCTGCCTGACCTGCCGTTCGTGCCCGAGCTGCCGGGCCGGGGCGTCGGTGCGGACATGACCGGCCGCGCGCTCGCCGTCGTGGAGGGGATCTCCGCCGACCTCCAGCCCGCGGGCTGGCGGCTCACCGACACCAGCGGCGTCGACCACCGGCGCGCGCGCTCGCTGCTGGCGCAGGACCTCGACACCGTCGAGGAGCTCGCCCAGGGCTACGCGGGCGCCTTCAAGGCGCAGGTCGCGGGCCCGTGGACCCTGGCCGCCACCGTGGAGAAGCCGCGCGGCGACAAGGTGCTCAGCGACCACGGCGCGCGCCGCGACCTGGCCCAGGCGCTGGCGGAGGGACTGCGCACGCACGTCGCCGACCTGCGGCGCCGGCTCCCGGGCGTCGACCGCCTCGTCGTGCAGGTCGACGAGCCCGCGCTGGCCGCCGTGGTCGCCGGCCGGGTGCCGACCGCGAGCGGCTTCGGCCGCCACCGGAGGGTCGACCTGCCCGAGGCGTCGGCCCACCTCGAGTGGGTCGCGGCGGCGCTGACCGAGGCGGGCGCCGAGGCGTGGGTGCACTCCTGCGCCCCGCAGACTCCGTGGTCGCTCCTGGCCGGCACCGGCGCGACGGGCCTGTCGGCCGACCTCGCGATGCTCGGACCCGCCGACCTCGACACCTTCGCCGAGGCGCTCGAGCAGGGCCGCACCGCGGCGCTCGGCGTCGTGGCCTCCACCGACCCGGGGTCGGCGGTGTCGGACGCTCGGGTCGTGGAGCGCGTGCAGCGGTGGCTCGACATGCTCGGCCTCGACGCCGAGGAGGTCGGCGACGCGCTCGTGCTCACCCCCACCTGCGGGCTGGCCGGCGCCTCGGGCTCGTGGGCCCGCGAGTCGCTGCAGGTGCTGCGGCGCAGCGCCGACGGCCTCTCCGGGCGCTGACACCGGGGGGATCGCGGTCTGATCAGCGCTCGCTGCGGGGGACCTCGGCCCCGAGCACGTCGAGGGTCAGCCCGACCGCGGTGTCGTGCCAGCGCTCCGAGCCGCTGAGCATGTAGTGACCGAGGGCGCCCATGTCGCGCAGCTCGACGCTGTCGGCGACGGTGCGGGCCCGCTCGACGTAGCGCGTGGTCTCCCGGAACGACGTGATCCGGTCACGGCGGCCGTGAGCGGCCCGCAGGGCACGGCCGCGCAGGGGCTCGACGGGGTCCTCGGCCGACCACCACGGCGCCAGGCCGACCACACCGACGACCGACGGGTCGTCGGCGACGTGGACCGCGATACGCGCGCCCATCGAGTGCCCGAGCAGGACGACCGGCACCTCGCCGTGGACGTCCCGCAGCTCGTCGAGCGCCCGTCGTGCGTCGGCGGCGCGGTCGGCCCCGCCGTTCCAGCCGCGCTCGACGTACCGGACGAGCCGCACCCCGGCTCCCGCGTCCGCCAGGCGCGGTGCCACCGAGCGGGCCAGCCACCCCGCGCGGCGCCACGACGCGCTGCGCCCGCCGACGGCCTGGCGCGAGCGCGGCTTGCCACCGTGCAGGACGAGCACCATGGCGCTCGGGCGCGCCGGTCCGTCGTAGGTCGTCACGTGGAGGTCGGGCACATCGCTCCTTCGGAGCCGGGGCCGCACTGGATGGGGAGGCCGGCCGAGGGGGGACCTGCGGCGGGAACGGTGCGAGGGAGGACCCCCGGGCTCACCGGGGGTCCTCCCTCGCTGCTGGTCAGGGCGGCCCGGGGACCGCCGGTGGCTCAGTGGACGCCGACGCCCTCGGGCGCGTCCTCCGTGGCGAGCTCCTCGTGCTTGACGTCGAGGAACAGCCACACGATCGCGGAGGCCACGATCATCATGCCGAAGCCGACGAGGAAGGCGTGGGTCGCGCCCTCGGAGAAGCCCGCGAGGTAGGCGAACTGACCGACCTGCTCCTGGCTCAGCGAGCCCTGCGCGGCCTCACCGATCTTCGGGGCGATCTCCTCGACGCGGGAGTTCGTGTAGTGCAGCGCCACCGTGCTCAGGGTCGCGAGGCCGAGCGCGCCACCGACCTGCTGCATCGTGTTGAGCACGCCCGAGCCGATGCCGGAGTCCTGGGCACGCAGCCGGTGGACCGCGACGAGGGTCAGCGGGACGAAGTTGAGCCCCATGCCGAAGGCCATCAGCACGATGAACGGCAGGATGTGGGTCCAGTAGTTGACCCCGTCACCGAGGTGCCCGGTCGTGGTGATCGTGTCGATGATCCCCGACCCGCTCTGCGGGACGTCGAGCCGGCTGAAGCCGAACAGCGCGGCGGCCGAGAGCAGGGTGCCGACCCCGGACAGGAACCGCGGGTCGACCGTGCTGACCAGCTTGGAGGCCGTGGTGGCCGAGATGATCATCGCGATCGAGAACGGCAGGAACGCGAAGCCGGTGTGGAGCGGGCTGTAGCCGACCACGAGCTGGATGAACAGCGAGAGGAAGAAGAACATCGCGAACATCGCCGCCGGGACGATCATCATGACGGCGAAGGCGGTGGCGCGGTTCTTGCTGGCGAAGATGCGGAACGGCAGCAGCGGGTGCGCCACGCGCGACTCGACCAGCACGAAGATGCCGAGCAGCGCGACGCCGACGACGAGGCTCACGATGGTGCTGGTGGCGTCCCAGCCGTACTCCTCCTGGCCGGCGCGGCTCAGGCCGAAGACGATGGCGAGCAGGCCGGCGGTGCCGGTGATGGCGCCGGGGATGTCGAGCTCGCCCTCGTGGCGCTCGGACTCGTCGAAGAAGCGGGGCGCGAAGAACGCCGCGGCGAGACCGATCGGGACGACGATGAGGAACGTGTAGCGCCAGCCCTCGATGCCGAGCGGGGAGTCGAGGCCGGTCAGCCAGCCACCGAGGATGAGGCCCACGGCCGCGCCGACGCCCGCCATGGCGGCGTAGACGGCGAAGGCGCGGTTGCGCTCCTTTCCGGCCGGGAACGTGGTGGCGATCAGCGCGAGGGCCGCAGGGGAGGCGAGCGCGGCGCCGAGGCCCTGGAACGCACGGGCCCCGAGCAGCATCGCCTCGTTCTGCGCGGCACCGCCGACGAGGGAGGCGACGGCGAAGAGCAGCACGCCCACCATGAAGATGCGGCGACGGCCCATCAGGTCGGCCAGCCGGCCACCGAGCAGCAGGAAGCCTCCGAAGGTCAGGGCGTAGCCGGTGACGATCCACTGGAGGTTGGCCTGGTCGATGGACAGGTCGTTGCCGATGTAGGGCAGCGCGATGTTGGCGATGGTGGAGTCGAGCACCACCATCAGCTGGGCGAGCGAGATGAGCACGAGCGCCCAGCGCAGGCGCTTGTGCTGCTCGGGGGTCACCTCGTCGGTGGTCGGAGCGAGGTCGGTCATGGGTGGTTCCTTCGTGTGACGGGGTCTGGGTCGAGTGGAGCAGAGGGGTCCGACAACGGGGTCGCGGGACCGTGGAGGGCGGCGGGCAGGACGACCTCGTCGAGCACCCGCCCGACGAGGGCGGGGGTCACCTGCTCGCCGAGGAGGAAGACGCGGTGGAGCACGATCCCTGCGAGCGAGGGGGCGAGCACGTCGAGGTCGACGCCGGGGTGGACCTCCCCGCGCTCGCGGGCGCGCTCGTAGATGACCTTCGAGGCGGCGACCTTGGGGCCGATGAACTCGCGGCGGTAGACCTCCGCGAACTCCGGGTCACGACCCATCGCGGTCACGACGGCCGCGAGCACCGACTGGGCGAGCGGGTCGTCGATGCCGCCGGCACCGCAGTAGGCGGCCAGGAGGTCGCCCCGCAGGGTGCCGGTGTCGGGGACGGCGGCCTCGCCCTTGCGCGCGGTGATCGCAGCGACGACGAGCTCGGGCTTGCCGCGCCAGCGCCGGTAGAGGGTCGCCTTCGACGCCTTCGCCCGGGTCGCGACCGCGTCCATCGTGAGCAGGTCGTAGCCCACCTCGGCGAGCACGTCGAGCGTGGCGTCGAGGATCTCCATCTCGCGCTCGCCGACCACGCGGGGGCGGGTGCCGGTCTCGGTCGGGGTCATGCGTCCTCTCCTGCGCGGTGCGTGACGGTGGTCACGATGAAACGGAACGGTTTCGTTTCACCGAACAGGAGCGTAGGCGTGCTTATTCCGATGGAACAAATGAGTTCCATCCCGGTCTGGACCGGAGCGTGGCGCGCCGGGCGTCGCCGGCCCACCCGGGTGTCGGTGCGGACCGGCAGACTGTGCCCATGAGCACGCCCGACGACTCCACGCCCGCCGCTGCCGTCGCGAGCGCACCGCCCGAGGCCCGCGAGCGCCACCGCGAGCTGAGCGAGCAGGTCGAGGACGCCCGCTGGCGCTACTACGTCCTCGACGACCCCACGCTGTCGGACGCCGACTTCGACGTGCGGCTGCGCGAGCTTGAGGGCCTCGAGGAGCGGTTCCCCGAGCTGCGCACCCCCGACTCGCCCACCCAGAAGGTCGGCGGCGCGGTCTCCACCGAGTTCACGGCCGTCGACCACCTCCAGCGCATGGAGTCGCTCGACAACGCCTTCAGCTTCGAGGAGCTCGGCGCCTGGCACGCCCGGATCCTGCGTGAGGGCATCGAGCCCCCGGCGCTGCTGTGCGAGCTCAAGGTCGACGGCCTGGCGATCAACCTGCTCTACGAGGACGGGCGCCTGGTCCGGGCCCTCACCCGCGGCGACGGCCGCACGGGGGAGGACGTGACCCCCAACGTCAAGACCATCGCCACCGTCCCGCACCGGCTCGCCGGCACCGACGACCACCCGGTTCCGGCCCTGCTCGAGGTGCGCGGCGAGGTCTTCCTCACCACGGAGGCGTTCGACCGCCTCAACGCCTCGATGGCCGACGCCGGCAAGCCGATGTTCGCCAACCCGCGCAACGCAGCGGCGGGCTCACTGCGCCAGAAGGACCCGCGGGTCACCGCGACGCGCGACCTCGGCATGGTCTGCCACGGCATCGGGGCCCGCGAGGGCTTCGACCCGCCGACGCAGAGCGCGGCCTACGACGCCCTGCGCGCGTGGGGCCTGCCCACCTCCGAGGAGGTCCGGGTGGTGGCGACCCTGGCCGAGGTCGAGGCGCGCATCGAGCACGTCGGCGAGCACCGCCACACCATCGTCGGCCACGAGATCGACGGCCTCGTGGTCAAGGTCGACGACGTGTCGCTCCAGCGCCGGCTCGGGTCCACCAGCCGGGCGCCGCGCTGGGCGATCGCCTACAAGTACCCGCCGGAGGAGGTCAACACGCTCCTCAGGTCGATCGAGGTCAACGTCGGCCGCACCGGCCGCGTGACGCCCTACGGCGTCATGGAGCCCACCAAGGTCGCCGGCTCCACGGTGGAGAACGCGACGCTCCACAACGCCCACGAGGTGCGGCGCAAGGACGTCCGTCCGGGCGACACCGTGATCCTGCGCAAGGCCGGTGACGTGATCCCCGAGATCCTCGGACCGGTGCTCGCACTGCGACCCGAGGGCCTGGCGGAGTGGGTGATGCCCACCGAGTGCCCCGCGTGCGGCACGCCGCTGGCGCAGCAGAAGGAGGGCGACAAGGACCTGCGCTGCCCCAACCACGAGAAGTGCCCCGCCCAGGTGCGCGAGCGGGTCTTCCACGTCGCCGGGCGCGGCGCCTTCGACATCGAGGGGCTGGGCTACGAGGCGGCCGTCGCGCTGCTCGAGGCCGGAGTGATCACCAACGAGGGTGACCTGTTCGACCTCGACGAGGCAGCGCTGCTCCGGGTGCCGCTGTTCACCCGCGCGCCCAAGAAGGGGGAGGAAGGCCCGCAGCTCAGCGCCAACGGCGCACGCCTGCTGGCCAACCTCCACGAGCGCAAGACCAGGGTGCCGCTGTGGCGGGTGCTGGTCGCGCTGTCGATCCGCCACGTCGGGCCGACCGCCGCCCGCGCCCTCGCCACCGAGCTGGGGTCGATGCGCGCGGTCCGCGACGCCGACGAGGAGACGCTGGCCGCGACCGAGGGCGTCGGGCCCACGATCGCTGCGTCGGTGCGCGAGTGGTTCCACGGCGCCAGCGAGGGCGACGCGGAGTCCGAGGAGATCGGCGACAACGCCGCCTGGCACACCGCGATCGTCGAGAAGTGGGAGGCGGCCGGCGTCGCCATGGCCGACGAGCGCGACGACTCCGTCCCGCGCACGCTCGAGGGGCTCACGGTGGTGGCCACCGGCTCGCTCCAGGGCTTCACCCGCGACTCGGTCAAGGAGGCGATCATCGCCCGCGGCGGCAAGGCCTCCGGCTCGGTGTCGAAGAAGACCGACTACGTCGTCGTCGGGGAGAACGCCGGCTCGAAGGCGGAGAAGGCCGAGCAGCTCGGCGTGCCCGTGCTCGACGAGGAGCAGTTCGTGCGGCTCCTCGAGGCAGGCCCCGAGGGGCTCGCCTGACGAGCCACCCCGGCTGGTCGCCGCAGGACGGGCAGGGCCGGGCGCGCCTCGGGTGTGGGCGGCTGTCCGGCGGGGTACGCGGGTGGGGAGGATCCCGCGACAACCAACGGGCTGCGCGCGAGGTCTGACTCCTGAGGTGCCGTCTCGGGCACTCACGCATCGAAAGGTCGACCGATGTCCCTGCCTCCCCCCACGCTCCACCGCACCCTTCTGCGCGCCGCCGTCGTGGCGCTCGCGCTCACGCCGCTCGCCGCGCTCGGCGCGCCCGCCCAGGCGGCCGCTCCCACCTGCGGCGGCGTCCGGGCCACGATCGTCGGCAACGACCGGGCCAACTCGATCACCGGCACCGACAAGCGGGATGTCATCGTCGCGCGCGGCGGCAACGACACCATCCGCGGGCTCGGGGGCAACGACCTGATCTGCGGAGGCGACGGCGCCGACACGATCGTCGGCGGCCCCGGCAACGACCGGCTGTGGGGCGAGACCGACCTCGTCCGGCTCGACCAGTACGGCCGGGTGGTCAAGAAGGGCGACACGATCACCGGCGGCGAGGGCGACGACGCGATCGACCTCGGCTACGACCCGCGCCCGTCCACCGAGGGCACCGAGCCGGTGCTCGACGGGGTGTCCTACGCCAACGCGACCGCAGCGGTCGTGGTGGACCTCAGGGCCGCCACCACCGTGCCGATCGCCGCCGAGGGCAACGACACCCTGACCGGCTACGACGGCGGCATCCGCCTGGTCGCCACCGACCTGGCCGACACGATCAAGGGCACCAACAAGGACGACGTGATCCTGACCCGCGGCGGCGACGACACCGTCTTCGGTCGCGGCGGGGACGACACGATCGCCGCCGACACCGCCGGGCAGGTGGGCAACGACCGGATCTACGGCGAGGCCGGCGACGACCGCATCTCCGGCGCCGTGGGTGTGGACACCTTCGTCGGCGGCAGCGGCAGCGACGTCCTCGCCACGACCTCCGAGCTGCACCAGGTGCTGCGCGGGGGCAGCGGGGTCGACACCGTCACGTTCCCGCTCCCCCTGGAGTCGGGCTTCGTCGCCAAGGGCTACGGCGGCCAGGACAGGCTGCGGCTGCTGCCCAGCTCGAACCCCGCGCTCAAGCCCACGCTGCGCCTCGACCAGCAGAGGAGGACGACCATCCGCGGCCTCCAGCCCTACACCCTGGAGGGCAAGATCACCGGCTTCAGCGACGTCCAGCTCCCGGCCCGGACGCTGTCGGTGTTCAAGGGCAGCAACGAGTCCGAGGTCATCACCGCCAACCCCGACTACCGCGTGATGGTCTACGGCCGCGGAGGGGCCGACGTCATCACCGGCTCCGACGAGGCCGACCGCCTCGACGGCGGCAAGGGCTTCGACATCGTCCGGGGCCGGGGCGGCAACGACACCTGCAAGGCAGCGGAGAAGCGCTCGAGCTGCTGAGCGCCTCCGTCGCCCGCCCCGCGCGCGACGTGCTCAACCGCCGCTCCACCCGGGTCGCTCGGTGCGCCCGGGCGGAGCGCTGTCGGCGACGGCGCGCCACTCTCCTAGGATTGCCCCCATGCCTGAGATCTCCCGGGAGGAAGTGGCCCACCTCGCCACCCTCGCCCGCATCGACCTCTCCGACGCCGAGCTCGACCACCTCGCCCCCCAGCTGAGCGTGATCCTCGAGTCCGTCGCCTCGATCAACGGGGTCGCCGGGGACGACGTGCCGCCCACCTCGCACGCGATCCCGCTGACCAACGTCTTCCGCGAGGACGTCGTGGTGCCCGGCCTGACGGCCGAGGAGGCGCTGTCCGGCGCCCCGGCCGTGGAGGAGCAGCGCTTCTCCGTGCCGCGGATCCTGGGCGAGGAGGCCTGATGAGCGACCACACCCGCCGCACCGCGGCCGAGCTCGCCGACGCGCTCGCCGCCGGCGACGTCACCTCCGTCGAGCTGACCGAGGCCCACCTGGCGCGCATCGCGGCCGTCGACACCGACGTGCACGCGTTCCTCCACGTCGACGCCGACGGCGCCCTCGCCGACGCCGCCGCCTCCGACGCCCGCCGCGCGAGCGGCGAGACGCGCGGCGTGCTCGACGGCGTGCCGATCGCGGTCAAGGACGTCCTGGCCACGCGCGGCCTGCCCACGACCTGCGGCTCGAAGATCCTCGAGGGCTGGGTCCCGCCCTACGACGCCACGGTCGTCACGCGCCTGCGCGAGGCGGGCCTGCCGATCCTGGGCAAGACCAACATGGACGAGTTCGCCATGGGCTCCTCCACCGAGCACTCGGCCTACGGCCCGACGCGCAACCCGTGGGACCTCGACCGGATCCCCGGCGGCTCCGGCGGCGGCTCGGCAGCGGCCGTCGCCGCCTTCGAGGCGCCGCTGGCCATCGGCACCGACACCGGCGGCTCGATCCGCCAGCCCGGCGCCGTCACCGGCACCGTGGGCGTCAAGCCCACCTACGGCGGCGTCTCGCGCTACGGCCTCGTGGCGCTCGCCAACAGCCTCGACCAGGCCGGCCCGGTGACCCGGACCGTCCTCGACGCGGCGATGCTGCACGACGTGATCGGCGGCCACGACCCGCGCGACTCCACCTCGATCGCGCAGGAGTGGCCCTCCTTCACCGAGGCCGCGCGCACCGGCGCGACCGGCGACATGAGCGGCGTCAAGGTCGGCGTCATCACCGAGCTGGCCGGCGAGGGCTGGCAGGCCGGCGTGATGGGCCGCTTCGACGAGTCGGTCCAGCTGCTCGTCGACGCGGGCGCGGAGGTCGTCGAGGTCTCCTGCCCGTCGTTCGTCCACGCCCTCGCGGCGTACTACCTGATCCTGCCGGCGGAGGCGTCGAGCAACCTCGCGAAGTTCGACGCGATGCGCTACGGCCTGCGCGTGACGCCCGACGGCGACCCGAGCGCCGAGGAGGTCATGCGCGCGACCCGCGACGCCGGCTTCGGCGACGAGGTCAAGCGGCGCATCATCCTGGGCACCTACGCCCTCTCCAGCGGCTACTACGACGCCTACTACGGCCAGGCCCAGAAGATCCGCACGCTCATCAGCCGCGACTTCGACGCCGCATTCGGACGCGTCGACGTCCTCGTCTCCCCGACCGCGCCCACCACGGCGTTCCGGCTGGGGGAGAAGCTCGACGACCCGATGGCGATGTACCTCAACGACCTCGCCACCATCCCGGCCAACCTCGCGGGCGTGCCCGGCATCTCGGTGCCGAACGGCCTTGCCGAGGAGGACGGGCTGCCCGTGGGCCTGCAGGTCCTCGCCCCGGCCCTGGCCGACGACCGGGTCTACCGCGTCGGCGCGGCCCTCGAGGCGCTGCACGAGAAGGCGTGGGGCGGCCCGCTGATCCAGCAGGCGCCCGACCTCGCCACCTCCACCGAGAAGGAGTCGGTCCGATGACCTCCACCAGCACGGACCTGATGCCGTTCGACGACGTCCTCGCGGCCTACGACCCCGCCCTCGGCCTCGAGGTGCACGTCGAGCTCAACACCGCCTCGAAGATGTTCTGCGGCTGCCCGGCCACCTTCGGCGGCGAGCCCAACGCGGGCGTGTGCCCGACGTGCCTGGGCCTGCCGGGCGCGATGCCCGTCGTCAACGGCAAGGCCGTCGAGTCGGCCATCCGCATCGGTCTCGCGCTCAACTGCGACATCGCCGAGTGGTGCCGGTTCGCCCGGAAGAACTACTTCTACCCGGACATGCCGAAGAACTTCCAGACCTCGCAGTACGACGAGCCGATCTGCTTCGACGGCTACATGGACGTCGAGGTCGACGGCGAGACGTTCCGGGTCGAGATCGAGCGCGCCCACATGGAGGAGGACACCGGCAAGTCGCTGCACGTCGGTGGCGCCACCGGTCGCATCCACGGCGCTGACCACTCGCTCGTCGACTACAACCGCGCCGGCATCCCGCTCATCGAGATCGTCACCCGCCCCATCCTCGGCGCAGGGGAGAGGGCGCCCGAGGTCGCCAAGGCGTACGTCTCGCAGCTGCGCGAGCTGATCGTCGCCCTCGGCGTCTCGGAGGCGCGGATGGACCAGGGGAACCTGCGCGCCGACGTGAACCTCTCGCTCTCGCCGAAGGGCAGCGGCGTGCTCGGCACCCGCACGGAGACCAAGAACGTCAACTCGTTCCGCTCCGTCGAGCGTGCGGTGCGCTACGAGATGCAGCGCCACGCCGCGATCCTGAGCAGCGGCGGCACGATCCTGCAGGAGACCCGCCACTGGCACGAGGACACCGGCATCACCACCAGCGGCCGCGAGAAGTCCGACGCCGAGGACTACCGCTACTTCCCCGAGCCCGACCTGGTCCCGGTCGCGCCGAGCCGCGAGTGGGTCGAGGAGCTGCGCGGCACGCTCCCGGAGAACCCGACCGTGCAGCGCGCCCGCCTGCAGGCCGAGTGGGGCTTCAGCGACCTCGAGATGCGCGACACCATCGGCGCCGGCGCGCTCGGCCTGGTGATCGAGACGATCGCCGAGGGTGCCGCTCCGCAGGCCGCCCGCAAGTGGTGGCTCGGTGAGCTGGCCCGGCGCAGCAACGAGGACGGCGTCGACCTGGTCGACCTGCCGATCACCCCCGCCGACGTGGCCCGCATCCAGGCCCTCGTCGACGAGAAGGTCGTCAACGACAAGCTCGCCCGCCAGGTCTTCGAGGGGGTCCTCGCCGGCGAGGGCACCCCTGACGAGGTCGTGGAGAAGCGGGGGCTCGCGGTCGTCTCCGACGACGGCGCGCTCGGCGCGGCCGTCGACAACGCCATCGCGGCCAACCCCGACGTCGCCGACAAGATCCGCGAGGGCAAGGTCGCCGCCGCCGGCGCCCTCATCGGCGCGGTGATGAAGGAGATGCGCGGCCAGGCCGACGCGGGCCGGGTCCGGGAGCTGATCCTGGAGAAGCTGACGGTCTAGACAACTTGTTACGGTGCAGGCGAGTCCCATTGGTCACATCACCAACCAACGCCTGCACCACGTGGGGGACGGCACGGCCCGCCGACGGGCCGTGCCTCCTGGCGGGCGGGAAGGAAGTCATGCACCATCTCAACCGACCCCTCCGGACGGCCACCGCCGTCCTCGCGACCGCCGCTCTCGGAGCCGGCGCGTTCGCAGCGGCACCGGCCTCGGCCGAGCCGTCACCTGCGCTGCGCGCCGCTCGCGCGGCAGCCAGCACCGACAGCACCCCGTCGACGATCGCGGCGACCTGGATCGCCGGCGAGCTCAGCAACGGCCTCCTCACCACCGGCGGCCAGCCCGACTTCGGCCTCACCATCGACGCCGGCATGGCGCTGTCGACCGTGGCCGACCAGGGCGGCACGGTGACCGCGATCAACAACTCGCTCGAGCCGCGCATCGCCGACTACGTCGGTGACGGCACGAAGGAGTCGTACGCCGGCGCGCTCGCCAAGGCGGCGACGTTCGCGCGAGTGGCGAAGCAGAACCCGACCAGCTACAACGGCGTCAACCTCATCACCCGGCTCGAGGAGCGCACCGCCGACGTCCCGGCGGACCCCGCCACCGAGCCGCAGAAGGCCGCCATCGCGGGGAGGATCTTCGACAAGTCTGAGTTCGGCAACTACGCCAACGTCATCGGCCAGTCCTACGCCGTGCGTGCCCTGACGCTCGCGCAGTCGACCGAGGCCGGTGCCGCCCGTGACTTCCTGCTCAAGCAGCAGTGCGCCTCCGGCTACTTCCGCGGCTCCTTCGACAAGGCCGACGCGCCCAGCCAGTCGTGCACCGAGGGTGTCGCCGGCAGCGAGGCCGACGTGGACGCCACCGCGCTCGTGGTCACCAACCTGGTCGAGTCGGGTGACAAGAGCCCGGCCGTCGTCGGCGCCCTGGCCAAGGCCGGCACCTGGCTAGCGAGCAAGCAGCGCGGCAGCGGGGCCTTCCGCGCCTCGGCCCCGGTGAGCCAGATCAACACCAACACCACCGCCGTCGCTGGGTACGCCCTCGGCCTGCTGAAGAACCGGGACGCCGCGATGAAGGCCGCGCTCTGGATCCGCAAGAACCAGCCGGTCGACAAGTACAAGTGCCGCACCGCGCTGACCAAGGACACCGGTGCCGTCGCGTACCGCAAGGACCGGGTCAAGGCGTCCACGACGACCGGCATCCCGGCGACCGCGCGCGACGAGTGGCGCCGCGCCACCACGCAGGCCGTCCTCGGCCTCCAGTTCGCGCCGGCCAGCAAGGACCAGCTCCGCATCGTCTCGGTCCGCAAGCAGGCGCGGTCGGGTGAGAACGTGCAGTTCCAGGTCTTCGGCCTCGCCCCCAGCGAGAGCGCCTGCATGCAGGTCAAGGGCGACTTCGTCCGCGTCAAGGGCAAGAAGACCGGCGACAAGATCGTCCGCAAGCTCCAGCTGCCGGCCGGCAACCAGCGTCGCGTCGGCCTGGTGAAGACCTCCGACGACGAGGCCCGGACCTCGCTGCGCGTCTTCAACTGAGCACATCCGCACCACCAGTCACACCCCTCGGCCCGGCGTCCCGCGACGCCGGGCCGAGGTGCGTCCGGGGCCGCGCGGGAGATACCCTGAGCAGGCTGCGCCCGTCCGGGCTCGGCACCACACACGCCCGAGCTGGGGAAAGCCGGTCCGAAACCGGCGCTGACCCGCAACCGTGGGCACGGGACGACGTCCCGTGCGAGCCGGAACACCCGCCTCGACGCGTCTTTGACCACCATCGCTGTCGAGGAATGCAGCGGGTTGACGGTTGCACCGCCGCCCTTGCTGTCGCAGTGAGGGAAGGAACCATGAAGAAGGTCGTCTCCGGCGCGCTCGTGATCGCCGCCGTCACCGCTGCGCTCTTCACCGCAGCACCCGTCCAGGCCGACGGCGCGCAGCCCCCGGCCACCTCTCGCTGGCTCGGCAAGCAGCTCGTGGGCGGGCTGGTGCACAACGACCAGTACGACTTCGACGACTACGGCCTCAGCATCGACGTCGGCCTGGCCCTCGACGAGCTCGGTCGCACCGCTGAGGTCAGGACCGTCCGCAAGGCACTCGCGGCCAACGTCGCGAGCTACACGACCGGGGTCGACTACGGCGCCAGCGACGTCTTTGCAGGGGCGACGGCCAAGGCAGCGGTGTTCGCCCGGGCAGCCGGTGCCGACCCGGCCGACTTCGGCGGTGTCGACCTCGTGGCCCAGCTGAGCCGCCGGATCGCGACCAAGGCCCCCATCGCGGGTCGCCTCCAGGACAAGGGCGCGGAGGACTACGCCAACGTCATCGGCCAGTCCTACGCGGTCGACGCCCTGACGGCTGCGCGCTCCCCGAAGGCGACCAAGGCGACCCGCTTCCTCCTCAGCCAGCAGTGCAGGGCCGGCTACTTCCGGCTCGACTTCACCGCGGACACGTCGGCGGGCGACCAGACCTGCGACGGCGGCAAGCGAGCGGGCGACAGCGCGCCGGACACCGACGCGACCGCTCTCGCGGTCCTCGCGCTCCTCGAGAACCCCAAGCCCTCCCGGGCGGTCGACGAGGCCGTCGAGCGGGCGGTGTCCTGGCTGGAGAGGACCCAGGCGCGCAACGGCAGCTTCGGGGGCGGACGGTCGACTGCGCGCGCCAACGCCAACAGCACCGGACTCGCGGCCTGGGCCCTGGGCTCCGCCGGGTCGTGTGCGCGCGCGACCAAGGCCGCGTCGTGGCTGCGCACGCTCGTCGTGTCGGGTGTCCCGGGCGAGAAGGGCGCCGTCGCCTACGACCGGGCCGCGCTGGCCGGCGCCCGCGACGGGATCAGCGTGGAGGAGCGCGACCAGTTCGTGCGGTCCACTGCCCAGGCGGCGCCTGCGCTGCACCACGCCGTGGTCAACGAGTGCGACTGATCCAGGTCGTGCGCCCAGGCGCCCCGGGCGGTCGCCCCGCCCGGGTCGCGGCACGTGCGTCGCTCGTCGCGCTCGTCCTGGCCGGAGGGGTCGCGGGAAGCCTGGACGGTGGTCGACCGGCTGAGGCGGCCACCTGCACCTCGGCGGGCGGGGTCAGCGTGGTCGTCGACTACCGCGAGCTCGGCGGCAGCACCGCGACCGCCTGCGCCACCGACGGCGGTGGGGAGAGCGCGGCTGCGGTCTTCGCCTCCGTCGGGGTCGACCTCACCTACGCCGCCCGCCAGCCGGGCTTCGTGTGCCGGGTGGAGGGCGTGCCGACCAGCGACCCGTGCGTCAACACCTCGCCGACCAACGCGTACTGGGGGCTGTGGTGGTCCGACGGTTCCTCCGGCTCCTGGACCTACTCCTCGTCCGGCGTCGGTTCGCTGACCGTGCCGGCCGGCGGCTCGGTGGCATGGTCCTGGCAGCAGGACCGGGGCGGGAGCCCGGCTGCCCCGGCGGTCGCACCTCCCGTGGGCCTCGCGTCGCCGAGCGCCACTCCCACTCCCAGCCAGTCGCCGAGCGCGACGCCCTCGACGGGTGGGAACGGCGGTTCCGGCGGGGGCAGCGGTGCCGGCGGCGGCAACGGCGGGGGACAGACCGGTGGCACGACCGCCGGCGCGAGCCCGTCGGCGTCGCCGAGCGCCACGACCTCGGCCTCGCCGTCCGCCACCCCGGAGCAGGACCCGTCCGCCAGTGCCTCCCCGCGCCCCAAGGCACGCACGAAGGCGAAGCCCGGGAAGGCCGGGAAGGCCGGCACCGAGGACCCGAGCGCGAGCGCCGACCCGACCGGAGCGCCCACCGACGAGGCCGGCGACGGCCCGTCCGGCGACGCCTCGCAGGGCGTGCCGACCGGTGCCGGTGCGTCCGCCGACGAGCCCGCCCGCGTGCCCGCCGCGGTCACCTGGGGCATCGTCGCCCTGCTGGCGCTCGCCCTCGCGGGCAGTGCCGTGGTGGCGCGCCGCCGACGGGGGACCGGCACGCAGTGACCCGGCCGTCGCTCGCGCGTGACCTGCACCCGATCGCCTGGTGGGCCTGGGCGGTCGGGCTGGCGACGGCTGCCTCGATGACCACCAACCCGCTGCTGCTCCTGCTCGTGATGGGCACGGCGTCGGTCGTGGTGGTCGCACGGCGATCCGGGCACCCGTTCGGCCGCTCGTTCCGGCTCTACCTGTGGCTGGCCGGGCTCACCGTCGTCCTGCGGGTGGTGTTCCGCATCCTGTTCGGCGGCCAGGAGATCGGGCACGTGCTGCTCCACCTGCCCGAGGTGCCGCTGCCCGACTGGGCGGCCGGGGTCCGGCTGCTCGGCCCGATCACCAGCGAGGCGCTGCTCGCCGGCCTCTACGACGGCATGCGGCTGGCGGCGATCATCGTGTGCGTGGGCGCGGCCAACTCGCTGGCCAACCCCAAGCGTCTGCTCGCCTCGGTGCCGCCGGCGCTCTACGAGGTCGGCACGGCGCTCGTCGTGGCGGTGACGATCTTCCCGCAGCTCGCCGACAGCGCCCGTCGGGTGCGGGCCGCCCAGGCGCTGCGGGGCGGCGCCACCTCGGGGGTGGGGCGGCTGCGCCGGTTCCTGGTGCCGGTGCTGGAGGACGCGCTGGAGCGCTCGCTCGCGCTGGCCGCCGGCATGGACACCCGCGGCTACGGCCGCTCCGGCGGGGCGTCGCGGCGCGAGCGGTGGACGACCGGCGCCCTGCTGATGGTCGCCCTCACCGGCATCTGCGTCGGGACCTACGCCTGGCTCGACCCGACGGCGCCGCGGGTGCTGGCGCTGCCGGCCCTCGCCGCCGGCGTGCTGGTCGCCGTCGCCGGGATGGTCAGCGCCGGCCGCCGGGTGGGCCGTACCCGCTACCGCCCCGACCCGTGGAACCCGCCTGAGCTGCTCACCGTGGCGGTCGGCGTCGCCGTCGCCGCCCTCGCCTGGCACCTCGGCCGCAGCCAGGTCGTGGTGGCCTACCCCACCGTGGACGTCGTGCCCTACCTCTCCCCGCTCGCGCTGGTCGTGGGGCTCCTCGGCCTCGTGCCCGCCGTGGCGACGCCGGTGCCGGCGACCGCACCGGCGCCTGCCGCCGCGCCCACGGCGCCCGTGGCCCACGAGGTGGCGGCGTGATCGGGCGGACCGTCCTGGAGCTGCGCGGCGTCGGCCTGCGCTACGACGACCAGCAGGTGCTGCGCGACGTCGACCTCACGCTCGAGGAGGGCGAGCTCGTCCTCGTGTCCGGACGCACGGGCGTGGGCAAGTCGTCGCTGCTCGGCGTCGTCACCGGGCTGGTGCCCCGCTTCACCGGCGGGGTCCTCACCGGCGACGTGCTCCTCGACGGCCGGAGCATCCTGCACCAGCCGCCGCGCGAGCGCGCCCACCTCGTCGGCTACGTCGGACAGGACCCGCTCGCCGGCTTCGTCACCGACACGGTCGAGGAGGAGCTGGCCTACGGCATGGAGCAGCTCGGCGTGGCGCCGGGGACGATGCGTCGACGCGTGGAGGAGACGCTCGACCTCCTCGGCATCGCCGACCTGCGCGCCCGCGACCTGCGCACGCTCTCGGGCGGGCAGCAGCAGCGCGTGGCGATCGGCGCCGTGCTGACCACCCACCCCCGCGTGCTCGTCCTCGACGAGCCGACCTCCGCGCTCGACCCCACCGCCGCCGAGGACGTGCTCGCCACGCTCACCCGGCTCGTGCACGACCTCGGCCTCACGGTCCTGCTGGCCGAGCACCGCCTCGAGCGGGTGGTGCCGTTCGCCGACCGGATCTGCCTGGTCACCGGCGACGGCTCGATCCGCACCGGGCTGCCCGGGCAGCTGCTGGCCGACTCGCCGGTCGCGCCGCCCCTCGTCGAGCTCGGCCGGCTCGCGGGCTGGGACCCGCTGCCGCTCACGGTGCGCGACGCACGACGCCACGCCCGCGCGCTGCCCGCGCTGCCCGAGCCGTCGACGCCCCCCGACGCCCGCGACGCGCGACCCCTGGTCGAGGCTCGGGGCGTCACGGTCGTGCACGGCCACACCGCCGCGGTGCGCGAGGTCGACCTCACCCTCGCCGCCGGCCGGGTGACGGTGCTGATGGGCCGCAACGGCTCGGGCAAGTCGAGCCTGATCTGGGCGCTCCAGGGCTCCGGACGCCGCAGGTCGGGCGCGCTGTCGGTCGCCGGCGACGACCCCGCCGCGCTGTCCGCGGCCCAGCGGCGTGCGCACGTGGGCCTGGTGCCACAGACCGCGGCCGACCTGCTCTACCTCGAGACGGTCGCCGACGAGTGCGCCGCCGCCGACTCCGGGGCGGGCGCCGTCGTCGGCACCTGCCGCGGCCTGCTCGACCGGCTCGCGCCCGGCATCGGCGCGACGACCCACCCGCGCGACCTCTCCGAGGGCCAGCGCCTCGCGCTCGCCCTCGCCATCGTGCTCACCGCCCGCCCGCCGGTCGTGCTGCTCGACGAGCCCACCCGCGGCCTCGACTACACGGGCAAGGCCGAGCTCGCCCGCATCGTCGCCGACCTCGCGGCCGACGACCACGCCGTCCTGGTGGCCACGCACGACGTCGAGTTCGCCGCCCACGTCGCCGACCTGGTGGTGGTGATGGCCGAGGGCGAGGTGGTCTCGAGCGGTCCGACCCGCCGGGTGCTGGCGGAGTCGCCCTCCTTCGCACCGCAGGTCACCAAGGTCCTCGGCGCGCCGTGGCTCGTCGTGGAGGAAGTGGCTGAGGCGCTCGCCGGGGTCGGCCGATGAGCGCCCCCGCAGGCACCGCAGCGCGGACGCGTCCGGCTCCTCCCGGGGTGGCGCTGCCCATCGGTCCGCGCACCGCGGCCGTCCTGGCGCTCGCCTCGCTGGCCGGGCTGATGATGCTCTGCTGGCCGCTCCTGCTGCAGGCCGAGCCGGGCCAGCGCGTCGAGCCGCCGTTCGTCTTCCTCGTCCTGCTGCCGCTCGTCATGGTGGTCGTCCTCGCCGAGATGGGCGAGGGAGGCATGGACTCGCGGGTCCTCGCGGTGCTCGGCGTGCTGTCGGCGATCAACGCCGTGATGCGGGGGCTGGGCGCCGGCACGGCCGGCATCGAGCTGGTCTTCTTCCTGCTCGTGCTCGGCGGGCGGGTCTTCGGCGCGGGCTTCGGCTTCGTCCTGGGCTGCACGTCGCTGTTCGCCTCGGCGCTGCTGACCGCCGGCGTGGGTCCGTGGCTGCCCTTCCAGATGATCTGCGCGGCCTGGGTCGGGATGGGCGCGGGACTGCTGCCGCGCCGGGTCACCGGCCGGGCCGAGATCGCCCTGCTCGTCGGCTACGCGGTGGTGGCGTCCTACCTCTACGGCATGCTGATGAACCTGTCGTCGTGGCCGTTCTCGCTCGGCATCGCGGTGCCCGGCCACGAGGGCTCGCTGTCCTACGTCGCCGGTGCGCCGCTGCTCGACAACCTGCACCGCTTCGGCGTCTACACGCTCCTGACCTCGACCGGCGGCTGGGACACCGGCCGCGCGGTCACCACGGCGGTCGCGATCGTGGTCCTCGGACCGGCCATCCTCACCACGCTGCGCCGGGCGGCCCGGCGCGCGGTGGTCACGGGCGCAGGACGATGACCCGGTCGTCGGTCGCGGTGGGCTCGCCACGACCGTCGCGGTTCGACGTGGTCAGCCACAGGTCGCCGTTCGGCGCGGTCACCACGGTGCGCAGCCGGCCGTAGTCGCCGTCGAGGAACGCCTTCGGTCGCGACGCGCGACCCGACGCACCGACGTCGACGCGCCACAGCCGCTGGCCCCGCAGCGCGGCCATCCAGAGGTGGCCGTCGGCGTACGCCAGCCCGCTGGGCGAGGCCTGCTCGACCGGCCAGACGAGGGCCGGGTCGGTGAAACGCGGCCCGCCGCCGGCACCCTCGACCTCCGGCCAGCCGTAGTTGCCGCCCTTCTCGACGAGGTTGAGCTCGTCCCACTCCGAGTCGCCGAACTCCGAGGCCCACAGCCGGCCCTGGTCGTCCCACGCGAGGCCCTGCACGTTGCGGTGCCCGAGCGAGTAGACCGGCGACCCGGCGACGGGGTTGCCGGGGGCCGGGTCGCCGTCGGGGGTGATCCGCAGGATCTTCCCGGCCAGGCTGTCGGGGTCCTGGGCGAGGGAGGGGTCGCCTGTCTCACCGGTCGTGACGTAGAGGTCGCCGTCGGGCCCGAACGCCAGCCGACCGCCGTCGTGGATGAACCCGCGCGGGATGCCGTCGAGCACGACCTCCGGCTCGCCGAGGCGGGTGCCGTCGAGGCGGGCGCGGACGACGCGGTTGTCGGCGGCGGTCGTGACGTAGAGGAAGAGCGTGCGGTCCTGCGCGAAGTCGGGTGAGACCGCGACCCCGAGCAGCCCGGCCTCGCCCTCCGGCGCAGTGGACCCGACGGTGCCCAGCACCGTGCGCGTGCCGTCGTCGTCGACGCGCAGCACCCGCCCGCTCATCCGCTCGGTGACCACGGCGGCCCCGTCGGGCAGGAAGTCGAGCCCCCACGGCACCTCCAGGCGGTCGACGAGCGTGCGGACCACGCGGGGCGCCCGACCGGCCTGCCCGTCGGCCCCGGGCCCGTCGCCGGTCGCGTCCCCCGTGCCCGCGGTCGGCTGCTCCGGCAGGTCGGTGGGCTGGGTGATGCTGGGGATCGACGGGGACTCCTCCCCGCCCCCGCACCCGGTCGCGACGCCCAGTGTGAGGGCCAGGGAGAGCGGGACCAGTCGCGACCTCATGCCGCGATTGTGCCCGGTGCGTCCGAACGGGCCGCGGCGCCGGCGCCGCTGCGGGTGGCCCCGACGGAGGCCGCCACGACGCAGGCGATCGCCAGCCACTGGACGGGGGAGAGGGCCTCGTGGAGCACGACGATCGCGGCCAGCGCCGCAGCTGCGGGCTCCAGGCTCATCAGGATGCCGAAGACGGCGGGGCGCAGGGTGCGCAGCGCCACCAGCTCGCAGCTGTAGGGGATCACCGAGCTGAGCAGGCCGACCAGCGCGCCGAGCAGCAGCACGCGGCCGTCCCTCAGGTCGCTGCCCGCGGTGAGGAGCGCAGGAAGGGTCATCCCGACCGCGGCCAGGACGCTCGCCACCGCGAGCCCGTCGAAGCCCTCCCAGCGCCGGCCGGTGCTGGCGCTGAGCAGGATGTAGCACGCCCAGGCGGCCCCCGCCAGGAGCGCGCACAGCACGCCGACCAGGTCGAGGTCGGTGCGCTCGAAGCCCAGCAGGACGACCCCGGCGGCGGCCAGCAGCACCCAGACCACGTCGCGCACGCGGCGTGACCCGAGCACCGCCAGCACCAGCGGGCCGATGAACTCGATCGTCACCGCGATGCCGAGCGGGATGCGCGAGAACGACTGGTAGATCGCCCAGTTCATCGTCGCCAGGCTGGCTCCGAAGCCCAGCACCACCAGCCAGTCGTCGCGGCTGCGACCGACGAGGCGGGGGCGGGCGACCGCGGCGAGCACGAGCGCGCTCGTGGCCAGGCGCAGCCAGACCATCGCGGTCGGCGCGACGACGTCGAACAGGCCCTTGGCGATCGCGGCCCCGAGCTGCACTGAGAGGATCCCGACCAGCACCAGCCCGACGGGCCCGAGCGCGGCACGGCTGGCTCGGTCGGTCACCGGGACAGCCTAGGCAGGCGGCTCCTGCTCGTGCTCCGTCGGCTCGTGCTCGCGGAGGCTCTCCAGCGCACGACGGGTGTGCCGCTGCTCGGCGGCGAAGTAGTCCAGCCCCCAGTCGGCGACGATGGAGGGGAAGCGGAACGGCTCGCCGACGCCGTCGGCACCCCGCAGCGACTCGCGCACCCCGGCGAGGTCGGCGATCGCACCGTCGAGGTCGTCGAGGTAGTCGGCGAGCATCCGGCGGGTCTGCTCGGGCGCGGTGGCGTGGCCGACAAGCAGCCGCAGGAGCACCGTGTGCTTGAGCACCGGGAAGCCGGCCGGGGTGCCGTCCATCCACGCGCGCAGGGCGTCCTGCCCCGCGTCGGTGATGGCGTACGTCGTCACGTCGCGGCCGCCGTCGCTGCGGGTGTCGGCGCGGACGAGGCCGTGCTCGGTGAGGCGGCGGAGCTCGGTGTAGACCTGGCTCCTCGCGGGGGAGACCCAGTAGAAGCGCAGCGTCATGTCGGCACGCCGCTTGATCTCGTAGCCGGTCAGCTCGTCGCCGAACGTGAGCAGCCCGAGGATCGCGTGCGCCGTCACCGGGATCCCTTGACGCATGCCCCTCCGTGAGTAGTGTTCCTAATCGGAATAGTGACACACGCCTCACGGCGCACGGGGAGGGCACCCATGACACGCACGCTGCTGATGGTCGGCACCCGCAAGGGGCTCTGGCTGGGCACCTCCGACGAGGGGCGCACGGAGTGGGAGTGGACCGGGCCCCACTTCCCGATGGAGGAGGTCTACTCCGTCATGGTCGACGGCCGGGGTGCGACCCCGCGGCTCCTGGCGGGTGCCTCCTCCAGCTGGCTGGGCCCGCAGGTCTGGCGCTCCGACGACCTCGGCGCGACCTGGGACGAGACGCCCAACGGCGCCGCCCGCTTCCCCGAGGACACCGGGGCCGCCGTGGCCCGCGTCTGGCAGCTGCAGCCCGGGCCGTCCCACGACGGCAGCGACCTCGTGTGGGCCGGCACCGAGCCCGGCGCGGTCTTCCGCTCCACCGACCGCGGCGAGACGTTCTCGCTGGTCCGCGGGCTGTGGGACCACCCCCACCGCCCCGAGTGGAACGCCGGCTTCGGCGGCCAGGCCTTCCACACGATCCTGCCCCACCCCACCGACCCCTCCCGCGTGCTCGCCGCGCTGTCGACCGGCGGCGTCTACGCCAGCACCGACGGCGGGGACAGCTGGGCGCCGTCCAACACCGGGGTCAAGGCGGAGTTCTTCCCCGGCGAGCGGAACTACCCCGAGTTCGGCCAGTGCGTGCACAAGGTCGCCCGCGACGCCGCCGACCCCGACCGGCTCTACCTCCAGAACCACGGCGGGGTCTACCGCTCCGACGACGGCGGCGCCTCGTGGCAGGACATCGCCCCCGGCCTGCCGACGGAGTTCGGCTTCGCGATGGTCGCCCACCCGCACCGCGGCGACACGGCGTACACCTTCCCGATCACCGGCGCCGAGGCCCGCTGGCCCGTCGACGGCAAGGCCCGCGTCTACCGCACCACCGACGCCGGCTCCTCGTGGGAGCCGCTCGGCGAGGGCGCGCTGCCCGACGGCTACTTCACCGCCGTCATGCGCGACGCGATGTGCGCGGACGACCACGAGGTGCCCGGGCTCTACTTCGGCGGTCGCAACGGTGGCGTGTGGGCCTCTCCCGACGAAGGGGCGACCTGGTCGGAGATCCACAAGGACCTGCCCGACGTGCTGGTGGTCCGCGCGGCCCGGCTCGACTGACCACCGGCCGCGGCTCGTCGCGGGTGAGACGTCCTACGACGCCCGGCGCGGGCGCGACTAGCCTGCAGCCATGACCTCTGCAGCCGACGGCCCCGACATCAAGCCCCGCAGCCGCGACGTCACCGACGGCCTCGAGAAGGCCGCCGCCCGCGGCATGCTCCGCGCGGTCGGCATGGGCGACGACGACTGGGTGAAGCCGCAGATCGGCGTGGCGTCGAGCTGGAACGAGATCACCCCCTGCAACCTCTCGCTCGACCGGCTGGCCAAGGCGGTCAAGAACGGCGTGCACGCGGCCGGCGGGTACCCGCTGGAGTTCGGCACGATCTCGGTCTCCGACGGCATCTCGATGGGCCACGAGGGCATGCACTTCTCCCTCGTCAGCCGCGAGGTCATCGCGGACTCGGTCGAGACGGTGATGATGGCCGAGCGGCTCGACGGCTCGGTGCTGCTGGCCGGTTGCGACAAGTCGCTGCCCGGCATGCTGATGGCCGCGGCCCGCCTCGACCTGGCCAGCGTCTTCCTCTACGCCGGGTCGACCATGCCCGGCCAGGTCGACGGCCAGGACGTGACGATCATCGACGCCTTCGAGGCCGTCGGAGCCTGCCTGGCGGGCAAGATCAGCGAGGACGAGGTCACCCGCATCGAGAAGGCGATCTGTCCGGGCGAGGGCGCCTGCGGCGGCATGTACACCGCCAACACCATGGCCAGCGTCGCCGAGGCGCTCGGCATGAGCCTGCCCGGCTCCGCCGCGCCGCCGGCGGTCGACCGTCGCCGCGACGGGTTCGCCCACCGCTCGGGCGAGGCCGTCGTCGGGATGCTGCGCCAGGGCATCACCGCCCGCCAGGTCATGACCAAGCCGGCCTTCGAGAACGCGATCGCCGTCGTCATGGCCCTCGGCGGCTCCACCAACGCCGTGCTGCACCTGCTCGCCATCGCGCGGGAGGCCGAGGTCGACCTGACCCTCGACGACTTCAACCGCATCGGCGAGAAGGTGCCGCACATCGGCGACCTCAAGCCGTTCGGCCGCTACGTGATGAACGACGTCGACAAGATCGGCGGCATCCCGGTCGTGATGAAGGCGTTGCTCGACGCCGGCCTGATGCACGGCGACACCCTCACCGTCACCGGCCGCACGATGGCCGAGAACCTCGAGGCCCTCGCCCCTCAGCACGTCGACGGCGACGTGCTGCGCAGCCTCGACGCGCCGATCCACGCCACCGGCGGGCTCACCATCCTCAAGGGCTCGCTGGCCCCCGAGGGCGCGGTGGTCAAGAGCGCCGGCTTCGACGACTCCACCTTCACCGGCACCGCCCGCGTCTTCGACGGCGAGCGCAAGGCGCTCGACGCCCTGGCCGAGGGCACGATCACCGCCGGCGACGTCGTGGTCATCCGCTACGAGGGCCCCAAGGGCGGCCCGGGGATGCGCGAGATGCTCGCCATCACCGGCGCGATCAAGGGCGCCGGGCTCGGCAAGGACGTCCTGCTGATCACCGACGGCCGCTTCTCCGGCGGCACGACCGGCCTCTGCGTGGGCCACATCGCCCCGGAGGCCGTCGACGCCGGCCCGATCGCGTTCGTGCGCGACGGCGACGCGATCACCCTCGACGTCGCGAACCGGACGCTCACGATCGACGTCGACGAGGCCGAGCTCGAGGCGCGCAAGGACGGGTGGGAGCCGCTGCCGCCGAAGTACACCCGCGGCGTGCTCGGCAAGTACGCCAAGGTCGTGCAGTCCGCCGCGCACGGTGCGGTCTGCGGCTGACCGGTAGGTTGCGGTCGTGACGACTGCAGCCGACCTCGACGCCGCCGACCCGCTGGCCCACCTCCGCGACCGCTTCGTCGGCGCCGCCTCCGACCTCGTCTACTTCGACGGCAACTCCCTCGGTCGTCCGCTGGCGGCGACGGCGGAGCGGATGCGCGCGTTCGTCGAGGAGGAGTGGGGCGGCCGGCTGATCCGCGGCTGGGACGAGCGGTGGTACGAGCAGCCGCTGGTGCTCGGCGACGAGATCGCCCGCGTCTGCCTGGGCGCGGCGCCCGGACAGACGTTCGTCGGCGACTCGACGACGGTCCTGCTCTACAAGCTGATCCGGGCCGCGGTCGACGGAGCGCCCGAGGGGCGCGACGAGATCGTCATCGACGACGACAGCTTCCCCACCGACCGCTACCTCGTCGAGGGCATCGCGGCCGAGCGCGGGCTCACCGTCCGCTGGCTGCCGGTCGACCGTGACAGCGGGCCCTCGCCCGAGTCCGTCGCGGCCGTGGTGGGGGAGCGGACCGCCGTGGTGGTGCTGTGCCACGTGGCGTACCGCTCGGGCTTCCTGGCCGACGTCCCCGCCATCACGCGGGTCGTCCACGACGCCGGCGGCCTGGTCCTGTGGGACCTGTGCCACTCCGCGGGCTCGGTCCCCACCGAGCTCGACGCGTGGGAGGTCGACCTCGCGGTCGGCTGCACCTACAAGTACCTCAACGGCGGCCCCGGATCGCCCGCCTTCGGCTACGTCGCCACCCGCCACCAGCACCTGCGCCAGCCGGTGCAGGGGTGGATGGGCCACGCCGACCCGTTCCTCATGGGTCCGGGCTACACGCCCGCCGAGGGCGTGCGCCGCTACATCTCCGGCACCCCGCCGATCACCGCGATGCTCGCGATGAGCGACATGGTCGCGCTCATCGACGAGGCCGGGATCGACGCGGTGCGTGAGAAGTCCGTCGCGCTCACCTCCTACGCCGTCGAGCTGGCCGACGAGCTGCTCGCCGACCTCGGCGTCACCGTCGCCTCGCCCCGCGACGCCGAGCGGCGCGGCGGCCACGTCACCCTCCACCACCCGCGGATGAAGGAGGTGGTCGCCGCCCTGTGGGAGCGCGACGTGATCCCCGACTACCGCGACCCCGGTGGCCTGCGCGTCGGGCTCTCGCCGCTGTCGACCTCCTTCGACGAGGTGCGGCGCGGCATGGAGGCGATCCGGGACGCGCTCGCCGGCTGAGGGAGCGGGTGCTCGTAGGGTTGCCGACGTGACGGTGAACCTCCCCTTCCCCAGCGCGCAGCGCCAGACCCCGCACGGCCAGCGCATCGGGCGCGCCGTCGACTGGCAGCCGGTCGCGGCCCCGGCGAAGGACACGCTGCTCGAGGGCAGGGGCGTGCGCCTCGAGCCGATCGGGCCGCAGCACGTCGACGACCTGTTCGCCGCGGTGTGCCGCGAGTCCGACGACGCGCTGTGGACCTACCTGTTCTGGGAGCGGCCGCGCGAGCGCGCGGAGATGGCCGCGATCGTCGAGCACGGGATGGCCGACCCCGGGCAGGTGATGTTCGCCGTCGTCCCGGTCGAGACCGGGCGGGCGGCGGGCTTCTGCTCCTTCATGCGCATCGACCCGTCGATGGGCTCGATCGAGGTCGGGGGCATCCTGCTCGGCCGCCAGCTCCAGCGCAGCCGCGCAGCGACCGAGGCGATGGCGCTGCTCCTGCGGCACGCGTTCGACGACCTGGGCTACCGCCGCTACGAGTGGAAGTGCGACAGCCTCAACGCCCCGTCCCGGCGCGCCGCCGTCCGGCTCGGGTTCATCTGGGAGGGCCGGTTCCGCAACGCGGTCGTCTACAAGGGCCGCAACCGCGACACCGACTGGTTCTCCATCACCGACCGCGAGTGGCCGCGGGTGCGCCGCGCGCTCGACGACTGGCTCGACGACGCCAACTTCGACCACGCCGGGCGCCAGCTCGCCCGGCTGGCCGCCCGCCCACCCCAGGAGCAGTGAGATGGACCAGCGCGTCAGCTTCATCACCCTCGTGGTCACCGACCTCGAGGCGACCCGCCGCTTCTACGTCGACGGGCTCGGCTGGGAGCCCGAGCTGGACGTCGCCGGGGAGGTGATGATGTTCTGGGTCGCCGACAAGGTCGTGCTGAGCCTGTGGGCCGAGGCCGGCTTCGTCGCCGAGGTCGGGCACGCGCCCACGCGCGGCGGCGTACCCCCGATCACCCTGGCCCACAACCTCGCCACGACCGAGGGCGTCGACACCGTGCTCGCGCAGGCGCGCGCCGCCGGTGCCTCGGAGGTCAAGGACGCCGAGCAGCGCGACTGGGGCGGCTACTCCGGCTACTTCGCCGACCCCGACGGCTTCCGCTGGGAAGTGGCCTACAACCCCGGCGAGATCGGGCAGTCTGTGCTCCCGTGAGCACCGACCTCCCGGCCGTCCCCGCCGTCCCGACCTGGGACGACTACTTCCTCGGCATCGCCACGGCCGTCGCCGCGCGCGCCAAGTGCACCCGCCGCCGGGTGGGAGCCGTGCTCACCATCGACCACCGCATCATCGCCACCGGCTACAACGGCGCCGCACCCGGCGAGGACGACTGCCTGATGGGTGCCTGCCCGCGCGGCCAGCTCGGCTACGACGAGGTGCCCGGGCTCGGCGACTACGACCGCCCGGGTGCGCCGGGTTTCTGCATCGCGATCCACGCCGAGGTCAACGCGCTCCTGTTCGCGACCCGCGACACCAAGGGCGCCACGGCCTACATCACTGACCCGCCGTGCCCCGGCTGCCGCAAGGCGCTGGCCGCCGCCGGCGTGGTGCGCGCGGTGTGGCCCGAGGGCGAGCACGACCGTGAGGGCCTCACCACCTGGTCGTGACCGACCTTCAGTGGGGCCGGACCCAGACCAGCTCGTCGGTGTCCCACTTCTCCAGGGCGATCGGCACCAGCCGCGCCACGAGGTCGGCGGGGGAGAGCCCGGACAGCTCGCCGGCGTGCTCGGCGCCGTACGCCTGCCCCACGGCGTTGTTGTGCTGGTCGACCGCGGAGTCGCGCCGGTTCGGGCTCCCGGTCTCCTGCGCGGTCGCGAGCGCGCGCGCCGTCTCGACGCCGAAGCGCGCGGTCAGCGCCGCCTGCCAGGTGAAGTGCCGCACCGCGTTGGTGCGACCCGGGACGCCCCGGCCGTGCGTGGCCGCGGCGGCCAGGGCGGCCTGCGAGATGCGGAGCACCTCCACGGCCTGCGACGCGCTGAGGCCGGCCCGGGTGGCCGCGACGTAGAGCCGCGGCACTCCGGTGCCGGCGTGGATGGCCTGGCGGGCGAGGTCGGCGAAACCCATGGACACACCCTGACAGACTCGCTCGCATGACCTCGCCTGCGATCCGCTACCCGCGCCCGCTCCGTCCCGGCGACCGGATCGGCGTCACGTCGCCGTCGGCAGGGGTCGTGGGCGCCGGTGCGGAGCGGATCGAGTTCTGCGTCGAGTGGCTGCGCGGTCGCGGGTACGACGTGGTGGTGGGCGCGTGCATGGACGGCTCCGGCCTGACCTCCGCGCCGGCCGACGTGCGCGCGGCCGAGCTGACCCGGATGCTGGCCGACCCCGGCATCGCCTGCGTCATCCCGCCGTGGGGCGGCGAGACGGCCATCGACCTCGTCGACCTGCTCGACTACGACCTCCTCGCCGGGTGCGAGCCGACCTGGCTCGTCGGCTTCTCCGACCTGTCGACCGTCCTGCTCCCGGTCACGACCCGCCTGGGGTGGGCGACGGTGCACGGCGACAACCTCGCCGACACCCCGTACGACGCACCCGAGGGCCTGCTCCACTGGCTCGACCTCGTCGGCGGTGCCGGTCCCTTCGTCCAGCGCGACTCCGGGCTCGTCGCCGACTGGTGGCGCTTCGAGGAGGACACCCGCGCCACGACTTGGAAGCACGTCGGGACGGGCGGCTGGGAGCTGCGCGGCGGCGGGACGCTCGACGTCACCGGCCGACTGGTCGGCGGGTGCGTCGAGACGGTCGGACCGCTCGCCGGTACGCCCTACGGGGACGTGCGCACGTGGGCCGAGCGGTTCGACGAGCCCACCATCGTCTACGTGGAGGCCTGCGAGTCCGACGCGGTCGACATCTGCCGGCACCTGCACGCGATGCGGCTGGCCGGCTGGTTCGACCGCACCGCGGCCGTGCTGGTGGGCAGCACCCGCGCGCCCGACCACCCCGACCTCACCCAGCGCGGCGCCGTCGAGGACGCCCTCGGCCGGCTCGACCTGCCGGTGGTGTGGGACCTCGAGATCGGCCACGTCCCGCCCCACCTGCCGCTCGTCAACGGGGCGCTGGCGCGCGTGGTCGTCGACGGCGACCGGCACGAGATCACCCAGACGCTCGCCTGACCCGCCCGGCTCGTCGCGTCCGGGGGCTGGCCGCTGTCGGTGGGGAGTGGCAGGGTCGGGGCATGAGCGACGACGCCGCGGACCCGAAGAGGAAGCTCACCGCCGACGAGGTGCGGGAGGCGCCCGGCCTCGACGACTGGCGCCACCTGCTGCGCGGCATCCGGGCCCGCTTCCGCACCGGCGACTTCGCCACCGGGCTCGCGCTCGTCGACCGGATCGGGGCGGCGGCCGAGGAGGCCGACCACCACCCCGACATCTCGCTGACCTATCCCGAGGTCATCGTCACCCTGGCCAGCCACGACGTCGGCGGGATCACCAGCCGCGACCTCGACCTCGCCCGCCGGATCAGCGGGTTCGCCGCCGAGGCGGGCGTCGAGGCCGACACCTCCGGCCTCACCCAGCTCGAGCCCGGCCTCGACTCCTCGGCGCCCGAGCACCTCGCGGCCTTCTACGCCGCGCTGCTGGGCGGGGAGGTGCAGGACGGCGAGCCCGTCGACCCCAGCGGCCAGGTGCCGGGCCTGTGGTTCCAGACGCCGCCCGGGCCCGACGAGGAGCGCGGTGCCGAGCTGCCGCCGCAGGAGCCCGAGCAGCGCTGGCACCTCGACGTCTGGGTGCCCCACGACGAGGGCGAGCGGCGCCTGCAGGCGGTCCTCGACGCCGGTGGCACGCTGGTCAGCGACGCCGAGGCGCCGGCCTTCTGGGTCGTCGCCGACGCCGACGGCAACCGCTCGTGCATCTGCACGCGGCTCTCGCGCTGACCCGACCCCGTCCGGCCGTGTGGCCACATCGCGAGACTTGCGTTCCACATGTTGGGACGAGTGTCACACTTGCTTGACGCCGGGACGGCCCGGCGACGACGGTTGTCGCATGCGCACCGAGATTCTTGTACGCACGCGACGCGTGAGCTGAGGCCACCCCGGCCGAACGCACGCGCGTCACCCCTCGTCGCCCTCCGGGCCGAGGGGTTTTTTGTTGGGCACCGCACGGAACACAGCAGGAAGAGACGGACATGACGGACAAGGGCGGACAGGCCACCGGCACGGTCACCGGAGCCCAGAGCCTGGTCACCTCGCTCGAGGCGGCCGGCGTCACGGACATCTTCGGGATCCCGGGCGGCGCGATCCTGCCGGCCTACGACCCGCTGATGGACTCCACGCGGATCCGGCACATCCTGGTGCGCCACGAGCAGGCCGCGGGCCACGCCGCCCAGGGCTACGCCGCCGCCACCGGCCGCGTCGGGGTCTGCATGGCCACCTCCGGGCCGGGCGCGACCAACCTCGTCACACCGATCGCCGACGCCCACATGGACTCGGTCCCGATGGTGGCCGTCACCGGCCAGGTCGGGGCCTCGATGATCGGCACCGACGCCTTCCAGGAGGCCGACATCCGCGGCATCACGATGCCGATCACCAAGCACAACTTCCTCGTGACCGACCCCGCCGACATCCCGCGCACCATCGCCGAGGCCTTCCACATCGCCTCCACCGGGCGCCCCGGCCCGGTGCTGGTCGACATCGCGAAGTCGGCGCTGCAGGCGCAGACGACCTACGCGTGGCCGAGCCAGCTGCACCTGCCGGGCTACCGCCCCGTGACCACGCCCCACAGCAAGCAGATCAAGGAGGCCGTGCGCCTGATCCGCGAGGCGCGACGGCCCGTGCTCTACGTCGGTGGCGGCGTGATCCGCTCCCGTGCCTCGCGCGAGCTGGCCCAGCTCGCGGCGCTGACGGGCATCCCGGTGGTCACCACCCTGATGGCGCGCGGCGCCTTCCCCGACAGCAACCCCCAGCACCTCGGCATGCCGGGCATGCACGGCACCGTCGCGGCCGTCGCGGGCCTGCAGAAGAGCGACCTCATCATCAGCCTGGGCGCCCGGTTCGACGACCGGGTCACCGGCAACCTCGACTCGTTCGCCCCCGGCGCGCTCGTCATCCACGCCGACATCGACCCCGCCGAGATCGGCAAGAACCGCCACGCCGACGTCCCGATCGTGGGCGACGCCAAGGAGGTCATCTCCCAGCTGCTCGCGCTGCTGCAGGCCGAGGGCGCCGACGGCGACTACGAGGCGTGGGTGGCGTTCCTGGCCGGGCTGAAGAAGACGTACCCCCTCGGCTACGACACGCCCTCCGACGGCTCGCTCGCCCCCCAGTACGTCATCGAGCGGCTCAGCGCGATCGCCGGCCCCGAGGCGGTCTACTGCTCCGGCGTGGGCCAGCACCAGATGTGGGCCGCGCACTTCGTCGACTACGAGCACCCCAACACCTGGATCAACTCCGGCGGCCTCGGGACGATGGGCTACTCCGTCCCGGCCGCGATGGGCGCCAAGGTCGGCCGGCCCGACGCGACGGTGTGGTCGATCGACGGCGACGGCTGCTTCCAGATGACCAACCAGGAGCTCGCCACCTGCGCGATCAACGACATCCCGATCAAGGTCGCCGTCATCAACAACGAGTCGCTCGGCATGGTCCGCCAGTGGCAGACGCTGTTCTACAACGAGCGCTACTCCAACACCGACCTGCACTCCAAGCGGATCCCCGACTTCGTCAAGCTCGCCGACGCCTACGGCTGCGTGGGCCTGGCCTGCGACTCGCCCGACGACGTCGACGCCACGATCGAGAAGGCGATGGGCATCGACGACCGCCCGGTCGTGGTCGACTTCAGGGTCCACCGCGACGCGATGGTGTGGCCGATGGTCGCCGCCGGGTCGAGCAACGACGAGATCCAGTACGCGCGCGACCTCGCGCCGCGCTTCGACGAGGTCCAGGACGACTGGGAGGTCCAGGCATGAGCACCACGCCCGACAAGCACACGCTGTCCGTCCTCGTCGAGAACAAGCCGGGCGTGCTGGCCCGGATCGCCGGCCTGTTCTCCCGGCGCGGGTTCAACATCGACAGCCTCGCCGTGGGGCCGACCGAGCACCCCGAGGTCTCCCGGATGACGATCGTGGTCAACGTCGAGGAGTCCCCGCTCGAGCAGGTCACCAAGCAGCTCAACAAGCTGGTCGAGGTGATCAAGATCGTCGAGCTCGACGGTCCCGGCTCGGTCAACCGCGAGCTGCTGCTGGTCAAGGTCCGCGCCGACGCCTCCACCCGCGGCGCCGTCCTCGACGCCGTCCAGCTCTTCCGCGCGAAGGTCGTCGACGTCGCGCCCGACGCGATCACCGTGCAGGCGGTCGGCAACTCCGACAAGCTCAGCGACCTGCTCCGCGTCCTCGAGCCCTTCGGGATCCGCGAGCTCGTCCAGTCCGGCATGGTCGCCATCGGTCGCGGCTCGCGCTCGATCAGCGAGCGGCCGCAGCGCCTGGCCACCGTGCCGGCGCCCCCGTCGGCCATCGCCTGACCCGCCCACCCCCAGATTTCCGCAGCACCAACCATGAAGGAGAGCCCCCGTGGCTGAGATGTTCTACGACGACGACGCCGACCTGAGCCTGATCCAGGGCAAGAACGTCGCGGTGATCGGCTACGGCAGCCAGGGCCACGCCCACGCGCTGTCGCTGCGCGACTCGGGCGTCGACGTGCGCATCGGCCTGCAGCCCGGCTCCAAGAGCCGCGACAAGGCCGAGGCCGAGGGCCTGCGCGTCCTCACCCCGCGCGAGGCCGCGGAGGAGTCCGACCTGATCGTGATCCTCGCGCCCGACCAGCACCAGCGGAAGCTCTACGCCGAGGAGATCGAGCCCGCGCTCACCCCCGGCGACACCCTCGTCTTCGGCCACGGCTTCAACATCCGCTTCGGCTACATCACCCCGCCCGACGGCGTCGACGTCTTCATGGTCGCCCCCAAGGGCCCCGGCCACCTCGTGCGTCGCGAGTACGTCGACGGCCGCGGCGTGCCGGTCCTGGTCGCGGTGGAGAAGGACGAGTCCGGCAAGGCCTGGGACCTCGCGCTCTCCTACGCCAAGGCCATCGGCGGCCTGCGGGCCGGCGGCATCAAGACCACCTTCACCGAGGAGACCGAGACCGACCTGTTCGGCGAGCAGGCCGTGCTGTGCGGCGGCGCCTCCCAGCTCGTCCAGTACGGCTTCGAGGTCCTCACCGAGGCCGGCTACCAGCCCGAGGTGGCCTACTTCGAGTGCCTCCACGAGCTCAAGCTCATCGTCGACCTGATGTACGAGGGCGGCATCGCCAAGCAGCGCTGGTCGGTCTCCGACACGGCCGAGTTCGGCGACTACGTCTCCGGCCCCCGCGTGATCACGCCGGAGGTGAAGAAGAACATGGAGGACGTCCTCGCCGACATCAAGAACGGCGCGTTCGCCGAGCGCTTCATCACCGACATGGACAACGGCTCGCCCGAGTTCACCGCGTTCCGCGAGAAGGCCGAGTCGCACCCGATCGAGCAGACCGGCCGCGAGCTGCGCAAGCTGATGGCGTGGGTCAAGTCGCACGACACCGACTACGTCGAGGGCTCCTCCGCCCGCTGACGCGGGACCGGAGCAGGGACGGCCTCGGCGTGACGACGTACACCCACGGACACGCCGAGGCCGTGCTGCGCTCGCACCGCTGGCGCACGGCGGCCAACTCGGCCGGCCACCTCCTGCCCCACCTGCGGGAGGGCCAGCGGCTGCTCGACGTCGGCTCCGGGACCGGCACGATCACCGCCGACCTGACCCGGGCGGTCGGGGAGAGCGGCGAGGTCGTGGCCCTCGAGGTCACCGAGGAGGCGGCCGCGCTGACCCGCGCCGAGCTCGAGCGGCAGGGCATCGGGTGGGCGCGCGCCGTGGTCGGCGACGTCCACGCCCTCGACCTCGACGCGCTGGGCGGGCCGTTCGACGTGGTGCACGCCCACCAGGTGCTGCAGCACGTCGCGGACCCCGTCGGGGCGCTGCGCGAGATGCTGCGCGTGACCCGCCCCGGGGGCCTGGTCGCGGCCCGTGACAGCGACTACGGCCGCTTCGCGTGGCACCCCGCGCCCGCCGGCCTCGACCGCTGGCTCGAGCTCTACACCGCGGCCGCCCGCGCCAACGGCGGCGAGCCCGACGCGGGCCGGCGGCTGCTCGCCTGGGCCCACGCCGCAGGCGCCGACGACGTCGAGGCGGGATCGTCGACGTGGTGCTTCGCCACCCCCGAGGACCGCGCCTGGTGGGCCGGCCTCTGGGCCGACCGGATCACCTCCACCGCCCTCGCGAGCCAGCTCCTCGCCGAGGGCCGCGCGAGCGAGGCGGAGCTGGCCGAGGTCGCCGACGCCTGGCGCGCCTGGGCCGCCGACCCCGACGGCTGGTTCTCCGTCCTCCACGGCGAGATCCTGGTCCGCGCCTGAGCGGTGAGCCAGGCAGGTTCCGGGCTGCGGGAACCTGCGCAACGCACCGCTCGGCGTACGCCCGGGCCGGAGCGGTGCGTGAGGCAGGTTCTGGGCGCTGAAAACCTGCGCCACTCACCGCTGGCGTACGGGCGGTGGTCCAGCCACCTTTGCGGGCCGCCGAAGGTGGGTGGGTCACCGCTGCGGGCCGAGGAGCGGTGAGTCAGGCAGGTTCTGGGCGCTGGAAAGCTGCGCTACTCACCGCTGGGCGTACGGCCCGGGCTCGAGCGGTGAGTCAGGCAGGTTCTGGGCGCTGGAAAGCTGCGCCACTCACCGCTGGCGTATGGGCGGTGGTCCAGCCACCTTTCCGGGCCGCCGAATGTAGGTGGACCACCGCTCCCGACCGCGGGGCGGTGCGTGAGGCGGGTTCCTGGCCGCGAGAAACCGCCATGCTCGCGGCTCCCGACCGAGGAGCGGGCCCGAATTAGGATTGCCTAACCTCAGGTGTAGGCTCCCGGGCTGTGCTGGCGAACTACCTGATCGGGCTGCGCGAGGGCCTCGAGGCCGCGCTCGTGGTGAGCATCCTCGTGGCGTACCTCGTCAAGACGGACCGGCGCGGGCTGCTGCCGCGGATCTGGACCGGCGTCGGGCTCGCGGTCGGCGTGAGCCTGGCCTTCGGCGCGCTGCTCACCTTCGGTCCGCGCGGCCTCACCTTCGAGGCGCAGGAGACCATCGGCGGCGGGCTGTCGATCGTCGCGGTCGGCTTCGTGACGTGGATGGTCTTCTGGATGGCCGCAGCCGCGCGCGGGCTCGGTGGCGAGCTGCGCGGCCGCATCGACGACGCGGCCGACGGCGGCCGCTGGTCGCTGGTGCTCGTGGCGGTCCTCGCGGTCGGCCGCGAGGGCCTGGAGACCGCGCTGTTCCTGTGGGCCGCGACCCGGGCCGGCACCCGCGAGGCGGCCGGCACGGCCACCCCGACCTGGGAGCCGCTGCTCGGCGCCGCCCTCGGCATCCTCACCGCCGCCGCCCTCGGCTGGCTGATCTACCGCGGTGCGGTGTCGATCAACCTGTCGCGCTTCTTCACCTGGACCGGCGCGTTCCTGGTCGTCGTCGCCGGGGGAGTGCTGGCCTACGGCGTCCACGACCTGCAGGAGGCCGGCGTGCTGCCCGGCCTGCACACCCTCGCCTTCGACGTCTCCGACACCGTCGACCTCAACACCTGGTGGGGCGCGCTGCTCAAGGGCGTCCTCAACTTCTCCCCGGCCACCACCACGCTCGAGGCGGCCGCGTGGCTGCTCTACGTCGTGCCGGTGATGGCCCTGTTCCTCCTCGGCGCCCGCCGCCGCACCTCCACCCCGGCCGCGCGCCCGCGCGTCGCCGCCTGAGAAGAGAGCCACCCCAATGCGCACCACCCTCGCGGTGACCGCCCTGGTCACCCTGCCGTTCCTCGCCGGCTGCACGCAGAACGCCGACCCGGCCCCCAGCGGCGCCGACCGCGACCCCCGCGCGCTGAGCGTCGACTCCTCCGCCGACGCGTGCACGCTCTCGGCCGCCGAGGCGCCGGCCGGCACCCTCACCTTCGACGTCACGAACTCCGGCGACCAGGTCACCGAGTTCTACCTGCTCGGCGACGACGGCCTGCGGATCGTCGCGGAGGTCGAGAACGTCGGCCCCGGCATCTCGCGCGCGCTCACCGTCGACGCCCCCGCGGGGAGCTACGTCACCGCGTGCAAGCCGGGCATGAAGGGCGAGGGGATCCGCTCCGACTTCACCGTCACCGCCTCCGACGAGGAGCCGGAGGTCAGCGCCGACGAGCAGCAGCTGGTCGAGCAGGCGCAGGCCAACTACGCCGCGTACGTGCGTGACCAGTCGTCGCAGCTGCTGGAGAAGACCCGGCAGTTCGTCGACGCCTACTCCTCGGGCGACGACGACGCCGCCCGCGCGCTCTACCCGGTCGCCCGCACCCACTGGGAGCGGATCGAGACGGTCGCGGAGTCCTTCGGCGACCTCGACCCGCAGATGGACGCGCGCGAGGCCGACCTCGAGCCCGGCCAGGAGTGGACCGGCTGGCACCGCATCGAGAAGGACCTCTGGCCCGAGCGCGCGGAGGGCTACACGCCCCTCACCGCCCGCCAGCGCACGACGTACGCCGACAAGCTGCTCGCGGACACGAAGGAGCTCGACGCCCGCGTGCAGGACCTCACCTACACCGTCGACGCGATCGCCAACGGCTCGCGCGGGCTGCTCGAGGAGGTCGCCACCGGCAAGGTCACCGGCGAGGAGGAGTACTGGTCGCGCACCGACCTGTGGGACTTCCAGGCCAACGTCGACGGCGCCCGCGTCGGGTTCGAGGGCGTCGAGCCCATCGTCGCCGAGAAGGACCCCGACCTGGCCGACCAGCTCAGCACCCGCTTCGCGGACCTGCAGGACCTGCTCGACGAGCAGCGCCGCGGCGACGGCTTCGTCTCCTACGACGCGCTCGACCCCGCCCAGGTCAAGCAGCTCTCCGACGCCGTCAACGCCCTGTCCGAGCCGCTGTCGCGGCTGACCGCGGCGGTGCTGTCCTGAGCCGGCGCGCCCCCGTCGGCCTCAGCCGCCGGGGTCTCCTCGGTGGCGGCGCCGCCCTGGCCGGTGCGGCCGGGGCGTTCGCGGTCGGTCGCGAGTCGTCCCACGCCGGCTCCGGGCCCGCGTCGGCCGGCGACGTACGGCAGGCGTCGTACGCCTTCCGCGGCGAGCACCAGGCCGGCATCACCACCCCTGCGCAGGACCGGCTCCACTTCGCCGCCTTCGACGTCGTCACCGACTCCCGCGACGACCTCGTCGACCTGCTGCAGCGCTGGACCGACGCGGCCGAGCAGATGACGCGCGGCGAGCCGACCGGCGCCGGCGCGGTCGACGGCGACGTGAACCTGCCGCCCGACGACACCGGCGAGGCCCTCGGCCTGCCCGCGAGCGGACTGACCATCACCGTGGGCTTCGGCCCGTCGCTCTTCCGCGACGCCGACGGGCGCGACCGCTTCGGCCTCGCCGACCGCCTGCCTGCGGCGCTGCGCGAGCTGCCGCACTTCCCCGGCGACGCCCTCGACCCCGCCCGTTCCGGTGGCGACCTGTGCGTGCAGGCGTGCGCCGACGACCCTCAGGTCGCGGTGCACGCGATCCGCAACCTGGCCCGGCTCGGCTTCGGCGCCGTGTCGGTGCGGTGGTCGCAGCTCGGCTTCGGGCGTACGTCGACCACCTCGACCTCGCAGTCCACCCCGCGCAACCTCTTCGGCTTCAAGGACGGCACCGCCAACGTCAAGGCCGAGGAGGCCGCGGCCCTCGACGAGCACGTCTGGGTCGGGGCCGACGACGACCCGGCCGCCGGCTGGCTGACCGGCGGGTCCTACCTCGTCGCCCGCCGCATCACCATGCACGTCGAGACCTGGGACCGTCAGACGCTCGGCGACCAGGAGTCCTTCGTCGGCCGCACGAAGGGCACCGGGGCCCCGCTCTCGGGCGGCGACGAGCAGACGCCGCCCGACTTCGACATGCCCGGCAGCGACGACCAGCCGGTCATCCCGGTCGACTCGCACGTGCGGGTCGTGCACCCCGACCAGCACGGCGGGGTCCGGATGCTGCGGCGCGGCTACAACTTCGTCGACGGCTCCAACGCCCTCGGCGGCCTCGACGCCGGCCTGTTCTTCCTCGCCTACGTCCGCGACCCCGGCACCCACTTCGTCCCGGTGCAGCTGGCGATGTCGAAGCACGACGCCATGGCCGAGTACCTCCAGGTCACCGGCTCCGCGCTCTTCGCCGTGCCCCCGGGCGCTGCGCCGGGCGAGCACCTGGGCCAGGCACTCTTCGCCTGACCGGCCGGTCGTCAGCCCCGGGCCACCAGGTCGGCGAGCGCCTCGTCGAGATCGGGGTGGTCGAAGGTGAAGCCCGCCGCGAGCAGGCGTCCGGGGACCGCGCGCCGGCCCGTGAGCGCGAGCGCCGGGTCGGTGCGCAGCAGGACCGCGCCCGCCCGCACCAGAAACGCCGGCGTCGGCGGCGCCGCGGGCCGGCGTACGACGCGGCGCAGGGCCGCCATCATGTCCGCGTTGCGGACCGGCTCGGGCCCGGTCGCGTGGACGACGCCGTCGATCACTGCGGACGACGAGGGAGCAGGCTCGATCGCGGCGCGGACGAGCGCGAGCCAGTCGTCGACGTGGATCCAGCTGATCCACTGCGTGCCGGGACCGACCCGACCACCGAGCCCCCAGCGGGCCAGCCCGAGCAACCGGTCGAGCGCGGGGGAGTCGGTGTCGAGGACGATCCCGGTGCGAAGGACCACCGTTCTGTCGGCGTGGGCGCCGTCGAGCGACGCCTCCCACGCGCGCGCCACGCCCGCCATCTGGGGCGGTCCGTCGGCGGGCGGGGCCGTCTCGTCGAGCACGGTGTCGCCGGTGTCGCCGTAGATCGCCAGCGTGCTCGCCTGCACCCAGACCGGCACAGGAGCGTCCAGCGACCGGCTCGCCCCGACGAGCGCGCGGGTCGGCTCCACGCGCGAGCGGGTCAGCAGCGCGACGCCCTCGGGCGTCGGGCGACGGTCGACCAGCTCGCCCGCGAGGTTGACCACCGCGCTCCCGGCGAGCTCCTCGCGCCACGGGCCGACGGTGCGTCCGTCCCACACCACCTGGCGGTGGGGACCGGGGCGAGCGCGCCGGGTCAGCACGACCACCTCGTGCCCCCGCTCCGCGAGGTCGGCGCACAACCGGCGCCCGAGCGAGCCGGAACCGCCGGCGACCACGATCTTCACCCGCGCAACCTATGCGACGTCCACCACCCGCGCGGCGCTTCCGGTGGGGCACGGGTGTGGGGGACGATGCGGTCATGAGCGACACGAAGACCCACGACTCCGGCTCCGGCTCCGGGCTCGAGCAGACCCGGCGCCTCGGCGTGGAGACCACCGGCATCGAGATCATCGAGGAGTCGGACCGGACCGCGCGACCGCGCGACCTGTTCTGGCCGTGGTTCGCCGCCAACGTGTCGGTCTTCGGCATCAGCTACGGCTCGTTCGTGCTCGGCTTCGGGATCTCGTTCCGCCAGGCGCTGGTCGTCTCCGTGGTCGGCATCGTCGTGTCGTTCGCCCTGTGCGGCATCATCGCGATCGCCGGCAAGCGCGGCTCGGCGCCGACGATGGTGCTCAGCCGTGCGGCCTTCGGCGTCAACGGCCAGAAGGTGCCGGGCGTGGTCTCCTGGCTGGTCTCGATCGGCTGGGAGACGTTCCTGGCCATCCTGGCCGTGCTGGCCACCGCGACGATCTTCGACCAGCTCGGCTGGGCCTCGGGCAACGGCACCAAGGTCGTCGCGACGCTCGTCGTCGCCGCGCTGATCGTCTCGGCGAGCGTCGCGGGCTACCACGTCATCATGCGGCTGCAGTCGTGGCTGACCTGGATCACCGGCATCGCGACGGTGGTCTACGTGCTGCTGACGCTCGACGAGATCGACTGGTCGTCGGTCGGCTCGGTCCCCGACGGCAGCGTGCAGCAGATGGTCGGCGCGCTCGTCATGGTGATGACCGGCTTCGGCCTCGGCTGGATCAACATCGCCGCCGACTGGTCGCGCTACCAGCGCCGCGACGCCAGCGGCTCGGCCATCGTCGGGTGGAACACGTTCGGCGGGGCGATCGCCCCGGTGCTGCTCGTCGTGTTCGGTCTGCTGCTCGCCGGCTCGTCGCAGACGCTCTCGGCCGGCATCGTCGCCGACCCGGTCGGCATGCTGGGCACGCTGCTGCCGACCTGGTTCCTGGTGCCGTTCCTGCTCGCCGCGATCCTGGCGCTGGTCAGCGGAGCCGTGCTCGGCATCTACTCCTCGGGCCTCACGCTGCTCTCGCTCGGCGTCCGGATCCCGCGGCCGGCCGCGGCGGGCGTGGACGGCACGATCCTCACCCTCGGCACGATCTGGGTGGTGTTCTTCGCCCAGGACTTCCTCGGCCCGTTCCAGAGCTTCCTCATCACCCTCGGCGTCCCGCTCGCGGCGTGGGCCGGGATCATGATCGCCGACATCGCGCTGCGCAAGCGCGACTACGACGAGGAGGCGCTCTTCGACCCGGCCGGGCGCTACGGCTCGGTCGACTGGACCTCGATCGCCACCATGGTCGGCGCCTCCGTCGTCGGGTGGGGGCTGGTCGTCAACAACTTCGCCGCCGACGCGTCGTGGAACAACTGGCAGGGCTTCCTCATCGAGCCCCTCGGCCTCGGCACCTACGTCGACGACCCGATGGGCGCGTACTGGGACGGCCCGTGGGCCTACGCCAACCTCGGCGTCCTGCTCGCCCTCGTCCTCGGCTTCGTCGTGACCTACGTCGCGAGGCGCCCCACCGTGCGCCGCCAGGAGTCCTGAGCCGGCGGCGCGCGGGAACACCGGGGCCCCGCCCGGCGTTGGGGCGCACGTGTTGATCGAGATCTGGTCCGACGTCGTCTGCCCCTGGTGCTACATCGGCAAGCGCCGCATCGAGTCCGCGCTGGCCGCGTTCCCGCACGCCGACGAGGTGGAGGTGCACTGGCGCTCCTACCAGCTCGACCCGGGCGCGCCCACCGAGCCCACCACCGGCACCGCCGAGATGCTGGCGAAGAAGTACGGCCAGTCGCCCGCCCGCGTGCAGCAGATGCAGGACCGGGTCGAGGCCGTCGCGGCCGAGGAGGGCCTGCTCTACCGCCTCTCCGAGACCCTCCACCTCAACACCGTCGACGCCCACCGGCTCATCCACCTCGCCCACGCGCAGGGCGGCGACGAGCTGCAGGGCCGGGTCAAGGAGGCCCTGCTGGCCGCCTACTTCACCCAGGCGCGCAACGTCGCCGACCACGCCGTGCTGCGTGACGTCGCGGTCACCGCCGGTCTCGACCCCGCCCGCGTCGACGAGGTCCTCGGCAGCAGCGAGTACGCCGCCGACGTGCAGGCCGACATCGACCAGGCGCAGGCCTACGGCGCCACCGGCGTGCCGTTCTTCGTGGTCGACCAGAAGTACGGCGTCTCCGGCGCCCAGCCCACCGAGGTGTTCACCCAGGTCCTGGAGCGCGCCTGGTCGGAGTCGCACCCGACGATCGAGGTGCTCGCGACCGGCGACGCCGGCGAGGTGTGCGGCCCCGACGACTGCGCCGTCTGACGACGGCCCGATCGCCGTCCGGCCAGGGGCGGGGCTCGCCCGGGACGGACGGTCGAATGTGGTGAACCGGACGAGAACGGGGATACTCGTCCGGTGAAGGTCTCGGTCGTCATTCCCTGCTACCGCTCCGGAGCGACCCTTCCCGCGCTCGTGCACGGGCTCCGCGAGGAGCTGCCGCGCAGCTGCGAGGACTACGAGATCATCCTCGTCGTCGACGGCCCACCCGACGACACGTACGCCGTCGCGCACCACCTCGAGACCGAGGACCCCGGACGGACCCGTGCGGTGCTCCTGCGGCGCAACTACGGCCAGCACAACGCCCTGCTCGCCGGCCTCACGCGCGCCCAGCACCCGATCACCGTCACCATGGACGACGACCTCCAGCACCGGCCCGACCAGGTGGCCGCGCTGCTGGCGCCGCTGGCCGACCCGCTCGTCGACCTCGTCTACGGCGTCGCCGACGTGGAGGAGCACGGCGTCCTGCGCTCCTTCGCCTCGCGCAGCGTCAAGACGGCCCTCTCGATGTCGGGTGTGCCCAACGCCCAGACGACGGGCGCCTTCCGCGCGTTCCGCACCGAGCTGCGCGAGGCCTTCGCCGCGAGCGTCGACCCGTTCGTCTCGATCGACGTGGTGCTGTCGTGGACGACCACCGGCGTCGTCGGGGTGCCCGTCCGCATGGACGCGCGCGAGGTGGGGACCTCCGGCTACACCCTGCGCGGCCTGGCGCGCCACACCTGGAACATGGTGACCGGCTACGGCACCGCACCGCTGCGGGGGGTGTTCTGGATGGGCATCCTCACCGCCCTGGTGGGGCTGGGTGCGCTGCTCGTCGTGCTGGTGATGTACTTCACCGGCCAGATCACCGTGCCGGGCTTCACCAGCCTCGTGTGCCTGATGGCGATCTTCAGCGGGGTGACGATGCTGTCGATCGGCATCGTGGGGGAGTATCTCGGCCGCCTGCACTTCCGTTCGATGCACCAGCCGAACTACCTCGTCCGGATCGAGCGCGGTGGCACCTACGACCCGGGTGGCGCCGCGGCGGACGCGATCGCGCGCGCCGTCGCCGAACGCTCGTCCACCTCCGGGTGAGACACAGGACCACGACCGCGATCCACCTGGGGGACAACATGACGATCCGCTTCTCCGAGCCCTACCTCGCCGGCCTCGAGCACTCCTACCTCGCGCAGGCGCTCGACTCCTCGGTCTGGCACGGCGACGGCGACTTCACCTCGCGTGCGACCGCATGGATCGCGCAGCGCCACGAGTGCGAGCACGTGCTGCTCACCACGTCGTGCACCCATGCGCTCGAGATGGCCCAGATCCTCTCGGACGTGGGGCCCGGCGACGAGGTCATCTGCCCGTCGTTCACCTTCCCGTCGGCCGCCACCGCCATCGTCAGCCGCGGGGCGGTGCCGGTCTTCGTCGACGTGCGACCCGACACCCTCAACGTCGACCTCGCCGCCGTCGAGGCCGCGATCACCGAGCGCACCAAGGCGGTGTGCGTCGTGCACTACGCGGGCGTCGGTGCGCAGCCCGACGAGCTCGCCGCCCTCCTCGGTCCGCGCGGGATCGTGCTGATCGAGGACAACGCGCACGGGCTCGGCGCGTCGTGGAAGGGCCGGATGCTCGGCACCTTCGGCGACTTCGGGACCCAGTCGTTCCACGACACGAAGAACATCACCTCCGGCGAGGGCGGCGCCCTGCTCGTCGGCTCCGACGAGCACATGGCCCGCGCGGAGATCCTGCGGGAGAAGGGCACGAACCGCTCGGCGTTCCTGCGGGGCCAGGTCGACAAGTACACCTGGGTCGACCAGGGCTCGTCGTACCTGCCGAGCGACCTGCTCGCTGCGCTGCTGATGGCCCAGCTCGACCGGTTCGAGGAGATCCAGCGCGCCCGGACGAAGGTGTGGGACTCCTACGACTCCGGCCTGCAGTCGTGGGCCAAGGAGGTGGGCGCGAGCCTCATGCACGTGCCCGACGAGGCCGACCACCCGGCGCACATGTTCTACCTCCTGATGCCCTCGCCGCAGCACCAGGCCGGCCTGATCGACCACCTCGCCCAGCGCGACGTGGTGGCGGCCTTCCACTACCAGCCGCTCGACAGCTCGCCCGCCGGGCGCCGGTTCGGTCGTACGCCGGAGGCCTGCCGGGTCTCGGCCGACGTGGCCGCACGCCTGGTGCGGCTGCCGCTGCACCCGGGCCTGGGCGAGGTCGAGATCGACCGCGTCCTCGAGGCGACCACGTCCTTCCCCGCCGCATGAGCGTCGCCGAGCTCTCGACCCCGGGCGTGCACTACCGGGACAGCCCGCTGGAGTCGCGCCGCTTCGGCCTGCCCGTGGGGCGGCTTACGGTCGCCGGCACCGACGCCACCCCCGGGTGGCAGCACCAGGTCGCGGACGTCCTCGACGGCTGCGGGGCCGAGGTCGTCGTGACCCGGTGGCCGGCCCGCGAGGCGGCGGTGGCGGCCACGCTGGCGGCACAGGGGCGGCGCGTGATCCCCGCGGACAACCTCGTCTACTGGGAGGTCCCGACGGCCGCGCTCGTCGAGCGGTACGCCGACCCCGGCGAGGCCTGCCGGACCGGTGCGCTCGACGCCGCACAGCTCGACGCGCTGGTGCTCGACACCTTCGCCGACTACCCGAGCCACTACTCCGCGAACCCGCTGTTCCCGGCCGACCTCGCCCTCGCCGGCTACCGCGAGTGGGCCGAGCACAGCCGTTCCTCGAGCCCCGACCTGGTCGTGTCGCTGCACGAGGGCCGGGAGCCGATCGGCGTCGCGACCTGCGCGGTCGACGGCGATCTCGACATCCTCCTGGCCGGCATCGCCAGCGCCCACCAGGGCCGCGGCCACTACGCCCGCCTGCTCGCCGGGGTGGCCCGGCTTGCCTCCGACCTGGACGTCCCGCGGATCGTGATCTCCACCCAGGCCGGCAACGTCAACGTCCAGCGGGCCTGGGCCAGGGCTGGCTTCGTCCCCTTCGCGGCCTTCGCGACCGCACACCTCGTGAGGCAGGACCCCTGATGCGACTCCCGACCACCCGGCTCCCCGAGGGCCGGGCCGGCACCGTGCTGCGCCTCGGCGTGCTGTCCCTCCTCGTGTGGGCC
>NZ_JBHLXH010000001.1:703497-733366 GCF_042432345.1 Nocardioides zeicaulis | reverse complement strand
TACGGGTACGTCCAGACCTCGCGCCTGGACCAGCTCGGCTCGTACTACCTGCCCTTCAACCTCGACCAGGGTCGCCCGATCCCGGGCTGGATCATGGGCAAGGTCGTGCCCGGTGCGACCTCGGTGGCCGATCTCTGGCAGATGCGCGCCGTGGTGGTCTCGGTCCTCGCGCTGAGCGGCGTCGCCGCTGCCCTCATGGTCCTGGTGATGACCCGCACGGCGAGCAGCTGGACGCGCTACCCGGCGGCGCTCGTCGTGGGCCTGACCCCGATGCTGCTCACCGCCTCGCCGTCGACCGCCACGTGGGCGATCCTGATGGGCGCGATCCACTCCTACGCCACCGCGGTGGTGGCGGGCCTCATGGTCGGCTGGCGCCACCGGTTGTGGTGGCTGGCCTCCGGCGCCCTCCTGCTCGTGACGGCCTTCAGCTACCAGCAGGTCGTCACCGTCGCGATGCTGCCGGCCTTCCTCGTGACCGCCGCGGACCTCGCGCAGCGGCGCACCGTCCGCTGGTGGCGTCCCGTGGTCGTCGGGGTGATGGGCGTCGCGGCCCTCGCGCTCAACACCGTCTACATCCTCAGCCGTGACGGCGTCGGTGCGTCCCGCATCGGGCAGGGCACGTGGTCCGAGCGGATCGACTGGTACGTCCACAGCTTCCTGCCCGTGGCGTTCGACCTCCACGTCCCGTCGACCGGCGACGGCGCGGTCTGGTCGCTCGTCCTCGCGCTGGCGCTCGCCTGCACCCCGCTCCTCCTCGGCCTGCGCCACGCCGTCCTCCCCGCCGCCGTGGTGCTGGCGACCCTCGCGAGCGCGGCCGCCGTGCTGCCCCTGGAGATGTGGGCGAGCTACCGGGTGGCCGCCCCCACGCAGTTCAGCCTCTGGGTGGGCGTGGCCGCGTGCGTGGCCTACACCACCGCGTACGTCGCGTGGCGGGCCGTCGCGGCCGTCGGGGTGGTGGGCGGCGCGGTGCTGGTCGCCCTCGGGCTGACGACCGCTCACACCCGGGCGGTCGACTACCTGGCGGCGCCGAACGCCCGCGACTGGGCCAACGTGCGCTGCCTGATGGGCGACGGCAAGGACTTCGACCCCGCGAAGAAGTGGTACACCTCGCCCTTCTCGGTCAGCACGAGCCCGGTCATCACCACCGACGAGTACGGCATCGTGGGCTCGCTGGTCCAGTGGTCGCTGCAGGCCGAGCTGTGGCTCGCCCAGGACGCGGTCGACGGGCCGGGCCTGCCGTCGTGGACCGGCACCAACGCCGACGTGGTCCAGCTGGTCGACCCCGCCGAGCCGGACCGCGAGCTGTTCCCCGGGGACGCCTGCGCCCGCTGAGGGCCGGCGTCCGACCTACTGCGCCTTCTCGCCGCGGGCCGCCTTCTCCGCCGACGTCGCCACCCGGGCCGCCCGGGTCTCGGGCCGCTTGGCCAGCACGATCCAGGTGAGGATCATCTTGCGCGCGGAGGGCGACCACGAGTCCCAGTGCTCGCGGGCGCCGGGGTGCGCGTCGAGCGCGGCCTGCAGGTCGTCGGGGACCACGCCGTCCTCGACCTCGTCCATCAGCGACCACATGCCGCTCTCCCTGGCCAGCGCGACGGCGGAGGCCCCCGCGGCCTCCATCAGCCCGGCGACCTCGAGGTCGGCGACGCGGCCCTTGTTGATGCGGGTCCACATGCTCCCGCGGCGGCGCGGGGCGAACCACATCATCGTCCGCGCCTCGTCGAGAGGTCGCACGGTGGAGTCGACCCAACCGAACCGCAGCGCCTCGCGGACCGCCTCGTCGTAGGAGAAGGGTCGCTCGACGGCGCGGCGCGGGCTGACGAGCCACACGCCCTGCGGCTGCTCGTGGTGCGCGCGCAGCCAGTCGCTCCACTCCTGCACGCTCGCGGGCTCGAGGCGCTCCGCGTCGTCCATCACGCCCATGGCGACAGGCTAGGGCGCGGCACCGACAGCCGTCAGGGTCGGCGCGTCCCACATGCGGGGACCCGCCACGTCGTCCCGGTGCTGTGGGTACAGTGGGCGGCGCACAGCGTCGTGCAGTCCCGGACACATCCCCAGATCTCTCGAGGACCCCGCTGTGAACGCACCCGCCAAGCCTGTCGTGCTGATCGCCGAAGAGCTCAGCCCCGCCACCATCGAGGCGCTCGGCCCCGACTTCGAGATCCGCCACTGCAACGGCGCCGACCGCGCCGAGCTGCTTCCCGCGATCGCCGACGTCGACGCGATCCTGGTCCGCTCCGCGACCAAGGTCGACGCCGAGGCGCTCGCCGCGGCGCAGCGGCTGAAGGTCGTCGCCCGCGCCGGTGTCGGCCTCGACAACGTCGACGTCAAGGCAGCCACCCAGGCCGGCGTCATGGTCGTCAACGCCCCGACCTCCAACATCGTCAGCGCCGCCGAGCTCGCCGTGGCGCTCATGCTGGCCGCCGCCCGCCACGTCAGCCCGGCCCACGCCGCGCTCAGGAACGGCGAGTGGAAGCGCTCGAAGTACACCGGCATCGAGCTCTACGAGAAGACCGTCGGCATCGTCGGGCTGGGCCGCATCGGCGTGCTCGTCGCCCAGCGGCTCAGCGCGTTCGGCATGAAGGTCATCGCCTACGACCCCTACGTGCAGGCCGGCCGCGCCGCACAGATGGGCGTGCGCCTCGTCGACCTCGACACGCTGCTCGCCGAGTCCGACTTCATGAGCGTGCACCTGCCCAAGACCCCCGAGACCGTCGGCCTGATCGGCGCCGAGCAGCTCGGCAGGGCCAAGCAGAGCCTGGTGCTCGTCAACGCCGCACGCGGCGGCATCGTCGACGAGGCGGCGCTCTACGACGCGTTGAAGAACGGGCAGGTCGCGGCCGCCGGCCTCGACGTCTTCGCGACCGAGCCCTGCACCGACAGCCCGCTCTTCGAGCTGGAGAACGTCGTCGCCACGCCCCACCTCGGCGCCTCCACCGACGAGGCGCAGGAGAAGGCCGGCATCGCGGTCGCGCGCTCGGTGCGCCTGGCGCTCAGCGGCGAGCTCGTGCCCGACGCGGTCAACGTGCAGGGCGGCGTGATCGCCGAGGACGTGCGCCCCGGCATCCCGCTCACCGAGAAGCTCGGCCGCGTGTTCACCGCGCTGGCCGGCGAGGTCGCGCAGCAGCTCGACGTCGAGGTGCGCGGCGAGATCACCGAGTACGACGTCAAGGTCCTCGAGCTGGCCGCGCTCAAGGGCGTGTTCGCCGACATCGTCGAGGAGCAGGTTTCCTACGTCAACGCCCCGCTGCTGGCGGCCGAGCGCGGCACCGAGGTGCGGCTGGTCACCGAGTCGGAGAGCCCCGACCACCGCAACCTCATCACGCTGCGCGGCACCCTCGCCGACGGCACCCAGGTCTCGGTGAGCGGCACGCTCGTCGGGCTGGCGCAGAAGGAGCGGCTGGTGGAGGTCAACGGCTTCGACGTCGACATCGAGCCGACCACCCACCTGGCGTTCCTCACCTACGAGGACCGTCCGGGCATGGTCGGCACGGTCGGCGGCATCCTCGGCGACGCCCAGGTCAACATCGCCGGCATGCAGGTCTCGCGCCAGGACAAGGGCGGCGCCGCGCTCGTCGCGCTCAGCGTCGACTCGGCCATCCCGGCCGAGACCCTCGCTCAGATCGACACCGCGATGCAGGCGGTCGCGGTGCGCGCCGTCGACCTGTCCTGACCCGCCCCTCCCGCTAGGCCACCACCACCCGGCCGGCGCCGCTCCTCGACCCCGGTCGGTGCGGCGCCGGCCGGTCCGTGCGTGCGACGTGGTCCCACGCCGCGGCGAGGCGGCGCACGGCCTCGGTGAGCGTCTCCGGTGACGCCGTCCACGGGATCCGGACGAACCGGTCGAGGCCGCCCTCGACGGCGAAGACGGGCCCGGGTGCGAGGACGACGTCGCGCCGGGCCGCCTCCTCGGTGACGGCGGTGCCGAGCGGGGCCGGCAGCTCGCACCACAGCGCGAGCCCGCCCTCGGGCACGCGGAAGCGCCAGTCCGGGAGGTGGGTGCGGACCGCGTCGACGACGGCGTCGCGTCCGGCGGCGAGCCGCTCGCGGTGCACCGGGAGCACCTCGTCGGCCCGGTCGAGCAGGTCGCACAGGACGAGCTGCTCGAGCACGGGCGCGCCGAGGTCGAGCCCCACCCGCGCCTGGAGCAGCCGGTCCATGTGCGCGAGCGGCGCTCGCACCCAGCCCAGGCGCAGGCCGCCCCAGAACGCCTTGCTCGCGCTGCCGATGGTGATCGCGCCGTCAGCGGAGGACGCGAGGGGGCGCGGCATCGCGGCGGCGAGTGCAGGGGAGTGGGCCAGCGCCTGGTGGGCCTCGTCGACCACGGCGACGGTCCGCGTGCGGGCGAGCGCGAGCGCGAGCTCCTCGCGCTGCGCGTCGGGCATGAGGTGGCCGGTGGGGTTCTGGAAGTCGGGGATGAGGTACGCCAGCCGCGGCGAGGTCTGGCGCAGGGTCGCCGCCAGGGCGTCGAGGTCCCAGCCGTCGGGGTCGACCGCAGCCGGCACGAGCCGGGCGCCGGCGTGGCGCACGGCCTCGGTGGCGTTGGGATAGGTCGGCGACTCCACCACCACGCGCTCGCCGGGCGCGGTGAAGGCGCGCGCGACCACGGACGCCGCCGCGAGGGCACCGGCTGTCACCATGACCTGCTCGGGCAGGGTCGGCAGCCCGCGCGCGTCGTAGCCCGCCGCGATCCGCGCCTGGAGGGCCGGCATGCCGAGCGGGAAGTAGCCCGGTCCGCCGAGGTAGGCCGGCAACTGCTCGGTGGCGCGCTGGTAGGCCTCCATCAGGCCGGGCGGCGCGGAGTGGGCCGCGCAGTTGAGGTCGATCACGTCGTCGCCACCGGTGCCGGGCATCAGCGCGCGGTCGTGGGCGCGCCGGCGCCCACCGGGGACGCGGGTGAAGGTGCCGGCACCGCGCCGCGCCTCGGCGTACCCGGTCTCGCGCAGCACGTCGTAGGCCCGGGTGACGGTCGTGCGGGACACGTCGAGCACGGCGGTGAGCTCGCGCTCGCTCGGCAGCCGGACGTCGAGGCCGATGCGGCCGTCGCCGATCAGCACCCTCACCCGGTCGGCGAGGCCGACGTAGGCCGGGGTGCGGGGGAAGTCACCGACGAGGGTGGCCACGCGCTGGGCACTCACGGTCCGGCTCATGGTGGCCACCTTTGCACGATTGGCCATTCCGAACAATGCCAATCGGGGTCAGGATGGAGCCATGACCCGCGGCACCTCCCTCGAACCGGTCCCCGCCAGCACCTCACCGCGCAGCGTCCTGGTCGACCTCGGCCCGCTCGCGCAGCTGCGCGCCGGCCGCCTGGCGCGCCGGCTGCCGCAGCTCTTCGTCGGGCTGTTCCTCTACGGCGTCTCGCTGGCGATGATGGTGCGCGGCGGCCTCGGCCTGGCGCCCTGGGACGTGCTCCACTCGGGGTTCATCCGCCACGTGCCGATGACGCTGGGTCAGGCGGTCGTGCTGTTCAGCTTCGTCGTGCTGGTCCTGTGGGTCCCGCTGCGGGAGATGCCGGGGCTCGGCACGATCAGCAACGCCGTCGTCGTGGGGATGTCCGCCGACCTGACCCTCGCCACCCTGGAGCACCCGGACGCGCTCGTGGCGCGCACCGGCCTGATGCTCGGGGGCGTGGTGCTGTGCGGGCTGGCCAGCGCGCTCTACATCGGTGCCCAGCTCGGCCGCGGGCCCCGCGACGGCCTGATGACCGGGATCGCGCGCCGCACCGGGTGGTCGCTGCGGCTCGTGCGCACCGGGCTCGAGGTCGCCGTCGTCGCCATCGGTCTGCTCCTCGGCGGCGTGCTCGGGGTCGGGACGGTCGTCTACGCCCTCGCGATCGGCCCGCTGACCCAGCTGATGCTGCCGTGGTTCACCGTGGACGTGACGGCGCCCGACGCGCGCTGAGCCTCAGCGCGGCTGGGTCGTCGTCGAGGTCGGCGGCTGCTGGAGACCCTCGGAGGTCAGGAAGGCGATGACGCCGACGCTGACGAGCGAGGAGAGGAGCAGGCCCCCCTGGCCGAACATGAGCGGCAGGGCGGTGACCGCCCAGACGTCGAAGCCGCGGGCCACGCTGAACAGGACGCCGGTCGGCGCGCCGCCGGCGGGGGTGCTCACCATCGGGGCCGCGTAGTTCGGCGGCTTGCCGGTGATCCAGCGCACGGTCGCCGCCACGGAGGACAGTCCGCACCCGACGGCGAGGTCGAACGCCCGGCCGCCGGGGACCTCGTGCACCAGCGTCGGCGTGGTCGCGAGCGCGAAGAGCATCAGGGCGGTGCCCGGCACGACGAGGTGCGCGAGGAGCAGCGTCTGACGCCTGAACGGCATCATCCGCGCCAGTCCCTGGGTCCGGACGACGACCCGCAGCCCCGAGCAGAGCGCAGGGCCGCCGAGCAGGCCGATGAGCGTCGTCGCCAGCACGACCGCCCGGCCCGCGTCGGCCTCCGCCGCGGCGTAGGGCACCAGGACGAGCCCGGCCAGCAGCACGAAGGGCTGCGGCGAGCGGAGGGCGCGGCGCAGGTCGCGGTGCACCAGCGCGCGCCAGCCGAGCGGGCCGCCGGTGTGGCTGCGCACGTGGGCTCCACGTCCCCAGCGGCGGGCGAGCAGGACGTCGTACATCAGGCCGAGGTCGACCGACGACAGGGCGCCCGACAGGCTGGGGGAGAGGTGCTCGGTCTGGCCGAGGACGCGACGGGAGACCGAGCCGACCGCGACCGCCGCACGCCACGCGAGGAGGACCGCGAGGACCGAGGTCACGACCGCGACCACGAGGACGGTTCCTGGCGGCACGTCCGGCAGCCGACCGAGCTCGCGGGTCGCGGCGAGGCCGAGCACGGCCCACAGGGCCAGGGTGACCAGCCAGGTGAGCCAGCGCGAGACCGGGTCCTCCCGCACCTGCGACAGTGCCGCGACGCCGACGCACGCCAGCGCCGTGGTGCTGCCGGCGACGAGGTAGACGACCGCGTCGTGCCACGCGAAGCCGCCGAGCACCGCGGGAGCCAGCAGCAGGAGCGCCGCCCCGACCAGCGTGAGCGTCGCGGTGCGCAGCCACCCCGGTCGCAGCAGCGCGCCACGGTCGACGGGCGAGGTCAGCACCCACGCGTTGGCGGCGGGCGGGCTGAAGACGGGCCCGAGGAGGCGTGCCATGCCGAGCGCCAGCAGCGCCACGGCCAGCGCGACCAGCCAGGGGGCGGCCGAGCGGACCTCGCCGCAGCTGCCGGTGCAGGTCTCGTCGGCGAGGCGCCGCAGGTGGAGCACGACGTTGCCGGCCATCGCACCGACCATCACGACGCAGAAGAGGCCGACGTAGGCGTCGGAGAGGGCCTCGCCCCAGCTGAGCTCGGCACGCCCGCGGCGCCAGTCGCGGATCTCGCGCCGCACCTCGCGTGCGGTCGTGACCTCCGCGTGCCCCACGGGAGCGTCAGCCGACATCGGACGGCTCCGCCGCGCCCCCGAGACGGACCACCCGGTCGCACACGCGGGCCACGAGGCCGGCGTCGTGGCTCACCATCAGCACCGCGCCCCCGGCCTGCTTCTCCGCCACGAGTCGCTCGCCCAGCCAGGCCACGCCGTCGGTGTCGAGGCGGGCCTCCGGCTCGTCGAGCACCAGCAGCCGGCGGGGACGGACGAACGCGCTGGCCAGTGCGAGGCGGCGCCGCTGGCCGGACGACAGCGTCGAGGGCAGCTGGCCGGAGACCTCCATCAGGCCCACCTCGGCGAGCACGCCGTTGACGACCTCCTCGGCGTCCGGCTGCGCGTGCGCCCGCGCGACGAGGTCGAGGTGCTCGACCACGGAGAGGTCGGGGAAGAAGTCGATGTCGTCCATGACGACGGCCAGGTCGGCACGGATGCCGGGGAGGCGCTCGTCGAGGGGGTGGCCCGCGAGGGTGGACCCGCCCGCGTCGGCGTCGTCCGCGCCCACGATGCAGCGCAGGAGCGTCGACTTCCCGCTGCCGTTGGGCCCGACCACACCCACGGCCTCGCCGGAGCGGACGTCGAGGTCGACGCCGTCGAGGATCGTGCGGTCGCCGAACGCCCGGGTGATGCCCCGGACCGCGAGCAGCGCCGGCTTCGCGGTGCGGGGCTTCTTCCTGGCCATGCCGTCATCCAAGCAGGCTGGGGTCCACCACCTCGGCGACCCCTGCCCGGCGCGGGTCGGCGACCGCTTCCAGGTGCCCTGCGCGGGTGGTGAGCGCGGCACCGACGCCGCCGAAGTACATGGTGAGCTCGTCCTCCACCCGGACGTCCTCGTCGGGGAGGCCGGCGCGGTGCACGTGCACGCGCGGGTGGGCCACGGCGTCGGCCAGCCCCATCCCGCCCACGAACCCGGCCAGCGCGCTCACGACCGCGGTGGTGATGCGGTCCGCGCCGGGGGAGCCGATGGCGAGGGTCGAGCCGTCGTCGTGGCGGCCCACCGTCGGGGCCATGTTGGACAGCAGCCGGCTGCCCACCGCCAGCGGCCGGCCGGGCGGGTTGAGCTCCTGCTCGCCGAGGCAGTTGTTGAGCCAGATGCCGGTGCCGGCGGCGATCATCCCGGCGCCGTAGCCCGACGACACGGTCAGCGAGCAGGCGGCGCCGTCGGCGTCGGTCACCGAGACGTGGGCGGTGGAGCCCGACTCGAGGACCGCGCGGTGGTCGGCGTCGACCCGGTCGAGCCAGGCGCGCGCCGCCTCGTCGAGGTCGCCGGCCGTCTCGAGCACCTCGCGGCGGTGGCCGAGCACGGCGCGCTGCACCCGCACGAGGTGGGCGACGTCGTCGGCGTCCCAGCCGCCGCGCGGGCGGCCGTCGAGCAGGCGCAGCATCGAGGCCACCACCACCCCGCCGACCGACGGGGGCGGCGTCGTGGCCAGGGTCCACGGCCCGACGCGGGTGGTGAGCGGGGCGCTCACCACGGGCTCGTACGCCGCGAGGTCGGCCGTGGCGAGCAGGCCGCCGCGCGCCTGCAGGTCGTCGACGAGGAGCTGGGCCAGGTCGCCCTCGTGCAGGGCGCGCGGCCCGTGGGCGCCGACGTGCTCGAGGGTGGCGGCGAGGTCGGGCACGACGACCTGGTCACCGGTCAGCCGGCCGTCGGCGTCGTGCAGCGCGGCGTGGCTGGCGCCGTCCCAGCCGAAGACCGTCTCGTGGACGTGGTCGAGGTAGTAGCGCGAGGCCGACCCGAGCGCGAACCCGCCGCGCGCCACCTCGACGGCCGGCGCGACGAGCTCGCTCCAGGGGAGCCGGCCGTCGCGTGCGTGCGCCTCGCCGAAGGCCGCGAGGGAGCCGTGGGTCGCGACCGATCCCGGGCCGATGGTGATGGTCACGCCGCCGCCGTAGTCGGTGGTGACGTCCCAGGTGCGGGGCGGGGGAGCGTCGTCGCCGCGGCCCCGGCCGGGCCGGTCCATCCACCCGTCGACGGTGTACGGCGCCCCCGACGCCGGCTGGACGGCCACGAAGCCGCCCGAGCTCAGCGAGACCAGCCCCACCTCGTTGACCATCGCCACGAGCGCCGCGGCGATCGCGGCGTCGACCGCGGACCCGCCGGCGCGCGCGACCTCGACCGCGGCGTCGGCGGCGACGCGGCTGGGTGCCGCGACGGCGAGCCTGGTCATCGGGTGCGCCTGGCCGCGCCGGTCAGCGCCGGGTCGCGATGACGGTCGAGGCGTCCGCGGCGACCATCACCTCGACGGCGGTGAACCGGTCGTCGGTGAGCCACTGCTCGCGCAGGGTGTCGACGCGGCCGTAGGCGATCGGGGGCCACGACTCGCAGGGCGCGAAGTCGTCGAGCACCACGATGCCGCCGGGCTCGACGAGGTCGATGATCGAGTCGACGCCGACCTCCGAGGGGCTGCCGGAGTCGAGGAACAGCAGGGAGAACGGGCCGCGGTCGCGCAGCACGTTCCAGTCGGCGGCGAGCACCTCGACCCGGTCGTCGTCCTCGAAGATGCGCGAGGCCGCACCGGCCAGCGACTCGTCGAGCTCGGCGGTGAGGATCCGGGCGCCGTTGCGCACGCCGCTGCTGAGCCACGCGGTGCCGACGCCGCAGCCGGTGCCGAACTCGGCCATGGTGCCGCCCCGGGTGGCGGCGAGGGTGGCCAGCAGCCGGCCGGTCTCGTTGCGGCAGAAGGCGACGTAGCCGGCCTGGCGGCACACGTCGAACGCGCGCTGGACGACGTGGGGGAGGTCGGGGGGAGCAGACATGAGGCCGCGAGTCTGCCACCTCGGCCACCGGATCCCACCCGGTGGTCCGCGATCTCACGATCTGACACGTTCGGGCAAACCGGGTGCGGGCCCGCGACCCCGGTCGTACAGTCGCTGCACCATGCGGAGCGTCTTCGTACTCATCGTTCGCCGCGGCGGGGCCTGACAGAAGGGCCACCTCGTCGCGGTGTTCGGCGTTGACGAGGTGAGACGCCCCCGGCCCTTCGACTCGCACCCGGAGCCATGTCTCCGGTGCTCGAAGTCGCCGCCTCCGTGGCGGGTCCTCGCAGTCACTGCGTGATCCGCACACGCCAGGCCGGGAGCCGGACCGGGCGATCCCCGCACCCCGCGTTCCCCCACCCGCCGCGGTGTCGGTGGCTTCGGGCAGCACCCACCCGACCCACCACCCGAGGAGAGATCCCGATGTACGACCTGTACCCCGACTCGTGGGGCCCCGCCGCGCACGACCCCGAGAACCCCCGCAGCGCCGAGAACGTCACCGCCGCGCTGCAGACCGCGCTTGACCTGCGAGACAACGGCGCCCAGCGTCCGGACGACAACTAGCCTCGCCCGCATGCCCGACACCCAGCAGCACGCGTCCGCACCGGCTCCCGGGTCCCACGCCGGGACCTCCAGCCTCGCCGTCATCCCCGGCGACGGCATCGGTCCCGAGGTGACCGCCGAGGCCCTCAAGGTCCTCGAGGTCGCCTCGCCGGTGAAGCTCGAGCCCACGCGCTACGACCTCGGCGCGGAGCGCTACCTCGCCACCGGCGAGGTGCTCCCGGACTCGGTGCTCGCGGAGGTCCGCGGGCACGACGCGATCCTGCTGGGCGCGGTCGGCGGCAAGCCCAACGACCCGAACCTGCCCCCGGGCATCCTCGAGCGCGGGCTGCTGCTGCGGCTGCGCTTCGAGCTCGACCACTACGTCAACCTCCGTCCCTCCCGGCTCCTCCCGGGCACGGCCTCACCCCTGGCCGACGACGTGCTGGCGAAGGGGGAGGTCGACTTCGTGGTGGTGCGCGAGGGCACCGAGGGCCCCTACACGGGCAACGGCGGCGCCCTGCGCGTCGGCACGCCGGCCGAGGTCGCGACCGAGGTCTCGGTCAACACCGCCTACGGCGTGGAGCGGGTCGTGCGCGACGCGTTCGCCCGTGCGGAGAAGCGCCCGCGCAAGAAGCTGACGCTGATCCACAAGACCAACGTGCTGGTCAACGCCGGCTCGCTGTGGTGGCGCACCTTCGAGGCCGTCGCCGCCGAGCACCCCGACGTGAGCACGGACTACATGCACGTCGACGCGGCCATGATCTTCCTGGCCACCGACCCCGCACGCTTCGACGTCGTCGTCACCGACAACCTCTTCGGCGACATCGTCACCGACCTCGCCGCTGCCATCACCGGCGGCATCGGCCTGGCCGCGTCCGGCAACGTCAACCCCGACCGGACCGCCCCCTCCATGTTCGAGCCCGTCCACGGCTCGGCCCCCGACATCGCCGGCCAGCAGAAGGCCGACCCGACCGCGGCGATCCTCTCCGGGGCGCTGCTGCTCGACCACCTCGGCCACGCCGACGCGGCCGCCGCGATCGAGGCGGCCGTCCTGGCCGACCTCCGCGATCGCACGCCCGGCACCAGCCGTCGTACGAGCGAGGTCGGGGACGCCATCGCCGCCCGCCTCTGAGTGCCCGCCGCCCGCTGGGCCGGGCACTGGAATAGGTTGACCCCATGCAGATCAGCACCACCGCCAACCCCACGCCCGTCGACGACGCCCGGCTCGCCGAGATCCTCGCGAACCCCGGCTTCGGCACGTACTTCACCGACCACATGCTCACGGTGGAGTGGACCCCCGAGGCGGGGTGGCACGACGCCCGGATCACGCCCTACGGCCCGCTCACCCTCGACCCGGCGACCGCGGTGCTGCACTACGCGCAGGAGACCTTCGAGGGGATGAAGGCCTACCGCCACGACGACGGCTCGGTGTGGACGTTCCGCCCCGAGCAGAACGCCGCCCGCATGGTGCGCTCCTCCCGGCGCCTGGCGTTCCCCGAGCTGCCGGTCGACGACTTCGTCGCGTGCGTCGACGCGCTCGTCGAGGCCGACCGCCGCTGGGTGCCCGACAGTGCGGGCGAGAAGTCGCTCTACCTGCGCCCGTTCATGTTCGCCTCCGAGACCTTCCTCGGCGTGAGGCCTGCCCAGCACGTCACCTTCATGGTGATCGCGTCCCCGGCCGGGGCCTACTTCAAGGGCGGCGTGAAGCCGGTCAACCTCTGGCTCTCCGAGACCTTCACCCGCGCCGGGCGCGGCGGCATGGGCGCGGCCAAGACCGGCGGCAACTACGCCGCCTCCCTGGCCGCCCAGCGCGAGGCGATCGAGAAGGGCTGCGACCAGGTGGTCTTCCTCGACGACCAGGAGTTCCGCTACATCGAGGAGCTCGGCGGCATGAACCTCTTCTTCGTCCACCGCGACGGCCGCGTCGTCACCCCGGAGACCGGCACCATCCTCGAGGGCATCACCCGCGCCTCGATCATCGAGCTGGCCGGCAAGCTCGGGCACGCGGTGGAGGAGCGCAAGTTCTCGATCGACGAGTGGCGCGACGGCGTGGCCTCCGGCGAGATCACCGAGGTCTTCGCGTGCGGCACGGCGGCCGTCGTCACCCCCGTCGGCGAGCTGCGCTCGCCCAGCGGCGTGACCCCCGCCCCGGCCAGCACCGAGCTCACCATGCGGATCCGCGAGGCGCTGGTCGGGATGCAGTTCGGGCGGGCCGAGGACTCCTTCGGCTGGATGCACAAGGTCTGCTGACCGCGCACGGCGCACGGCGCCGCGCCCCGTCGCCGACGTGCTGCTTGACGCGTCAACGAGTTCGCGCATTCGGGCACGAACGGGCCCAACTGTCGTTTACGGTCCTCGGGCAGCGGCCCCGACGTAGCAGGTCGCGCACCTTGCTTCGTGGGGGAGCACCCGATGACCTCTGTCGTGCGCGCACGTGCGCGTTCCCGTTGGACCGCTGGCCTGATGGCCGCCCTGGTGGCCGTCGCCACCGTCGTGATCGGCCAGGCGACGCCCGCGTTCGCGGCCGCGATCACGGTCACCGCGACCGCGCCGGCGGGGGTGCTGGTGGGGGAGCCGATCCGGTTCGAGCTGTCCGCGGCCAACCCGGCCGGCGGCACCGCCGCGCCGGAGTACAACCTCACGTTCCGCGACGCACTGCCCCTCGGCGTGACCTACGTCGCGGGCTCCACGTCGCCCGCGACCGCGGGGGAGCCCGACATCCGCACGGCCGCCGACGGTCGCCAGGTCCTGATCTGGTCGAACGTCGGCGACCTCCCCGTCGGCGCCCGCGTGGGGCTCTCGTTCTCCGCGCAGCCCGACGCCACCTCGTACCCGGTGGGCTCGACCGTGTCGAACCTCGCCGACGCCTACTCCTCGACCGATCCGCGCACGCTCGCGAAGTTCAACGCCCAAGGCATCTACACGGCCGGCTCGGCGACCGAGGTGGCGTCCTCGAACGCCACCAGCACCACGATCTCGGCCATCGACATCACGAAGTCGGAGCCCAGCCCCGAGCACGAGCTGCTCCGCGGCGTGCACGACCACTCCACCGTCTACACGCTGCGCACCCGCAACAACACCCGGTTCGCCACCTCGGGCGTGCAGGTCGTCGACCTGCTGCCGGCCCAGCTCGAGTTCCTCGGCTGCGGCACCGTCGACAACTCCTCGTCCCGCGAGTACGTCGGTGCGCCCGCGCTGAGCGTCGTCCCGGACCTGACCACCGACTGCCCCGCGCCGACCTCGGTGACCACCGTCGTCAACCCGGCCGGCGTTCCCGCAGGCACCTACACCCGCGTCGTCTGGGACCTCGGCACGCTGGCCGCCAACCAGGAGAAGCTGGTGCGCTACCGCGCCGGCATCCCGCTGCGCGCCAACGTCGCGTTCGCCGGCGGCCCGACCGGCGCGAGCCTGGGCCAGGCGGCGAACCTCGACAACAACACCGGCGCCAGCACCCGCGAGACCGCCACCGAGCAGGCCCTGACCAACCTCGCCACCGCCACCGGCACCTACACGGGTCCGGTGAAGGCCAACGGCAGCACCACGGTCACCGACACCGACCAGCTCACCGTCACCGCGGAGGACCTCGCGCTGCAGAAGTCCGTCTCGACGGGATCCTTCGCCGGCAACGGCACCGCCACCTGGACGCTGCGCGTGAGCACCGGCGAGTACGCCACGGCCTCCTCCGTCGTCCTCACCGACGTGCTCCCCGACGGGCTGTGCCCGCTGTCCTCGACCACCAACTTCTCGCTTGACGGCGGGGCCGACTGCGCGCCGGTCCCGGGCAGCGACCCCACCGGCGCGGCGTACGACAGCGTCGACGCGCGGGCCGACGGCACCTACGCCATCGTCTTCACGCCGATCGACCTCGCCGCGTCCGACGTCGCCACCGTCACCTTCGGCTCGCGGATGCGCGCGTCCTACGCCGACACCGGGATGGACCCGACCGTGTCCGGGGACGGCTTCACCAACACCGTCTCGCTCACCGGCACCACCACGCCCGTGGCGGCCACCGGCTTCAGCGGCGCCCAGCCTGTGAAGGACGACTCCGCGGCCTCGCTCGCCTCCGACGCGCCCGCCATCGACAAGCGCGTGCTGCCCGAGCGGGCCGGCGTCTCGCCCTACGCCTGCGACCCCGACCCCGCGGCGTACCGCGACGACCTCGCCGCCACCGACACCCGCCTGACCTTCGACGAGGGCGACCGCGTCTGCTTCCTGGTGCGCGTCGACTTCTCCGACGTGAACTCCACCCGCAACCCGGTGGTCACCGACTTCCTGCCCCCGGGCCTGTCCTACGAGGCCGGCTCCGCCACCCCGACGCCCGCCAACACCGTGGCGGCCGACCTGTCGGCCGTCGGCAACGTGCTCACCTGGCAGGTCGGCGCGGCCCGCAGCGGCGGGCGGTACGTCGACGCGGGAGCCGTGTTCGAGTACATCCTGTCCGGCACCGTCACCGACCCCGCCGTGGGTCCGCAGCCCGACGTCACGGGCAACCTGGCCAAGCTGCGCTACGAGAGCACCGACGGCTCGGTCTTCGCGCTGCGCGACCGCGTCGACCTGTCCTTCGCCGCCGCCCCGCCGATCGGCGTGGCCAAGACCGCGAGCCGCGTCTCGGGCACGACCCCCGTCCCGCAGGCGCTGGCCGACAACGCCGCGGTCCGCGGCGGCGACACGGTCGAGTACACCGTCACCGCGACCAACAACGGCGGTGCGGCCACCCGCAACGCGGTCGACGTGGTCGGTCCCGACGTGTGGGACGTGCTGCCCGCGGGCATCGTGTGCGCCGACGTCTCGGCCGTCTCCGACGCCGGCGAGTGCCGCAACCCCTCCGACGCCGGCTACCCGGTGCCCCGCAGCGGCCTCCAGACCCGCTCGGTCGTCCGCTGGGACCTGCCCGACTCCGTCGTCGTCGCCCCCGGCGCGTCCCGCGCGCTCACCTTCCAGGTGCTCTACCGCCCCGAGACCAGCGTCTCGACCACCTACACCAACACCGCGGCGGTCTCGACCTACCGCTCGCCCAGCAACCAGGGCGTGCTGGTCGACCACGCGCCCCGCACCAACATCGCCCGCGACGTGACCGTCACCGACGCCGCCCCGGCAGAGGGCACGCACCGCCTCGCCACCCCCAACGCGAGCGTGGCCAAGACGCTGACCAGCCCGAGCGACGGGCCGAACAACGGCACCAACCAGGCGACCGCCGGTGAGACCGTGCGCTACACCTACCGCGTGGACGTGCCCCGCGGCACGACGGTCTACGCCGGCCGGCTCGGTGACGCGCTCCCCGCCGGCGTGACGCTGGTGGCCGGCAGCCCGTCGTGGACCTACTACCCCGACGCCGCCTCGGCTGCCGTGGACGTCCAGCCGTCGGGCTTCGCCCTGGCCTCCGACGGCACGCTGACCTTCCCGTCGACGTGGACCAACGCGACCGCCACCGACCAGCGGTTCGCCGTCACCCTCGACGTGCTGGTCGCCGACGGCACGCACAGCGCCACGCGCACCAACACCGCGCGCTTCGACAGCACGCTCGGCGCCGGTGGCTCGGCGATCACCGCCCGCACCGCGACCGCCTCGTTCACGCTCGTCGTGCCCCAGCCGACGCTCACCAAGACCGACGACGACGCCGACGACGTGGTCGTGGTCGGCCAGGAGATCACCTACACGCTCGTCGCCGGCAACGCCGCCGGCCGGCCGCCGCTGCACGACGCCTTCGTCGTCGACTGCCTGCCCGACGGGCTCAGCCTCGTCGCCGGCTCGACGTCGACCGCGCCGCGCGACGTCACGGCCGGCACCGGCTCGAACGGCTGTCCTGCCGGGGCGACCCGCATCGAGTGGTCCGTGGGTGACCTCGCCGGTGGCGGCTCGACGAGCCTGACCTACCGCGCGCGCGTCAGCGACTCGGCCGGCGGCTCGCAGCGCTACACCAACGCCGCGGAGCTCAGCGGCTCGACGATGGACGACGACAAGGTCGCCCGGGCCGACGCGGACCGCTCGACCGAGCGCAGCTTCGCGGTGCCCGCCGCCACCACGGTCACCGTGCAGCCCGCCGGCGTCGACAAGACGGTCGCCCGGTCGAGGTACACCGTCGGGGAGCGGGCGCGCTGGAGCGTGGCGGTCGACCTGCCCGCCCAGGTCAACTTCTACGACGCCGCGCTCGTCGACCAGCTGCCCGCCGGCATCGACGCCTCCACCCTGGAGCTCGTCGACGTGACGTGCACCCAGGGCGGCAGCACCTGCACGCTTCCCGGCACGCCCACCATGCTGGCCGGCTCGGTGGCCGGTGACGGGTCCACGTCGGTGGGGTGGGGCCTCGGCGACGTCCTCGCCTCCAGCGCGCCGCGCGTGGTGACGCTGACCTACACCGCCGTGGTGGCCGACGTCTCCCGCAACACCGCCGGCGACGTGCTCCTCAACTCCGCCACCCTGAAGTGGGACCAGACCGACGGCGCCGCACCGACCCGCGCCGACGAGACGTTCGGCGCCTCCGCCACCCCGGACACGGCCTCCTTCACCGTGGTCGAGCCGTCGCTGTCGCTGGCGAAGGCCGTCGACGACGCCACGCCCGCGCCGCGTCAGGACTTCCGCTACACCGTCACGCTGACCAACGCCCCGGCCGGCAGCAACGCCAGCGCGGCCCACGACGTGCAGGTCAGCGACGTCGTCCCGGCCGGGGTCGTGGTCGACCCCGCCACCATCTCCGCCGGCGGGTCCCTCACCGGCGCCGACCCGGCGCGCGGCGGCGGGACGATCGCCTGGACCGTGCCCGGTCCGGTGGCTGCCGGGACCTCCGTCGCGCTGACCTACGACGCCGTGCTGGCCTCCCCGGCCGCGCCCGGCGCGCTGGTCAACACCGCCGACATCACCGGCTACCGCTCGCTGTCCGGCGGTGGCCGCACCTACGACGGCCCGACCGCGACGCGCTCGGTCCGCGCCGCGCTGCCGCACGTGACGATCGACAAGACCGCCGTCGGCTCCGGAACCGCCTACATCGGCGAGCCGCAGCAGTGGCGCCTCGCGATCACCTCGACCGGCGACTCGACGGCGTACGGCGTCGACGCGACCGACCGGCTCCCGCAGGGGTGGACCTACGACTCCGGGACCGCCCGCGTCAGCGTGGCGGGTGCCCCGGCCGTCGCCGTCGCGCCCCTGGTGACGACCGCCCCGGGTGGGGCCCAGACCCTGGACTGGACCGAACTCGGCGACCTGCCCGTCGGCGCCACCGTCGTCGTCACCTACAGCGCCACCCCCGGCGCCTCCGTCGTCACCGCACCCGGTGTGGGCGCGAGCGTCGCGCACACCAACACCGCCGGCACCACCGCCGAGGACGAGGAGGGCGAGCAGTCCGACGCCACCGGCGCGTCGTACGCCGGCCCCGACGACACCGCGTCGGTGCACGTCGACTCCGCCGACCTCCGGGTGACCAAGACCCACGCCGGCACGGCCGTGGCGGGCCGACCGCTCGCCTGGACCGTGCGGGTCACCAACGACGGACCCGACGCCGCCGTGGGGCCGTGGACGGTCACCGACACCCTCCCGACCGCGCTCGCGAGCGCGCCGGTGACCGCGACGGGCACCGGCTGGTCGTGCGGGCGCGTCGCCCGCACGATCACCTGCACGCGCCCGGCGGGCTCCCCGCTCGCGGCGTCGGCCTCGCTGCCCGACATCGCGGTCACCGCGACCCTCCCGGCCGACGTGGTCGAGGGGACGACCCTGACCAACGTCGCCGGCGTCGAGGGCCGCACCCACGACCCCCGGCCGGCCAACGACACCGCCACCGACGACGTCACCGTCACCACGAGCGCCGACCTCGGCATCGACAAGGCCGTCAGCGGCCCGGTCGTGGCGGGACGCGACGCCACCTGGACGATCGTCGTCGACAACCGCGGCCCGTCGATCGCCCGGGCGCCGTTCACCGTCACCGACACCCTTCCCGCCGGCGTCTCCTTCCGCCGGGCCACCGGCACCGGGTGGAGCTGTGCCGCCCCGGTCGGAAGCCAGCTGGTCTGCACCTACGGCGCGGACGTCGCGGTGGGTGCCTCGGCCCCGACCCTGACCGTCGTCGCCGGGATCCCGAGCAGCCAGGTCGCGGCGGTCGACAACGCGGTCGCGATCACCGACACCACGACCGACGACCCCGAGCCGGCGAACGACACCGACGCGGTGTCGACCGCACCGGACGCCGAGGCCGACCTCGGCCTGGCCAAGACCCGCCTCGGCGAGGTCGTGGCCGGCCAGGACGCCACCTACGAGCTCGCGGTGCACAACGCCGGCGACTCCGACGCCCGCGGCGTCGGCGTGACCGACGACCTGCCGGCCGGCCTGACCTACGTCGGCAGCACCTCCGTCGCCGGGTCCTGGACCTGCGCGGTCGCCGCGGGCCGCGTGAGCTGCGACCTCGCCGGCACCCTCGCCGCCGGGGCGACCGCCACCGTCGAGGTCCGCGTCGCCGTCGCGTCGTCGGTCACCGGCTCGGTGGTCAACGCCGCGACCGTGCACTCCACGACGCGCGACCCCAACCCGGCCAACGACACGGACGACGACGACTCCTCGACGGACGTCCGGGCCGACCTGGCGATCGCCAAGGACCACGCCGGCCGCGTCCTGGCCGGCGGTCGGGTCACCTACGCGCTGCGCGTCACCAACGAGGGACCCTCCGACAGCGCGGGTCCGATCGTGGCGACCGACGTCCTCCCGGACGGCATGACGCTGGTCTCGGCGACGGGCGCCGGGTGGACCTGTGGACCCGCGGCCGGTGTGTCGGTCTCGTGCAGCCGCCCCGGCCCCCTGGCAGACGGCGCCGCGGCCCCGGTCATCACGGTCGTCGCCGACGTCGCGGCCGACGCCGGTCCTGCCACCCTGGTCAACCGCGCCACCGTCGACGGTCCCGCCGACCCGAACGTCCTGAATGACACCGCCTCCGACCCGACCGTGGTCGAGGACGAGGCCGACGTCGCGATCACCAAGACCGCGACCGACCCGACCCCGGTCGCCGGCACCACGACGGCCTTCGAGCTCGTCGTGTCCAACGCCGGCCCCAGCGACGCCGACGACGTGCGCGTGGTCGACGACATGCCCGCCGGCCTGACGGCCGTGGCCGCGTCGGGGGACGGCTGGGCCTGCACCGTCACCGACGGGTCGCTCACCTGCGAGCGCCCGACGCTCGCCGCCGGCGCCAGCGCACCGGTCATCACGGTCCGGGCGGCGATCGGCTCGGCCCTGCCCGCCGGGACGGACATCGTCAACGAGGCCCGGGTGAGCACCTCGACCGACGGCGACCTGCCGGGTGACGACACCGACGACGCCGCGCTCTCGCTGCGGACCGCCACCGACCTCTCGGTGACCAAGACGCACACCGGCCGCGCCGTGCCCGGCACGTCGATGCGCTTCACGCTCGTCGTCGGCAACGGCGGACCCTCCGACGTCGCCGGGCAGGTGTCGCTGGTCGACACCCTGCCGGACGGCATGACGTACGTCTCCGCGAGCGGCGTCGGCTGGTCGTGCGACGCCGTGGGTGACCGGGTGACCTGCCTGCACGACGGGCCGCTGGCCGCGGGGGAGCAGCTGCCCCCGGTCGAGCTCACCGTGCAGCTGGCCCCCGACGCCACGGGCGACCTCGTCAACCGGGCGGCCGTGGAGCCGCGGGCGGACGACACCGACGCCGCCGACGACACCACGACCGACACGGTCACCCTCGAGCCCGAGGTGGACCTGTCGCTGGTCAAGACCCACACCGGACCGGTGCGCGTGGGCGAGGAGCTCGCGTTCACGCTCACGGTGCGCAACGCCGGACCGTCCACGGCGACCGGCGTCGCCGTCCGTGACCTGCTGCCCGAGGGCCTGGTGCCGGTGTCGGCCGCCGGTCGCGGCTGGACCTGCGCGGCGGCAGCGGTGACGTGCACGCTCGACGCCCCGCTCGCGCCCGGCGGCGCCGCGGCCCCGCTGACCGTGCGGGCCACCGTCCGCCCCGCTGCGTACCCCATGGTCACCAACGTCGCCACGGTGTCGTCCGACGGCACCGAGACGGCGCCGCAGGACAACACCGGCCGCGACGGGGTGGAGGTCCCGGCGCTGTCGGACCTCACGCTCGACAAGTCCCACCAGGGTGACGTGGTGGTCGGCCAGACCGTCCGCTACTCCCTCCGGGTGACCAACGCCGGACCGACGGCCGACCCCGGCCCGCTCACCGTGACGGACGTGCTGCCGACCGGGCTGTCGTTCGTGTCGGGCTCGGGCGAGGGCTGGACGTGCGTCGGCGGTGCCGCCGTCGTCTGCACCCGCGAGGGCGCCCTGGCCGCCGGTGCGTCGGTCGACCTGGTCGTCGAGGCCGCGGTCGGCCCGGACGCGTACCCGTCGGTGCGCAACGTGGCGTCGGTGGACTCCCCGGCCGAGGAGACGGACCTGACGAACAACCAGGACGACGACGTCGCCCCGGTCGTCCCGGTGTCCGCGCTGTCGCTGGACAAGGAGGTCCGGTCGCAGTCCGCGTCCGGCCGCGTGGTTTACGACATCGAGGTCACCAACGACGGGCCCAGCCCCAGCACCGACCCGGTCCGGGTGGTCGACGACCTGCCCGCCCAGCTCGAGCTGGTCGAGGCCAGCGGGACCGGCTGGGAGTGCACCACGCAGCGCGACGTCGCCACCTGCACCCACGCCGCCCCGATCGCGGTCGGCGACACGGCTGCCTTCGTGGTGACCACCCAGGTGCGCGAGTCGGCCCGGCCCGGACAGCAGGTCGTCAACACCGCGGTGCTCGACGGCCCGGACGGCAGCGCCGACGTCAGCGACCAGGCGGTCGTCGAGGTCCTCGACGAGCAGGCCGTCGGCGACGACGACGGCCAGGACGCCGGTGGGAACGCCGGCGGTGGCGGGAACGGCGACGACGTGAAGGGCGAGGACGCGGGCGGCCCGACCGCCGGACTGCCCGACACCGGCGGCCCCGCCTGGTGGCTCGGCGCGCTGGCCGCACTGCTGGTGCTCACGGGTGCCGGACTGGTGACCGCGGCGCGCAGGCGGGCCTGACCCGGCCGCGGCAGCCGGTCCTCCTCGGCCGATCGGACGAGGAGGACCGGCCCGCGGGCCGAGGCGCCCGGCCCCGCCCCGGCGCGAGGCTCGTCGTCATGACGACGACTGCCCCGCCGCGCACCGGCGCCCCCGTCCGACCCCGCCGCGACGGCTGGATCCCCGCCAGCCTGCTGGCGCTCGCCTTCGTGCCGTCGGCGTCGGGTGCGGCCCGCCTCGTCGACCTGTCCGGTGGGCGCACAACGGAGAACGCCCGCTTCTTCGACCTGCCGGTGCCGATCCTCGTGCACATCTTCGGCGCGACGACCTTCCTCCTCCTCGGAGCGCTCCAGCTGTGGCCGTCGTTCCGACGCCGGCGGCCCACGTGGCACCGGCGGAGCGGCCGGGTCCTCGTGCCGGCGGGCATCGCCGGCGGCCTGGCCGGCATGTGGATGGCGGTGTTCTCCGACCTCCCGGCCCACGACGACACGACGCTGATGTGGCTGCGGCTGCTGTTCGGCACCGTGATGGTCGGCGGCCTCGTGCTCGGCCTGCGGGCGATCCGCCGACGCGACGTGCGCACCCACCAGCGCTGGATGGCGCGCTCCTACGCGGTCGCGCAGGGTGCCGGCACCCAGGCGCTGTTCCTCGGTCCCTACGTGCTCGTCGCCGGCCAGCCGGCCGGCACGTTCAAGGCCGTCGTGATGGGGGCGGCGTGGGTGGTCAACCTGGCGGTCGCCGAGTGGCTGGTCAGGCGCTCCGAGCGGCGGTCCGGGCAGCCGTCGCGGTGAGTCAGTCCAGGCGCCGGGTCTGGTAGGCCCAGAGCGCGAGCTCCACCCGGTTGCGCACGGCGAGCTTGAGCATCAGCGAGCCGAGGTGCGTCTTCACCGTGCTCAGCGAGACGTGCAGCTCGGCCGCCACCTCGTGGTTGGTCAGCCCGCGGGCGACCGCGAGCAGCACGTCCTCCTCGCGGTCGGTCAGCGGGGTGGAGGGCGGGGCGGGGGCGTCGCGCGCGGCGTACGCCCGCAGCAGCCGGGTGGTCACGGCCGGCGCGACCAGCGACCCGCCGTCGGCCGCGGCCCGCACGGCGTGCGCGAGGACCTGCGGTCCGCAGTCCTTGAGCAGGAAGCCGCGGGCGCCCGCCTGCAGCGCACCGTAGACGTACTCGTCGAGGTCGAACGTCGTCACCACGACGACCGCCATCGGGTCCGCGACCCCGGGACCCGCCAGCAGCCGGGTGGCCTCGATGCCGTCCATCCGCGGCATCCGGACGTCGAGCAGGCACACGTCGGGACGCAGCCGACGGGCCTGCTCGACGGCGTCGCGGCCGTCGACCGCCTCGGCGACGACCTCGATCCCGTCCTGGGCGCCGAGGATCGTCGCGAGCCCGGTGCGCACGATCTCCTGGTCGTCGGCCACCAGCACCCGCACCGTCACCGCACCGCTCCCGTCCGACCGCCGCGAGCGGACCGGTCGTCCCCGTCGGGCAGGACGGCGTGCACGCACCAGCCGCCGCGCGGGTCCGGCCCGGCGCTCAGCGTGCCGCCCAGCAGGGTGGCGCGCTCGGTCATCCCGACCAGGCCGAACCCCTCGGCACCCGGCGGGTGGGCGGCCCCGTCGTCGGTCACCACCAGCTCGACCTCGTCGTCGCGCCGGGTGACCCTCACGTCGACCCTCGTCGCGTGGCGCGCATGGCGGCGGGCGTTGGCCACCGCCTCCTGTGCGATCCGGTGCAGCGCGGCGGCGACGGTGGGGGACAGGTCCGCCACGTCGTCGAGGTGCACCCGGACCGTCGGGCCCCCTGCGGTCGCCGGCGCGGCGAGCCCGGCGAGGTCGTCGAGCGGCCGGTCGGGCGCGGCCCCGTCGTCGCGCAGCGCCCGCACCACCGTGCGGGTCTCGGCGAGGGTCCGGGTGGCCTCCTCGTCGATGCGCCGCAGGGCGTCCCGGGCCGCCGCGGGGTCGACGTCGGCCACCGCGAGACCGGCCTGGGCGCTGATCGCGATCGCGGTCAGGTGGTGGGCCACCGTGTCGTGCAGGTCGCGTGCCAGTCGCTCGCGCTCCCCGCGACGTACGTCGTCGAGCTCGCGCACCCGCAGCATCGCGCGCGACCTCAGCGCCACCCCGAGCGCGACGGCGGCGACCACCACGGCCGAGCCGCCGACGCGGTCGCCCGCGGCGAGGTCCTGCACCGCCAGGGACGTGGCGGCCACGAGACCGAACAGCGCCAGCCCGACCGCGGCCTCGCGACCGGGAGCCCACCGGGCGAGCGAGTACGGGATCACCAGCGCCACCGCCGCCGCGCTGAGGTCACTCGCAACCGTGCCGGACACCTGGCCGACGACGGCGAGCGCGACCGCCGTCGCGGTGAACACCACCACCGGCACCAGCGGCCGCGACCGACGCAGGGGCAGGGTCGGCAGCCAGGTCAGCAGCGCGGCCAGCGACAGCCAGCGCCACGCCGGGGCGGGCTGGGTCAACGCCGCCTCGAGCACGCCGCAGACCCCGAACACGACGACCAGACCGAGGTCGACCCGCGCCGGCCGCACCGTGACCGCCCCGTCCGGAGGCGCGGGCAGGCGCCACAGCTGGCGCAGGACGGTGAGCACGCCTGAACCGTAGTGCCGTCGGGGTCCGAGACGGATCGGCCGGATGACCGAGGGGTCAGCCTCACGTCCGCCGCGCGAAGCGCACGTCGCCGTCGGGCATCCGGTCGCAGGCGTATCCGGGGTCGTGGGCGCGGTGGTGGTGGTGGGAGCAGAGGAGCACGCCGTTGGCGAGGTCGGTGGGGCCGTCGGACGACCACGGCAGCCAGTGGTGGGCCTCGGCCCAGGTGCCAGGGACGTCGCAGCCCTCGGCGCGGCAGGTGCGGTCGCGCAGCAGCAGCGCACGACGCTGTGCGGCGCTGAAGAGCCGGCGGGCACGACCCAGGTCGAGCACCTCGGAAGCACCGCCGAGCACGGCCGGGACGATCCCGGCGTTGCACGCCAGCCGCCGGACCTCGCCCGCGCTCAGGTGTGCGCCGGCGCACGGGTCGTGGTGCGCGTCGCTGGGCACGGTGCCGGCGCCGAGCAGGTCGCCCGCGCCGAGCCCGGACTGCAGCGAGGCGAGCGGGATCGTCACGACGACGGTCGTGGCGTCGCCCCCGTGCAGCGGCAGCCGGCGCGGGTCGAGCGCCTCGACGAGCTGGCCGAACGCCTCGCCGAGGCGCCGCGGGTAGGGGAGCCGGGCGACCGGGTCGTGCATGCTCGGATCCGTGCTGCGGCCCTCGTCGCTGTCGGCGGGCGAGTCCTCGCGTCGCGGGTTGGCGAAGGCCTCGAGGCAGTGGGCCAGGCGCGTCGCGACGGCGTCGGGGAGGATTCCTGACAGGCGTGTGGTGCCGTCGCCCAGGCGCCGCAGGGAGACCCGCGTCCGCCGGCGTGCCTCCGACTCCTCGGCCTGCAGGCGCCTCGCCTCGGCCTCGTCGGCGATCTGCGGTGCAACGACGGTCAGTACGTGGCGACCGATGCGGGCCAGCTGCTTCGGGGCGAAGCGCGCCGCGTGGTCGACCAGTGCGCGCTCGGCGACGCCGACGACCTCGGCGGGCACGCTCGCGGGGAGGTCGTCGAGCGCTCGCACGACCACGTGGGCCTGCGGTGGCGTCATCTCGCCGGCCCACAGCGCTGCGCCGACCTCCGGGCGGGCCCGGTCGAGGGCGAGGGCGAGCCGGAGGTCGGCGCGAGCGTCCTCAGGGCGCAGCCGCGCCTCGCGGGCGAGCCAGTCGGCGACGTCACGCGCGCCGGTGCCGGCGGCGACGTCGTCGGCGTCGGCCATGATCCGCAGCCGCAGCTCGGTCAGGCGCGACTCGAGCCGCACCAGCTCGCGCAGCGCCTCGGCCTTGTCGGTGGCAGACATGAAGGTGGGGCTGGTGTCGGCGACGGCCTTGAGCGCCTGGTCGACGAGGCACGCGCTGGCGAGGATCGGGTGGGTCATCCTGAGCTCCTCGCGTGGTCGTGACCTCCATTCTCCTCCCGCGGCACCATAATCGCCAGTGTGTTCGAACGCTTGTGGAGAACGTCGCACAAACGCAGACGCGCCCGGCAGCCACCGAGGTGGCCGCCGGGCGCGTGCGAGGCGTTCAGGGGTGGTGGACCGACGCGGTCAGCGCACGAGGCGCGCGACGCACCGCTGGCCCGGGCGGGTGGCCCGGAAGACGAACGCGTCGGTGCCCGCTCCGTCCGCGACCTTGCGCTCGACGGAGAACGAACCGCTGCGACCGGCGGTGCGGGCCGTGCCGCTCGCGACGCGCGACCCGTCGTGCTGCAGCTGCCACGACCACTGCTGACCGGCGCGGCTGTCGACCTCCGCCTCGACCTCGATGCGGCCGTCGTCCTCCTTGGCCTTGATCGACCAGCGGGCGCCGCCGGCGCAGGACCCGGTGCGCTCGACCCGGTCCGCGTCGCCGCGGGCGGACCGTACGGGCAGGGGGGTGGGGTTGGTGGGGTCGGGCGGGACGGGCAGCGACCCACGGACCTGGTTCTGTGCCTGGCACTGGCTCGTGCAGCTCGTGGCGCCCTGGGAGAGCTCGATGGCGTCCTCGCCCAGGACGCCGCCGAGGCGTCCGCCCGAGGTGACCGACCAGCGGGTGGTCCGCCCGTCCTGGAACAGCTTCGTGGCGACCTGCGGGCTGTCCTTGCCCAACAGCATCTGGTGGGCGTCGGGGCCGGAGGTGACGGCGTCGGTGCCGTTGCCGAAGTTGATCTTCCCCGTGAAGGCGTTGACGAAGTAGAACAGGCCCGGGCCGAGGGTGTGCACGAGCTCGACGTTGGTGCCGAACTCCGGCTCCATCTGGAAGATGCCGCCCTGCGGGGCGTCCTTCGCCTGGATCTTGAGCTTGCCGGCGGCGGTACCGAGGATCGCGGTGAGCGAGGCGTCCTTTACCTCCAGCTGGCGCAGCACCGGGCTGCGGAGCTGGGCGGGGGTGAGGACGGGGGTCTTGGAGGCGAAGACCACGGTCGGCGAGGTCACCATCCGCTCGGGCGACGGTGCCCCGGTAAGGGTGTAGTCGACGACGCCCAGGGTCGCGGGGTCGATGACGAACGACGTGTGGACGCCGCTCACCCGGATCGGGCCGGTGACCGCGAGGTCCTTGAGCTTCAGGTCGCGGCCGGCGGCGACCTCGTAGGTGCGGGTGCCGATGGTGACGGCGTAGTGGCCGGCGGAGGTCGTCGTGCCGGCGCCGCCGCCGTTGTCGTCGCTGCCTCCGTCGTCGCCGCCCCGTGCGTGGGCGGCCTGGGCGGGGACGAGCAGGGCGAGGGTCGCCAGCGCGATCGCGCTGTGACGGAGCTGCATCGTGGGGTACTCCTCGAGTCGGGCACCGGGTGCGGTGCTCGACCAGTACAGGCGCGACGAGGTGCAGGTCGCCAGATGTCCGTAGGTACTAGGACCCCCGGCCAGCCGACGTCCGGCAGGCGGCTACGGCGCGAAGGGGGAGCGGCGAAGGCTCTCCGGGAGCGGGGCGACCCCGGGTCCGCCGGCGTGCACCCAGTCTGCGATCGCGCCGGCCTCGTGCCGACCGTTGAGCAGCCCGAGCCACACGGGCCTGGCGCCCGCGCGACGTGCGCCGGGCGACGGACTCACCACCACGACGTCGGAGCGCTCGCACGGCCCGAGGCAGTCGGTGACCCGCACCGTGGCCCCCTCGCCGACCAGGGCCCGCAGCCGCTCTAGCCGGGCCGGGTGGTCCACGCCCGGACGCTTCTTCGTCGTGCCGCAGCAGCAGCCGCGGCACACGGTCACGGTCGGGACGCCGTGGGAGGAGCCAGTGGGGCAGGCGGAGGGGGAGGCGGAGGGCGGGCCCTGCGTCGTCGTCATCGGTGGCCTTCGATCGGGGTGTCCCGGGCCGGGAGCAGGCGACGACGGCGGTCGTGGCCCACGCCCCGCGATCGCGACAGCGGCATGGACGTCCACGCCCGACGCGGTATCCCGACTCGCCGACGGATCGGCTCACGGTTGCGCGACAGCGCCGGAGTCCCACCGGCTTCCCCTCGTCGGGCTGACGATTCGTCGCGATGCTAGTACGCCGCCGCCCCGGCCCGGCCTCGCGGACCTTGACAGGCAAGTGAGCGCTTGCCTAATGTCACGGCGTGCCCGACATCTACAAGGCGCTGGCCGACGGGACGCGCCGGGCGCTGCTCGACGAGCTGGTGGAGCGTGACGAGCAGACGCTCTTCGAGCTCTGCTCGCGGCTCGCCGTGAAGCACGGGCTCACCCCGACCCGCCAGGCGGTCTCCCAGCACCTCGACGTCCTCGAGGCGGCCGGCCTGGTCAGGACCGAGCGCCGGGGCCGCTACAAGCTCCACACCATCGACACCGAGCCGCTCGCGCAGATCGCGCAGCGGTGGCCCGACCGGAAGGCAGACACGTGAGGCTCCAGACCATCAGCATCTTCGTCGACGACCAGCAGCGGGCGCTCGACTTCTACACCGGCACGCTCGGCTTCGAGGTCACCGCCGACGTCCCGCTGGGCGAGCACCGCTGGCTCACGGTGCGGCTGGGCGCCAGCGACGCCGCCACCGAGGTGTCCCTCGAGCCGAAGGGCCACCCCGCCGTGACGCCTTTCACCGACGCGCTCGCCGCGGACGGCATCCCGTGGTGCGTGCTGGGCGTCGACGACATCGAGGCCGAGCACGAGCGCCTCACCGGCCTCGGCGTGACCTTCACTCAGCCCCCGACCGACGTCGGCCCCGTCGTCGTCGCCGTCCTCGACGACACGTGCGGCAACCTGCTCCAGCTCGCCCAGGTCGCCGGCTGACCCCGGATCGGTCCCGGGTCGCCCCCACGCGCCGATCCGGCGTACGAGGGGGTCGCGCCCGTACGATCGGTCCGTGACGACGTCCCCGAAGGCGCCGCCTCCCGGGCTCGCGGTGGGTGGCTACACCCTCCGCGCCCGCCTCGGCGAGGGCGGCATGGGCGTGGTCCACCTCGGCCAGAAGCCGGGGGAGCGGCCGGTCGCGATCAAGGTGCTGCGCCCGCACGTCGTCGGCGACGACGAGGCGCGACGCCGCCTGGCGCGCGAGGTCAGCTCACTGAGCCGCATCCGCAGCCGTCGCGTCGCGGAGATCGTCGACGCCGACCCGTGGGGCGAGATCCCCTTCGTCGCCACGCGCTACGTCCCCGGCCTGTCGCTGCACGACCACGTCCAGGAGGAGGGGCCGCTCGACGGCGAGGACCTGCTGTGGTTCGCCGACTGCCTGGCCGAGGCGCTCGACGCCGTGCACTCCGTCGGCGTCCTGCACCGCGACGTGAAGCCGTCCAACGTGATCATGGAGGGCCGCACCCCGATCCTCATCGACTTCGGCCTGGCCCGGGTCGCGGAGGACTCGCGGATCACGATGAACGGCTGGCTGCTCGGCACCCCCGGGTACCTCGCGCCGGAGATCCTCTACGGCGACGACGCCACCGCCGCCTCCGACGTGCACGCGTGGGCGGCCACCGTGGCCTACGCCGGCACCGGCCGCGCCCCGTTCGGCCGCGGGCCGTCGGTGGCCATCATGGACCGCGTCCGTCGCGGCGAGCACGACCTCACGGGCCTCGACCCGCTCGTGCTCGACCTCGTCGAGGAGGCGCTCGCGCCCGACGCCGCCGACCGCCCCTCGCTCGACGAGGTGCGCGACTGGATCGAGGACCTGCGCCACGGCGACACCCCGCGCCCCCCGGAGCGCGCGCCGCGCACGGCGGCCCACCCGGTCACGCTGCCCTACGCCGCGGCCGCCCACGCCGCCGCCGACGCCCCCACCCGCGTCGGCACCGGTGCGCCGGTCGACGAGCCGGTCGACGAGCCGGTGCACTGGTCCTCGCAGTGGCCCCCCAGCGCAGACCCCTACGCAGACCCCTGGGTCGAGCCCCACGCCGACCCCTGGGCGCAGCCCACCCAGGGCTGGGGCGAGGCCGGCACGCTCCCGCACCGCCAGACCCGCGTGCTGCCCGACGGCTCCACCGAGTGGGTCGGCGACCACGGCTCCCCGGCCCGCGAGGCCGTCCCCGCGGGCGAGCGCCTCCGGCGCGGCGCCACGCTGCTCGCGCTGGGCGGCGTCGCCACGGCCGGCCTGGTCCTCGCCCCCTACGTCGCGCTCGTCGCCATCGCGGTCCTCACCTGGCTGCTGCGCAGCGGCTCGCTCGCCGCGAG
>NZ_JBHLXH010000001.1:698188-703477 GCF_042432345.1 Nocardioides zeicaulis | reverse complement strand
CCGCCGCAACCGCCGCGGGGCCCGGTGGTACGACGGCGTCCAGCTGCTGCTCGCCGCGCCGTGGCACGTCGTCGCCGGTCTCGGCGGGACGATCATCCTGCTGCTGTGGAGCCTCGGCATCGCCGCTGCCGCCGGTCTGCTGTGCTTCGCGGCCTCGCTGTCGCTGACCACCTCGCTCGCGGCCGTCGGGGGTGCCTTCACCCTCGGGCTGTGGTGGGGCCCCGGGTCCGAGCGGCTCCGCTCGCCGGTGCGACGGGTGGTCGACCCGGTCGCGCGGCGCGGCGTGCCGTGGCTGCTCGTGACGCTGCTCGTCGCGGCACTCGCCTCCGGGCTCGGCGCCGCCGCGTCGGCCCAGGGCACCCGCTGGGCGCCGTACGACGACGCGCCCCTGTCCGGCGTGCGGCTGCCGGGCTGGCTCTGAGCCGGGGCGTTCAGCAGGACCGTTCCGGGGTACGGGGTCGCTCCACACCCCTTCCCCACCTGCAGCCACGAGGAGCGCCCATGACCGAGCAGCCCGACATCGACACCGAGATCGGCACCGACCCCGCCGTGGACGTCACGGGCGACGCGACCGACAACGAGAGCTACCACGGCTACAGCGTCGACGACGAGACCCAGCCGCAGGGCGAGGGCGACAGCCTCGTCGACGACCGCGGGCTGTCGGAGCCGCTCGACGAGGGCTACTCGCCGCCGGAGAAGTGGTCGGCGGCCCAGGGCTTCGGCAACACCCCGCTCGAGGAGAGCCTGGGCGAGTCGCTGGAGCAGCGCGTCGACCAGGAGGTGCCCGAGCCGGACCCCTACGAGGTGGCCGACGAGGAGGCCCGCCGCGGCGACCTGGCCGCGCTCGTCGCCGAGGACACCACCAAGGGCCAGGTCGCCGAGGCCGACCTGGAGACCGGCCTGGAGGGCGCGGACGGCGAGCGCGCCGGACGCCTGGTGGCCGACGACGAGGGCGTGCGCACGGACACCGAGAAGGACCTCGTCGCCACCGACGTCGGCATCGACGGTGCGGGTGCCGGCGCGGAGGAGGCGGCGATGCACGTCGTCGAGGACCCCGAGCCGATCGACCCCGCCCTCCTCGACGCCGAGGTGGTCGACGAGGAGCCCGACGGCACCTCGTGAGGGCGGCTCAGCGCGCCGCGCAGAGGATGCACCGCCGCGCCGCCGGCAGCGCCTCGAGCCGGGCCGGCGCGATCGGCAGGCCGCAGGCCTCGCAGCTGCCGTAGGTGCCGGCGTCGACCCGGCCGAGCGCCGCGTCGAGCTCGGCGAGGTGGCGGCGCACCTGGGCCACGATCGCGCCGATCTGCGAGCGCTCGAAGGCGATCGTGTGGCCCTCGGGGTCGTGCTCGTCGTCGGCGTTGGAGTCGAGCGAGGCCGCCACCACCGCGTCGAAGTCACCGGTCAGGCTCGCCAGCCGTGCCTGCGCCGCCTCACGCTCGGCGTGGAGGTGACGGCGTACGTCGTCGGGGTCGGGCGCGCTCACCCCACCATCATGCGGCGGACCACCGACAGCGGCGTCCGTGCAGTCCTCGGACGTCTGTGCGGGCAGACGGACCGGGGTGAGGTGAACAGTGCCTGAACTCCGGCGGAGGGCCCTCGCCAAACCGGCTGCGCGAGGAGAACAGTCCGTGGGGTGACCCCCGAGTTCGTCATCCTGGGGCTGGTCGTGGTGACCGCCCTCGCGTTCGACTTCACCAACGGATTCCACGACACCGGCAACGCGATGGCCACCTCCATCGCCACCGGTGCCCTGCGGCCCAAGGTCGCCGTCGCCCTCTCCGGCACGCTCAACCTCATCGGGGCCTTCCTGTCGGTCGAGGTGGCACTGACCGTGACCAACGCCGTGATCAAGGTGCAGGACTCCGAGGGGGCGCCGCAGCCGCAGTTCCTCGCAGACGGTGGCCACGCGCTCCTCATGATCATCCTCGCCGGCCTCGTCGGCGGGATCCTGTGGAACCTGCTGACCTGGCTCCTCGGCCTGCCGTCGAGCTCCTCGCACGCCCTCTTCGGTGGCCTGGTGGGCGCGACGGTCGCCGGCCTGGGCGTCTCCGGGGTCAACTGGGCCGGGGACGGCACCAAGCTGGACGGGGTGGTCGGCAAGGTGCTGCTGCCCGCGCTCATCTCGCCCGTCATCGCGTTGGTCGTGGCGGCCGCGGGGACGTGGCTGGTCCACCGCATCACCGACGGCGTCACCGAGCGCTACCGCGAGAGCGGGTTCCGCTGGGGCCAGATCGGCTCGGCGTCCCTCGTCTCGCTGGCGCACGGCACCAACGACGCGCAGAAGACGATGGGCGTGATCACCCTCGCCCTCATCGCGTCGGGGGAGTGGTCGGACACCGGCGCGATCCCGTTCTGGGTCAAGCTCGCCTGCGCGCTGTCGATCGCCCTCGGCACCTACGTCGGCGGCTGGCGGATCATCCGCACCCTGGGCAAGGGCCTGGTGGAGATCTCCTCGCCCCAGGGCATGGCGGCCGAGAGCTCGTCCGCCGCGGTCATCCTCGCCTCGAGCCACCTCGGCTTCGCCCTCTCCACGACCCACGTGGCGACCGGCTCGATCCTCGGCACCGGCGTCGGCAAGAAGGGCGCCGAGGTCCGCTGGGGCGTGGCGGGCCGCATGGTCCTGGCGTGGCTGACGACCTTCCCCCTGGCCGCGCTGGCCGGCGCGGCCACCTGGTGGGTCGGCGACGTCGTCGGACGCGTCGCCGGGGGCGCGGCCGGTGCGGTCGTGGTCTTCGGGATCCTCGTGGTGCTGTCGGGCCTGATGTACGCCCGCTCCCGCCGCGCCCCGGTGGACCACTCCAACGTCAACGACGACTGGGACGCCGCGCCCGCTGCGTCCGACCCCCTTCCCGTCGGAGGAGCCCGATGAACAACCTCGGCTACGCGCTCGACGGCGCCTGGCAGGTCCTGCTCGCCGGCCTGGTGCTCGGTGCGGGCCTCCCGGCCGTCTTCGCCCTGGGCATCCGCTCGGCCGCCTGGGGGACCGGCGGCGCCGCCGAGGTCGACGGGGGCACGCCGCACCCGGCGGGCCGCGCGCTCGCGCTGCTCTGCTTCGCGGTCGTGCTCGCAGGGGTCGCGCTCGGCATCACGTTCATCGTCGCCTCCGGCTTCGGCCGCGAGCTGAGCTTCGCGCACGTCTACCCGACCCTGGTCGAGAAGTGAGGAGCGTCCCGTGCCGTTGAACCGAGTCGTGACGTGGCTCCGCGAGGGGTACCCCACCGGCGTGCCTCGCCAGGACTACGTCGCGCTGCTCGCGCTGCTGCGCCGACGTCTGACCGACGACGAGGTCGCCGCGATCGCCGCCGAGCTCGCCCAGGAGGGCATGCTCCCCGACACCGCCGACATCGCCGTCTCCATCACCAGGGTCACCGACGAGGTGCCCTCGGAGTCCGACATCGACCGGGTCCGCGACCACCTCGCCTTCCGCGGCTTCCCGACCTGACGGTCGGGCCCGGGCCCGTCCGGGCCTACTTCGGCTCGGCGCGCAGCAGCCGCAGCAGGCCGAGGACGAACGGGACGACGAGCCAGATGGTGCCGGAGACCAGCAGCTGGGCCAGCACCTCGCCGCTCGGCATGCCGTCGGCCTGGAACATCAGCCCCTGGGCGGTGTTGAACTCGATCCACGGCGCGAGGTCGGCGAACCAGTCCTGGAAGGACCCCAGGATGCCGACCGCGATCGGCAGCACCAGGGAGTAGATGAAGTAGGTGACGATCGCCGCCGGGCTGTTCATCAGCAGCATGCCGATCGCGAAGCCGGTGAGGATCGCGATCAGGTTGGAGACCAGGAACCCCTTGACCAGCACGTCGCTGCTGATCGACCAGTCGCCGCCGCCTATCAGCGTCCCGACCGCGGCGACCGCCATCGCGACGAGGATCAGCGCCGCGCCCAGGATGAGGCCGCCGACCAGCTTGGCCCCCACGACCCGTCCGCGGTGGGGCTCCAGGGTGAACGTCGTGAGGCCGGTGCGCTGGCTCCACTCGCTGGTGACCATGAGGATGAGCAGGATCGGCAGGAAGTAGCCGAGCACGGCGCCGGCGACGCCGATCACGTCGCTGAAGTCGCGGCTGTCCTCGGGTGCGGCGAAGGCGTAGATCACCACGACGGCGAGGCTGAGGAGCACGATCGAGGCCGAGAACCAGCGCCCGGCGCGGGTGTCGAGGGCCTTGCGGACCTCGACGGCCACCAGTCGGGTGAAGGGGACGGCCGGGGTGCCGGAGACGTCGAGGAGCTCGGACGAGGCGTCGGTGCTGGTGGCGGTCATGCGGTGCCTCCCTGGGCGGTCGCGGCGGCGGGGTGTCCCTCGCGCTGGGTGTCCTCGGTGAGGGACAGGAACAGGTCCTCCAGGCCGGCGGCGCCGGACCGGAGCTCGGTCAGCACGACCTGCGCCTCCAGCGCAGCCCGGCCGACGGTCGGGGAGTCGCAGTCGACGCGGAGCCCACCGCTCTCGGCGGCGACCGTGTGGCCCGCCGCCGTCAGCCGCGCCGCGAGCGCGGCGTCGTCCTCGGAGTGGACCAGCGTGCTGCTGGCCTGGCCGGAGAGCAGCGACTCCTTGGTGCCGGAGGCGACGATCGTGCCGCGCCCGATGAGGATCATCTCGTCGGCGATCAGCTCGACCTCGTTGAGCAGGTGGCTGGACAGCAGCACGGTCCCGCCCTGGTCGGCGTACGACTTGAGCAGCTGCCGCATCCAGCGGATGCCGGCCGGGTCGAGCCCGTTGGCCGGCTCGTCGAGGATCAGCACCGACGGGTTGCCGAGCAGCGCGTGCGCGATGCCCAGGCGCTGCCGCATTCCGAGGGAGTAGTTGCGCACGCGGCGCTTGGACTCGGCCTGGGTGAGCGAGACCATCTCCAGCATCTCGTCGACGCGCGCGTCCGGCAGGCCCATGGTCCTCGCGCCGATCGTCAGGACCTCGCGGCCCGTGCGGCCGGCGTGCTGCGCCGAGGCGTCGAGGAGGACGCCGACGTGGCGGCCCGGGTTGGGGATGTCGCGGTAGTCGTGCCCCCCGATGCGGACGCTGCCCGACGACGCGGGGGTCAGGCCGACCATGATCCGCATCGTCGTGGTCTTCCCGGCGCCGTTGGGGCCGAGGAAGCCGGTCACCCGACCACGCTTGGCCGTGAAGCTGACGTCGTCGACGGCGGTGAACCCGCCGTAGGTCTTGCTGAGGCGTTCGACCGTGATCATGGGTCAACCTTGGCAGGTCGGGGAGTCGTCCCGCCTCCGACTATCGGCCCAGATCGCGAGACTCTCGTCTCACGGCGCCGCGTCGGTGGCACGATCGGTGCCGT
>NZ_JBHLXH010000001.1:694371-698126 GCF_042432345.1 Nocardioides zeicaulis | reverse complement strand
CTGCACCCCAGGAGGTCTTTCTGTTTCTCGCCCCCGATCCCCACCCCGACCGAGAGAGCCCCGATGGACCTGCACGGCGCGTTCCACGTCTACGACACCACGCTGCGCGACGGCGCCCAGCAGGAGGGACTCAACCTCTCCGTCGCCGACAAGCTCGCCATCGCACGCCAGCTCGACGGGCTCGGGGTCGGGTTCATCGAGGGAGGGTGGCCGGGCTCGAACCCCAAGGACACCGAGTTCTTCCGCCGGGCGCGCGAGGAGCTCGACCTGCGCCACGCCCGGCTCGCGGCGTTCGGCGCGACCCGCCGCGCCGGCGTGCGCGCGGCCGACGACCCGCTGGTGGCGGCGCTGCGCGACTCGGGCGCCGGCGTGGTCACGCTGGTCGCGAAGTCGCACGACCGTCATGTCGAGCTGGCGCTGCGCACCACGCTGGAGGAGAACCTGGCGATGGTGCGCGACACGGTGACCCACCTGCGCGAGGAGGGGCAGACGGTGTTCCTCGACGCCGAGCACTTCTTCGACGGCTACCGCGCCAACCGGGCGTACGCGCTCGAGGTGCTGCGCACCGCCACCGAGGCCGGCGCGGAGGTCGTCGCGCTCTGCGACACCAACGGCGGGATGCTGCCCGACTGGGTGTCCGACGTGGTGCTCGACGTCATCGAGACCACCGGGTCGCGGGTCGGCATCCACGCCCACAACGACTCCGGCTGCGCGGTGGCCAACTCGCTCGCCGCGGTCGCGGCCGGCGCCACCCACGTGCAGGGCTGCATCAACGGCTACGGCGAGCGCACCGGCAACGCCGACCTCGTCACGGTCGTGGCGAACCTCGAGACCAAGCTCGACCGCGCGGTGCTGCCCAAGGGGCTGCTGCGGGAGGCGACCCGCATCGCCCATGCCGTCGCCGAGGTCACCAACGTGCCGCCCGCCCCGCGCCAGCCCTACGTCGGCCACTCCGCCTTCGCCCACAAGGCAGGGCTGCACGCCAGCGCGATCAAGGTCGACCCCGACCTCTACCAGCACCTCGACCCGCTCGTGGTGGGCAACGACATGCGGCTGCTCGTCTCCGACATGGCCGGGCGCGCCTCGATCGAGCTCAAGGGCCGCGAGCTCGGCTACGACCTGTCCGACGACCGCGAGCTCGTCACCCGGGTCACCGACCGGGTCAAGGCGATGGAGCAGCGCGGCTACACCTTCGAGGCCGCCGACGCCTCCTTCGAGCTGCTGCTGGCCGAGGAGGTCGAGGGCGCCCGGCCGTCGTACGTCGACGTGGAGTCGTGGCGGGTGATCACCGAGACCCGCACGGACGGCGAGGCGATCTCCGAGGCCACGGTCAAGCTGCGCGCGGAGGGCGTGCGCTACGTCGTCACGGGGGAGGGCAACGGCCCGGTCAACGCCCTTGACGCCGCGCTGCGCGAGGCGATCGGCCAGGCCTTCCCCGAGGTCGCGAAGTTCGAGCTCGTCGACTACAAGGTGCGCATCCTCGACCCCTCCCTGCCCGGCGGGCACGGCACCGACGCCACCACCCGGGTGCTGATCGAGACCAGCGACGGCGAGTCGTCCTGGGTCACCGTGGGCGTGGGCGCCAACGTGATCGAGGCGTCCTGGGAGGCCCTCCTCGACGGACTGACTTTCGGATTGCGCCGCCAGCAGCGCTGAGCGACCTCTACCTTTCTCGCGTGAGCGACACCGCCTACGCCGAGGAGACCGGCGCCCCCTCCACCCCCTCCGCCCGTGGCCGGCTGGCCACGGTCCTGCTCATGGTGGGGTTCCTGGTGCTGGTGCCGATCCTGTCGCTGATGGGCCTGCTCCTGGTGATGACCTCCGACAGCTGCGGGGTCAACAGCTGCAGCACCGGGCTCATCGTCACGGGCGTGGCGGTCGCCGTCGGTGCCCCGGTCCTGGCCTTCCTCGTCACCCTGGCGTGGACGGTCGTGCGCTGGCGGCGCGGACGCAGCACCTGGTGGCTGCCGCTGGTCGGGGTCGCCGTCGGCGCCGCCCTCTGGGGCGTCGGCGCTGCGCTCGCCTTCTCCGCGGTCGGCTGAGCCACCCGGCACACCTGGACCAGTGGTCTGGTGACGCGTGCTCAACGGCGGTCGATCGCGGCCGCCGGAGCGTCCGCCGAACCTAGCGTGCTCGCATGACCCACCCCCCAACGTACGCCTTCCCGCCCGTCCCCACCGCCGACCGCGTGGTCACGGTCCTGCTGCTCGCCGTGCTGGGCTACGCCGCCGCCTCCGGCAGCCTCCTGGGCGTCCTGCTCACGATCGAGGCCGACGACTGCCAGGCAGTCGTGCCGTGCCTCGACGGCCCGACCGGCACGGGCTTCCTGGCCTCGGGGCTCGCGCCGCTGGTGTTCTGGCTCGCGGCCCTGGTCGTGGTGCTGGTGCGCTGGGGCAACCGCCGCCCGACGTGGTGGGTGCCGCTCGCCGCCGTCGTGCCGGCGCTGGGGGTGTGGGCCGTCGGCCTCACGGCCGCCTCCGCCGGCTGAGGCTCAGGCGCCGACGACCCGGTGCACGAGGTCGTCCCAGCCGGCCTGGATGCGCTCCAGCGGCAGGTGCTCGCGGGTCACCTGCTGGTCGAGCACCACCATCTCGAGGGGGGCGAGCAGCGCAGTGGCGAGCATCAGCAGGTCGCCGGAGACGCCGAGCTCGCCGAGCAGGTGCCGCACGTGCATGTTGGTGAACGACACCGCGGCCGCCGACCGTGCGCCGGGGCGTCCCGCGGCCGCGATCAGGTCGGCGTGAGTGAGGTTGGTGCGCAGCCGGGAGTGCCCGAACGCGAGCAGCCGGTCCATCGGCGGCGCCCCGGGTCCCAGCGGGGGCGGCCCGGACATCACGCTGGCCTGCCACAGCGACTCCGACTCGTTGAGCACCGCGGCCATCAGGCCCTCGCGCGTCTCGAACCGCCGGAAGACGGTGGCCTTGCCGACGCCGGCCTCGGCGGCCACGGTCTCCATGGTCACGCAGCCGACGCCCCGGGTGTGCACCAGGCGGAGCGCGGCCGCGAGGATCGCCTCGCGGTTGCGGGCGGCGTCCGCACGCTCCGGGGCCGGGTCGTCGGCCATCGGGAGCAGTCGGATCACGGCTCCCAGCCTAGGCTGCACGACGTACGCGAGCACGGGAATGAAAACGGACCACGGTCCGTTTAAGGGGTCATGACTACTGACAAGCAGACCCGTGTCGCCGTCCTCCTCGGCTCCACCCGCAGCGGTTCGCTCAACCGTCGCATCGCCGAGCACCTGCGCGACAACGCCCCCGCGGGTGTCACCGTCGACGTGGTCGAGGGCCTCGACACCGTCCCGTTCTACAGCGAGGAGATCGACGGCGACACCGTGCCCGCCAGCGCCTCCTCGCTGCGCCAGGCCGTCGCCTCGGCCGACCGCGTCCTCGCCGTGACGCCCGAGTACAACGGCACCATGCCGGCCGTGCTCAACAACGCCATCGACTGGCTCTCCCGCCCCTACGGCCAGGGCGCGATCGTCGGCAAGCCGTTCGCCGCGATCGGCGCCACCCCGACGCCGTACGGCGGCAAGTGGTCGCACGAGCACGCCCGTCACTCGGCGAAGATCGCCGGCGCCGTCGTGGTCGACGGCATCGTGGTCGACGTCGCCGCCGTCGAGGGCGACCCGCTGACCGACGAGGCCAAGGTCCAGGAACTGCTCGGCGCGCTCGACGCCCTCGTGGCCCACGAGGCCGAGGTCGCCGCCTGACCCTCGGCACCTCACCTGGGCACCTCGATGCCGGAACCGCCGCTTC
>NZ_JBHLXH010000001.1:657271-694307 GCF_042432345.1 Nocardioides zeicaulis | reverse complement strand
GGTTTCCCCGGATATCCGGGGATCTCGACGCCCACCCCGGCGCCGACAGCTCGTACGCGCCGCCCGCTAGCGTCGCCCCCATGCCGCTCCACGACCTGACCGCGCTCGAGCAGGGCGACGCCGTACGCCGGGGCGAGGTGTCGCCCGTCGAGCTCGTCGAGCACTACGCCGCCCGCGCCGACCGGGTCGGCGCCTTCGTCACCACCTCCCACGACCGCGCCCGCGAGCACGCCCGCCGCCTCGTCGAGGCCGGCCCACCTGCGGACGCCGGGCCGCTGTGGGGCGTGCCGACCGGCATCAAGGACCTCCACCCCACGGCCGGTGTCCGCACCACGTTCGGGTCCGCGGCCTACGACGACTTCGTGCCCGAGGAGTCCGACGCCCTCGTGCAGTCGGTCGAGGACGCCGGGATGCCGAGCCTGGGCAAGACGAGCACCCCGGAGTTCGGCTCGCCCTGCTACACCGAGCCCGACGTCGCACCACCGTCGGTCACGCCCTGGGACACGGCCCGGACGGCCGGCGGGTCCTCGGGCGGCGCCGCAGCAGCGGTGGCCGCTGGGCTCCTGCCGGTGGCGCCGGGCTCCGACGGCGGTGGCTCGATCCGGATCCCCGCCTCGTGCTGCGGCCTCGTCGGCCTCAAGCCCACGCGCGGCCGGGTCAGCGGTGCACCGCGCTACGGCGACCCCGTCGGGCTGTCGACCGCCGGCACCCTCGCCCGTACGGTCCACGACGCGGCGGCGCTGCTCGACGTGATCGCAGGACGCCGCGTCGGCGACCCGTCGTGGGCGCCGGCGCCCTCCGCGCCGTTCCTCGCCGCCTGCGACCGCGAGCCCGGACGGCTGCGCGTGGCCCGGTTCGTCGAGCCGGTCATCGCCGACGTCGCGGTCGACGCCACGAGCGTCGCCGCGTGGGACGCCGCCTCACGGCTGCTGGAGGGCCTCGGGCACGAGGTCGAGGACGTGCCGGTGCCGATCCCGCGCGACGCGGTCGCCGACTTCGAGACCTGCTGGGCCGTCCTCACCGCCCTCTCGGCCGCGCCCCCCGGCCGCGAGGACCGGCTGCGACCGCTCACCCGCTGGTTGTCCGCACGCGGCCACGCCGTCAGCGGCCCCGGGTTCGGCCTCGCCATCGCCCGGCTGCGCCAGCACGCCGCGGCGGCCCTCGCCGCCCTCGCGCCGTACGACGTCGTCCTCACGCCCACGCTCGCCCGCCCGCCGGCGCCGGTGGGGGAGCTGCGCGACGACGCCGACCCGGCCCGCGACTTCGCGGCGCAGAAGGCGTTCACGCCCTGGACCAGCGCGTGGAACGTCACCGGCATGCCGGCGGTGTCGCTGCCGCTCCACTGGACCGACGACGGCCTGCCCGTCGGCGTGATGCTCGCCGCGCGGCCCGCCGAGGAGGAGCTGCTGCTCTCGCTGTCCGCGCAGGTCGAGGCCGCCGCGCCGTGGCACGACCGGAGGCCGCCGGGCTGGTGAGCCGGTGCTCGGTCCGCGCACCCGCAGCTCGCCGGCCCGGAGCGACCGACGGTCAGTCGTCGCCGATCCCGCGCGCGTGGAGGGCGTCGCCGGTGTCGCGGGCGCGGGCCACCACCCGCACCACGAAGGGGATCAGCCGCGCCCGCGGCGAGCGCTCGAGCCCCCGCGCGACGGCGGCGTCGCGGGCCTCCTCGGCGAGCAGGATCGTCGAGGGGATCGCCCGGAGCATCAGCGAGAACGCCAGCGCCACCGCGTCGGGGTCGACGCCGAGGCGCCGCAGCGGTCGCAGCCCCCGCGCCAGCGCGTCCATCACCGCGTCGACGGGCGTCGTCACGGTGAGCGTGGTCGCGAGAAGCACGAGCGCCAGCAGGTCCGCGACCACCTCGACCGCGCGAGGCCAGCCGTTCTGCCAGACCGTCCAGGCGCCCAGGAGCGCGGTCGTGAGCAGCAGCCAGCGCAGCGCGCGCACCGTCGCCCGCAGCGGCGCTCCCGACCAGGTGAGCACTGCGAAGGACACGCCCAGGGCGAGGAGGCCCGACACCGGCCCGCGTACGACGACCACGACCGTGCTGGCGACGACGAGCCCGAGGAGCTTGGCGCCCGCGGGGAGACGGTGCAGCACCGTCGTCCCGGGCCGGTGCAGCCCGAGCAGCTCGGCGCTCACGCGTGCGCCCGGTAGTGGGCCACGACCTCGGCCGGGTGGCCGTCGCGCTCGACCCGCCCGTCGCGCACCAGCAGCGCCCGGTCGCACCGCGCGGCCAGCTCGAGGTCGTGGGTCACCACGACCACCTGCTGCTCGAGGCCCATCAGCAGGTCACCGACCCGCCGGCTGTTGCCGAGGTCGAGGAGGGTGGTCGGCTCGTCCGCGACCAGGACCGACGGGCCGGTCGCGAGCACGCCCGCGAGCGCCAGGAGCTGGCCCTCGCCGCCGGACAGCGCGTGGACGCTGCGGTCGCCGAAGCCGGCGAGGCCGAAGTCGGCGAGCACCCGGTCGGCGGCCTCGAGCCGCGCCGTCCGGTCGCGGTGGGTGCGGCGCAGCGACAGGGCCACATCCTCGCGGGCGGTGGGCATGACCAGCTGCGCGGCCGGGTCGGTGAAGACGAAGCCGACGCGCCGCCGGACCTCGCGCCCGTCGCGGGCGACGTCGAGGCCGTCGACCAGGACGCGGCCGCTGGTGGCCGGCACCAGCCCGTTGAGCAGACGCGCGAGCGTCGACTTGCCCGAGCCGTTGGGGCCGACCAGGGCGATCCGCCGCTCGGTGAGGTGCAGCGAGGTCTCGTGCAGGATCTCGCGCTGCCCGTCGTGCGTCGGGACCGAGACGGTGACCTGCTCGAGGCGGACGTCACTCACGCGGCGGGCGTGCCCTCGGGCTGCGCGAGCGGCGCCAGGACCTCGCGTCCGAGCATGTCGGGGAAGGCGCGGTGGACGGCGGTGGCGACGAGGGCCATCGCCACGTTCTTCAGCACGTCGCCGATCCAGAAGACCTTGTCGATGTCGAACGCCGTCGCCCACGACATGTCGGCGCGCAGCACGAGCCCGGCCATGCCGAGGGTGTGGATGCAGACCGCCGAGCTCAGCAGGCCCGCGCAGAAGACGGCCACGGAGCTCACCAGGGAGCGGCGCGGGAGCCGTTCGACGATGGCACCGCAGAGGCCGGCCGCGAGCGGGAAGCCGACGAGGTAGCCGGCCGTCGGCCCGGCCAGCACGGCCGGACCGCCGGCGCCGCCGGAGAAGATCGGCAGCCCCGCCGCGCCCGCGACGACGTACAGCAGGACCGCGAGGAAGCCGCGCCGGGAGCCCAGGACCGCACCGGAGAGCAGCACCGCGAAGGTCTGCAGCGTGATGGGGACGGGGCCGGCCACCTTGATGGCGGGCAGCAGGGCGCACGCGGCGACGAGGGCGGCGAACGCGGCGACCAGGGCGATGTCGGTGCCGGGGTGGTGGCGGGTGCGCGCACGGGTGCTCATGGTTTTCCTCGGGCTGGCTCGGGGTGCGGGGCCACCTGAACGGTGTTCAGGCTGAACGGCGTTCAGGTTAGGGTGGGCGCCAGCACCGCGTCAACGCGGTCCGACGAGCGGGAGGGTGGCGTGGCCCACAGGCGCAGCGACGTCCTGGCGCACGCCGTCGCGCTGCTCGACACCCACGGGCTGTCCGCGCTGACGATGCGCCGGCTCGGCTCCGAGCTCGGCGTGCAGCCGAGCGCGATCTACCACCACTTCGCCAGCAAGCAGGAGCTCCTCGCGGCCGTCGCCGACGAGATCCTGGCCCGCGGCGCCCGCCCCAGGACGGCGGTCGCGTGGCCCGACCGGCTGCGCGAGGTCTGCACCGAGCTGCGCCTGGCCATGCTGGCCTGCACCGACGGCGCCGACGTGGTCGCCACGGTCTGGGCCTTCGGCCTCGGCGCGGCCGGACCGGTGAGCGAGCTCGAGAAGGTGCTCGCCGACGCCGGTGCGCCCGCCGACCTCGCCGCCGTCGCGTCCCGCACCCTGCTGCACTACGTCTTCGGCCACGCCTTCGAGGAGCAGACCGCGCGCCAGGCCGTCAGCCTCGGCGCCGTCGACCGACCGCTGGAGTCGCTGCCCGACTTCGACCTCGGGCTCGACCTCGTCGTCGACGGGCTGCGCGCCCGGCTCGCGTGAGGCGTCCACGGGGTGACTCGAGCGGACCTGTGTCCGCTCGACGCACGCCATGGCGTGCGTCCAGCGTCAACGGCGTGCGTCCAGTCGGTGGCGTACGCCGCCCGCGGCAGGTCGCGGTCGTCACCGGGCTCGGGCCCGAGGCCGGGTATCTAGGGACGTTCTGGTGGGTCGGGAGGCCATTTCTCCCACCAGAACGTCCCTAGATACCCGGGGGAGGAGCAGCCGGCGGGCCGGCGGGCCGGGGGGCCGGGACGTACGCCCTAGCCGGAGGTGTCGACGTCCGCGCCGTGCAGCTCGGCGAGCAGGACGGCGCCGGCGAGGTCGAGGCGGGTCCGCCTGAGGGTCGCGGCCGACAGGTCGACGCCGTCGAGGCTCGCGCCGCGGAGGTCGGTGCGGTCGAGGGTGGTCTCGCGCAGGACGGCACGGTCGAGCCGCGCGCCGGCGAGGACGGCGAGGGTCAGGTCCGACATCGACAGGTCGGCCTCGCGGAGGTCGACACCGCGCAGGTCGAGGCGGGCGAGGATGGTGCCGCGGATGGTCACGCCCAGCCAGGAGCCACCGGTGACGGTGAGCGGGCGCAGGGTGCACTCGGTGAAGGTCGAGCCGACCAGCTTGCAGCCGTCGAGGGTCGCGTCGAAGAACGACGTCCGCCGGAAGTCGCAGCCCACGAACGCGGTGGCGGTGTGGGTCGAGGCGTTGAACCGCCCGCCGTGGAAGGTGCAGCCCTCGAAGACCGCACCCGACGTCGTGGCCTCGGACAGGTCGACGTCGGTGAAGGTGCAGTCGGTGAACCGGGCGGCGCCGAGGTCGTCGCCGTACCAGTCCTCGCCGCGGAAGTGGGTGCCGGTGGCTGTCTGGGGCTCGGTCACGGCGTCCACCGTATCGGCGGGCCGACGGCTAGGGTCTTCCCCGTGATCGCGTCCCACCTCCATCGCTTCATCTTCCTCAAGACCCGCAAGACGGCGGGCACGAGCGTGGAGATCGCGCTGTCGCAGGTGTGCGGTCCCGACGACATCATCACCGAGATCAGCCCGGAGGACGAGGCGCTGCGTGCGGCCGCGGGCGGTCGCGGACCGCAGAACTTCGCCTCGCCGCCCCTGCCCCGCAAGGCCTACAACCACATGGGCGCCAAGGCCACGCGCGACCTGGTGGGCCCCGAGGCGTGGAACGACTACTTCACCTTCGCCATCGAGCGGAACCCCTGGGACGCGGTCGTCTCGCTCTACTTCTGGAAGTACAAGGACCGCCCCGAGCTGCCCGACTTCGAGACCTACGTCCAGGAGATCTGGATCGAGCAGCTGTCCAACAACCGCCGGCTCTACCGGATCCGCGGGAAGATGGCGCTCGACCGCGTGCTGCGCTACGAGAACCTCGACGCCGAGCTGCGCGAGGTCTGGGCCCACCTCGAGCTCCCAGGCGAGCCCGACCTGCCCCGGGCCAAGGGCAACGCCCGCCCGGCCGGCCACTACCGCGAGCTCTACACCGACGCCTCGCGCCAGCGCGTCGCCGAGGTCTTCGCCGACACCATCGAGGCGTTCGGCTACGAGTTCTAGGGCCTCAGGCAGGCCCGGGACGGTCGAAGTCCGGCCCGTCGCCGACCATGAAGAGGTCGAGGTCGATCGTGGCCGTCTGCCCCGCCCCGAGGGTCGGCACCACGCCGAACTTCACCTCGAGCAGACCCCACCCGACCTCGATCGTCGTCACCGGGGCCGCGGCCGCCGCCTCCTCCACGCCGCTCACCACCACGGCCACCAGGTCTCCGTCGTGCTCGAGGACCCAGCCGCCCATGCAGTCGTTGAAGCCGTCCCAGCTCGGTCCGTACCAGTCGGGGAAGCCGAACGCGCGCCCGATCTCCGCGTGCGCCGCCGCGCGCGAGGTCATCACGGCCCCGTCGAGGTCGAGGCGCAGGTAGCCCGCCCGCGCGATGAGGTCGTCCATCTCCGCGACCGCGCTCGTGTGGACCTTGTGGACGGGTCCGGAGCGCAGCCAGGGCAGCGCCGAGCGGACGTGCGGTCGCGGGCTCACGCCGGCGAGCCCACGACCGCGAGCAGTCGCTCGCACTCGGCGACCAGGCGCGCGCGCAGGGGAGCGCCGCGCTCGGCGAACCCGCGCTGAGCCTCCACGTACGCCGCCTTGCCGGCCGTGGTCTCGATGGCGACGGGGTCGAACCCGAGGCCGGCGAGGTCGTAGGGGGAGGCGCGCATGTCGAGCACCCGGATCTCGCGGGCGAGCTCGAAGCAGTCGGCGACGAGCTCGCTGGGCACCATCGGGCTGAGCCGGAAGGCGTGCTTGTAAAGGTCCATCCCGGCGTGCAGGCAGCCGGGCTGCTCGAAGGCGGTCCGGTCGTCGCGACCGGGCTGGAGGGTGTTGAGCAGGCGCGCGGTGGGGGTGAAGAACCGGAACGCGTCGAAGTGCGTGCACCCGATGCGGTGCTGCTCGACGACCTCGTCGGTGCCGGCCGGACCCAGGCGCAGCGGCCAGTCGTGGCGCGTGCCGTGCTCGACCGAGCGGTGCACCATCGCCCACTCGTGCAGCCCGAAGCAGCTGAGCTGGGGCGCCCGTGCCGCGGTGGCCGACAGCAGGCCGTGGACCTGGCGCAGCAGGCGCTGCTGGGACGCCACGTGGGCCTCGGTGACCCCGACCGGGTCCCCGTCGTAGCCCTTCAGCCCGGCGTGCTCGGGCGCGTCCTCGAGCAGGACACCGAACCCCGGGTGCCACCGCCGCAGCTGCGCGGGGCGCTGGGAGTAGTAGGTGAAGAGGAAGTCGTGGACCGGGTGCTTCACCTGCCCGGAACGGCGCGCGAGGTGCGGTGCGACGAGCGCGTCCACGCGAGCCGCGTGCGCCTCGGCGCGCGCACGCCACGAATCCCGCGAGAGCACCTCCATGGCGCACGACTCTAGATACGATCCGGGCCGGGCACGGACCGGGGGAGCAGGTGGCAGGGATGGACGGACCGTACGACGACCTCGTCCGCCGCCTGGTCGCGCTCCGGGACGAGGCCGGGCAGCCGTCGTTCGGCGAGCTCGCCAGCCGGGTCAGCCGGGTCCGCCGCGAGCGTGGCTCCAGCCCCGAGGCCGCGCGCGTGGGGCGGACCACGGTGTACGACGCCTTCCGCCTCGGGCGCCAGCGCATCGACGCGGACCTCATCGGCGACCTCGGCCGCGCGCTCGGGGCCACGGACGAGCAGGCGGACCGGTGGGCCGAGGAGGCCCGGCGGGCCCGGAGCCGTGCGACGGTCCCGGCGAGCGACCCCGTCCCGGCACCCGCGCCGGAGGCTCAGCCCGACCACCGGCTCGAGCCCGAGCCCGACCCCGAGCCCCATCCGGCAGCGCCGCCGCCGGGTCGGATCCCCCGCGGCTGGGTGGTGGGGGTGCTGCTCGGCAGCCTGCTCCTCAACCTGCTCGGGCGCAGCCTGGTCGACCTGCTGCACCTGCCGGTGCACCTCGACATGACCGGCACCGCCTGCGCGGCGGTCGTGCTCGGTCCGTGGTGGGGAGCGCTCGTCGGCCTGGCCACCAACATCGCCGGCGTCGCGGTCAGCGGGCCCGAGTCGCTGCTGTTCGCGCCGGTCAACGTGGTGGGGGCGCTCCTCTGGGGCTACGGCGTGCGGCGCTTCGCCCTGGCGCGCTCCGTGCCGCGCTTCTTCCTGCTCAACCTGCTCGTGGCTGCGGTGTGCTCGGTCGTCGCCGTCCCCCTCATCGTCACCGTGGACCACGGCTTCTCCGGCCACGGCACGGACGCGGTCACGCGGAGCGCCCACGTCCTGCTCTCCTCGATGTGGGCCTCGGTCGCGGTGTCCAACGTGCTCACCTCGGTCGTGGACAAGCTGATCTCGGGCTTCCTCGCCATGGTGGTCGTCGAGTCGTTGCCGGCCCGGGTGCGCGCGTCGATGTCGGTCCGCTGGCTCCGGCTCGGCGGGTCCGCGGACTGATCGCTGTTCGGGGTTGTTCGGGTTGTGCCGGAGCGTTCGGACCCCGCGCCGGGCCGGGGCACGATGGGCGCGACACCGCTTCGAGCGGCTCGTGGTGGTCAGGGTCACGGGGGTGACTGACCACCGGCACGGCGGGGCGTCCCGGACAGGCACCGGGACGCCCTGCCCCCGGCTCGCCCGACGTCGCCGAGGTGCCGGGGCGCTCGATAGGGTCGGGTCATGCGCATCTGCAGGTTCAGCACCGGCGAGGAGCCGCGGTTCGGGGTCGTGACCGGCGAGGTCGACGAGTTCGGCCAGCCCGCCGACGACTCGGTGGTGGTCGCCCTCGCCGGGGACCCCCTCTACGTCGGGATCAAGCTGCTCGAGGAGGAGCACCGGCTGGCCGACGTACGCCTGCTCGCGCCGGTCATCCCGCGCAGCAAGGTGGTCGGGATCGGCCGCAACTACGCCGCCCACGCCGCGGAGATGGGCGGTGACGTGCCTGCCGAGCCGCTGATGTTCCTCAAGCCGAACACCACGGTGGTCGGCCCGGGCGACCCGATCTACTACCCGCCGCAGACCAGCAACCTCCACTACGAGGGCGAGCTCGCCGTCGTCATCGGACGCATCTGCCGCGACGTCCCGGCCGAGCAGGCGACCGACGTGATCTTCGGCTACACGATCGCCAACGACGTCACCGCGCGCGACCTGCAGAAGTCCGACGTGCAGTTCACCCGCGCCAAGGGCTTCGACTCCTTCTGCCCGCTGGGGCCGTGGATCGAGACCGACCTCGACCCGCAGGCCTTCGCCGACGGCCGCGCGGTGCAGACCTACCTCAACGGCGACGTCGTCCAGGACGGCACCACCGCCGACATGATCTTCGACGTGCCGGCCCTGGTCGCCCACGTCTCGTCCGTGATGACGCTGCTGCCCGGCGACGTCATCCTCACCGGCACCCCCGAGGGTGTCGGTCCGATGCAGGTCGGTGACGAGGTCGAGATCTCGATCGCCGGCATCGGCGCCCTGACCAACCCCGTCGCCCGACGCGGCTAGACCCGGAGAGACCCCATCACCATGAGCACCCCCGTCCGCGTCCGCTTCTGCCCCTCGCCCACCGGCTCGCCGCACGTCGGCCTGGTCCGCACCGCCCTGTTCAACTGGGCGTTCGCGCGCCACCACGGTGGCCAAATCGTGTTCCGGATGGAGGACACCGACCGCGAGCGCAGCACGCAGGAGTCCTACGACGCGATCCTCAAGCTGTGGCGCTGGCTCGGCCTCGACTGGGACGAGGGCATCGAGGTCGGCGGACCGCACGGGCCGTACCTCCAGAGCGAGCGCGGCGACGTCTACCGCGACGTGCTGGCGCGGCTGCGCGACTCGTCCTACACCTACGACTGCTTCTGCACGACCGAGGAGGTCGACGCGCGTCGCAAGGCCTCCGGCTCGAAGGCGCAGGGCTACGACGGCTTCTGCCGCGACCTGTCCGCCGAGCAGCGCGCAGCCTTCGAGGCCGAGGGTCGCCGGCCGGTCGTCCGCTTCCGGATGCCGGAGGGCTCGATCACCTGGGACGACGCGGTCCGCGGCGAGATCAGCTTCGAGACCGAGAACGTCCCCGACTACGCCCTCTCGCGCGCCAACGGTGACCCGCTCTACACGCTGGTCAACCCGGTCGACGACGCGCTGATGGAGATCACCCACGTCCTGCGCGGCGAGGACCTGCTCTCCAGCACCCCGCGCCAGCTGGCGCTGTTCGAGGCGCTGGTCGCGCTCGGCATCGCCACCACCACGCCGGTCTACGGCCACCTGCCCTACGTCATGGGCCAGGGCAACAAGAAGCTCTCCAAGCGCGACCCGGAGGCGCACGCGCTGGCCTACCGCGAGCAGGGTTTCATCCCCGAGGGCCTGCTCAACTACCTCGCCCTGCTCGGCTGGTCGATCTCGGGCGACCGCGACGTCTTCTCCCTCGCCGAGATGGTGGAGGCGTTCGACATCAAGGACGTCAACCCCAACCCGGCGCGCTTCGACCTCAAGAAGGCCGAGGCGATCAACACCTCGCAGATGCGGCTGCTGTCCCTCGACGAGATCACCCACCGGGTGCTGCCGTTCCTCAAGGAGGCCGGCGTCGTGGGCGACCCGGTGTCCGACGCGGACGCGCAGATGCTCGAGCTCGCGATGCCGCTGGTCGGCGAGCGGATCAACAAGCTCACCGAGGCCGCTCCGATGCTCGGGTTCCTGTTCGTCGACGAGGCCGCCTTCGAGCGCGACGGCGACGACGTCGCCAAGGTGCTCGACGAGACCGGCCGCGGGGTGGTGCAGGCGTCCCTCGACGCCCTCGAGGGCATCCACGAGTGGTCCACGGCCTCGATCGAGGAGGCGCTGCGCGTCGCCCTGGTCGAGGGGATGGAGCTCAAGCCGCGCGTGGCCTTCGGCCCGGTCCGCGTCGCGGTCACCGGCCGCCGGGTGAGCCCGCCGCTCTTCGAGTCGATGGAGCTGCTCGGTCGCGAGCGCAGCCTCGCGCGCCTCCGCTCGGCGCTGGCCTGAGGGTCGCACGGTGGCTCGAGAGCTGACACCGGACTTCCGGCCGCAGTACCACCAGCTCCACCGCGTCGGCCGACCCGGCGTCTGGCGCTCGCTGCTGGGCTCGGTGCTGCTCCTCGTCCTCGTCTTCGCGCTGGTGCCGCTGGTCGCCGGCCTGGTGGCGTTCGCGCTGCTGATGGCCGGTGGCCGCAGCGCCGCCGACGCCCAGGCCGCGCTCGACGTGACGGCGGAGGCGACACCGGTCGGGCTCGCGCTGCTCAACGTCGTCATCGCCTCCGCGATCCCTGCGACGTTCCTGGTGACGTGGCTGCTCCACCGGCTCAAGCCGCGCTGGGTGTCGTCGGTGGCGCCGCGGCTGCGCTGGCGCTACCTGCTGGTCTGCCTGGGCCTCGCCCTGGTCGCGCTGGTCGCCTCGCTGGTCGTCGGCACGCTGCTGCCGCTCGCGCCGGGCGAGGCGCCGGTCGGGGAGATGAACGACTTCACCACCCGCACCCGCGACTTCCTGCTCGTGATCGTGCTCCTCACGCCGCTGCAGGCGGCGGGGGAGGAGTACCTGTTCCGCGGCTACCTCACCCAGGCCTTCGGCTCGCTGGTGTGGGGGCGACGTGCCTCGCAGGTGCTGGCGGTGGTCGGCCCCGCGCTGATCTTCGCGCTCTTCCACGGGCTCTCGCAGGACCCGCCCGTGTTCTTCGACCGGTTCGCCTTCGGCGTGGTCGCGGGCGTCCTCGTCATCCGCACGGGCGGGCTGGAGGCCGGCATCGCGATGCACGTGCTCAACAACTTCCTCGCCTTCGGCCTGGCGCTGGCGTTCGGCGACCTCACGTCGGCGCTCAACGCCACGGGAGGCAGCAGCTACTGGATGATCCTGTCCACGCTGACCCAGTCGCTGGTCTACCTGGTGCTCGCCTCGTGGGCCGCCAGGGCCATGGGCCTCACCGCCGAGGGCCCCGCCGTCGGGGCCGCCGCGCCGCCGGCGGGAGGGCACCCCGAATTGGTCGCCCAGCCTCCTCGCATGTAATGTTCGGGGTCGGTTCCGGAAGGTCGCACGGACGGAACCACGTGGGTGGTCGGAGTGATCCGATACCCCCATGGGGTATGGTGTAATTGGCAACACGGCTGATTCTGGTTCAGTTGTTCTAGGTTCGAGTCCTAGTACCCCAGCAAGATCCGAGCCGCAAGGCCCGGATTTGGAGCGGTCCGGAAGATTCGGTACTGTTCCTCCCGCCGCTCGCGAGCGGCACCTGCAAGCCCCCGTCGTCTAGCGGCCTAGGACGTCGCCCTCTCACGGCGGTAACGCCGGTTCAAATCCGGTCGGGGGTACCAACGCAGAAACGAAGGGCCCGGTCTCAGGACCGGGCCCTTCGTCGTTCCTCGGAGAGTGCCGGGGCGTGAGGGGGTCTCCCGAGCCCGGGAGTCCCCCTCACGCACCGCTCGGGCGTCAGGCGGGCGGCTTGACCGCCAGCACGGCGCACTCCGCGCCGAGCAGGATCCGCTGCGCGACGCTGCCCATCAGCAGCTTGCCGACCGGCGAGCGGCGCCGCAGGCCGATGACCACGAGGTCGGCGGACACCTCGGCCGCGACCGCCAGCACCTGGTCGCCGACGTCGGCGCCCATGGAGCGGCGCACGTCGACCTCCAGCCCGCTCGCGCCGAGCTCCTCGGCCAGCCGGCCCAGCTGCTCCTCGTCGGCGTAGCGCTCGTCGACCAGCGCGTCGCCGCGGGTGGCGTTGACCACCACGACGCGCCCCTCGCGCAGCCGCGCCTCCTCGACCGCGCGGCGCAGGGCCACCTCGCCGTACTCGTCGGGGCTCCAGCCCACCACGATCGTGGTCCCGGTCATCGCACGCTCTCCTCTTCGTCACGGACGTCCTGCTCGGTGGCGACCACGGCTGGCGCGGGACGCACCCTCCGCAGCACCAGGGGGGCCACGACGGCGAGCGCCACGACCACGTAGATCACCACGGCCAGCGGCTCGCTCCACAGGCCCGAGACCTCGCCGTCGGAGATCGCCATCGCCTCGCGCAGCTTCTGCTCCATCAGCGGGCCGAGGATCACCCCGAGGATCAGCGGCAGCACGGGGAGGCCGAAGCGGCGCATGACCAGCCCGAGCAGTCCGAGCACCACCAGCAGGAACAGGTCGAAGGCCTGCAGGTTGGTGGCGTAGGCGCCGAGGGCTGCGAAGAACAGGATGCCGGCGTAGAGCTGGGGCCGGGGGATCCGCAGCAGCTTGGCCCACACGGGGGCGAGCGGCAGGTTGAGCACCAGCAGCAGCGCGTTGCCGATGAGCAGGCTGGCCAGCAGCGCCCAGACCAGCTCGGGCTGGTCGGTCATCAGGCTGGGGCCCGGCTCGATGCCGTAGCCCTGGAGGGCGGCGAGCATGACCGCGGAGGTCGCGGTCACCGGCAGGCCGAGGGCCAGCAGCGGCACGAAGGTGCCGGCAGCGGAGGCGTTGTTGGCCGCCTCCGGGCCCGCGACGCCCTCGATGGCGCCCTTGCCGAACTCGTCGACGCCCTTGCGCTTCGCGAGCCGCTTCTCGGTGATGTAGGACAGGAAGGTCGGGATCTCCGCGCCACCCGCCGGCAACGCGCCGAACGGGAAGCCGTACGCCGTGCCGCGCAGCCAGGGGCCCCACGAGCGGCGCCAGTCGGAGCGGTCCATCCAGGGACGGCCGACCGGGATCACCCGGACCGGGCTGCGGCGCAGGTGCGCTGCCACCCACAGGGCCTCGCCGAGGGCGAAGATGCCGACCGCCACCACGACGACGTCGATCCGGTCCGCCAGCAGCGGCTGGTCGAAGCTGAGCCGGGGCTGGCCGGTGTTGAGGTCGAGGCCCACCAGTCCGATCGTGAGGCCGAGGAAGAGGGCGACGAAGCCGCGCAGCACCGACCCGCCGAGCACGCTGGTCACCGAGAACATCGCCAGGACCATCAGCGCGAAGTAGGACGGTGCGCCGATCTCGACGGCCACCGAGGCGAGCGCCGGGGCGAAGAAGACCACGAGCAGGGTGCCGATCGTGCCGGCGATGAACGAGCCGATCGCCGCGGTCGCCAGCGCCTGCGCGGCGCGGCCGGCCCGGGCCATGAGGTTGCCCTCGAGGGCCGTCATGACCGACGCGGACTCACCGGGGGTGTTGAGCAGGATCGAGGTGGTCGACCCGCCGTACATGCCGCCGTAGTAGATGCCGGCGAACATGATGAACGCCGGGACGGGGTCCAGGCCGTAGGTCACCGGCAGCAGCAGCGCCACCGCCATGGCCGGCCCGATGCCGGGCAGCACGCCGACGAACGTGCCGAGCAGCACGCCGATCGCGGCGAAGAGGAGGTTCTGCGGGGTGAGGACGGCACCGAAGCCGTCGGCGAGCAGGGAGAGGCTGTCCATCAGAGCACCCCGTCCAGGATCCCGGCCGGGAGGATGACCCCGAGGCCCTCGTGGAAGGCGTACCAGCTGCCGACCGACAGCACGAGGCCGACGATGACGTCACGCACGAGGGTGCGGCTGCCGAGCGACCACGCCGCGCCGACGAACAGGATCGCGCCGCTGATCGCCCAGCCCAGGAAGGAAACCGTGAGCACGGTGACCATCAGGACGCCGACGAGCTTGAGGACGGTCAGCCAGTCGGCCGGCTGGCGCAGGTCGACGTCCTCGCCGCCCTCGCCCTCGGCGACGTCGCCGCGCATCGTGGCGATCGCGAGCAGCACGCCGAGGACCACCGTGACGGCGCCGATGACGTAGGGGAAGACGCGGGGGCCGACCGGGTCGCCGAAGCCGATCTGCAGCGTGGTCGCGTCGTAGAAGGTGTAGGCGCCGATCACGACCAGCGCGCCGGCCAGGCCGAGCTGCGGCAGGTCGCGGTCGGGGAGCGCGGGGTCGTGGTCGCCCGGGGTCCCGGGTGTCCCGGGGTGGGTGTCGAGTGGTGTGCTCACAGCAGGTCCAGCTCCTCGAGGGTGGTGGCGACGCGCTGGTCCTGCTCCTGCAGGAACGCGGTGAAGTCGTCGCCGGTCTTGAACTCGTCGATCCAGCCGTTGTCCTCGAGCGCCTGGTGCCACTCGGGGGTGTCGTGCATCTCCTGCAGCATCGCGATCAGCTCGTCGCGCCGCTCCTCGGAGATGCCGGGCGGCGCGAACACGCCGCGCCAGTTGGTGAAGACCAGGTCGATGCCCGACTCGGTCAGGGTGGGCGCGTCGCCGATACCCGCGCCCTTGAGGCGCTCCTCGCCCGACACGGCCAGCAGCCGCAGGTCGCCGGACGACAGCTGCCCGGTGAACTCGCCGACGCCGGAGAAGCCGACGTCGATCTTGTTGCCGAGCAGGGCGCTGGTCAGCGGACCGCCGCCGTCGTACGGCACGTAGCGCACGTCGCGGGGCTCCACGTCGACCGCGCTGGCCAGCTGCATCGGGAAGAGGTGGTCGGGCCCGCCGGGCGACGACCCGCCGCCGACGACGACCGAGCCGGGGTCGGCCTTCCACGCCTCGACCAGGTCGTCGATCGTCTTGTACGGCGAGTCCGACGGGACGAGCACGCCCTCCTGGTCCTCGATGAGCTGGGCCAGCGGCGTCGCGTCGTCGAGCTTGTAGGGAGCACCGAAGGAGTAGAGCGACCCGACGACGCCGAGGCCGGCGGTCATCATGGTGCGCTCGTCGCCCTCGGCGTTCATCAGGCGCGTCATCGCCACCGAGCCGCCGGCGCCGATCACGTTGGTGACCTCGAACGAGCCGCCGGTGATGTCACCGTGGTCCATCACCGCGACCGCGGCGCGCCCGGTCTGGTCGTAGCCGCCACCGGGGCTGTTGGGGATCAGCATGGTCAGGTCCCGGCTCTGGTCGCCCCGGGTCACCCCGCAGCCGGTGGCCAGCACCAGCGCGCTGCCGATCGCCACTGCCGTGGCGAGGGCTCTCGTCGTCCTTCGGCGCCTCATGCGCCCTCCGATCTTCCGATCTCGTGGGGGTCGTGATCGGTCCGCGCACGGACCGGCCACCTGATGGTGGAGACTGCGTGTGGTGCTCGTCACGCTTGGGAAAGCAATGGAGGTTGTGGAACTTGTGGTCACGCTCGCGGTGGTGGCCGGCGACGCTCGCCGGCCAGTTCCTGGTGCTGCAGGTGAGCGTGATGCTGGTCGTCGTGGTGGTGGCCAGCGTGGTCTCGGTGCAGCAGAGCGACGCCGACTTCCGCGCCACGCGGGGTGCCGCGATGCGCGACGCCGCGGAGCGCTTGGCCAACGACCGGTTCGTCCGGACGACGTTCCGCGACGGCACCGTCGCCGAGAAGCGGGGGTCCCTGGCCACGATCACCCAGGTCACACGCGACAGCTACCAGGCCAGCGGGGTCTACCTCGTCGCACCGGACGGCACGGTGCTGGTCAGCAGCGACTTCGCGGGTCGCGACGAGCGGTTCGACCTGCTGGGCAGCCCCGACCAGCGCCTGCGCGCCTGGACCGGTGACGTCGACGACTTCGGCACGTCCTCGATCGCCGCGCAGGTGCCGATCATCAACCGCCGGCTCGCGCTGGTCGGCATCGCGGTGGTGGCCGAGGAGTACCCCACCTGGGGCGAGCGGGCCGACAGCGTCCTGATCGACGTGGTGCCGGTCGCAGGTCTCGGCCTCGCGCTGGGGATGGCCGGCTCGTTCCTGCTCTCGCGCCTGATCCGGCGGCGTACGAGGGGGCTGGAGCCGGCCGACATCGCCGCCCTGGCCGACCAGCGCGAGGCGCTGCTGCACTCGCTGCGCGAGGGGGTGGTCGCCGTCTCCGACGACGGCACGGTGACGGTGCTGAGCGACAGCGCGCGCGAGCTGCTGTCGCTGGAGGGCGACGTCGAGGGCCACCGCGTCGACGACCTCGACGTCGCGCCGGCGGTGCACGACCTCCTGACCGACCCCACCGAGATCCGCGACCAGGTCGTGGTGCTCGGCGACCGGGTCCTCGTCGTCAACCGCAACCCGGTGCTCGAGCGCGGCCGCCGGGTCGCCAGCGTGATCACCCTGCGCGACCGCACCGAGCTGCTGGCCCTGCAGAGCGAGCTCAGCGCGCGCGAGTCGATCACCAACACCCTGCGCGCGCAGACCCACGAGTTCCACAACCAGCTGCACACCATCTCCGGGCTCGTGCAGCTCGAGGAGTACGACGAGGTCTCGCGGCTCGTCGGCACGCTGAGCCGACGCCGCCGCGAGATCTCCGACGCGGTGCTGGCCCGGGTGGAGGACCCGGCGGTCGCCGCGCTGCTGATCGCGAAGACCAGCCTGGCCGCCGAGCGGGGCGTCGTGCTGCGGGTGACCGACGACAGCCTGCTGCCCCGCCTGGACCCGGAGGCCTCGACCGACGTCGGCACCGTGCTGGGCAACCTCGTCGACAACGCCGTGGACGCCTCCGTCTCCGTCGGGGGCACGGGGGTCGAGGTGGGCCTGGCGATCGACGACGACACCGTCCACCTCACCGTCGTCGACACCGGCCCGGGCGTCCCGCCCGACCGGGTCGGCGAGATCTTCCGCCGCGGGTGGAGCACCAAGACGTCCACGGCCGAGGGGCGGGGTGTCGGGCTGGCGCTCGTGCAGGTCGTCTGCGAGCGTCGGGGTGGCGCCGTGACGGTCGACCGGGGCGCCGACGGAGGCGCGGTGTTCGCGGCGCGTCTGCCCGGCGTCGAGGTGGCCCCCGCGCCGGTGGCCGGGAGGGAGGCACGATGAGCGAGCTCGACGTGCTCGTCGTCGACGACGACTTCATGGTCGCCCGCATCCACACCCAGTTCGTCGAGCGCACACCGGGCTTCCGCGTCGTCGGCGTCGCCAGCACCGGCCAGGCCGCGCTCGACGACGTCGCGCGTCTGCGCCCGGACCTCGTGCTGCTCGACGTGCACCTGCCCGACCTCACCGGCATCGAGGTGCTGCGCCGGCTCCGCGCGCGCGGCGACGACGTGGGCGTGCTGGTCGTCACCGCGGCCCGCGAGGCCGACACGGTGCGGGCGGCTGCCGCAGGAGGCGCGGCCCACTACCTGGTGAAGCCCTTCGACTACGACGACCTGCGGGTGCGTCTGGAGTCGTTCCGAGCCGCGCACGCCGCGCTCGCGTCGGGCGCGCCGGGTCAGGACGACATCGACGCCGTGTTCGGCGGCGGTGGCGCCGCACCGGCGCCGGCCGCGCCACTGCCCAAGGGCCTGAGCCCCGAGACCGCCGACGCCGTCGAGGCCGCCCTGGCCGCCCGCGGCGAGCTCTCGGCCACCGAGTGCGCCGAGGCGGTCGGGATCTCCCGGGTCTCGGCCAGGCGCTACCTCGAGCACTTCGTGGCGCGCGGGCGGGTCACGGTGCGCCTGCAGTACGGCGGTGCCGGCCGCCCCGAGCGCCGCTACGTGCGCGGCTGAACCGCTGCCCGCGGTGTCCGTTTCCCGCTGGTACGACGGGCGGGCGTTCGTCATGATCGAGGCATGACACCGACCGGACACCTCGACCCGGACTCCTGCTACCGGGCCGTGCAGAGCCGGGACCGCCGCTTCGACGGCGTCTTCTACACCGCCGTGCGCACCACCGGCATCTACTGCCGCCCCTCATGCCCCGCGCGGACCCCGGCCGCCGGCAACGTGACCTTCCACCCGACGGCGGCCAGCGCCCACGCCGCCGGGTACCGCGCCTGCAAGCGGTGCCTGCCCGACGCGACGCCGGGGAGCCCCGAGTGGGACGTCGCCGCCGACGTCGCCGGTCGCGCGATGCGCCTGATCGCGGACGGCCTCGTCGACCGCGAGGGTGTCGAGGGCCTGGCCCGGCGGGTCGGCTACACCCCGCGCCACCTCGGCCGGGTGCTCGCCCAGGAGCTCGGTGCGACGCCGCTCTCGCTGGCCCGGGCCCGCCGCGCGCAGAGCGCACGGGTGCTGGTCGAGACCACGGACCTGCCGCTCACCGACGTGGCCTTCGCCGCCGGCTTCTCCAGCGTGCGGCAGTTCAACGAGACCATGCGCGAGATCTACGCCGCCTCGCCCAGCGAGCTGCGCGGACGCCGCGGCGGGGCGTCGGGCGGGGGAGCGGTGCGGATGCGGCTCCCGGTGCGCACCCCGTTCGCCGGCGGGCGGATGCTCGACTTCCTCGCCTACCACCTCGTCCCGGGCGTCGAGACCGCCGGACCCGGCTGGTACGCCCGCACGCTCGACCTGCCGCACGCTCCCGGCACCGTCCGCCTCGAGCTCGCGGACCTGCCCGCCGGCGGCACCGGCTTCGTCGACGCGGAGTTCCGCCTGCAGGACCTGCGCGACACCGCCGCGGCCAGCGAGCGGGTGCGCCGCCTGCTCGACGCCGACTGTGACCCGCGGGCCGTCGACGACCAGCTGGGCGCCGACCCGCTGCTCGGAGAGCTGGTGCGCGCCACGCCGGGCCTCCGGGTGCCCGGGCAGGTCGACGGCGACGAGACGGCCTTCCGCACCGTCATCGGCCAGCAGGTCAGCGTGACCGGTGCGCGCACGGTCGGGGGCCGGGTGGTCGCGGCGCACGGTCGCGCGGTCGACACCGACGTCCCCGGGCTCACCCACCTCTTCCCCGACGCGGCCGCACTGGCCGCCGCCGACCCCGAGCAGCTCCCGATGCCGCGCGCCCGCGGACGGGCGCTGGTCGGCCTCGCAGCCGCTCTGGCCGAGGGCCGCGTCGAGCTCGACCGCGGACCCGACCGGGACGACGTACGCCGGGCGCTCCTCGACCTGCCCGGCATCGGCCCGTGGACGGCCGACTACGTCGCGATGCGCGCGCTCGGGCACCCCGACGTCTTCCTGCCGACCGACCTGGCGGTGAAGAAGGTGCTGGCCGGTCTCGGCGGCGACGTCGGGGACGCCGAGCGGTGGCGGCCCTGGCGGTCGTACGCCCTGATGCACCTGTGGAACACACTGATGCCCGTGACCGGGCAGACGGAGGCCGACTGACATGTGGACCGTGATGCCCTCGCCGATCGGCGACCTGCGGATCGTCGAGCGCGACGGCGCGATCGCCGCCATCGAGTTCTCGCCCTTCCGCCCACCCGTCGACGGACGGCCCCTCGGGGAGCAGGCCGACGACGCGCCCGTGCTCGTCGAGGCGGTGCGCCAGCTGTCGGCGTACTTCTCCCGCGAGCTCACCGACTTCGACCTGCCGCTCGCACCGGTCGGCACCGACTTCCAGCAGCGGGTCTGGCAGCAGCTCGCGCAGATCGGTTACGGCGAGACCGCGTCCTACGGCGAGATCGCCGGCCGGCTCGGCATGACGAACGCCGCGTCGCGCGCCGTCGGCCTGGCCAACGGGCGCAATCCGATCCCGATCGTGGTGCCCTGCCACCGCGTCATCGGCGCCAACGGCACCCTCACCGGCTACGCCGGCGGGCTGGAGCGCAAGCAGCAGCTGCTCGAGCTCGAGCAGGACGCGTTGTTCTAGTCGTCCGCCCGGCCTCAGGCCGTCGCCCGCTCCGCGGAGCGGCCCGTGGCCCGTCCGATCGCCGCCCCGACGAGGGCGGGGACGGCGACGAGTCCGATCGTGAACGGGATCGAGCCGGCGCCGTCGGCGAGGAGCTCGCCGAAGGAGGCCGACCCGTCCTGCGGCACCGCGAGGGCGATCCACCACCCGACCGCCAGCCCGGCGGCGACGACCACCCACCAGCCGACGGCGACCAGGAAGCCCTGCCTGCGGGCGTCCACCCACGCACCGACGAAGCCCGCGACCACGAGCGCGGCGAAGGCGATGAGCCCGGCCCCGAGGCCGTCGTCGCCCCCTTCGGCCAGCAGCGGCACGACGGCCAGGGTGTAGGCCGTGAGCGCGATGCCCACCGCAGCGAGGCGGACGAGGACCGCGACGAGGTGTCTCATGCCGACAGCCTCCCGCAGCCGGACCGTCCGCACAGCCGTTTGTCGTCGGGCGCTGTCGTTCAGTCAGTCGGCGCTCCGAGGGTGGCGGGATACGACATGGTGCGGGCCGGTCTCGATGTCGTATGCCGCCAGGGTGGCGGCGGGCGGGCCGAGGGTGGCGGGATACGACATCGCTCGGGCCGTCGGAGGTGTCGTACGCCGCCAGGGTGGCGGCGGGTCAGTCGGCCGCAGCGCGGCGCAGCGACTCCGAGAGCCGGTCGGCGGCGGCGAGGACGGCGGGTGCGTGCATCCGGCCCGGCTGGCGGGAGAGCCGCTCGAGCGGTCCGGAGACCGACACGGCGGCGATCACCTTGCCGCCGGGGGAGCGGACCGGCGCGGACACCGAGGCGACGCCCTGCTCACGCTCGCCGACCGACTGCGACCAGCCGCGGCGGCGGATGCCGGAGAGCGCGGTGGCGGAGAAGGCGGCGTTCTGCAGGCCGCGGTGCATCCGCTCCGGGTCCTCCCACGCGAGGAGGATCTGGGCGGCGGAGCCGGCGTTCATGGTCAGCTGCGAGCCCACCGGGATGGTGTCGCGCAGGCCCGACGGGCGCTCGGCGGCGGCGACGCAGACGCGGTGCTCGCCCTGGCGGCGCCACAGCTGGGCGGACTCGCCGGTGATGTCGCGCAGGCGTGCGAGCACCGGGCCGGCGGCGGCCAGGAGACGGTCCTCGCCGGCGGCCGCGGACAGCTCGGCCAGCCGCGGGCCGAGCACGAACCGCCCCTGCATGTCGCGGGCGACGAGGCGGTGGTGCTCGAGGGCGACGGCGAGGCGGTGGGCGGTCGGGCGGGCCAGGCCCGTGCCTGCGACGAGCCCGGCGAGCGTGGCCGGCCCTGCCTCGAGAGCGGCGAGCACGAGGGCCGCCTTGTCGAGAACGCCGACGCCAGATCCGTTGTCCATATTCCGATATTCTCATCTCAGGGAGTGGGATGCAAGACGTACGGTTGTCCCACAGCCCGACCAGAAGGAGAGTGCGAGATGGGCAAGACCCTGTCCGAGAAGGTGTGGGACGAGCACGTCGTCCGCAGCGCGCCCGGAGAGCCCGACCTCCTCTTCATCGACCTCCACCTCCTCCACGAGGTGACCTCGCCGCAGGCCTTCGACGGCCTCCGCCTCGCCGGCCGCCGCGTGCGCCGACCCGACCTCACCCTCGCCACCGAGGACCACAACGTCCCCACGGTCGACTGGGACAAGCCGATCGCCGACCCGGTCTCGCGCACGCAGGTCGAGACCCTGCGCAAGAACTGCGCCGACTTCGGCGTCCGCCTCCACCCGCTCGGCGACGTCGAGCAGGGCATCGTGCACGTCGTCGGCCCGCAGCTCGGGCTCACGCAGCCGGGCATGACCATCGTGTGTGGCGACTCGCACACCTCGACCCACGGCGCGTTCGGCGCGATCGCGTTCGGCATCGGCACCTCCGAGGTCGAGCACGTCCTCGCCACGCAGACGCTGATGCAGCCGAAGCCGAAGACCATGGCGGTCACCGTCAACGGCAGCCTGCCCGAGGGCGTCACCGCCAAGGACCTCGTGCTGACGCTGATCACGCACACCGGCACCGGCGGCGGCCAGGGCTACATCGTGGAGTACCGCGGCCAGGCCATCGAGGAGCTCTCGATGGAGGCCCGGATGACGGTGTGCAACATGTCGATCGAGTGGGGCGCGAAGGCCGGCCTGATCGCTCCCGACCAGACGACCTTCGACTACATCGAGGGCAAGCCGGAGGCGCCGAAGGGAGCCGACTGGGACGCCGCCGTCGCGCACTGGAGGACGCTGCGCACCGACGACGACGCCGTGTTCGACGCGGAGATCGTCCTCGACGCCTCGACCATGACGCCGTTCGTCACGTGGGGCACCAACCCCGGCCAGGGCGCGCCGCTCGGCGCGAGCGTCCCGAGCCCCGACGACTTCGACGAGCCCAACGACAAGGTCGCCACCGAGAAGGCCCTGCAGTACATGGGCCTGGAGGCCGGCACCCCGCTGCGCGAGGTCAAGGTCGACACGGTGTTCGTCGGCTCGTGCACCAACGGTCGCATCGAGGACCTCCGCCTCGCCGCCTCGATCCTCGAGGGCCGCCACGTCGCCGACGACACCCGGCTCCTCGTGGTGCCCGGCTCTGTGCGCGTACGCCTCCAGGCCGAGGCCGAGGGGCTCGACCAGGTCTTCCTCGCCGCGGGTGCGGAGTGGCGCGGCGCGGGGTGCTCGATGTGCCTGGGCATGAACCCCGACCAGCTCGCCCCGGGGGAGCGCAGCGCGTCGACCTCCAACCGCAACTTCGAGGGCCGGCAGGGCAAGGGTGGCCGCACCCACCTGGTCTCCGTGCCCGTCGCCGCCGCCACCGCGGTGCGCGGCACCCTCTCCTCGCCCGCCGACCTCACGCCCGTCGGTGGTTGACGTGCGAGCGGAGCGAGCCTCGAAACCCCTTCGGACCAGGAGCAGCTGATGGACGCGTTCACCACCCACACCGGCGTCGGCGTGCCGTTGAAGCGGAGCAACGTCGACACCGACCAGATCATCCCCGCGGTCTACCTCAAGCGGGTCACCCGCACCGGGTTCGAGGACGGCCTGTTCGCCGCCTGGCGCGGCGACCCCGACTTCGTCCTCAACGACCCGACGTACGCCGCGGGCTCGGTGCTGGTCGCCGGGCCCGACTTCGGCACCGGCAGCTCGCGCGAGCACGCGGTGTGGGCGCTGCAGAACTACGGTTTCCGGGTCGTGATCTCCTCGCGGTTCGCCGACATCTTCCGCGGCAACGCGGGCAAGGCCGGCCTGCTCGCGGCGCAGGTCGACGAGAAGGTCGTCCAGCGCCTGTGGGACTGGCTCGCTGACCACCCCGGTGGGGAGATCACCGTCGACCTCGAGAGCCGGACCGTGCGCGCCGGCGCCGGTGAGGACGCGGTCGAGGACTCCTTCGACATCGACGACTACACGAGGTGGCGCCTGCTGGAGGGTCTCGACGACATCGGGATCACCCTCGGGCACGACGAGGACATCTCCTCGTTCGAGTCGTCGCGTCCGTCGTGGAAGCCCGTCACGGCCTGAAAAAGCCCGACAAATAAGGGCGATGGTGATTGTCCTCACCCTTCGATGTGCCTAGCGTGCCGAGCAGAGGGTCGGGCACGGGCTCGACTTCCAGGGTTCATTGGAAGGGAAGCTAGTGAACAAGACAGAGCTCATCGACGCGCTCGCGGCGCGCTACGAGGGGAACCGCAAGCAGGCGGCCCACGCACTGGAGTCGGTGCTCGACACCATCACCCGTGAGGTGGCCAAGGGGGAGAAGGTCGCCATCACGGGCTTCGGCTCGTTCGAGAAGGCCGTGCGCAGCGCGCGCTGGGTGCGCAACCCGCAGACCGGCGAGCGGATGAAGTCGAAGAAGAAGGCGGTGCCGAAGTTCTCCGCCGGCAAGGAGCTCAAGGACGTCATCTCCGGCGCCAAGAAGCTCCCGAAGCTCACCGCGGCGACGATGCCCAAGCCGCCGGCCAGCGTGCGCGCTGCCGCAGCTGCGGTGACCGGCGCGGCGACCGGCGCGGCGTCGAGGTCGACCGCCTCCAGGTCGACGGCGGCGAAGAAGACCACCGCGACGAAGTCGACGCCCTCCAAGTCGACGGCCTCGAAGTCGACGGCCTCGAAGTCGACGGCTGCGAAGAAGACGACGAAGTCCGCCCCTGCCAAGAAGACGGCCTCCACGTCGACGGCCGCGAAGAAGACGTCGGCCTCGACGTCTGCTCCGGCGAAGAAGAGCGCGACGAAGTCGGCTCCTGCCAAGAAGACGGCGTCGAGGACGACCGCCGCGAAGACCACCGCCGCCAAGAAGACGACGTCGTCGTCGACCGCGAAGAAGGCGACGGCCAAGAAGGCCCCGGCGAAGAAGACCGCCAAGAAGTCCTGATCCGTCGCGGCCCCCGGGCCGCGACGACCGCGTGAGGGCGGGTCACCCCTGGGGGGTGGCCCGCCTTCCGCTCGCCCGGGCGGTACGGGCGCCCAGGCCCAGCACCATCGCGACGCCGAGGTCCGCGACGTCGTCGACGTCCGCGCGCACGCTGGCTGCGTCGACCCCGACCTCGGTCGCGCCGTCGTCGGCGTGCCGCTCGGCCGAGCCGACCCCGAAGCGCGGGTCGAAGCGCGCGAGGGGCGCGGCGTAGAGCGTGGTGCCGCTGCCCACGCGGTCACGGACGAACGCCGCGCCGCCGCGGTCCACGACCTCCGCAGCCTCGGCGAGCACGGCGGCGAGCTCGTCGGCGCGCAGCGCGGGCAGGTCGGCGCACAGGGCGGCCGGCACCGAGCCCGGCCACCGGCGTACGGCCTCGGCCGCGCCCTGCACCAGGGTCGCGTTGAGGTCCTCGCTCACGCCGTCGGGCACCACCTCGTGGCCGCCCTCCCGCAGCGCGGCCGCGAGCCGGAAGTCGTCGGTCACCACCAGCACGCCGACGACGCCCTCGGCACGGGCCGCTGCGGCGACGGTGTCGAGCGCGAACGCCTCGGCGAGCTCGCGCCGCTGGTCGTCGGTGGTCCCGACGAGGCGGGACTTCCCGCGCGCCGGCGGCTTCACCGGCACGACGAGGGCCCAGGCAGCGGGCGCGGGATCAGGGGTGGTGTCGGCAGTCATCACGAGGATCCTCCCACCCGACGCCCGCGTGCCGCAGGGGTCATGCCACCGGTGGGACCGAGTAGCCTGCTCGCGACGCACGGCGCGTCCGGGCGGGGCCCGTGGTCGAGGAGGGTGGCGCGTGCGCGTCAGGAAGCTGGAGCAGAAACGCGGCTGGGCGATGACCGTCGCCGCGGTGATCCTCAAGCCCACCCTGCTCGGCGCCACGTCCCGCACCTGGATCGACGGCGAGAAGATCCCCGCCACCGGCGGCTGCATCGTGGTGATCAACCACATCTCCCACCTCGACCCGCTGCTGTCCGCGCACTTCGTCTACGACCACGGCCGGCTGCCGCGCTACCTCGCGAAGTCGGGCCTGTTCTCCAACAAGTACCTCGGCGGCTTCCTCACCTCCGCCGGCCAGATCCCGGTCGAGCGGTTGAGCCGCAACGCGATCGGCGCGTACGACGCCGCCGTGCGCGCGATCGAGCAGGGCGAGTGCATCGTGATCTACCCCGAGGGCACGCTGACCCGCGACCCTGACCTGTGGCCGATGAAGGGCAAGACCGGGGCGGCGCGCATCGCGCTCGCCACCGGGTGCCCGGTCATCCCCGTCGGGCAGTGGGGCGCGCAGGAGGTGCTGCCGCCCTACACCAAGAAGCCGCACCTGGTGCCGCGCAAGGACATCGTGATGAAGGCCGGCGACCCGGTGCCGCTCGACGACCTCCTCGCCGCCCCGCAGGGGGCCGCCACCACCGCGGCCGCGACCGACCGGATCATGGCCGCGATCACCGCGCTCGTGGAGGACATCCGCGGCGAGACGGCGCCGGCCGAGCGCTTCGACCCGCGCCAGCAGGGCGTGCGCGAGACCGGCAACCCCCACGACGACGCCCAGCGGGCCAGGAGGAGACGCACCCGATGACGAAGATCGCCGTGTTCGGCGCCGGATCGTGGGGCACGGCGTTCTCGCTGGTCCTGGCCGACGCCGGCAACGACGTGATGCTGTGGGGTCGCCGCGACGAGGTCGTGGAGGCGGTCAACGAGCGCCGCGAGAACACCGACTACCTCCCCGGCATCGAGCTGCCCCCGTCGATCAGCGCTTCCACCGACGCCGAGCAGGTCGCAGCCGGGGCCGACGTCGTGGTGCTCACCGTGCCGTCGCAGTCGCTGCGCGACAACCTCACCGAGTGGGCGCCGATCCTGCCCGGCGACGCCACCATCGTGTCGCTGATGAAGGGTGTCGAGCTCGGCTCGCTGATGCGGATGTCGGAGGTGATCCACGAGGTCGCCGACGCCTCGCCCGACCGCATCGCCGTCGTCAGCGGACCCAACCTCGCCCGCGAGATCGCCCGCCGCGAGCCGGCCGCTTCCGTGGTGGCGTGCACCGACGAGGAGCGCGCCACGCAGCTCCAGGCGATCACGCACGGTCCGTCCTTCCGCCCCTACACCTCCCTCGACGTGCTGGGCTGCGAGATCGGCGGCGCCTACAAGAACGTCGTCGGCCTCGCCGTCGGCATGGCGGTGGGCCTCGGCTTCGGCGACAACACCACCGCCTCGGTGATCACCCGCGGTCTCGCCGAGACCGCACGACTCGCCACGGCGCAGGGTGCGAACCCGCTGACGCTGATGGGCCTGGCCGGTCTCGGCGACCTCGTCGCCACCTGCTCCTCGCCGCTCTCGCGCAACCGCACCTTCGGCGAGCGCCTCGGGCAGGGCATGACGACCGAGGAGATCTACGCCAGCACGCGCCAGGTCGCCGAGGGCGCCAAGTCCTGCAAGTCGCTGCTCGCCCTCGCCGAGCGCGAGGGCGTCGACGCCCCCATCGCCCACCACGTCGACGCCGTCGTCGACGGGCGGATGACCGCCCAGGACATGATGAGCTCCTTCATCGCCCGCGACACCAAGCCCGAGCTGCACTGACCGAGCTGACGCGTCTGCACGCCCCGAGTCGGCGCCAATGTCCCGGCTGATCGCACCGAGTCGGCGCGAATGTCCCGGCTGATCGCACCGAGTCGGCGCCAATGTCCTGGCTGACCGCACCGGGCGAGCGCTGGTGCACCACGAGGGCCCGGTCTCGCGGGACACGAGCGCCGACTCGACGCCGTTCAGCGGGACACGAGCGCCGACTCGGTGCACCTGTCGCGGGGTCAGGGCGCGGCGACCGGCTCGCACGGACCGACCGGGCCGGACGCCACCTCCGCCGACACCGCCGAGGCCGTGCCGTCGAGGCCGTCGTTCGTCAGCGCCTCGACGGACACGACCATCACGAACGTCTCGCCCTCTCGGACGGCGCCGGGGGGCAGCATGACCCGCAGCAGGTCCTGGCCGATCGACAAGCGCATCCCGACCTCCCGGCCGACCGCGGTGAAGCGACCGGGGGCGCAGGTCTGCAGGCCGGGCAGGTAGGTCACGTCGGCCGTGATGCCGTGCTCGGCCAGGGCACGCTCGAGACCGGTGGCGTCCTCGGGCTGGTGGACCTCCACCTCGACCGTTCCGGCGTTGCCCTCCTGCACCGAGTACGCCGTCGTGGGGCCGAGCCCCGGCACCACCACGACCCCGAGGAGCGCGACCGCGGCGACCGCCGCGGCTGGGAGGAGCAGGTGTCGGCGCGGCCTTCGCCGTGGGAGGGAATCGACCTCGCGTCGCAGCTCGGCGAGCAGGCGGGTCTCGAACCCGTCGAGGTCGGGGTCGGGAGTCTGCGTGCTGGTCATGCGGTCACCTCGAACGGGCTGGGGAGGGCATGCTGGAGCCTCGCGCGGGCACGGTGGTAGCGCACCCGCGCCGCGCCGGGGGAGATGCCGAGCGCGTGCGCGGCGTCGACGAGGGAGAGGCCGTCGACGGCGACGAGCTCCACGACGGCGCGCTGGTTGTCCGGCAGCGCCGCCAGAGACCGGTAGAGCTCGCGCGCGAGGCGCTCTCCGTCGATCCGCTCGGCCAGGCGCTCGAGGGCGTGGTCGTCGAGGAGGGCCCGACCGGAGATCCGTGCGGTCGCTCGCGTCTCCCGGGCCCGGCGACGGACGTGGTCGGCGACGACGTTGCGGGCGACGCCGGCGAGCCAGGCCGCGGGCGTGCCAGCGCTCGCTCGGTAGCCCGCCGCACCGTCGACGACGGCCATGAAGACGTCGGCCGTCAGGTCCGCGGCAAGGTGCGGGTCGTCGACGCGACGGGCGACGAAGCGTCGTACCCACGGAAGGTGCTCGCGGTAGAACGCCTCGAAGGCGTCGGGGTCGCGCCCGACGGCGGTGAGGTCGAGGGGATCGTCCATGCCCCTACTTCGTCGCTGGGCGTTCAGGCGTTACGCGCCCGGGGGACATTCGCGCCGACTCGCTGGGGTTCTGCGGGACATTCGCGCCGACTCGGTGCATCCCTGCGGCGCAGCAGCGCCGACTCAGCCGACTCAGCCGACGCAGCCGTCGAGGGCGGCCCGCAGGTCGTCCCAGAGGTCCTCGACGTCCTCGATGCCCACGGAGAGGCGGACCAGGCCGTCGGGGATCGTGGCGGCCTCGCTCTTCCAGCGACGCCGGCGCTCGAGGGTCGACTCGACGCCGCCGAGCGAGGTGGCGTGCACCCACAGGCGGGTCTTGCGGCACAGCAGGTCGGCGGCCATCTCGCCCTGGGCCAGGACGATGCTCACGATGCCGCCGAAGCCGGGGTAGCGGACCTCGGAGAGCGCCGGGTGCTCGGCGAGGCGGCGTACGAGCTCCTGCGCGTTGTCCTGCGCCCGTTCGACGCGCAGGTGCAGGGTGCGCAGCCCGCGCAGGGTCAGCCACGCCTCGAAAGGTCCGGGGATCGCGCCCACGAGGTCGCGTCGGCCCTTGAGCACGTCGAAGAGCTCGTCGTCGCGGGTGAGGATCGCGCCCATCTGCACGTCGGAGTGCCCGGCGAGGTACTTGGTGGCGGAGTGCACGACGATGTCGACGCCGTCCTCGAGCGGTCGCTGCAGGAGCGGCGTGGCGAAGGTGTTGTCGACGACGACGTAGGCCCCCGCCTCGTGCGCCGCGGCGGTGATCGTCGCGATGTCGGCGACCTCGAGGGCCGGGTTGGTCGGCGACTCGAGCCACACCAGCGCGGCGTCCGCGCACGCGGCGACCATCGCCTCGGTGTCGGTGACGTCGACCAGCTCCGCGCGCAGCCGGCCGCGGGACTCGAGGTCGGCGAGCTGCATGATCGTGCCGGTGTAGGCGTGGCGCGGCACGACGACCTTCGCGTCGGCGCCGACCAGGTCGAGCACGGTGGCGACGGCGGCGAGCCCGGAGGCGAAGGTCAGGCACCGGCCGCCCTCGAGCGCACCGAGCGCGTCCTCCAGCGCCGTCCACGTCGGGTTGCCGTAGCGGCCGTACTCCACGTCACCGCCGGCGACGTAGGTCGCCGCCATGGTGATCGGCGTGTTGAGGGGCGCGTCCGGCGTCTTCTCCGGCCGGCCCGCGGTCACCGCGATCGTGCTGGGGCGGAGGCCGGGGGTGGGGGAGGAGTCGCGGGTCGGGTCTGCAGCCATGGGCGCCAGCGTAGGTGGATAGGGTCGTGCCGATGAACGACACCTCCGCCAGCACCCCGCGCAAGCCCCGCGTCGCCGTCGTGTTCGGCGGCCGGTCCTCCGAGCACGGCATCTCGTGCGTCACGGCGGGCAGCGTGCTGGCCGCGATCGACCGCGACGCCTACGACGTCGTCCCGGTCGGCATCGCCACCGACGGTCGCTGGGTGCTCGAGGCCGACGAGCCCGCCCGCCTCGCGATCCGCGGCGCCGAGCTGCCGGCCGTCGACGCCGACCGCTCGCCCGTGGCCCTGATGTCCGCCACGACCGGCACCGACCTCGTCGTGGCCGAGCCCACCGCGGTGCCGTCGGTGATCGGCGAGGTCGACGTGGTGTTCCCGCTGCTCCACGGCCCGTGGGGCGAGGACGGCACCCTGCAGGGGATGCTCGAGATGGCCGGCGTGCGCTACGTCGGCTCGGGGGTCCTCGCCTCGGCGATCGGCATGGACAAGGCCTACATGAAGGTGGTCCTCCAGGCCGCCGGACTCCCGGTCACGCCCGGCATCGTCGTCACCCGCTCGGAGTGGGAGCACGACCCGGTCGGCACCCGCACCCGCGTCGAGGAGCTCGGCTTCCCGTCGTTCGCGAAGCCCGCGCGTGCCGGCTCGAGCATGGGCATCAGCAAGGTCCACGACGCCTCCGAGGTCGAGTTCGCGCTCGAGGAGGCATTCCGCCACGACCCCAAGGTGCTCGTCGAGCAGTCGATGGAGGGCGCCCGCGAGGTGGAGTGCGGCGTGCTCGGCACCGTCGAGGGTCCTGCGGAGACGTCGCGTCCGGGCGAGGTGCGCACGGGCGGTGACCACGAGTTCTACGACTTCGAGGCCAAGTACCTCGCCGACCAGCACACCGAGATCGACATCCCCGCCGACCTGCCCGCCGACGTCGAGCAGCAGCTGCGGGCCATGGCCGTGCGCGCCTTCGACGCGCTGTCCTGCGAGGGACTGGCGCGGGTCGACTTCTTCGTCATGCCCGACGGCGCCCTGGTGATCAACGAGCTCAACACGATGCCGGGCTTCACCCCGACGTCGATGTATCCCCAGATGTGGGCCGCCTCGGGCCTGTCCTACCCCGCACTCGTCGACCGGCTCGTGCAGCTCGCGCTGCGCCGCGACACCGGCCTGCGCTGAGCCTGCGCGGTCAGAGGCAGTCGAGACCGGGGCCGAGGTCGTCGCGCAGGACCGGCGCGAGGTCGGAGAGCGCGCGGTCGACGCCGGTGAGCCGGTGCTCCGCGGGCACCCGGAGCGAGACGTACGGCGAGCGGCTGAGCGCCAGCACGGTGGCGTCCTCCTCGGGGTCGGACTGCTCGTCGGCTGGGATGTACCAGCCGACGCCCTTGACCACGTTGCACTCCGCGGTGGGCTCGTAGTCGGACGGCTCGGGCACCCCGCACGTCAGGACGTACGCCGGGTCGCCCCAGGCGGCCCCGAGCGCACCCGCCGGCTCGACAGCCCGACGCGCCTCGCCGCCGAGGGTGTCGGGTAGGTCCGCGACGAGGGCCTCGCAGGCGGCGCGGTCGGCGGCGGAGAGGTCGTGGGCCTCGATCCGGAGGTCGTCACCTCCGCTGCACGCGGCCAGGGCCAGCAGCAGCACCGCCGCGGGTGCGGACGCGACGACGCCCCGGACCGTGGAGGGTCCGGGGCGTCGGCTGTGGGTCACGGGTGGTGCGGTGGGCCGTGGCTCAGATGTGCACGACGGGGCAGGTCAGCGTGCGGGTGATGCCCTCGAGGTTCTGCACCTTCGACACGACGAGCTTGCCGAGCTCGTCGACGTTCTTGGCCTCCGCACGCACGATCACGTCGTAGGGACCGGTGACGTCCTCGGCGAGCGTGACGCCGTTGACCTGGGCGATCTCGCGGGCAACTTCGGCGGCCTTGCCGACGTCGGTCTGGATCAGGATGTAGGCCTGGACGACCATCGTGGGACTCCTCGGTCTCGATCAGCGGGTGTGACCGGCACAACCTATCGCGCGCCGTGGCCGGGCCGACAGGGGATGGGTGACTGTGATCACCCGGGTCGTCTGGTGGGATGGGCGCATGGCCACGACACCGGACACCACGCTCGGCGACGCAGGCGAGTTCGGCCTGATCTCGCAGCTCGTGGAGATCTTCGAGGGCGACGAGCACGTGCTCGTCGGACCCGGCGACGACGCCGCGGTCCTGCGGATCAGGCACGGCCACGTGGTGGTCTCCACCGACCTCATGGTCGAGGGCCGGCACTTCCGCCGCGACTGGGCCAGCGCGTCCGACGTCGGGCACCGGGCCGCCGCGCAGAACCTCTCCGACATCAACGCCATGGGCGGCACCGCGCGCCACCTCACCATCGGCCTCGCCGCGCCCGCCGACCTGCCGCTGGAGTGGGCGCTCGACCTCGCCCGCGGCTTCGCCGAGGAGTGCGCGAGCGTCGGAGCGACGGTCGTGGGCGGCGACGTCACCCGCGCCGACCAGGTGGTCATCGCGGTGACGGTCATCGGCCAGTGCACCCAGGCGCCGGTGCTGCGCTCGGGCGCCCGGCCCGGCGACGTGCTCGCGCTCACCGGACGCCAGGGCTGGGCCGCCGGGGGCCTCGCGGTCCTCGGCCGCGGCTTCCGCTCCCCGCGCGTGCTGGTCGAGGCCTACCGCCGCCCGGAGCCGCCGTACGCCGCCGGCCGCCAGGCCGCCGAGGCCGGCGCGTCCGCGCTGATCGACGTCTCCGACGGCCTCCTGGCCGAAGCCGGGCACCTCGCCGAGGCCAGCGGCGTCGCCATCGACGTGCGCGCCTCCTCCTTCGCCGTGCCCGAGCCGCTCCAGGCCGTGGGCGCCGCGCTCGGCGCCGACCCGATGCAGTTCATCCTCGCCGGCGGCGACGACCACGCCCTGCTCGCGACCTTCCCGCCCGACGTCGCCGTGCCCGAGGGCTGGCAGGTGATCGGCGAGGTGCTCGAAGGCAGCGGCGTCACCGTCGACGGCTCGGCGTACGACGGCGCGACGGGCTGGACGCACTTCTAGGTCTCCGCGCGCCCCGGGGTCCGCGGGCGGGGCCGGACTTCTCGCGCGAGTCCCGTGGTTCTGGGGGTTTGCAAGCTGCGAGAACCCCGGGTTCCCCCGGTGAGCCGGGGGAACCCGAGGTCGAGCCGGCGCGGCGACCCCCGGGAAACGACGAAGCCCCCGCCGCAGAGCGACGGGGGCGACGTACGAGGTCTGGTCAGGTCAGCGGGAGACCTTGCCGGCCTTGAGGCAGCCGGTGCAGACGTTGAGGCGCTTGGGCGTGCCGTTGACGGTCGCCCGGACGCGCTGGATGTTGGGGTTGAAGCGACGCTTCGTGATCTTGCGCGACCAGGGACGGTTGTTTCCGAAGCCCGGCTTCTTGGCGCAGATGTCGCAGACGGCAGCCACCGTGCACTCCGATCCGTTCGAGGTTGATGTCTTGGATGCTCCACGGACGGCACGAGCCGGCCGAAGGCAACCGCGCAAGAGTAGCCGAGGTCCGGCGACGAGATGAAATCGCAGGGGCCGCGACGGCGGGCACTACCCTGTGGCGCGCACCACATCGTAGGCCCGTGCACACTCTGAGCACGACACCACGAGCACCCAGACCCGCCCAGCACCGACCCCGGGAGCACACCGACTCGATGGAGCCAGTCACCCACGGCATCACCCTGGACGCGGTCGCCCGGTTCGTCGACATCGCCACCGACGCCCTGTCCGCCGCGCGCGAGGAGATCGACGCCCTCAACGTCTACCCCGTGCCCGACGGCGACACCGGCACCAACATGTTCCTCACCGTCTCGGCGGCCCGCGACGCGCTGCGAGAGGCGCGCGCTGCCGACCCCGGCCTCGGGCTGGAGGAGGGGATGGTGCTGCTGGCGCGGGCGGCCCTCATGGGCGCGCGCGGCAACTCCGGGGTGATCCTCAGCCAGATGCTGCGGGCCTACGTCGGCCACCTGGCGTCCGCGGGCCTCGACGACCGCCGGGCGCAGACCGTGGCCGAGGCGCTGGCGGCCGCGACCGACGCGAGCTACGCCGCCGTCGGCTCGCCGGTCGAGGGCACCATCCTCACCGTGTCGCGGGCGGCCTCCGACGCCGCGCTGGAGGCCGCCGCCCTGCCGGGTGCCCGGTCCCGCGACGTCTTCACCGCCGCCGCCGCCGCGGCCCGAGCCGCCCTCGCCCGTACGCCGGAGCAGCTGCCCGTCCTCGCGCAGGCGGGGGTCGTCGACGCCGGCGGCCGCGGGCTGACCGTGGTCCTCGACGCCGTCGAGACCACCGCAACGGGCCGTCGCCCCGCGCCGTACACCGTCCCGATCGGCACCCACGCGATCCCGCAGCCCCTGCACGCCGAGCCGGGGGAGGACCTGACGCCCGACGGCCCGGCCTACGAGGTGATGTACCTCCTCGACACCTCCGCCGACCCCGCTGACGAGTCGACCGCCGTCGCCACCCTCCGCACCACCCTCGCCGCCCTCGGCGACAGCCTGGTCGTGGTGGGGGGAGACGGACTGTGGAACGTGCACGTGCACGTCGACGACGTGGGTGCGGCGGTCGAGGCCGGCATCGCGGCCGGTCGCCCGCACCGGATCCGGGTCACCCACTTCGCCGAGCAGGTCGCGGCCACCCGCCAGCGGGCCCGCACCCGCGACGGCCGCAAGGTGGTCGCGGTCGCCGCCGGACCCGGGCTGGCCGAGCTCTTCGGCTCGGCCGGGGCCGTGGTGGTGCCGGGCGGGCCCGGCCAGCGTCCCTCCACCGGCCAGCTCCTCGACGCCGTCGTCGAGTGCGGCGCCCGCGAGGTCGTGGTGCTGCCCAACGACGCCGACACGGTCCGCGCGGCCGAGATCGCCGCCCGCACCGCCGAGGCCGAGCACGACGTGGTCGTCGAGGTGATCCCCACCCACGCGCAGGTGCAGGGCCTCGCCGCGATCTCCGTGCACGAGCCCGGCCGCGCCTTCGACGCCGACGTCCGCGAGATGACCGCCACCGCCCGCCACGCCCGCCACGGCGCCGTGACGGTCGCGGCCCGCCGCGCCATCACGATGGCAGGCCCGTGCGAGGCCGGCGACGCGCTCGGCGTCGTCGCCGGCGACTTCGCCGTCGTGGGCTCCGACCTCGAGGAGGTCGCCCGCGAGGTGCTCGAGCGGCTGCTCGCCGGTGGCGGCGAGCTCGTGACCGTGGTGGCGGGCGAGGGCGGCGCCGACCTCGCCGGCCGGGTGGCGGCCCACGTCGAGGAGCGGCACCCGCACGTCGACGTCGCGGTCCACCAAGGCGGCCAGCCGAGGTACCCGCTGCTGGTCAGCGTGGAGTGAGCGGCGAGGCTTCCCCCATGGTCGCGATCACCCCCGACAGCCCCATCGCCGCGGTCTTCGGCAACCACCACAAGAAGCGCAAGCTCGCCGAGGAGGGCCTCGGCCTGCACACCGTCGGCGACCTGCTGCGGCACTTCCCGCGCCGCTACGTCGCCGCCACCGAGCTCTCCGAGGTCGCCACCCCGAAGGTCGGCGACCAGCTGACCATCGTCGGCGAGGTGCGCTCGTGCTCCAGCGCCCCGTTCACCGCCGCCAACCGGCGCCAGTGGCGTACGACGATCCGGCTGCGCACCGACGGCCCGGACTTCTCCATCACGCTCTTCAGCCCCTACCAGGCCCTCGCCGAGCGCAACGAGGCCGAGTTCCGCTCCGGGAGCCGGGCGATCTTCACCGGCAAGGCCAAGCTGTTCCGCGAGAGCTGGCAGCTCGAGCAGGCGCACGGCTTCGCCCTCGACGGCGACGAGGGCGTGATGATGAGCAAGCTCATCCCGGTCTACCCGCTCACCGCCAAGCTCTACACCTGGGACCTGCAGAAGGTGGTCTCGGTGGCCCTCGACCTCGTCACCGGCGTGCCGGACGTCTTCACCCCCGAGCTCCGCGAGCGCTTCGACCTGCTCGGCATCATGCAGGCGCTGCACTGGATCCACGCGCCCGACGAGTGGGCGCAGCTGGGCGCGGCGCAGAAGCGGTTCCGGTTCGAGGAGGCGCTCGTCCTGCAGCTGGTGCTCGCCCGGCGTCGGGCCGCCCACCGGGCGCAGGGCGCGCAGGCCCGTCCGCGGCGCCCCGGCGGGGTCCTCGACGCCTTCGACGCCCGGCTGCCCTTCGAGCTCACCGCGGGCCAGGTCGAGGTGGGCGAGGAGGTCGCGACCGAGCTCGGGCTCGACCACCCGATGAACCGGCTCCTCCAGGGCGAGGTGGGCTCCGGCAAGACCCTCGTGGCGCTGCGCGCCATGCTGCAGGTCGTCGACGCAGGCGGACAGGCGGCCCTGCTCGCCCCGACCGAGGTGCTCGCCCAGCAGCACCACCGCTCGATCACCGCGATGCTCGGCGACCTCGCGCAGGGCGGGATGCTCGGCGGCGCCGCCGAGGCCACGCAGGTCGTGCTGCTCACCGGGTCGATGGGCCGGGCGGCGCGGCAGGAGGCGATGCTCCGCATCGTCACCGGCGAGGCGGGCGTCGTGATCGGCACCCACGCCCTGCTCGAGGACCGCGTGGAGTTCGCCGACCTCGGCCTGGTCGTGGTCGACGAGCAGCACCGCTTCGGCGTCGAGCAGCGCGCGGCGCTCACCGACAAGGCCGGCAGCCCGCCCCACGTGCTCGTGATGACCGCGACGCCGATCCCGCGCACGGTGGCGATGACCGTCTTCGGCGCCCTGGAGACGTCGGTGCTGTCCGAGCTGCCGGCCGGCCGCGCACCGATCCAGACCAACGTCGTGCCGCTCGCCGACCAGCCCACGTGGATCGACCGGGTCTGGCAGCGTGCCCGCGAGGAGGTCCAGGAGGGCCACCAGGTCTACGTCGTGTGCCCGCGGATCTCCGGCGACGCGGGGGAGGAGGGCGGGTCCGACCAGGTCGACCTCGACGAGGACGGCAAGGAGGTCGCCCCGCGCCGGGCGCTCGCCGCCGTCGAGGAAGTGCACGCCGAGCTGGCGGCCGGCCCGCTGGCCGGGCTGCGGACCGCGATGCTCCACGGCCGTCTCGCGCCCGAGGAGAAGGACCGCACGATGCGTGCGTTCGCCGCCGGCGACATCGACGTGCTGGTGTCGACGACCGTGATCGAGGTCGGTGTCGACGTGCACAACGCCACCACGATGGTGCTGCTCGATGCCGACCGCTTCGGTGTCTCGCAGCTCCACCAGCTCCGTGGCCGCGTCGGCCGTGGCGGGCTGCCGGGGCTGTGCCTGCTGGTCTCCCACGCCGAGGTGGGCACGCCGGCGCGCGAGCGGCTGGACGCCGTCGCGGCCACCACCGACGGCTTCGAGCTGAGCCGCGTCGACCTCGAGCAGCGGCGCGAGGGCGACGTCCTCGGCGCCAGCCAGTCCGGCTTCCGCTCGGGCCTGGTCTCGCTGCGGGTGCTGCGCGACGAGAAGACGATCGTGCGTGCCAGGGAGGCCGCGGAGGCACTACTCTCCGAGGATCCCGAGCTCGCGCAGGCACCGGACCTGGCCTCGGCGGTCTCCGAGGTGGAGCGTTCCACGGCGTCGGAATTCATCGAGAAGGGCTGAGCGCGACGACATGACGCGGATCATCGG
>NZ_JBHLXH010000001.1:591966-657242 GCF_042432345.1 Nocardioides zeicaulis | reverse complement strand
GAGACGCCGCGCGGGCAGACCACGCGTCCGACCAGCGACCGCGTGCGCGAGGCGCTGTTCTCCGCGATCGAGTCGCGCACCGGCTCGCTCGACGGCCTGCGCTTCCTCGACCTCTACGCCGGCTCCGGCGCGGTCGGCCTCGAGGCGTGGTCGCGCGGTGCCGGCGTGGTCACCCTGGTGGAGCAGGACCGCCGCACCGCCGCCCTGATCAGCCGCAACGCCGCGACCCTCGGCTTCGCCCGCGCCGATGTGGTCGCCGCCTCGGTGGCGACCGTCCTGCAGTCCACGCCCGCGGCCCCCTACGACGTCGTCTTCTCCGACCCGCCCTACCCGGTGCCCGACGCCGACGTGGCGGCCGACCTGGCCGCGCTGGTCGCGCACGGGTGGCTGGTGCCCGGCGCGCTGGTGGTGGTCGAGCGGGCCGCCAAGCGCAGCGAGGTCGTCTGGCCCCGCGGCGTCGAGGGCGAGCGCACGAAGCGTTACGGCGAGACGGCCCTTTGGTACGGTCACGCCACGGGTGAGGACGCGGACCCGCCCGCTCCCTGACCACCCCGACCGGGCCGGGTCCGAGCACCCGCGCCGAAGGAAGGAAGCCGTGCGTCGCGCTGTCTGCCCCGGGTCGTTCGACCCGGTGACCCATGGCCACCTCGACGTCGTCGCCCGCGCGGCGAGGCTCTTCGACGAGGTCGTCGTCGCCGTCGGCGTCAACATGAGCAAGAACCGGCTCTTCACCCCCGAGGAGCGCATCGCCATGCTCGAGGAGACGACCGCGGACCTGCCCCACGTCCGCGTGGCCGGCTTCGAGGGCCTGATCGTGGACTTCTGCGCCGAGGTCGACGCGGTGGCGATCGTCAAGGGCCTGCGCGGCGCCGGCGACTACGAGTACGAGCTGCCGATGGCCCAGATGAACTCCCACCTCACCTCGGTCGAGACCGTGTTCCTGCCCGGGGCGGTCGGCAACGCGTTCGTCTCCTCGAGCCTGGTCAAGGAGGTGGCCGCCCTCGGCGGCGACGTGCGCGGGCTCGTGCCCGAGCCGGTCCGCGAGCGGCTGCTGACCCGGTTGGCGGAGCGTCGTGGCTGAGCCGGGCGGCGCGCGGAGGGCACTCGTTTTGCCCCTCCGGCGACGGGCCGGATACGATTCGGAGGTTGTGTTGGTGTCCAGATGTGGGAGTTCGTCGTGAGCAGCCTGGACCCGAGGGCGCCGCTCGTGCTTGACACTCGCGAGCTCGGCCGCCGCCCGGGGTCCCAGCGTTCGCTCGAGCTCTCCGTCGAGGCGCCAGCACAGCTTGGTATCGAAGTCCTCTCTGTCCCCGAAGGATCGCCGGTCGAGCTCGACCTGCGGCTGGAGGCGGTCATGGAGGGCGTGCTGCTCACGGGCACGGCCACGGCCGCGCTCGAGGGGGAGTGCGTACGCTGCCTGGAGCCGATCGAGGACGAGGTCCACGTGACGCTGCAGGAGCTCTACGTCTACCCCGACCAGCACGACCGGGCCGCGGAGCACGACGACCACGACCTGGACGACGAGACCAGCCGGCTCGGGGAGGACGACCTGATCGACCTCGAGCCGCTGCTGCGGGACGCGGTGGTGCTCGCACTGCCCTTCCAGCCGCTCTGCATGGACGATTGCCCCGGGTTGTGCACCGAGTGCGGTGCGCGACTCGCGGACGACCCGGACCACGCGCACGACGCACCGATCGACCCCCGCTGGGCAGGGCTGCAGCAGATCACGCAGGACCCCCAGGACTGACCACCTCACCGGGCCACCCGGTGGACGCAAGCAACAGGAGACAACCATGGCTGTTCCGAAGCGGAAGATGTCGCGCAGCAACACGCGCCACCGCCGTTCGCAGTGGAAGGCCGTCGCGCCGACCCTCGTGACCTGCGCCAACCCCGCCTGCGGCTCCAAGCACCTCCCGCACCGTGCGTGCGGCGCGTGCGGCCAGTACGGCGCCAAGGCCGACCGTCGCCAGGTCCTCTGACCACCGACGAGCTCCGCGCAGCGCTCGGTGATCCGGTCCTGGATCCCGAGCTGCTGCGGCGTGCGCTGACGCACCGCTCGTACGCGTACGAGAACGGCCAGATCCCGACCAACGAGCGCCTGGAGTTCCTCGGGGACTCCGTGCTCGGGGTCGTGGTCACCGAGACGCTCTACCTCACCCACCCCGACTTCTCCGAGGGACGCCTGGCCAAGCTGCGCGCGGCCGTGGTCAACGCGCGCGCGCTGGCCGGCGTCGCCCGGGAGATCGGGCTGGGCCAGCACATCATGCTGGGCCGCGGCGAGGAGACGACCGGCGGTCGCGACAAGGCCTCGATCCTCTCCGACACCGTCGAGGCGGTGATCGGGGCCATCCACCTCAGCGGCGGCATGGAGGAGGCGGCCAAGGTCGTCCACCGCCTCTTCGACCCCGTCATGGAGGCCGCCGCGTCCATGGGCGCCGGCCTCGACTGGAAGACCTCCCTCCAGGAGCTCTCCGCCGACCTCGGTCTCGGAGTCCCGGAGTACCTCATCGAGGACGACGGGCCCGACCACATGAAGACGTTCGTGGCGCGCGTGCGCGTCGGCGAGATGGTGCTCGGCAACGGCAAGGGCCGCTCCAAGAAGGAGGCCGAGCAGGGCGCCGCCGAGACGGCCTACCGCGAGATCAGGGCCGCGCAGGCCGCTCCCGCCGCCGGTGCCGCCGCAGCCGCGGACGCCGCCGGTCCTGCCGGCGCCTGACCCGTGCCCGAGCTGCCCGAGGTCGAGGTCGTCCGCTCCGGCCTCGAGCGCCACGTCGTGGGCGCCACGATCGCGTCGGTCGAGGTGCTCCACCCCCGTCCGGTCCGGCGCGACCCGCACGGTCCCGAGGGCTTCGCCACCGCGCTGACCGGTCAGCGCATCGAGGCGGTGCGCCGCCGCGGCAAGTACTTCTGGCTGGCGCTGGCCGGCGGCGACGCCCTGCTGGGCCACCTCGGCATGAGCGGGCAGATGCTGCTGCACGAGCCCGGCGCCCCCGACGAGCGCCACCTGCGCGTGCGCTTCGGCCTCGCGCTGCCCCCGGCCACCGTCGACGGGACCCCGCTGCCCGGCGGGCGGCTGGAGATGCGCTTCGTCGACCAGCGGATGTTCGGCGGGCTGGCCGTCTCCGCCGGGGGAGCCGGGCTCCCCGCCGAGATCGCCCACATCGCCCGCGACCCGATCGACCCCGCGTTCGACGACGACGACTTCGTGCGGCGCGCGCGACGCCGTACGTCCGCGATCAAGCGGCTGCTGCTCGACCAGGGCCTGGTCTCCGGCGTCGGCAACATCTACGCCGACGAGTCGCTGTGGCGCGCCCGGTTGCACGGCGAGCGGCCCGGCGACCGGCTCACCGGGCCGCAGCTGCGCGAGCTGCTCGGCCACGTCCGCGACGTGATGGGGCAGGCGCTGGCGCAGGGCGGCACCTCGTTCGACGCGCTCTACGTCAACGTCAACGGCGAGTCCGGCTACTTCGACCGCTCGCTCGACGCCTACGGCCGTGAGGGCGAGCCCTGCCGCCGCTGCGGCACCCCGATCCGCCGGGTCGCGTTCATGAACCGCTCGTCGTTCTTCTGCCCCACCTGCCAGCGCCCGCCGCGCGGCCGCGCGCGACGCGCCGGGAGCGTTTGACCCCCTGCCGTCACGGTGCGACTCTTGGAGACGGCCCTCGCGGCCCGACCCCACCCGGAATCCTGCGAAAGGCTCTCCATGGCCAAGGCGCTGCTGGGCCATCTCGACCACGACGCGCGGACCAGCGCGGTCCTCGCTGCTGACAACCGCCGGCTGCGTCGGCGCGTCGCCGACCTCGAGTCCGTCGTCCTGCGGCTGCAGGCCGAGAACGACCGCCTCGCTGCCGCCGCGCGCGAGGAGCAGCTGCCGGTGGAGGACCTCCAGCCGGCCTGACGCCGATCGCAATTCGGGTGCACCGCGCGCCGTGCACGCCTAGGCTCCCGTCCTCGTGAGCACCCTCGTCGAGACCGTCTTCCCCCGACGACTCGGCGCCGGCTTCCGCTGGCTGGTCGCCAGCTCCTGGACCAGCAACCTGGGCGACGGCCTGATGATGGCGGCCGGTCCGCTGCTCGTCGCCTCGCAGACGCGCGACCCGGTGCTGGTGGCCGCCGCCGTGATGGCCTCCCAGCTCCCGTGGCTGCTGTTCGGCCTCGTCGCGGGGGCGATCGCCGACCGGCTGGACCGGCGCGTGGTGATCATGACGATGAACGCCGTGCGGGCGGTCCTGCTCGTCGGCCTGGTCGTGGTCGTGTGGACGGGGCACGTCAACATCTGGCTGGTGCTCGTCGCGCTCTTCGCGATGGGCACCGCCGAGGTCTTCGCCGACACGACGTCCTCGACGCTCGTGCCCATGCTGGTGGACAAGCGCGACCTGGGCATCGCCAACGCCCGGATCATGGCCGGCCTGATCACCGCCAACCAGCTGGCGGGGCCGGCGCTCGGCGCGGTGCTCTTCGCCGTCGGCAGCGCCGTCCCCTTCACGCTCCAGGCCGCCTGCGTGGCGCTCGGCGTCGCGCTCGTCTCGCGCATCGGCACCCCGCCGGGCGCGGTGCGCCCCGACGTCGACTCCCACATCCGCCAGGACATCGCCGAGGGGATGCGGTGGCTGGTGGGCAACCGCCCGGTCCGCACGCTCGCGCTGGTGATCGTGACGTTCAACGTGACCTTCGCGGCGCCCATGTCGGTGCTGGTGCTGTGGGCGCAGGAGCGCGTCGGCGTCGACGCTGCCGGCTACGGCCTGCTGGCCACCGCGAGCGCGGTCGGCGGCATCGTCGCGACCGTCTCCTACGGCCGGCTCGAGCGACGGGTGCCGCTCGCCACCCTGATGCGGGTCGCGCTGCTGTGCGAGGTGGTGTTCCACCTGGCGATGGCGTTCACGACGTCGTTCCCCGTCGCCCTGGGCCTGATGGTGTTCTTCGGTGCGTACGCCTTCGTCTGGGGGACGCTGAGCAACGCGGTGCGCCAGCGGGCGGTGCCGACCGAGCTGCAGGGACGGGTGTCGTCGGTCTACATGATCTGCGTGATGGGCGGGATGCTCCTCGGCTCCCTGCTCGGCGGCATGATCGCCCGGCAGTGGGGTCTGACCGCGCCGTGGTGGTTCGCCTTCGCCGGGGCGGGGATCACCCTGGTCCTCGTCTGGCGCGAGCTCGGGCACATCGCCCACGCGGACGAGGCGGCCGAGCCCACCGCCTGAGGCCGCTCGGGCCCGCCACGCCGCCGGTGTCGCGTGCCACGATGGGGCGATGGACGCCCTCGCCGAGCTCGTGGAGGCCCTGCCCGCGGGGGTCGTGGTCACCGACCCGGTCCGCACCGAGAAGTACCGCTGGGACCGCTCGCAGGACCCCGGCGCCGGGACGCCGGTCGCGGTGGTGCGCGCCGAGGACGCGGGCCAGGTGCAGACGGCGGTGCGCTGGGCGGCCCGGCACGGCGTCCCGGTGGTGCCCCGCGGCGCCGGCACCGGGCTGTCCGGGGGCGCGAGCGCCGTCGACGGGGGCATCGTGCTCAGCCTCGAGCGGATGCGGGCCGTGGAGGTGGACCCCTTCAGCCAGGTCGCCGTCGTCGAGCCCGGTGCGCTCAACGCGGAGGTCAAGGCCGCGGCCGCGGAGCACGGGCTGTGGTACCCGCCCGACCCGTCCTCCTACGAGATCTGCTCCATCGGCGGCAACGTCGCCACCAACGCCGGCGGCCTGTGCTGCGTGAAGTACGGCGTCACCACCGACTACGTCCTCGGGCTCGACGTGGTCCTCGCCGACGGGACGCTCGTCACCCTCGGCGGCACCCGGATCAAGGACGTCGCAGGGCTCTCGCTCCTCAAGCTGTTCGTCGGCAGCGAGGGCACGCTCGGCGTCGTCACCCGCGCGGTCATGCGGCTCGTGCCGGCCCAGGTCGTGGGAGCCACGCTGGTGGCGGCGTTCCCCACCATGACGGCGGCGGCCGAGGCCGTCGTGGCGATCCGGCGCACGCTGCGCCCGTCGATGCTCGAGCTGATGGACCGGCCGTCGATCCGCGCGGTCGAGCAGCACCGGTCGATGGGGCTCGACACGACGGCCGGGGCGCTGCTCGTCGCGCAGAGCGACGCCCCCGGCAGCGCCTGCACCGCCGAGGTCGCGTCGATGCAGGCCGCGTGCGAGGCGGCCGGCGCGAGCGACGTCCTCGTCACCGACGACCTGGAGGAGGGCGAGCTCTTCGTCCGCGCCCGGCGGATGGTGATCCCGGCCGTGGAGGAGCTCGGCGAGCTGATGCTCGAGGACGTCGGCGTCCCGGTCCCGCGGCTGCCCGAGCTCGTGGCCGCCGTCGCGGACATCTCGGCCCGCCACGACCTGCTCATCCCCGTGGTGGCCCACGCGGGCGACGGGAACACCCACCCGCTAGTGGTCGTGCCGCGCGGCGACGACGCGGCGAGGGTCCGGGCGCTGGAGGCGTTCGAGGAGATCATGCGGGTCGCGATCTCCCTCGACGGCACCATCACCGGGGAGCACGGCGTGGGCCGCACGAAGAAGGCGGCCCTGCCCGAGCAGCTCGGCGAGGACGTGATGGCGCTGACCCGGCGGGTCAAGGACGCCCTCGACCCGGCCGGGATCCTCAACCCGGGCGCGGTGCTCTGAGCGGCTACGGTCGGAGCATGATCCGCGAGCGCCACCTCTTCGGTCCCGGTCCGTCGAACCCCTACCCCGAGGCGACGCGCGCGCTCGCCTCGCCGCTGCTGGGCCACCTCGACCCCGAGTTCCTGCGGATCATGGACGAGACCTGCGACCGGCTGCGCACCGTCTGGGGCACCGACAACGCCCGGACGCTGCCGCTCAGCGCCACCGGCTCGGCCGGGATGGAGGCGGCGTTCGTCAACACCGTCCACCCCGGCGACGTCGTGGTGGTCGCGGTCAACGGGCTGTTCGGCCAGAGGATGACCGACGTCGCCGCCCGCTGCGGCGCCGAGGTGGTCGCGGTGGAGCACGAGTGGGGCCAGCCGGTCGACGTCGACCGCGTCCTGTCCGCGCACCCCGCGCCCGCGATCATCGCGGCCGTGCACGCCGAGACCTCCACCGGCGTGCGCTCCGACATCGCCGCGCTGGGCGCCGGCAAGGGCGACGCGCTGCTGGTGACCGACGCGGTGACCTCGATCGGCGGCATCGAGCTCCGCGCCGACGCGTGGGGCGTCGACGTGGGCTACGCCGGCACCCAGAAGTGCCTCGGTGTCGCGCCCGGCCTGGCGCCGTTCACCATCAACGACCGTGCCTTCGACCGGCGGGTGGAGAAGCCGCGCTCGTGGTACCTCGACCTCGGCATGCTCGGCGGCTACGTCGGCGAGGCCGGCGTCCGCGGCGGTCAGCGGACCTACCACCACACCGCGCCGACCGCCATGGTCGCCAGCCTCCACGCGGGCCTGGGCCGGGTCCTGGAGGAGGGCCTCGAGGCGGTCTGGGCGCGCCACCAGGCGGCGGGCGACGCCCTGCAGGCGGGGCTGGAGGAGATGGGGCTGGAGCTCTTCGCGGCCGAGGGCCACCGACTGCCCGAGCTGACCACGGTCCGCGTGCCCGAGGGCATCGCCTCCGCCGCGGTGCGCGCCGCGCTGCTCGAGCGGCACGGCATCGAGATCGGTGCCGGGGCCGGGGCGTACGCGGCGAGCGTGTGGCGCATCGGACTGATGGGCCCCAACGCACGACCCGACGCGGTCCTGCTGGTCCTCGCGGCGCTGCGAGACGTGCTCGGTCGCTGAGACGCACTGGTCTGGACCTACCAAAAAGTGGCGATAGCCGCCCGGGCGCGCCGCCGGAGCGGTCGCGACCGGCGACGGTGCTCCCATGACCCCTCGTACGCGCCCCCTCGCGAGCAACCCCGGGCTCGGTGCCGGCGCGCTGCTGACCTCCCTGGCCACCGTCCTCGCGACCACCGCCGCCGTGCTGACCGTGGCGCCCGCAGGTGCGTCCGTGACGATCACCGCACCGACCGACGCACGGGCGGGCGTGGTGCAGCTGACCGGCTCCGTCGGCGCCGAGCCCGGCCAGACCACCTCGGTGCTCTACGTCCTCGACGCCACGCCGTCCACCGGGCAGGTCACCGGCCTGGACTGCTCCGGGTCGGGCACGGCCGGGGGCCCGGAGGACGACCTCAACGCTGACGACTCCGCCGGCGACGTCCTCGACTGCGAGGTCGCCGGCGTGCAGGCGCTCAACCGCAGCCTGGTCGCGACCGCCGGGGTCCAGGCAGGTGTGGTGGCCTTCTCCCGGCAGGCGGCCGCCGCCGACCTCGACCCGTCGGGCTCGGCGACCTTCGTCGCACCGGGCTACACCGGCGGCGACGCGGTGCCGCGGCTCGACACCGTCGTGAGCAGCGTGCGGCGCAACAGGATCGGGCTCTACGACGCCAAGGACCTCGGGGGCAGCGGCTCCGGCACGGCCTTCACCAGCGCGATCTCCGTCGCCCTCGACACGCTCGCCGCCGCGCCGGCCGGCCCGAAGTGGATCATGTTCCTCTCCGACGGCCAGTCCGGGATCGACGACGCGGTGCTCTCGCGGCTCGGCTCCTCCGGGGTGCGGCTGCGCAGCTTCGGCATCGGCACGGAGGCCAGCTGCCGGCCGGTCGGCAGCCTCTACAAGATGGCCGTGGCCACGGGGGAGACGTGCTCGGTCGTGCCCCGGCCCGCCGACCTCGCCACCGAGCTCGCCGGTTCGCAGCCCGACGCCGTCGACGGCGTCAGCGTGAGCATCGGCTCCTCCGCCGTCGCCGCGACCGTGGACGCCGTCGGGGGCTGGCGCGCGGCCTTCACCCTCGGCGCCGGCACCTACACCGCCACCGCCCGCGCCACCCTGGCCTCCGGCCGGGTGCAGACCACGCAGCGCACCTTCTCGGTCGCGCCCGGCGCCGACGTGCCGGACGGCTCGGTCAGTGCAGGCCCCGGGACGCTCCACGCCACCGCCGTCCAGGTCGCGCGTCCGTCCCCCACGCGGGCGGTCCTTCCGGCGAAGGTCACCGGTCGGGTCGGACGACCCGTCGACGGTCTGACCCCCACGCGCGCGCTCACCGGCGCCAGGGTGGTGCTCGAGGCCCGCACGGCGGCCGGCACCACGTGGACCGCCGTGGCCGCCGGCACCGCCGACCGAGCAGGGCGCTTCGCGCTCCGGTGGAAGCCGCGCAGCCGCTGGCAGTCGCTGCGGGTGGTGCTCGAGCCGCCGGCCGGCTTCGGCGCCAGCACCGGCGCCGTCGGGCAGCCCGCGATCTCCGCCTGCAAGGTCAGCGGCAAGGGCAGCTGGACCGTCACCTGCCGCACGACCGCGCGCCGGGGCAGCGCCGTACGCCTCCTCGACGGCCGGACCGTCGTCGACCGGGCCCACGTACGACGCGGCACCCTCCGCCTCCACGGCACCGGACCGGTGAAGGGCACCCGCATCGAGGTGGTCCGCGGCGCGCGGAAGGTCCGGCTGACCCTCTGACGCCGACCGGGGGCCGTAGCCTGGCGTCCATGTCAGCGCTGCGGCTCCGGTCGATGACCCCGTCCGAGTACGCCGTGTTCCGCGAGCGCTCGGAGCAGGAGTACGCCGCCGAGATCGCGACCGCCAGGCGGCTCGACGAGCAGTCGGCGGCGGAGCAGTCGGCCCGGGAGCTCGACGAGCTGCTCCCCGACGGCCTCGGCAGCCCGCGGATGCACCTGTGGACCGCGGAGGTCGACGACGAGCCCGTCGGGCTGGCGTGGGTCGAGCTGCGGGAGCGCCCGAACGGCACGTCGGCGTGGGTCTTCGACGTACGGGTCGAGGAGTCGCGCCGCGGCGAGGGCCTCGGCCGGGCGCTCATGGAGGCGCTGCACGAGGCCGGGCTGGGCGCGAGCAGCGTCGGGCTCAACGTCTTCGGGCACAGCACCGCCGCGCGACGGCTCTACGAGTCCCTGGGCTACGAGGTGACCGCCCAGCAGATGACGCGCGGGCTGTGACGACGCCCGCTCCGCCTGCGGTGGCGTCCGTCCGCCCACGGGTAGGGTGAGCCGCGCTGAGCTTCCCCAGTACCCCGTGGCCCGTCGACCGAGGGCCCTGACCCGTCCCGGTAGGAGCCCGCGTTGTACCTGAAGAGCCTGACCCTCAAGGGGTTCAAGTCCTTCGCGTCCTCGACGACGATGCAGCTCGAGCCGGGCATCACCTGCATCGTCGGGCCCAACGGGTCGGGCAAGTCCAACGTCGTCGACGCGCTCGCGTGGGTGATGGGGGAGCAGGGGGCCAAGAGCCTGCGCGGCGGCAAGATGGAGGACGTCATCTTCGCCGGCACCTCCGGCCGCCCGCCGCTCGGCCGGGCCGAGGTGCAGCTGACGATCGACAACTCCGACGGCGCGCTGCCCATCGACTACGCCGAGGTCACCATCAGCCGCACGATGTTCCGCAACGGCGGCTCGGAGTACGCGATCAACGGGAGCAGCTGCCGGCTGCTCGACGTGCAGGAGCTGCTCAGCGACTCCGGCATCGGCCGCGAGATGCACGTCATCGTCGGGCAGGGCCAGCTCGACTCGATCCTCCACGCCACGCCCGAGGACCGACGCGGCTTCATCGAGGAGGCCGCCGGCGTCCTCAAGCACCGCAGGCGCAAGGAGAAGGCGCTCCGCAAGCTCGACGCCACCGACGGCAACCTCACCCGGCTGGCCGACCTGCTCTCGGAGATCCGCCGCCAGCTCAAGCCTCTGGGACGGCAGGCCGAGGTGGCCCGCCGGGCACAGACGGTGCAGGCCGACGTGCGCGACGCCCGGGCGCGACTGCTCGCCGACGACCTCGTCACTGCCCGCACCGCGCTCGAGACCGAGCTCGCCGACGAGACGCTGCTGGTGCAGCGCCGCGAGGAGGTCGAGGCGCAGATCGCCACCGGGCGCGAGCACGAGGCGCGACTCGAGGCCGCCCTGCGCGAGGACCTGCCGCGCCTGGCCGCGGCGCAGGAGACGTGGTTCGCGCTGTCGGGCCTGAAGGAGCGCCTGCGCGGCACCGCCTCCCTCGCCGACGAGCGGATCCGCAACGCCGCGGGCGCGGGTGACGCCGAGGGCCTCGACACCGGGCGCGACCCCGACGACCTCGAGGCACAGGCCGAGCGCGTGCGCCAGCAGGAGGCCGAGATCGCGGCCCAGGTCGAGGAGCACCGCCGCGCGCTCGAGGCCGCCGTCGCGGCCAAGCGGGCCGCCGAGGAGGCCGCCGCCGAGGAGGACAAGCGCATCGCCGCCCTCCAGCGCGCCGCTGCCGACCGTCGCGAGGGGCTGGCCCGCCTCACCGGGCAGGTCAACGCCCTCACCTCCCGCGCCGAGGCCGCCGACGCCGAGATCGCCCGGCTCACCGACGCCCGCGAGGAGGCCGTCGCGCGCGCCGACCGCGCGCAGCGCGACTTCACCGCCCTCGAGACCAGGGTGGCCGGCCTCGACGCGGGCGAGGAGGGCCTCGACTCCGAGCACGAGGAGGCGGTCGCCGCGCTCGACGAGGTCGAGGAGCAGCTCGCGGCCGCGCGCGAGGCCGCGCAGCAGGCCGACCGCGACCGCGCCGGGCACCTGGCCCGCCGCGACGCGCTCGAGCTCGGCCTCAACCGCAAGGACGGCGCCGGTGCGCTGCTCGCCGCCGGCGACGCTGTCGACGGGCTGCGCGGCTCGGTCGCTGCGCTGCTCGACGTCGACCACGGCTGGGAGACCGCGGTCGCGGCCGCGCTCGGCTCGGCCGCCGACGCCGTCGTGGTCACCGGCACCGACGCCGCGCTCGCGGCCATCGGCCACCTCAAGGACGACGACCTCGGCCGGGCCGGGCTGGTCCTCGGGTCGGCCCCTGCCACCGACCGCGACTGGCCGTCGCTGCCCGAGGGGGCACGCTGGGCCGTCGACGTCGTGTCCGCGCCCGACGACGTGCGCCCCGCGCTCGCCCGGCTGCTCCACCAGGTCGCGGTGGTCGACGACCTCGCCACCGCGCGCGGCCTCGTCACCGAGCTGCCCGGCGTGGTGGCTGTGACCCGCGAGGGCGACCTGCTCGGTGCCCACTTCGCGGCGGGCGGCTCGACGAGCCAGCCCACCCTCATCGAGATCCAGGCGGCGGTCGACGAGGCGGGGGAGCGGCTCGCCGAGGCCACCGCCGCCACCGAGCGCCTGGGCTTCGAGATCTCCCGGCTCGAGGCGGCCCGCCACGACGCCCTCAAGCGCGTCGACGTCGCCCTCGCCCGGCTCCACGAGTCCGACGCGACCCTGGCCGCGGTCGCCGAGGAGCTGGGTCAGCACGGCTCGCAGGCGCGCGCGGCGCGCGGCGAGGCGGAGCGCCTCGAGCGCTCGATCCGCACCGCCACCGAGGCGCGCGAGGCCGACCTGGCCGGCCTCGCCGAGCTCCAGGAGCGGCTCGCGGCCGCCCAGGACGTCACCGACGAGGAGCCCGACACCGCCGAGCGGGAGCGCCTCGCCGAGGCGGCCCGCGAGTCGCGGCAGGCCGAGATGGACGCCCGGCTCGCGCTGCGCACGGCGGAGGAGCGGGCCCGGGCGATCCACGGCCGCGCCGACTCGCTGCTGCGGGCCGCCCGGGCCGAGCGCGAGTCGCGGGCCCGCGCGGCCGAGCGGCGCGAGCGGCTGCTGCGCGAGGGTCGTGCCGCCCGGGCCGTGGCGGCGGGCGTGCGCCAGGTCCTGCACCACCTCGAGCGATCGGTGATGCTCGCCGCCGACGAGCGCGCCGAGGTCGAGGAGTCGCGCCGGGGCAGGGAGCAGGAGCTGATGACCGTGCGCACCACCCTGCGCGACCTGGGCCGCGAGCACGACGAGCTGGTCAGCTCGGTGCACCGCGACGAGATGGCCCGCACCCAGCAGCGGATGCGCATCGAGCAGCTCGAGGGGCGGGCGCTCGACGAGCTCGGCCTCGAGCCTGACGGCCTGGTGGCCGACTACGGCCCTGACCAGCCGGTGCCCTTCAGCGGCGAGGTGGCCGACGGGGAGGAGCCGCCCGCGCCCACCCCCTACGTCCGCGACGAGCAGGTCAAGCGGCTGCGCGCCGCCGAGCGGGCGCTGTCGATGCTCGGCCGGGTCAACCCGCTCGCCCTCGAGGAGTTCTCCGCGATGGAGGAGCGCCACAAGTTCCTCACCGAGCAGCTCGAGGACCTCAAGCGCACCCGCAAGGACCTCCTCGACATCGTGCGCGAGGTCGACACCCGCGTCGAGCAGGTCTTCACCGAGGCCTACGCCGACGTGGAGAAGGCCTTCGACCACACCTTCGCCCGGCTCTTCCCCGGCGGCGAGGGCCGCCTGGTCCTCACCGACCCCGCCAACATGCTCACCACCGGCGTCGAGGTGGAGGCCCGCCCGCCCGGCAAGAAGGTCAAGCGGCTCTCGCTGCTCTCCGGCGGCGAGCGGTCGCTGGTGGCCGTGGCGTTCCTGGTCGCGCTGTTCAAGGCCCGGCCCTCGCCGTTCTACATCCTCGACGAGGTCGAGGCCGCCCTCGACGACACCAACCTCGGCCGGCTGCTCCAGATCTACGAGGAGCTCCGCGAGAACTCCCAGCTGCTCGTCATCACCCACCAGAAGCGCACGATGGAGGTCGGCGACGCCCTCTACGGCGTGACGATGCGCGGCGACGGCGTCTCCGCGGTGATCAGCCAGCGGCTGCGCGACGCGGAGCCGGCATGACGAGCACCTCGACCTCCTCCTCGGGCCGGCCGCCGCGGCCGACCCGCGCCGACTACGTCGCGTGGCGCACCGCGACGACGCGGTGGCGCGACGACGACGCCTACGGCCACCTCAACAACGCCACCTACTACGAGCTCTTCGACACGGCCGTCAACGCCCACCTCTACGAGGCCACGGGCGTCGACGTGCGGGCGCTGCCGCAGATCGGCGTGGTGGCGGAGACCGGCTGCCGCTACTTCCGCGAGATCGGCTTCCCCGAGCCGATCGAGATGGGGCTCGTCGTCGACCGCATCGGCACCAGCTCGGTCGTCTACCGCGTCGGCCTGTTCCAGGGCCCGTCCGACGAGGCGGCCGCGGAGGGTCGCTTCGTGCATGTCTACGTCGACAACGCCCGCGGCGCGGGCGACCGGCCGGTGACCCCGGTCCCCGACGTCGTCCGTGCCGCGGTGGAGCCGTTGCTGCGCGAGCAGTGACGGGTCCCACAGCGACGCGCCCGGGTCGGCGACCGACGCCGCCGGGCGACCCCGCGTGTGTGAGGCTGAGCAAAGCCCAGCCGGACCACCTCGGAGGAACCCCGTGCTCGCGATCGTCCTGATGATGGCCCTCGGCCTGCTCGTGGCCGGCGCCGTCGCCGTCTACGTCGCCTACCCCCACCGCGGCGAGCAGCTGCCCGTCGCCCCGCAGCTCGGCGACGCCATGCGCCGCGGCGTCGACGCCCTCCCGGTCCTGGAGGACTCCGAGTCCCGCGTGTGAGACGGCTGCCCGACGGCGCGCCGTCGCGGTCGCGGCCCGTCACGGGCTACCGTGCCGAACGTGTCGCACGTCACGTCAGCGGTCCGCAGGTCCTACTGCGCCGCGTGCGGCGCCAAGGTCACCCGGCAGTTCCGCCCCGGGCCCGACGGACGCCCCGACGCGGTGTGCCCGCGCTGCGGGAGCCTGGAGCGCCACCGGTTCCTGTCGTTGCTGCTCGGGATGCTCGCCCCTGACCTGCGTGACCTCGACACGATCGTGGAGATCGCGCCGTCGCGGCAGACCACCCCGCTGCTCGACCGCCTCGGTGCGCGGCGGCGGCTGAGCCTCGACCTCGGCTGCGACAACCGCCAGGTCGACGCGCTGGCGAGCCTGTGCGCGCTGCCGCTGCGCGACGCCTCGGTCGACCTGCTGGTCTGCTACCACGTGCTGGAGCACGTGCCCGACGACGGAGCGGCGATGCGTGAGATCGCCCGCGTGCTGAGCCCGCACGGCACGGCGCTGCTCGAGGTGCCGATCCGGCTCGGGGTGAGCACCGAGGAGGACCCCGGCGCCCCGCCGGAGGAGCGGCTGCGCCGGTTCGGCCAGGACGACCACGTGCGGTGGTACGGCGACGACTTCGACGACCGGCTCTCCGACGCCGGGCTGTCGTCGCTGCGGGTCACCCCGCCCGCCCTGGTCGGCGAGGCCGCGGTGCGGTGGTTCGGCCTCATGCCGCACGAGGTGGTGTGGATCGCCCACCACGGCAAGGGGGTGGCGCCGGCGATGCTCGCGGGCGGACCGGCCACCGGCCTGAGCAACGCCTTCGACGCGATTCTGGCCGACCTCGAGCAGACGCGCGACCAGCGCGACCGTGCCCGGGCCCGGGCCGACCGGCTGGCCGCGCAGCGCGACGCGCTGCGCGCCCGGCTGGCCCGGGCCGCGCCGGCGGCGCGCGCCGGGCACGACGGCGACGGGCTGCTCACCCGGCTTCGTCACCTCGCGCGCCTCTGATTGGATTGCCCCATGGGTGACTGGATCTACCTGATCGTCTCGATCGCCGTCGTCGGCGTCCTCACGCTCGCCGGGCTGCTGGTCTCGGGCAGGCGCAAGGGGCAGCTGCCCCCGTCGGGAGGCACCGACGTCATCGCGCCCCCGCCCCCCACCGAGGGTGAGGCCGCGGTCGAGGCGCCGCCGGAGCCGGCCGTCGTCACCGAGGAGCCCGCGGCCCCGGTCCTGGAGAAGCCCGAGGGCACGGCGTCGCGCCTCGTGCGCCTGCGCCAGCGGCTGGCCCGCTCGCAGGGTGGCCTCGGCCAGGGACTGCTGTCGCTGCTGAGCCGCGACCGGCTCGACGAGGACACGTGGGAGGAGATCGAGGACCTCCTGCTCACCGCCGACATCGGCGTCGCGCCGACCCAGGCGCTGGTGGAGAAGCTGCGCACGCGCCTGCGGGTCGAGGGCGACCGCTCGAGCGACGTGCGGTCCGTGCTGCGCGAGGAGCTCATCGAGCTCGTCGGCACCGACATGGACCGCCGGGTCCAGGTCACCGGCACCGACGGCAAGCCCGGCGTGGTGCTCGTCGTCGGCGTCAACGGCGCCGGCAAGACCACGACCGTCGGCAAGATCGCCCGCATCCTCGTCGCCGAGGACCTCACCGTCACCCTCGGCGCAGCCGACACCTTCCGGGCGGCGGCGGTCGACCAGCTCGCCACCTGGGGCGAGCGCGTCGGCGTCGAGGTCGTGCGCGGCCCGGAGGGCGGCGACCCCGCCAGCGTGGCCTTCGACGCGGTCAAGCGCGGCACCGACGACGGTGTCGACACCGTCCTGGTCGACACCGCCGGCCGCCTGCAGAACAAGGCCGGCCTGATGGACGAGCTCGGCAAGGTCAAGCGCGTCATCGAGAAGCAGGCGCCGGTCACCGAGGTGCTCCTGGTCCTCGACGCGACCACCGGCCAGAACGGCCTGATCCAGGCCCGCGTCTTCAGCGAGATCGTCGACGTCACCGGCATCGTGCTCACCAAGCTCGACGGCTCCGCCAAGGGCGGCATCGTCGTGCAGGTCCAGCGCGAGCTCGGCGTACCGGTCAAGCTCGTCGGCCTCGGCGAGGGCGCCGACGACATGGCCCCCTTCGACGCCGCCGCCTTCGTCGACGCCCTCCTCGGCTGACCGCTTGCCGGCGACTTCCCCGGACATCCGGGGAAGTTGCCGCTTCGAGGTGGAAACGTCGCGTACGAAGCGGCAGCTCCGACCTCGAGGTCGCCCAGCCGAGCCGCCGACCTGTGGCGTACGCCGCGGTGCCGCGCGCGTGCGGACGCGTCAGGTCAGCGGCGGGCGAGGATGGCGCGCACGGCGTCGTCGACGAGCGTCTCGGCCCGGCGGTCGAAGCTGTGGTCGGCGATGATGCCGCGGGCGATCTCGCGGCGGGTGGCGTCGTCGGGGAACGCGGCGTACGGCGGAGCGGCGAGGCGGGCGAGATCGCGCTCGTCGTCGAACGGCAGCACGAGGCCGGAGAAGATCTCCTGCAGGCCGTCGATGCGGTCGCTCAGGATCCGCGCCCCGCAGGCCGCGGCGTCGAAGAGCCGGTTGGAGGCGAAGCTGTCGCGGCGCATGTCGAGGTGGTGGTCGTTGAGCACGATGCCGGCGGAGGCGTAGAGCGCCCCCACCTCCTCGTTGGCGACGCCGCCGGAGGCGATCCGGTCGCGGTCGACGAACTCGGTCCAGTCGTTGCCGTGGAGGGTGAGGTCGGCGCCGATGGCCAGGGCGCTGCGCACCGCGTAGCGGTAGACGCCGCGTGAGTTGCCGACGAAGAGCAGCGCGGGCCCGGTGTCGGGCTCGGCGCGGTCGGGGTGGAACCAGCGGGTGTCGGTGCACTGCAGGAGCGGTGTCACCGCGGTGCCCCACTCGCGGCTGACCCGCTCGGACCAGCTGGTGCTGGCGGCGTAGACCAGGTCGAAGGCGGCGACCTCGTCGGGCGCGATCATGTCGGGGTGGCTGATGATCCACTCGACGTTGAGCAGCCCGGGGCGCGGGGTCACGCGGTCCAGGCCGCGCAGCACGAGCAGCACGTCGTCGAGGTCGCGCGAGTCGCGGTCGCGGGCGTCGCGCCGGTCGATGGCGACGTGCTGGCCGCGCCGCTCCAGGGCGTCGGCGAGCGAACGGGCGAAGTAGGTGTCGCCCCAGCGGTCGCCGCGGGAGGCGGCGGGCGCGGCGATGTCGACGGCCCACCGCAGCCGCGGCGGTGACTCCTGCACGCCGAGGAGCGAGCGCACGACGGGCTCGGGCACGAGCACGGACGGGGCCGTGCGGTCCTCCGGGTCGGCGGTGACGCGGTGCTGGCGCTCGTCGGTGATCTCCAGCCCGGCGTCGCGCAGCAGGTCGCGGGTGGTGTCGGCGGGCGGGCGCAGGCCGCTGCGTCGGAGGGAGGCGGTGGCGCCGATGAGCTCGGCGGGCTCGGCGTACGGCGTGCGCGAGGTGATCACGGCGTCCGGGACGACGACCGTGTCGCCGAGGCCGGCCGCGCGGGCGCGCAGGCCGAGGTCGGTCTCGGCCAGCACGGAGTGGAAGCGCGCTGACAGCCCGCGCAGCGTGACGGCCGTCGACGTGCGCAGGGCCACGACCGGGGAGGCCGGGGCCGCGACCCGTCGGGCGCCGGCACGGACCGCGTCGCTGCTCGGCAGCCCGGCGAGGAGCAGACCGGGGTGCGGGTTGTCGGCGGTGAAGCGTGCGCCGGCGCTGAGCACCACCCCGTCGAGGTCGACGACGAGCGGCTGGACGAGCGCGACCCCGGGCTCGTCGAGCACCTGGCGCAGCCGGTCGGCGATCGGCTGCCGCGGGGGCATCGCCTCGGGCCGGATGAGGAGCACCGTGCTGCCGGAGGCGTGGGCGATGCCGACGTTGGTCGCGGTCGAGGTCGACACGGGCGCGGGGACGGAGACGAACCGGGCGCCCGAGGTGACGGCGGCGATGGAGGCGGCCAGCACGTGGTGCGCCCGGCGCAGGCGGACGCCCACCAGCACCAGCTCGGCACCCTCGCGGGGCATCGCGCCCAGCCACTCGACGGTGCGCCGCGGCTCGGGCCCGACCGGCAGGACGTGGCTGACGAGGTCGTCGGACGTGGGGCGGGCCGCCGCGGCCGCCCAGTCGACGAGCTGTCGCTCCAGGGCGGCGGAGTCCCAGTCGTCGCCGTGCCCGGCCGGAGCGCCCTCGGGGCGCCTGAGGACGGGTACGTCGACGGGGAGGGGCTCGTGGTCGCCGGTCAGCCGCAGCACGAGGTCGCGCTCGACCGAGGCGTCGAGGGTCTCGTCGAAGCCGCCGACGTCCTTGATCGCGTCGCGGCGCAGCAGCGCGGTGGCGAGGTCGACCGGACGTCCGGCGAGGAGCTCGCGGCGGCTGCGGGCGACCGCCCCGGCACCGGCGAGCACCACGGCGGCACCCGAGTCGTGGGCGTGGGCGAGGAGGTCGGCGAGCATCCCCGGCAGCCACTCCCGGCCCACGGGCAGGAACGCGACGTGCTCGGAGGTGCTGTGCTCGAGGGCGACGTTGAGGGCGCGGGCCTGCCCGCAGCGGGTCTCGCGCACGAGCGTGATCCGCTCGTCGAAGGCGGCCACGCCCTCCAGGACCGCGGCGGTGTCGTCGAGCGAGCCGCGGTCGACCGCGACGAGCTGCCAGTCGGCGAACGACTGCGCCTGCAGCGAGGCGATGGTGGCGCGCACGGCGGGGCCGGAGTCCTGCGCCGACATCACGACCGTCACGGCCGGTGACGCGCCGAGGGAGGCGGGCAGCGCCGGGGCCGGGCCGACCAGCTCGGGCCGCTCGACCACGACCTCCTCGCGCCAGGCGGCGGCGGCCTCGATCGCGGCGGCCCGGTAGCTGCCCCAGGAGACCTTGCGCGACAGCACCCGCGTGGGCAGCGGCGTGCCGGGCGTGGCCACCGAGAGCCAGTGGGCGAGGGCGCCGTAGGGGTGCAGCCGTGCCTCGGGCATCGAGGCGAAGACGATCCGGGGGTCGACCAGCGGGTGGGGGCTGATCCGGTTGCGTCGGCGGCGCTCGGAGACGTACCAGACGGCGGGGTGCTGCCCGGCGCGCTGCCACGACCGGCGCCGGCCGATCCAGTGCGCCTCGAAGAGCGGGTGCGGGGAGACGTCGCCGGCCTCGACGGCCGCCCGGGCGGCGTCGTGGACCGACCCGAACGGACGCCCGAGCTGGGCGGAGACGAAGTCGGTGTCGACCAGGCCCGCCTCGACGAGGACCTCCACGGGGTCGTCGAACCTCACCGGGGCCGGCCGCCGGCGCTCACCGCGCATCGGCGTACCTCACCCGCGGGAAGAGCGGCTCGAGCGCCAGGGGCGTCGGCAGCAGCCGCTCGGTGTCGCGGACGGGGTAGTACGGCGCGGTGTCGGCCAGGAACTGGCGCACGCCCGCGAAGCGCTGGGGGAAGCGCTGCTCGCAGAGCTCGAGGAGCCGCTCGGCGTCGAGGTTGTAGGGGTCGTAGCGCAGGGTGTCGATCTTGACGTAGGGCAGGCGGGCGTCGTCGAGCACCCGGTCGGCCAGGCTGCGCGCGGGGTTCCACGGCTCGTTGGCGCGCTCGCGCCACTCGCGCACCTCCGCGCGCGAGCGCGGGAAGGACGAGCGGTGGGCCGCCCACCACCGCATCCGCTCGCGGGCGATGCGCCGGTCCTCGGGCGTCTCGACGAAGTAGGTGTCGGAGACGAACCCGGCCTCGTAGAGACGCCGCGACATGCCGATCTCGTAGCGCCGGATCACCTGGCGCCGCTTGGAGATCGGCTCCATCTCCTCCCAGAAGGTCGTGAACGCGCGCGAGCCGACCACCCAGGGCCGGAAGGCGACGAAGAACGACTGGATGTGCGGCGCGAGGCGCTCGGCGGCGGTCAGCCCCCAGAAGTCGCACGGGCGGGTCGCCATCGCGTCGAAGACCGGGGCGTAGGAGTCGAGCGCGAAGACGTAGGTGTCGTTGCACACCACCACCTCGTCGTAGGACGACAGGTCGCCGGCGGCGTCGAGGCCGACCTTGTAGCTGAAGAAGTCGTAGCCGTAGTTGGCGCGCTCCACCAGCTGCGCCCGCTCGGAGAGCCAGGCGCGCGCGGAGTCCTGCAGGGAGGCCGTCGTGCAGACCAGCAGCCGGTCGACCGACGCGGCCAGCGCCTCGACCTGGCCGCGCACGTGGGGCCGCAGCTCCCCGGCGACGTCGTAGTGCGCCATCACGGCCAGTCTGGACACGGCCGAACCCTAACAAGGGGGCCCGGTGCCGGGCCGTGTGCCGCGGCGTTCACACAGCCGTAACACGACGCGGCGATCCGTTGCCTGCCCGCAACATCCGCTGCGGCCGGGCGTCACATCGCGGCCGCACGCTCTGGATGAACATGTGGACCCCTGCATGACACCGGCGTCATGACCCCGGCGGACCACACGAACGCACGTTTCCTGGAGGTTCTGTGGACGGCTATTACGCCTTCATGCTGGTGGCGACCGCCTTCGTCCTGATGATGACGGTGCCCGCGCTGGCCCTGTTCTACGGCGGCATGTCACGGTCGAAGTCCGTGCTCAACATGATGATGATGTCCTACGTCGCGGCTGCGATCGTCGGCATCCTCTACGTCGCGGTGGGCTGGTCGATGGGCTTCGGCGGCGACGGCACGCTGTTCGCCAATCCCTTCGAGCTGCTCTGGCTCGACGGTGTGTCCACCGACGGCTACATCTACGTGATGTTCCAGATGACCTTCGCAATCATCACCGCCGCCCTCATCAGCGGTGCGGTGGCCGACCGGCTCAAGTTCTCCGCCTGGGTCCTGTTCGTCCCGCTGTGGGCGGTCATCGTCTACTTCCCGATGGCCCACATGGTCTTCAGCTGCACCGACGACTCCCTCATCTGCGGCCGCATCGGCGCGCAGGACTACGCGGGCGGCACCGCGGTGCACATCAACGCCGGCGTCGCGGCCCTCGTGCTGGTCGTGCTGCTCGGCAAGCGCGTCGGCTGGCCGAAGGAGCAGATGCGCCCGCACAACCTGACGCTGACCATGCTCGGCGCCGGTCTGCTCTGGATGGGCTGGTACGGCTTCAACGTCGGCTCGATCGTCTTCGCCGGCGAGGAGGGCGAGGCGTTCTCCGCCCGCTTCATGTCCGAGACCGGTCGCACCTTCGGCACCACCACGCTCGCCACGATGGCCGCCATCCTGGGCTGGCTGCTCGTCGAGCGCCTCCTGCACGGCAGGGCCACCTCGCTCGGCGCCGCCTCCGGCATCGTCGCCGGCCTCGTCGCGATCACCCCGGCCGCCGGTGCGGTCAACCTCTCCGGCGCCGTGGCCATCGGCGCGATCGCCGGTGCGGTCTGTGCCTGGGCCGTGGGCCTGAAGTACAAGCTGGGTTACGACGACTCGCTCGACGTGGTCGGCGTGCACCTGGTCGGTGGCATCATCGGCACCGTGCTCATCGGGGTGTTCTCGACCTCCGACGGCGCCGGTGGCGTCGACGGGCTGCTCTACGGCGGAGGCTTCGGCTCGCTCGGCGACCAGGCGCTCGGCGTGCTCGTGGCCGTGCTCTACTCCGGCGTGCTGACCCTGGTCATCGGCCTGGCGATCAAGCTCACGATCGGCCTGCGCCTCGACGAGGAGGACGAGGTCAACGGCATCGACCTCGCTGCGCACGGCGAGTCGGCCTACGACCTCCACAGCGGCACCAGCGGCGGGCGCTCGAGCGTCCTGGCCGCCGCCACCTCCACCTCCACCGAAGGAGCCAACGCATGAAGCTCGTGACCGCGGTCATCAAGCCGCACAAGTGGGAGGACGTCCGCGAGGCGCTGGAGACCTTCGGCGTCGCCGGGATGACGGTCTCCGAGGTCAGCGGCTACGGCCGCCAGAAGGGCCACACCGAGGTCTACCGCGGCGCGGAGTACGACATCGCCCTGGTGCCCAAGATCCGCATCGAGATCGTGGTCGACGACGCCGACGCCGACGACGTGGTCGGCATCGTGGTGAAGACCGCGCAGACCGGTCGCATCGGTGACGGCAAGGTGTGGGTCAGCCCGGTCGACACCGTCGTACGGGTCCGGACCGGCGAGCAGGACGCGTCCGCGCTCTGATGGCAGCACGTCTCGGGACCGGTGGCACCGCCCTCCGCGTGGGGGAGGGCGCGTGACCGCCACGGATCGCCGGACCAGGGCCGCCTCGGCCGACGAGCTCTGCCGGCAGGCGTACGCCGCCTGCGGTGGGCCCGACGCCGGGGTGGCCCTGGTCGCGGTCGGGGGCTACGGGCGCGGCGAGCTCGCCCCGTGGTCCGACCTCGACGTCGTGCTGGTCCACGAGGACGGGCTCGACATCGGCGACCTGGGCAGCACCCTGTGGTACCCGCTGTGGGACTCCGGGCGCCGCCTCGACCACTCCGTGCGCTCGATGTCGCAGGTGCTCGAGGCAGCCGCCGACCTGCGCGTCGCGCTCGGCCTCCTCGACACCCGCCACGTCGCCGGCGACCCGGGCCTCACGCTGCGGCTGCGCACCACGATGCTGGCCGACTGGCGGCGCCAGGCGCGCTCGCGGCTGCCGGAGCTCAAGGCGATGACCCGCAAGCGGCACGGCGTCACCGGCGAGCTCGCGCACGCCTCGGTCCCTGACGTGAAGGAGGCCGAGGGCGGCCTGCGCGACGCGGGCGTGCTCAAGGCGATCGAGGCCAGCTGGCTGGTCGACGCCTCGACCCCCGCGCTCGAGGCCGCCCGGCTGCTGCTCCTCGACGTCCGCGACGAGGTGCAGGACCTGGCCGGACGGCCCGCCGACCGGATCGCCCCTGAGGCCTGGGCGCCGCTGGCCGAGCGCCTCGGGCTCGACGGCGCGGGCGCCGCCCAGCGCCACGTCCGCTCCCTCGGGCGCCGCATCGCCCACCTGTCGCGGCTGGCGTGGCGGCGCACCGACGCCGTGCTCGCGCGGCCCCAGGGGGAGAAGGGACGCCGGACCCCCGCCCTCGAGCGCATCGCACCCGGCCTCGCGCTCTCGCGCGGCGAGGTCGTCCTCGACGCCGGGACCCGGCCCGCGGACGACCCGACCCTGCTGCTCCGCGCGGCGGCCGAGGCCGCCAGCCGTGACGCCGTGCTCGCCCCGACCACCGCGGCCCGCCTCGTGCGGGAGGGCGCCGAGCTCCCGGTGCCGTGGCCGGCACCGGCGCGTGACGCCCTGGTGCGCCTGCTGGCCAGCGGGCCCGCCCTGCTGCCGGTGTGGGACACCCTCGACGAGGTCGACGGCATCGAGACGTTCCTCCCCGAGTGGGAGCAGGTCCGGCTGCTGCCGCACGCCTCGGCGATCCACCGCTTCACCGTCGACCGGCACGTCGTCGAGACCTGTGCCGAGGCGGGTGCGCTCATCCGCGGCGTTCGCCGCCCCGACCTGCTCCTGGTCGCGGCGCTGCTCCACGACATCGGCAAGGGCTCGCTGCACGACCACTCGGTCGCCGGGGAGCCGGTCGCCCGCAAGATCGTGACCCGGATGGGCTTCACCGACCTCGACGCCGAGGTGGTGGCCTCGCTGGTGCGCTGGCACCTGCTGCTGGCCGACCTCGGCACCACCCGCGACCCCGACGACCCGGCCACCACGGCCGAGCTCCTCGCCCACGTGCCCGACGCCGCGAGCCTCGAGCTGCTGCGCGCGCTCACCGAGGCCGACGCCCGCGCCACCTCGCCGGCGGCGTGGACCACCTGGCGCGCCTCGCTCGTCGACCAGCTCGTCGCCCGAGCCGGCGCCGCGCTGGGGGCGGAGATCGCGCACGCCCTCCCGACCGACCAGCTGCCGGTGCCCGACGTCGTACGCCGCGACGCCACCGCCGTCGCGGTGACCATCACCCCCCACGAGGTCGGGGCCACCGTGACCGTCGTGGCCGCCGACCGCGTCGGGCTGCTCGCCGACGTCGCGGGCGGGCTGGCCGCCCTGCGGGTGCCGGTCAAGGCAGCGCGGGCGTGGTCGCAGGTCGACGGGGAGGGGGAGTGGGCCGTCAGCGCCTGGGAGGTGCCCGACGCCTACCTCGACGCGGCCGTCGTGCGCGACCGGATCCGTCGCGTGGCCGACGGCGCGCAGGCGCTGCCCGGCCTCGCGGCCCGCAAGGAGGACGAGCTGCCGCCGATCGTGGAGGTCCGCCCGGACGCCTCGCGGGCCTCCCTCGTGCTGGAGATCCGCACCGCCGACCGTCCGGGGGTCGTCCACCGGGTGCTGACCACGCTCGCGGAGCTCGGCCTGACGGTCGCCTCGGCCCACGTGTCGACCCTCGGCCCGCAGGCCGTCGACGTGTTCTACGTGCAGGAGGTCGGCGGCGTGCGCCCCACCGAGGAGCGCGCCGCGGCCGCCGCCCACGCGGTCCGCACGGCCCTCGGCGGCTGACCCGCCGCCGCCGAGGCGGGCCCGACGAGGTCCGGCGGCTAGGCTGGGCCGCCGTACCACCCGACGATGCGAGGACTGACCACACCGTGTTCGCCACACTCTCCGACCGGCTCGCCGACACCTTCAAGAACCTGCGGGGGAAGGGCCGGCTCTCCGAGGCCGACATCGACGCCACCGCGCGCGAGATCCGCATCGCGCTGCTCGAGGCCGACGTCGCCCTGCCCGTCGTCAAGGAGTTCGTCGGCGCGGTCAAGGAACGCGCCCGCGGCGAGGAGGTCAGCGGCGCGCTGAACCCCGCGCAGCAGATCATCAAGATCGTCCACGAGGAGCTCGTGACGATCCTCGGCGGGGAGACCCGCCGGCTGCGCTACGCCAAGAGCGGTCCGACGGTCATCATGCTCGCCGGCCTCCAGGGTGCCGGCAAGACGACCCTGGCCGCCAAGCTCGCGCTCTGGCTCAAGGACCAGGACAAGACCCCGATGCTGGTCGCGGCCGACCTGCAGCGCCCCAACGCGGTGCAGCAGCTCCAGGTCAACGGCGAGCGCGTCGGCGTGCCGGTCTTCGCCCCCGAGCCGGGCAACGGCACCGGCAACCCGGTCGACGTCGCCCGCGCCTCGATCGAGGAGGCCAAGCGCAAGCTCCACGACGTCGTCATCATCGACACCGCGGGTCGCCTCGGTGTCGACGCCGAGCTCATGCAGCAGGCCAAGGACATCCGCGACGCCGTCCAGCCCGACGAGGTGCTCTTCGTCGTCGACGCGATGATCGGCCAGGACGCGGTCGTCACCGCCCAGGCCTTCCTCGACGGCGTCGGCTACGACGGCGTGGTGCTCACCAAGCTCGACGGCGACGCCCGCGGTGGTGCGGCCCTGTCGATCCGCTCGATCACCGGCAAGCCGGTCATGTTCGCCTCCAGCGGCGAGAAGATGACCGACTTCGACCTCTTCCACCCCGACCGGATGGCCTCGCGCATCCTCGACATGGGCGACATGCTCACCCTGATCGAGCAGGCGGAGAAGGCGTTCGACTCCGACCAGGCCCTCAAGGCCGCGGAGAAGCTCGGCACCAAGGGCGGCTTTACCCTGGAGGACTTCCTCCAGCAGATGCAGCAGATCCGCAAGCTCGGCTCGATGACCAAGATCATGGGCATGCTGCCCGGGATGGGCCAGTTCCGCGACCAGCTCGAGAACTTCGACGAGCGCGAGATCGACCGGATCCAGGCGATCATCCAGTCGATGACCCCCGCCGAGCGGGAGAACCCCAAGATCATCGACGGCTCCCGGCGCGCCCGCATCGCCAAGGGCTCGGGCCGCCAGGTCTCCGACGTCAACCAGCTCGTCGACCGCTTCTTCGAGGCGCGCAAGATGATGGAGCAGATGGCCCGCGGCGGCGGGATGCCCGGCATGCCGGGGATGCCCGGGATGCCGGGGCTCGGCGGCGGCAAGCGCGCCGGTGCCAAGCAGCAGGCGAAGAAGGGCAAGAGCAAGCGCGGCTCGGGCAACCCCGCCAAGGCCGCGCAGCAGGCCGCTGCCCAGAAGGCCGCTGCCGCGCAGAAGGCCGGCAACCCGTTCGGCAACCCCGCCGGCGGCGAGGTCGACTACGAGAAGGCCGCCGAGCAGCTCAACCTCCCCAAGGACTTCACCCAGTTCCTGAAGTGAGGCCGGCGGGCTGACGCTGCCCGCCGCTTCTGCGACATCGCGGAAGATCCGGGCCACGTGACGACTCGGATCTTCCGCGATCTCCACCAGCCCCCGGCCGGGCCGCCGTCCAGCCCCGCCCGCCGTCGCGCGGCCCTCGACCCTGAGTCGCTGGGAGACTCAAGGTGCAGCCCGGGCGTGTCGCGCGCGCGATGCACGCACCCGGTCGGCGGCACCCTGTCCAACCCGGACCGCGGGTGGTTGGGTGGACGGCGTACGCCGGACCACCGAGGGGGACACGCATGACCGAGCCGTTCGACCACCTGCTGGAGAAGTACGCCCGACTCGTCGTGCGGGTGGGCGCCAACGTCCAGCCCGGCCAGGAGGTGGTGGTCAGCGCGCTCCCCGAGCAGGCCGACGCCGCCCGGGCGATCACCGCCGAGGCCTACCGCGTCGGGGCGTCGCGGGTCACCCTCGAGTACCGCGATCCGTTCGCCAAGCGCGCGGCGGTGGAGCACGGGCCCGAGGAGATGCTCGGCAAGGCGCAGGAGCACGAGTTCGTCCAGGTGCGCGGCTGGAAGCAGACCCGCCCGGCGATGATCTCGCTCACCGGCAACCCGCACCCGACGCTGATGGACGGGCTCGACCCGGCGCGGCTCGCGAAGGCGGTCCCGGTCGAGCTGATCCAGGAGGTCATGCCGCTGACGACGACCAACCAGGTCGCCTGGACGGTGGTCGGCGCGCCGACCAAGGGATGGGCCGACAGCGTCGGGGTCAGCGACGTCGCCGCCCTGTGGGACGCGGTCGCCACCAGCATGCGTCTGCACGAGGCCGACCCGATCGCGGCCTGGCAGGCGCACGTCGCCAGGCTCGGGGCGCGCGCGGCCGTCCTCAACGCCCACGGCTTCGACAAGATCCGCTACCGCGGCCCCGGCACCGACCTCACCCTCGGCCTCACCTCACGCTCGCGGTGGATCGGGGGCGCGGTGCAGAACGAGGCAGGCGTCGAGTTCGTCCCCAACATGCCGACCGAGGAGGTCTTCGTCTCCCCGGACTGGCGTCGCGCGGAGGGGACCGTACGCACGTCCGCACCGTTCTTCCTCGCCTCGATGGGGGCCCTGGTCGAGGGCCTCGAGCTCGAGGTCCGTGACGGCACCGTCACCGGTGCCACCGCCGAGCGGGGCGAGGAGGCGGTGCAGGCGCAGTTCGACCTGATCCCGCGCTCGCGCCACTTCGGCGAGGTCGCGATCGTCGACGCGGACTCGGCCGTGGCGGCGACGGGGCTGGTCTACAAGGACATGCTCTTCGACGAGAACGTCGGCTCCCACATCGCGTGGGGGATGGGCTACACCGCCGCGATGGACGACACGGTCCAGCTGAGCCAGGAGCAGCGCATCGACGAGGGCCTCAACCAGGCCAACACCCACGTCGACATCGTCATCGGCAGCCCGGAGGTCCAGATCGACGGCATCCACGCCGACGGCTCGTCGGTGGCGGTCACCCGCGGCAACGAGTTCGTGCTGAGCGACTGACACACTGGACCGGGTGAGCACGGTCCTGGTCGTCGACGCCGCCAACGTGGTGGGGTCCGTGCCCGACGGCTGGTGGAAGGACCGCGCGGGTGCCGCGCGCCGCCTGCACGAGCGGCTGCTCGTGGGCGACACGTCCTACGACGAGATCGTGCTGGTGCTGGAGGGGCAGGCCAAGGGCGGTGTACGGGCCGGGCGCGACGCGCACGTGCGCACCGTGCACGCCGGTCGCGACGGTGACTCCGAGATCCGCGCGCAGGTGGACCGCGCCCTCGGCGCCGGGCACGTGGTGACGGTGGTGACGGCCGACCGGATGCTCGGGGCCAACGTCTCGCCCGCACAGGTCGTCAGCCCGTCGTGGCTGCTCGACCGGGTCTGACCGGATGGGCTGAGGCCGGTCCTCAGTCGCCCGAGGTCGCGACGGCCACGGCCATCGTGACGGCACCGACGACCTCCGCCCGCTCGCCGAGCTCGCCGGGGACCACGCGCAGCGCCCGGGCGGCGGCGGGCTGGGCGTAGCGGTCGACCGCACGGCGTACACCGTCGACCACCGTGCTCGAGCGCCCCACCGTGCCGCCGAGGACGAGGACGGCCGGGTCGAGGTGGTGGGTCAGGTCGGCGAGCGCGCGACCGACCGTCGCACCCGCGTCGCCCAGCACCCGCCTCACGCCCGCGTCGCCGGCCGCATCGAGCTCGAGCAGCCGCTCGAGGGTCAGCTCGTCGTCGTGGGCCGGCTGCACGGCGCGCAGCAGGGCGCGGGCCGAGACCCGGGTCTCCAGGCAGCCCCGGTTGCCGCACCGGCACACGTCGCCGTCGTCGCCGACCTGCACGTGGCCGAGCTCCCCGGCCGTCCCGGTGGCTCCGCGGTGCACCCTCCCGCCGAGGACCAGGCCCGACCCGACACCGCTGGCGAGCTTGACGTAGACCACGTCGTGGTGGCCGCGGGCGGCGCCGTGGCGCACCTCGGCCAGCGCCCCGAGGTTGGCGTCGTTGTCGACGATGACGGGCGCGTCGAGGCGCCGCTCGAGCTCCGCGCCCGGGTCGACGCCGCGCCAGCCGGGCAGGATCGCGATGCTGACCGTCCCGCTCGCGCGGTCGACCGGAGCCGGCACGCACATCCCGACGGCGTGCACCGTCTCCGTGTCGAGCCCGGCCGAGGCCAGCGTCGAGCGCACCAGTCCGGCAGCCAGGTCGAGGACCGGGGGCCCGGCGACGTCGACGTCGAGGTGCCGGGTCTCCTCGGCGAGGATCTCGCCCGTCGGCCCTGCTGCCGCCACCCGGACGTGCCCGTGGCCGACGTCGACCCCCACGACGCCCCCGGGCGCCGTGGCCAGCTCGACGAGCACCGGCGGGCGTCCCGAGCCGCCCTTGTGCGGGCGGCTGCGCCCGGTCTCGCGGACCTGGCCGGCGTCGAGCAGCTCGCGCACCAGGCCCGAGACGGTCGTCGTCGACAGCCCGCTCGCCCGGGCGAGCTCGGCGCGGCTCTGCGGACCGGCCGCCGCGAGCTGGCCCAGCACCCGCCGGCGGTTCGCCCGCCGCAGGTCCTCGAGGGACCCGCCGCGGCCACGCGGGGGAGTGGGGACGGGCACGTCGGGCCTTTCCGACGGGAAGCGGACGAAAGATCGGTGCCGGGCGGCTTTCTCGGCATTGACGCGCACGATAGCCGCTTCCTACGTTCGCGTGTGACGGGCGTCACGTCAGGCGCCCGCTCTCGATCTCGGGTCCCAGGGAGCACGCCATGCCATCAGACCACCCGTCCGCCACGCCCTCACGCAGGCCACGACGGCGTCTGCGTCCCGTCACCGGCCTCCTCGCCGCCGCTGTGCTGGGCGCCTCGTCGCTCGCCGTCACGGCGCCGTCGGGCGCCACCGACGACGGCGCCGCCTCGACCGCGCAGGCGCCGGCCGCAGCGGCCTACCGCAACCCGCGCCTCCCGGTCGCCCGGCGGGTCGCCGACCTGCTGGGCCGGATGACGCTCGCGGAGAAGATCGGGCAGATGGCGCAGGCCGAGCGCGTCGACATCGACGCCGACACCTCGCTCATCACCACCTACGGCCTCGGCAGCGTGCTGTCCGGGGGCGGCTCGACGCCCACGCCCAACACGGCCGAGGCGTGGGCCGACATGGTCGACCGCTACCAGCAGGCCGCGCTCGCGACCCGGCTCGGCATCCCGCTGCTCTACGGCGTGGACTCCGTGCACGGTCACGGCAACCTCGTCGGCGCGACGATCTTCCCGCACAACATCGGGCTCGGGGCGACCCGCGACCCGCGCCTGGTGGAGAGGATCGGTGCCATCACGGCGGAGGAGACGCGGGCCAGCGGCCCCCAGTGGGCGTTCGCACCGTGCCTGTGCGTGGCCCGCGACGACCGCTGGGGCCGCACCTACGAGTCGTTCGGCGAGGACCCCGACCTGGTCACCTCGATGACCACCGCCATCCGCGGGCTCCAGGGCCGTCCCGGGCAGCTCGACGACCCGACCCACGTGCTCGCCTCCGCCAAGCACTTCGCCGGTGACGGGCTCACGACCTACGACGAGTCGGCTGCCGGCACGGGTGCCTACCCGATCGACCAGGGTGTCACCCAGGTCGACCACGAGACGTTCGACGAGCTCGCCCTGGCGCCGTACTGGCCGGCCGTGCGCAAGTACGACGTCGGCTCGGTGATGCCGTCGTTCTCCAGCGTCGACTGGACCGAGGACGGCCTGGGCAACCCGACCAAGATGCACGCCAACGCCGAGCTCATCACCGGGGTGCTGAAGGGCGAGCTGCGCTTCGACGGCATCGTCATCTCCGACTGGCGCGCCATCCGCCAGCTGCCGGGCACCTACCGCGACCAGGTCCGGGCGTCCGTGCTGGCCGGTGTCGACATGTTCATGGAGCCGATCCAGGCGCCCAACAACCCGACTGGCTGGGACGAGTTCATCCCCACCCTCACCGACCTCGTCGACAGCGGCGAGGTGCCGGTGTCGCGGATCGACGACGCGGTCACCCGCATCCTCACCAAGAAGTTCGAGCTCGGCCTCTTCGAGCACCCCTTCACCGACCGGCGCCACCTCGACGACATCGGCAGCGCCCAGCACCGCCGGGTCGCCCGCACGGCGGTCGCGGAGTCGCAGGTGCTGCTCAAGAACGAGCGCCGGGCGGTGCCCCTCGCCCGCCGGCACCCGGTCTACGTCGCCGGCGCCAAGGCCGACAGCATCGGCGACCAGGCCGGTGGCTGGACCGTGACGTGGCAGGGCGGGTCGACCAACGAGATCCCCGGCAACACGATCCTCGACGGCGTCCGCGGCGAGGCGACGAGGGTGACCTGGAGCCCGGACGGCTCGAAGCCGGTGCCGCAGGGCGCCTCGGCGGTCGTGGTCGTGGGCGAGACGCCGTACGCCGAGGGCTTCGGCGACGTCGGGGGCCCGCAGTGGGCCTACGACCCGGCCGACAACAACGTCCCGCGCCCGGCCCAGACCATGGAGCTCTCCACCTCCGACCAGGACCTCGTCCGCTCGGTGTGCGCGAAGGTCGAGACCTGCGTCGTGGTGCTGCTGTCCGGGCGACCCGTCGTCATCGACCCGTCCCTGCTCTCCTCGATCGACGCGCTGCAGGCCGCGTGGCTTCCCGGCAGCCAGGGCGAGGGCGTCACCGACGTCCTGTTCGGCCGCAAGCCCTACACCGGCAGGCTCCCGGTGAGCTGGCCGCGCAGCGTGGCGCAGGAGCCCATCAACGTCGGCGACGCCGACTACGACCCGCTGTTCCCCTACGGCTGGGGCCTGCGCGCGCGCCGCTGAACGGCACAGACCCACCGATCCACCGTGGCCCGACCCGTGACCCGGGTCGGGCCACGGTCGCGCTCGCTAGGGTCGGTCCATGTCCCCTGAGCCCGCCCTGCGCTTCCGCGGCCCGGTCCTGCCCGACGGCGAGCCGCGCGACCTCTACGTCGTCGACGGCCGCGTCACGTGGGAGGTGCAGCCGGGCGCCGACACCGTCGCCGAGGGCTGGATCGTGCCGGGTCTCGTCGACGCCCACTGCCACCTCGGGCTCGACGACTTCGGCGCCACCGACGACGCCGCGACCGAGCAGCAGGCCCTCGACGACCGCGACGGGGGAGCGCTGCTGATCCGCGACGCCGGGTCCGCCGCCGACACCCGCTGGGTGCAGGACCGCGACGACCTGCCCCGGCTGATCCGCTGCGGGCGCCACATCGCCGCCACCCGGCGCTACATCCGGGGCTACGCCCACGAGGTCGAGCCCGACGAGCTCGCCACCTACGCCGCGCAGGAGGCGCGCAACGGCGACGGGTGGATCAAGCTCGTGGGTGACTGGATCTCCCGCGACGAGGGCGACCTCGCCCCGTCGTTCCCGGCCGAGGCGTTCGCGGCGGCCATCGACGCCGCCCACGCCGAGGGCGCCAAGGTCACCGCCCACTGCTTCGGCCACGGCGTGCTGCCCGGCCTGATCGAGGCCGGGATCGACTGCATCGAGCACGGCACCGGCCTGACCGAGGACCTCATCGACGCGATGGTCGCGCACGGCACGCGCCTGGTGCCGACGGTCATGCAGCTCGACAAGTTCCCCGAGCACGCCGCCGCCGGGCGCGAGAAGTTCCCCGACTACGCCGCCACGATGACCGACCTCTACGCACGGATGCCGGCCACGGTCATGGCCGCCCACGAGGCCGGCGTGCCGATCTACGCCGGGTCCGACGGCGGCGGGATCAGCCGCCACGGCAACATCGCGGGCGAGGTCGAGGCCCTGGTCCGGATCGGGATGCCGGCCTTCGACGCCCTCGGCGCCGCGAGCTGGCGAGCGCGGGAGTGGCTGGGGGTCGACGGGCTCACCGAGGGCGCGTCCGCCGACTTCGTGGTCTACGACCGCAACCCGGTCGAGGACCTCTCGGTGCTGCGCACCCCTCGCGCGATCGTGCTCCGCGGCGCGCTGGTCGGGCCGCGTGCCTGACCGGCCGAAACGGTTTGTGCCGCCCGCCGGGCGTCGGTGCGGATGCCGGGCATGAGGACCGCCGCCGACGTCTACCCGCCCTTCGGGCTTCGCGTGGTCGCCGGCCCGATCGAGATGCGCGGTCTCACCGACGAGCTGCTCCTGGAGCTGTGCGACGTCGCGGAGCGCGGCATCCACGACCCCGACGAGATGCCGTTCTACGTCCCGTGGTCGTCCGCGCCCGCCGGCGAGCTGTCGCGCAACACCGCGCAGTACCACTGGGGCAAGCGCGCGACCTTCAGCCCCGACGACTTCTGCCTGGACCTCGCCGTGCTGGTCGACGGCCGTGTGGTGGGCGCGCAGGGGGTGGCGGCGAGGAACTTCCCCGTGACCCGCACCGGTGAGACCGGCTCGTGGCTGGGGCGTGAGTTCCAGGGTCGCGGCATCGGCACCGCGATGCGGCGCGTGTTCTGCGCCCTGCTCTTCGACCACCTCGGCTTCGAGGAGATCACCTCGGCGGCGTTCCTCGACAACCCGGCCTCGCTGGGGGTCTCGCGCAAGGTCGGCTACACCGAGACGGGCGTGACCCGGGTGAGGCGGCGCGAGGGCGAGCTGGCCCGCACGCAGGGCCTGCTGCTGACGCCCGGGACGTTCGTGCGCGACGACGTACCCCTCGAGGTGACGGGGGCCGCCGCGGTGCGCGGCTTCATCGGGATCGGCGACGCCTGACGACCCGGGAGGCCGCCCGCAGCGCGGAGGACCACCGGATTGGTCGCGCACGGCCGTCGTCTGGCAGAATCTTCCCTCGTGTCCTGCCTGCCCGGACCCTCTCATCCGAGCAGGCAGCGCCCATCGAGTTGCCCGGCCCTGGTGTCCCCACCTACGGACCGGCCCCTCACCCACGACAATTTCTGAGGAGACACCACAAACGTGGCCGTCAAGATTCGCTTGAAGCGCCTGGGCAAGATCCGGGTGCCGCAGTACCGCATCGTCGTCGTCGACTCGCGCAAGAAGCGCGACGGCAGGGTCCTCGAGGAGATCGGCAAGTACCACCCGAAGGAGGAGCCGTCGCTCATCGACGTCGTCTCCGACCGGGCGCAGTACTGGCTCGGCGTGGGCGCCCAGCCCACCGAGGCCGTCGAGGTCCTGCTGAAGGTCACCGGTGACTGGCAGAAGTTCAAGGGCCTGCCGGGCGCCGAGGGCACGCTGAAGGTCAAGGAGCCCAAGCGCTCCAAGCTCGACATCTTCAACGAGGCCCTCAAGGAGGCCGCCGCCGAGCCCAAGGGTGCGGCGACGACCACCAAGAAGAAGGCCGAGAAGAAGACCGAGGAGCCCGCCGCCGAGGCGCCTGCCGAGGTCCCCGCCGACGAGACCCCCGAGGGTGCCGCTGACGCCGCCGAGGCGTCGGAGACGGTGACCGCCGAGGACGCCGGCAAGAGCGAGGCGTGAGCGACGTGCTGGCCGAGGCTCTCGAGCACCTGGTGCGTGGCATCGTCGACCACCCCGACGACGTCATCGTCCGCGACAAGCAGATGCGTCGTGGCTCGATCCTCGAGGTCCGGGTCCACCCCGACGACCTCGGCAAGGTGATCGGCCGCAACGGCCGCACCGCGACGGCCTTCCGCACCGTCGTCTCGGCCCTTGCGGGCCGCGGCGGTGCGCGGGTCGACTTCGTCGACACCGACCGGCGCCGCTGAGCGACGCACAGCCTGCACGACGGGCGCCACCCTGACCGGGGTGGCGCCCGTCGTCGTTCCGCGGTCCCTGCGCGGCGGGGTCCCGGCGGCCCGGGATCGCCGGGACGGCGATAATCTCTGCTGCGTGAGCGAGGACATCGAGGTCGTGGTCGGCCGCATCGGCAAGCCCCACGGCATCCGCGGGGAGGTCACCCTCGACGTCCGCACCGACGAGCCCGAGCGGCGCTTCGCCCCCGGCGCGGTCCTGCGTGCCCAGGCCCCCGCCGGCGCCGACCGTCGCCCCTCGTCGCTCACCGTCGCCCGCGCCCGCTGGCACCAGAGCACCCTCCTGGTGACGTTCGAGGAGCTGGCCGACCGCAACGCCGCCGAGGCAGCGCGCGGCACCGTCCTGCACGCCACCCTGGCCGCCGACGAGACGCCCGAGGACCCCGACGAGTTCTACGACCACCAGCTGGTCGGACTGGCCGTCGTGGACCTCGACGGAACCCACATCGGCGAGGTCCGCGCCGTCGTCCACGGCTCCGCCCAGGACCTGCTGGGCGTCCGCACCCCCGACGGGCGCGACGCGCTCGTGCCGTTCGTCTCCGCGCTGGTGCCGGAGGTCGACCTGGCCGCCGGCCGCGTCGTCGTCGCCGACCGCCCCGGGCTGGTCGCGCCCTTCCCCGACGACAAGCCCGACGAGCGGGCCGACGAGCAGGCCGGGGCGAGGGGCGACGCGCCCGCATGAGGATCGACGTCGTCACGATCTTCCCCGACTACCTCGCGCCGCTCGACCTGAGCCTGCCGGGCAAGGCGCGTGACAAGGGCCTGCTCGACCTCCGGGTCCACGACCTGCGCCAGTGGACGACCGACCGGCACCGCACGGTCGACGACACCCCCTACGGCGGCGGCGCCGGGATGGTGATGAAGCCCGAGCCCTGGGGCGAGGCGCTCGACGCGGTCGCCGGGGGCGCGACCATCGTCTTCACGACGCCGAGCGGCGAGCCGTTCACGCAGCGGCTGGCCGAGGAGCTGAGCGGCCACGAGCACCTGGTGTTCGCCTGCGGGCGCTACGAGGGCATCGACCAGCGGGTGATCGACCACGCCGCGACGGTGGGCACCGTGCGGGAGGTGTCGCTAGGCGACTACGTGCTCAACGGGGGCGAGGTGGCCGCCCTGGCGATCACCGAGGCGGTGGTCCGGCTGCTGCCCGGCTTCATGGGCAACGCCGAGTCGCTCGTGGAGGAGTCCCACACCGACGGCCTGCTGGAGTACCCCGTCTACACCAAGCCGGCCACCTGGCGCGGCCGCGAGGTCCCCGACGTGCTCCTCTCGGGCGACCACGCCCGGATCGCCGCCTGGCGGCGCGAGCAGGCCGAGCACCGCACGGCGCTGCGGCGCCCCGACCTGCTTCCCGCGACGGGAGCGGTCGGGGCGCTGGCCGACCTCGACGTGCGCGCCGCCGTGCCCGCCGACGCCGGCGAGCTGTTCACCCTGCAGCGCGCCTGCTGGCTCCAGGAGCTGGAGGCCAACCCCGGCGTCGAGATCCCCGCGCTGCGCGAGTCGCTCGACGACGTACGCCGTGGGCTGGGGGAGTGGACCGTCATGATGGCCCGCGAACCCTCCTCCGGTCGCCTCGTGGGCGCGGTCCGCGGCCGCCTCGACGAGCACGGCGAGTGGGACATCGGGCGGGTCATGGTCGCCCCCGACCTCCAGGGCCGCGGCCTCGGGCGCGGGCTCCTGGAGCTGGTGGAGCGGCTCGCGCCCGCCGGCGTCGAGACGTTCGTCCTGTTCACCGGCGCGCGCTCGAGCGCCAACCAGCGGATGTACAAGAAGGCGGGCTTCCGGCTGCGGCCCGACCGGGAGGCGCCGGCGGGAGCCGTGGTGATGACCAAGCGCGCCCCGCGGCGGACCGGACCGCGCCGGTCGATTTCCGGCTGACCGGACGTTCTGGCAGACTTCGTCCTCGGTCTGCTCGAGGCCAGGGTCGCCCGGACCCGCACCGCTCGGTGCACCACCCCGGGGACTGTCGTACCGCACCTGCCACAGGGGGCGCGACGGCCGGCCACGACGAGCACCCGCACCGAACCACCACCCACCACCACCGCGGCTGACCTGTGGCACTCGCGAGGAGCACAGCGATGAGCAACGTCATTGCCGACATCGGCGCCAGCTTCAAGCGCGACGACGTCCCGGCCTTCCGCGCCGGCGACACCGTCAAGGTCCACGTCAAGGTCATCGAGGGCAGCCGCTCGCGTGTCCAGGTCTTCCAGGGCGTCGTGATCCGCGTCCACGGCTCGGGCATCGGCCGCACCTTCACCGTCCGCAAGGTCTCCTTCGGCGTCGGCGTGGAGCGCACCTTCCCGCTCAACTCCCCGATCTTCGAGCAGATCGAGGTCGTGACCCGCGGTGACGTGCGTCGCGCCAAGCTCTACTACCTGCGCAACCTGCGCGGCAAGGCTGCCAAGATCAAGGAGCGCCGCGAGGCGTGATCCCTGGTCCGCGCGCCGCGAGGCGTAGGACCGACCAGGGACTGGTTAGTCTCTGCGCGTGACTTCAGACGACCGCGGCTCCTCGTCCACCTCGATGGACGAAGAGCCGCGGTCGTCGCGTCAGCAGCCCCACGAGGAGGACAAGGTGTCGAGCGGAGGCGAGGACCGCCGCGGCCGCAGCAGGCGCAAGCAGCTGCCGCTGTGGCAGGAGACGGTCCTGCTCCTGGGCATCGCGCTCGTGCTGGCGATCGTCATCAAGAGCTTCTTCGTGCAGGCCTTCTACATCCCGTCGGAGTCGATGGAGCCGGGCCTGGTGCTCAACGACCGGATCCTGGTCGAGAAGCCGTCCTACTGGGGCGACAGCGGTCCCGAGCGCGGCGACGTGGTCGTCTTCAAGGACCCGGGCGGCTGGCTCAACCCCGCCGACGCCGCCGGCCCGACCAACCCGGTCGCGAAGGCGATGGCGAAGATCGGGCTCTACCCGACCGGCGGCCACCTCGTGAAGCGCGTCATCGGGGTCGCCGGCGACACCATCCAGTGCTGCGACGACCAGGGCCGGCTGATGGTCAACGGCAAGCCCCTCGACGAGAAGGCGTTCGTCAAGCGCGGCGGCGCGTCCTGCGACGGCCCGATGGTGGACCAGTGCACCGACGACTGGGAGGTCGGCCCGATCCCCGAGGGCCACGTCTTCGTGATGGGCGACAACCGCAACCGCTCGGCCGACTCCTCGTTCCACATGTGCAAGCCGACGGTGACCGACTGCGTCCCGGGCGACGAGTTCGTGCCGGTCGACCTGGTCGTCGGCAAGGTCTTCGTCCTGCTCTGGCCCGCCGACCGGTTCCGCTGGAACACCCGCCCGGACGCCTTCGAGGACGTCCCGGACCCGTCGTGACCCTCCCGCCCCAGCCCGTGCCGGGCGGCGTGACCATCCGCCGCGACGCCGGGCTCTACGGCTACGAGCGCGCCCTGCGCCGGGCCGGCTTCGACCCGGTCGCAGGGGTCGACGAGGCCGGTCGCGGCGCGTGCGCCGGCCCCCTCGTGGCGGGCGCGGTGGTGCTGCCGCCCGGCAAGGCGGGCATCGTGCCGGGACTCGCCGACAGCAAGCTGCTGACCGAGGCCGCGCGCGAGCGCGTCTACGCCCAGGTGGTGCGCCGGGCGCTGGCCTGGTCGGTCGTGGTCGTGGAGCCCGAGGAGTGCGACCGCCTCGGCATGCACGTCGCCAACCTGGAGGCGCTGCGTCGGGCCGTGGCGCGCCTGGGCACGCGGCCGTCGTACGTCCTCACCGACGGGTTCCCCGTCGACGGCCTCGGCGTGCCCGGGCTCGCGGTGTGGAAGGGCGACCGCGTCGCGGCCTGCATCGCGGCCGCGTCGGTGATCGCCAAGGTGACCCGCGACCGGCTGATGGTCGCCCTCGACGACGAGTGGCCGGCCTACGACTTCAGGACGCACAAGGGCTACTGCACCTCCGAGCACGACGCGGCGCTGCTCGCGCACGGACCGTGCCCCCAGCACCGGATGCGCTTCGTCAACGTGCGGCGCGCCGCCGGGCTCGAGGAGCCCGCCCCGTCCACGCTGGGGCCGGCCACTAGTGTCGGGGCCGAGGGACGGTCAGCAGGGCCGGGACGTGTCGCGGGCGAGCAGGAGGACCGATGAGCGCTGAGGAGCTCGAGAAGTACGAGACCGAGATGGAGCTCACCCTCTATCGCGAGTACCGCGACGTGGTCGGGATCTTCAAGTACGTCGTGGAGACCGACCGCCGCTTCTACCTGTGCAACCAGGTCGACGTGAAGGCCCGCTCGGAGAGCGGCGACGTGTTCTTCGAGGTGTCGATGAGCGACGCGTGGGTGTGGGACATGTACCGCCCCGCCCGGTTCGCCAAGAACGTCAAGGTGCTCACCTTCAAGGACGTCAACGTCGAGGAGCTCGCGCCCCAGGAGATCGACCCGCCCAAGGACTGAGCCTCCCGGACCGGTTGGCCCTCCTCTTACGCCCACCGGCGCGCCTCTCGCCCGGACCGGCCCACCAGACGTCCACAGGACCCGCTCGACCGGCGTCGTCCACAGGACGTCGTGCCACCCCCTCCCTGCCGTCGGTGCGGCGCGGTCTGCTGGTGCCTCCCGCTCGACCGGAAGGCACCCACGATGTCCCGTCCCGCTGCACCGCTCCCGCCCCGCGACACCGTCGCCGCTCACAACCGACACCTCGGCCGGCGCGGTGAGGAGCTCGCCGCCCGCCACCTGACCTCCCTCGGGATGGTCGTGCTCGACCGCAACTGGCGCTGCGACGCCGGCGAGATCGACCTGGTCCTGCGTGACGGCCGGGTGCTGGTGATCTGCGAGGTCAAGACCCGCTCCTCGCGTGACTACGGCGACCCGGTGGAGGCGGTCGACCGCCGCAAGGCCGACCGGCTGCGCCGCCTCGGGGTGCGGTGGCTCCTGGCCCACAGCTGCCACCCCGACGACGTCCGGGTCGACCTGGTCGGGGTGCTCGCTCCGCCGGGCGGTCCGGTCGAGGTCGAGCACGTCGAGGGGGTCGGCTGATGGCCTTCGCGACGGCCCGTTCGCTGGCGCTCAAGGGTGCGGACGGCCACGTCATCGACGTGCAGGTCGACGTGTCGCCGGGCCTGGTGAGCACCACGATCATCGGCCGGGTCGACAAGAGCCTCTCCGAGTCGCGCGACCGGGTGCGGATGGCGATCAACAACGGCGGCGGCCGGTGGCCGGCCACCAAGCGGGTCACCATCCTGCTCGCGCCCGCCGACCTGCCCAAGGGCGGCACCCACTACGACCTCGCCATCGCGATGGCGGTGCTGGCCGCCGACAAGCAGCACGAGGAGCTCCAGCCCGAGCACCTCGTCGGCTGGGCGTTCGTGGGGGAGCTGTCGGTGTCCGGCGGCCTGCGGCCGGTGCCGGGGGTGCTGCCGATGGTGATCGCGGCCGCGGCCCACGGCATCACCCGGGTCTTCGTGCCCGAGCCGCAGGCGGCGGAGGCGGCGCTCGTGCCGGGCATGACGGTCTTCGGCGTCCGCTCGCTGGCGCAGGTCTCCGCGGTGCTGCGCGACGTCGAGGTCCCCGAGGCCGACCCGGTCGTCGCCCCGTCGGCGAGCCCGTTGGCCACCTGGCGGGGAGAGGACCGGCTCGACGACCTCGACCTGCGCGACCTCGACGGCCTCGAGGACGTCCGCTACGCCGTGGAGGTCGCTGCCGCGGGCGGTCATCCGACGATGCTCATCGGGCCGCGCGGCACCGGCAAGACGTCGATCGCCGAGCGGATCCCCTCGATCCTGCCCGACCTCACCACCGAGCAGGCGCTCGAGGTCACCGCGCTCCACTCCGTCGCTGGCTGCCTGCCCGAAGGCGGTGGGCTGCTCCGGCGCCCGCCCTGGTTCGCCCCGCACCACTCCGCGACCGCCGCGAGCGTCCTGGGCGGCGGCACCGGCCGGGTCCGCCCCGGCCAGGTGAGCCTGGCCCACCACGGTGTGCTGTTCCTCGACGAGTTCCCCCACTTCCGCACCGACGTCATCGAGGCGATGCGCCAGCCGCTCGAGTCCGGCGAGGTCACCATCGCGCGGGGCGAGGAGTCCGCGACCTACCCGGCGCGCTCGCTCGTCGTCCTGGCCGCCAACCCGTGCCCGTGCGGCAACTTCCACGGTCGTTCCGGAGGCAGCTGCGAGTGCTCCGAGGTGCAGCGCCAGCACTACCGGCGCAAGCTCACCGGTCCGATCCTCGACCGGGTCGACATCTGGATGGAGGTGCGTCCGCAGGCCCGGGCGCGCTCGACGTTCGGGCCCGAGGTGGAGTCGTCCGAGGACGTCCGGGCCCGCGTGGCCGAGGCCCGGCAGCGCCAGGCGCTGCGCTACCGCCACTGCCCGTGGCTGCTCAACGCCTCGTGCCCCGGGCCGGCGCTGGCCGAGCACTGGCCCCTCGAGCCCGAGGCCCAGCACCGCATCGACCAGGAGCTGACCGCCGGCACGCTCACGCGTCGGGGCGTGACCCGCGCCCAGCGGCTCGCCTGGACCGTCGCCGACTGCGCCGGCGTCGCCCGCCCGGGCGACCGCGAGGCCGAGATCGCCCTGGCGCTGCGCTCGGTCGACCCGGCACGGGTGCTCCCCGCCGCAGCCGTGCGGGTGGCGTCATGAGCGGCGCACCCCCCGGCGCCGTGGCCGACGGGGCGGGCCCGGAGCCCGCGACCCCGGTACCGGACGGCGAGCGGCTGGCACGGGTCATCCTGAGCTGCGCGGTGGAGCCGGGCGACGGCACGACCTCCTCGCTGGTCCGCCAGCTCGGTGCCGTGCGCGCGCTCGAGCAGTGCCGCACGTCGACGAGCCCCACCGGGGTGGCCGAGCGCCTCGCGGAGCGGCTGGCCGAGGTCGACCCGGTCCGTCGCCTCGACGAGGCCGCGCGGTGCGGCATCCGGTTCCTGGTCCCCGGCGACCCCGAGTGGCCCGAGGGCCTCGACCTCCTCGACGACGCCGTCACCCTCGAGGGCTTCGGCGGCACGCCGCCCGGGCTGTGGGTGAAGGGGCCGATGCCGCTCGGCGAGCTCGCCACCTCGGTGGCCGTCGTGGGGTCACGGGCCGCCTCGGTCTACGGCGTCGAGACCACCCGCCACCTGTGCGGGCACCTCGCCGACGCCGGCGTCCCGGTCGTCTCCGGCGGCGCCCTCGGCATCGACTTCGTCGCGCACGACGCGACCCTCACCGCCGGGGGCACGACCGCCGCGGTGCTGGCCTGCGGCGTCGACCGGGTCTACCCCGCCCAGAACCGCCGGCTGCTCCAGCACCTCGGCGCCGAGTTCGCCGTGGTCTCCGAGCAGCCGCCCGGCTCGGCCCCGACCCGTCCACGCTTCCTCGCCCGCAACCGGCTGATCGCCGCCATGACGAGCGGCACCGTGCTCGTCGAGGCGGCGCTGCGCAGCGGTGCGCTCAACACGGCGGGCTGGGCCGAGGCGCTGCACCGCCAGGTCATGGGCGTGCCGGGGCCGGTGACCAGCTACACCTCCCAGGGGGTCAACAACTTCCTGCGCGAGGGCCGCGGCACGGTGGTGACCCGTGGCGAGGAGGTCCTCGAGCTGGTGGGCAGGGCGGGCGAGCACCTCGTCGAGCCCCGGCGTGGGGAGAGGCGCCGACGTGACGACCTCACCCCGACCGAGCGGCAGGTGGTGGAGTGGGTGCCGGTCAGCGAGCCCGCGGCGGTCGACTCGGTGTCCCGCCTGTGCGGGCTCCACATCCGCACCACCGAGTCGGCGCTGCGCCGGCTGAGGACCAAGGGGTTCGTGCGGCAGGAGGTCGGCGGCTGGCGGCTCGCGCCTGAGCCGTGAGCGGCGCCGGCCCGCCTAGGCTCGGGGGGTGAGCGACACGACGACCGACATCGGCCTCCCCGAGCCGATGGTGCGGATCCTCGGCGACTACGAGCGGCACCTCGTCTCCGAGCGTGACCTGACGCCCCACACGGTCCGGGCCTACCTCGGCGACGTGTCGAGCCTGCTCGACCACTGCGCCCGCCTCGGCCAGGACGACGTCGCCGACCTCGACCTGCGCACGCTCCGCAGCTGGCTCGCCCGGCTCCAGACCACCGGCCGCAGTCGTACGACGATCGCGCGGCGGGCCACGGCCGCCCGTGTGTTCACCGCGTGGCTGCACCGCACGGGGCGGCTGCCGACGGACCCGGGCGCCGCGCTCGGCTCGCCGAAGAAGCTCAAGACCCTGCCGCCGGTGCTGCGCGCCGACGAGGCCGAGTCGCTGATCCGCTCGGCCGCCGAGCGGGCCGACGACGGGACCCCGGTCGGCGTACGGGACGTCGCGATGCTCGAGCTGCTCTACGCCACCGGGATCCGGGTCGGGGAGCTGGTCGGCCTCGACATCGACGACGTCGACGACGGCCGCCGGGTCGTGCGCGTGCTCGGCAAGGGACGCAAGGAGCGGTCGGTGCCCTACGGCGTCCCCGCGGGCCGTGCCCTCGACCGCTGGTTGGCCACCGGGCGTCCCGCCCTCCGGGTGGAGGGCTCGGGAGCAGCGCTGTTCCTCGGCGTCCGGGGCCGGCGCATCGACCAGCGGGCGGTGCGCGACCTGGTCCACCGCCGCATCGCGGACGTCCCGGGAGCGCCCGACATCGGTCCCCACGGCCTCCGCCACACCGCCGCCACCCATCTCCTCGAGGGCGGCGCCGACCTGCGCTCGGTGCAGGAGCTGCTCGGCCACGCCTCCCTCGCCACCACCCAGCTCTACACCCACGTCACCACCGACCGGCTCCGCCGGGCCTACCAGCAGGCCCACCCCCGCGCCTGACGCGCGCTTCAGGGACTGCGCCGGCCGGCTGAGGGTGGCGGGAGACGACATGCCGTGGGCCGTTGGCAATGTCGTGTGCCGCCAGGGTGGCGGTCGCCACGACCGCGCCCGCCGGCGGTCGGGGCTGAGGGTGGCGGCAGACGACATGCCGTGGGCCGTTGGCAATGTCGTGTGCCGCCAGGGTGGCGGTCGCCACGGCCGCGCCCGCCGGCGGTCGGGGCTGAGGGTGGCGGCAGACGACATGCCGTGGGCCGTTGGCAATGTCGTATGCCGCCAGGGTGGCGGTCGCCACGACCGCGCCCGCCGGCGGTCGGGGCTGAGGGTGGCGGCAGACGACATGCCGTGGGCCGTTGGCAATGTCGTATGCCGCCAGGGTGGCGGTCGCAACGGCCGAGCCCGCCGACGGGTAGATCGCGTCAGGCCGGACCGTCGAGCGGTCGCCGCCAGGCGCCGAGCGGCGGCGTCCAGGGCAGCCGCAGGGTGGCCGGCTCGTCCCTCCAGAGGGGCAGCAGCCGGATCGGTCCGCCGCCGACCAGGCTGAGCGGGTCGAGGTAGGTCCGGGCGTCGCCGCTGCCCTCCACGAGGCCCCAGTGCAGGCACGCCGCCGGGAAGCAGTGGCTGCCGACCACCGCCAGCCGGCCGATCACGTCCCCGGCCGCGACCTCCTGCCCGGCCGCCACCGTGGCCACCACGGGCTCGTACGTCGTCCGGCGCCCGCCGTGGAGCACCGTGACCACGGGCTTGCCGCCGATCGACCCGGCAAAGCCCACGGTGCCCGCCAGCGCAGCCCGCACGCCCTGGCCGGGCGCCCCGGCGAGGTCGACGCCGCGGTGCCCGGCGGCGTATGGACCGGCCGGCGGCTCGAACCCGCGCACGACCTCGGGCCGCGGGTCGAGCGGCCACACCCCCGTCGGGTCGGCGTCGGACGAGGCGACCCGCGTCGCCGCGGCGGGGGTCGCGGGGACGGGCGTTGACACATCCGTGGCGAGAGCAGGCGTGGCCCCCGGCGGCACGGTTGGGGCAGGCAGCAGCACCAGGGGGAGGACCAGGGTCGCGAGCGTGCTGTCGAAGGAGCGCATCGACCGATCGTCGAGGTGGCGCGCGACCCGCGCGACCAGCGGTGCTGCGGGCTGTGGACGCACTCGCGGCACGCCGTCCTGTGGACGCCGCGTGGCCCGGTTCCGGCGGCTCCGAGGCGGAGCCACTGCGATTCGCCGCCGGGGGAGGAGTGGGCCTACGATGTGCGGAGCAGTCCACCCGGACTGACTTCGCACGCCCGCTGACCGTGCCGAGATGCTCCTGCGTCCCGGACCGTCCACGGGCGGCGGCCCTCAGTTCCCGCCAGCCCCACCGGCGCGGATCGGGTCGCCGCGCAGGCGTCAGGGCACCCGTCACCCGACGGGCGCAGCAACTGAACACAACAGGAGCCCCGCTCCCCGGTCCGGCCTGCACGAAGGTCGGGCGCATCGGGTGAGCGCCTCCGCTACAACAGGAGAACCCATGGCAGTCGTCACCATGCGCCAGCTGCTCGAGAGCGGCGTCCACTTCGGTCACCAGACCCGTCGCTGGAACCCCAAGATGAAGCGCTTCATCATGACCGAGCGCAACGGCATCTACATCATCGACCTGCAGCAGTCGCTGGCCTACATCGACCGCTCCTACGCCTTCGTCAAGGAGACGGTGGCCAAGGGCGGCGTCATCATGTTCGTCGGCACCAAGAAGCAGGCTCAGGAGGCCATCGCCGAGCAGGCGACGCGCGTCGGGATGCCCTACGTCAACCAGCGCTGGCTGGGCGGCATGCTCACCAACTTCCAGACCGTGCACCAGCGGATCAACCGCCTCAAGGAGCTCGACGACGTCGACTTCGAGACGGTGGCCGGCTCGGGTCGCACCAAGAAGGAGCTCCTGCAGATGAAGCGGGAGCACGCCAAGCTCGACAAGACCCTCGGCGGCATCCGCGAGATGTCCAAGGTCCCCTCCGCGGTGTGGATCGTCGACACCAACAAGGAGCACCTGGCCGTCGAGGAGGCGCGCAAGCTCCGGATCCCGATCATCGGCATCCTCGACTCCAACTGCGACCCCGACGTGGTCGACTTCCCGATCCCGGGCAACGACGACGCCATCCGCGCCGTGGGCCTGCTGACCCGCGTGGTCGCCGACGCCGTCGCCGAGGGCCTCATCGCCCGCTCCGGTGCCAAGGGCGCCGAGGCCGGCGAGACCGTGGGCGCCGAGGAGCCGCTGGCCGAGTGGGAGCGCGAGCTGCTCACCGGTGACGCCGACCAGGCCGCCGCGGCCGCCACCGGTGACGCCGCCGCCGAGACCCCCGCCTCCGAGGCCACGGGTGCCGCGTCCGAGGCCCCGCAGGCCGAGGCCGCTGCCGACGCCGCCACCGAGGCCCCCGCCGAGGAGTCGACGGAGGCCGCCGCCGAGGCTCCGGCCGAGGAGTCGACCGCGGCCCCCGCCGAGGCCGAGGCCAAGCAGGACTGATCGCGCGACGCCGGTCGCGGGCCCTGCCCGCGGCCGGCACCGTGCTGTCCCCACCCACCCCTGGTCCCGCCGCTGGGCAGGACCGGCCCCGACTGCAAGGAAGAAGGACCCCATGGCCAACTTCGCCGCCGCCGACGTCAAGAAGCTCCGTGAGCTGACCCAGGCCGGGATGATGGACTGCAAGAAGGCGCTGACCGAGACCGACGGCGACTTCGACAAGGCCGTCGAGCTGCTCCGCGTCAAGGGTGCCGCCAAGGCTGCCGCCCGCGGCGCCGAGCGCGAGACCGCGGCCGGCCTCGTCGCCACCGCCGGCAACGCGCTGGTCGAGCTCAAGAGCGAGACCGACTTCGTGGCCAAGAACGAGGACTTCATCGCCAAGGCGCAGCAGATCGCCGAGGTCGCGAACTCCGTCAAGGCCACCGACACCGAGGCCCTCAAGGCCGCCGAGCTCGACGGCAAGACCGTCGGCGAGGTCGTCCAGGACCTGGCGATCACCATCGGCGAGAAGATCGAGCTGGGCGAGGTCGCCTACTTCGACGGCACCACCGTCACCTACATGCACAAGCGTGCGGCCGACCTGCCGCCCGCCGTCGGCGTGCTGGTGGAGTTCGAGGGTGACGAGGCTGCCGCCCGCGCCGCCGCGATGCAGATCGCCGCGATGAAGGCCCAGTACCTCACCCGCGAGGAGGTCCCCGCGGACCTCGTCGCGTCCGAGCGCTCGATCGCCGAGCAGAAGACCCGCGAGGAGGGCAAGCCCGAGCAGGCGATCGCCAAGATCGTCGAGGGTCGCCTCGGTGGCTTCTACAAGGAGATCGTCCTGCTCGAGCAGGAGTCGGTCACCGAGTCCAAGAAGACGGTCAAGGCCGTCCTGGACGCCGCCGGCACCACCGTCACGCGCTTCGCCCGCTTCGAGGTCGGCGCCTGACGCACCCCGCACCACCCGACCGGGGCCCGTACGCACTGCGTACGGGCCCCGCTCGCGTCCGCGGGGGCACCCGCGTGGGTCACGTCACGCGCGCGGACCTGCGGTTCGACCGGGCGCCGTGCGGACCGGTAGGTTTCTCGCCGACCCACCACGCCGTGCGAAGGGATCGAAGTTGACGGCATACAAGCGTGTCCTGCTCAAGCTCTCGGGTGAAGTGTTCGGCGGTGGGACCGTGGGGGTGGACCCCGACGTCGTCTCGAAGATCGCCCGCGAGATCGCCACCGTCGTCCGCGAGGGCGTCGGCGTGTGCATCGTCGTGGGCGGTGGCAACTTCTTCCGCGGTGCCGAGATGCAGCAGCGCGGCATGGACCGCAGCCGCGCCGACTACATGGGCATGCTCGGCACGGTCATGAACTGCCTCGCGCTCCAGGACTTCCTGGAGAAGGAGGGCATCGAGACCCGGGTGCAGACCGCGATCGCGATGGGTCAGGTCGCCGAGCCCTACATCCCGCGCCGCGCGATGCGCCACCTCGAGAAGGGCCGCGTCGTGATCTTCGGCGCCGGCGCCGGCATGCCGTTCTTCTCCACCGACACCGTCGCCGCCCAGCGTGCCCTCGAGACCCACTGCGAGGTCGTGCTGATGGCCAAGCAGGGCGTGGACGGCGTCTACAGCGCGGACCCGAAGAAGGACCCCACCGCCACGAAGTACGACACGCTCAGCTTCTCCGACGCCCTCCAGCAGGGCCTCCGGATCGCCGACGCCACCGCGTTCGCGCTCTGCATGGAGAACGACATGCCGCTGGTCGTCTTCGGTGCCGACGACGAGGGCGCGATCCTGCGCATCGTCCGGGGTGAGAGGATCGGCACGCTGGTCAGCCGCGACGGCTGACCCCACCCGCTTCCGCACGACCCCTGGTCGCACCGCACACCGCGGGCGCGGCCAGCACCACGAAAGAGAGCGCACCCGTGATCAACGACGTCCTGAACGATGCCGACTCCAAGATGGGCAAGTCCGTCGAGGCCACCCGGGAGGAGTTCGCCGCGATCCGTGCCGGCCGTGCCAACCCGGCGATGTTCTCCAAGATCACCGCCGACTACTACGGCACCCAGACGCCGCTGCAGCAGCTGGCGAGCTTCACCTCCCAGGACGCGCGCACGATCCTGATCCAGCCCTTCGACATCGGCGCGATGGGCAACATCGAGCGCGCGATCCGCGACTCCGACCTGGGGGTCAACCCGGCCAACGACGGCCGGGTCCTGCGCTGCGTGTTCCCCGAGCTGACCGAGGAGCGCCGCAAGGACTACATCAAGCTCGCCCGGGGCAAGGCCGAGGACGGCCGCGTGTCGGTGCGCAACATCCGTCGCACGGCCAAGCAGTCGCTGGAGAAGATGGAGAAGGACGGCGAGGTCGGCAAGGACGACGTCACCGGTGCCGAGAAGCGCCTCGACGGCCTCACCAAGACCCACACCGACAAGATCGACGAGCTGCTCAAGCACAAGGAAGCCGAGCTGCTCGAGGTCTGAGCACCCCATCGATGACCACACCTGACAGCCCGGCGAGCCCGGCCTCCACCCCCGCGCCGAAGGACCACGGCCGCGCCGGCCGGGACCTGCCGGCGGCGATCGGGTCGGCCGTGGTGCTGGTGGGGGCGATCCTGCTCTCGCTGTTCTTCTGGAAGACCGCCTTCATGGCGATCGTCGCGGTGGCCGTCGTCGTCGCGATCTGGGAGCTGCACCGTGGGCTGTCGGCCAAGGACATCGACATCCCCGAGCAGCCGCTCATGCTGGGCGGCGCCGTGATGGTCGTCGTCGCCTACGTCTGGGGAGCCCCGGCGCTGGTCACCGCGACGGCGGTGACCGCGCTGGTCATCATGCTGTGGCTGCTGCGGCGCGGCGTCGAGGGCTACGTCAAGAACGCCACCGCGTCGGTGTTCACGCTGGTCTACGTGCCGTTCCTCGGCTCGTTCGTCGCGCTCCTGCTCGCCGAGGGCAGCCGACTGCCGGGCTTCGGGCTCGACCTGGGTGACGACGGCGTGCGCGGCATCATCACCTTCATCGCCATCACCGTGGCCTCCGACACCGGCGGCTACGTCGCGGGCGTGCTGTTCGGCAAGCACCCGATGGCGCCGGTCATCTCCCCGAAGAAGTCCTGGGAGGGCTTCGCCGGGTCGGCCGTGGCGTGCGTCGCGGTCGGCGTCTGGCTGGTCTCGGCCTTCCTCGACGGCGACTGGTGGGTCGGCGTCCTGCTGGGCCTCATCACGGTCGTCATGGCCACGCTCGGCGACCTGTGCGAGTCGGTCATCAAGCGCGACCTCGGGATCAAGGACATGAGCCAGGTCATCCCCGGCCACGGCGGCCTGATGGACCGGCTCGACTCGCTGCTGGCCACCATCGCCCCGATCTGGCTGGTCCTGCACTACCTGGTCTTCTGACGTGCGCCCGCCCGTGACCGGCGCCCGGGGGCTCCGGTGACCCTCCACCTCGTCCGCCACGGGCGGCCGCTCGTCGTCCCGGGTGTGCCCGCCGCCGAGTGGGACCTCGACCCGGCGGCGTACGACGACGTCTGGGCGCTGCGGGCCTCGGGGCGGCTGCCGGCGCGAGCGGCCTGGTTCAGCTCGGCCGAGCCGAAGGCGCAGCAGACCGCCGAGCTGCTGACCGACGCCGGGTTCGGCGTGCTGCCCGACCTCGGCGAGCACGTCCGGTCGGCGGAGTGGGTCGAGGACCTCGACGGCGCCGTGCGACGCGCCTTCGCCTCGCCGGACGAGCCGGCACTCCCCGGGTGGGAACCCCTGAGCAGCTGCCGCGACCGCGTGGTGCCGGCCGTGCGCCGGGTGCTCGAGGTCCACGGCGACGACGACGTGGTGCTCGTCGGGCACGGCACGGCCTGGACGCTCGTGGTCGCGGACCTCACCGGGGAGGCGCCCGACGTGGACCGGTGGGCGGGGCTCGCCATGCCCGACCTGATCACCGTCGCGACGCCCCCGCGCACCTAGGATGGACCCCATGAGCGCGCCCCAGACCACGGACGTACCTCGTGAGCAGCGCGAGCGCACCTTCGAGTGGTGGCACCACAGCCACCCGACCTTCGCGGCCATCACCGGCTTCTTCGCCGGCATGCTGTTCGTGACCGCACTTCCGGGCGCGTTCGTCGGCGTCCTGCGGCTGCTCTTCAGCTACGAGACGGCCGAGACGCTGTTCCCGCTCGTGGCGGTCGCGCTGGCGCTGCCCATCACGCTGCTGGTCAAGCGCAAGACCCGCCGCTTCGGGCAGTACATGTTCATCGGCATGGTCATCACCGCGCTCGTCGTGCTCGGCGTGGCGTCGCTGGTGCTCTACTTCATGGCCGGCGACTGACGTCACTCGCCGGGCGCTGAATCGCGCCCGCAGCCCCCGGGGTGGGAGGATCTGTGGCGATGTCCACCGAGCAGCCCGACCAGCCCGTCCGCACCCTGCCCCTCGTGATGAACGAGCCGCGGGGCCGCAAGAAGCCGCCGCGCCACCTCGCCGACCTCGACGAGGCCGGTCGCAAGGAGCTGCTGGAGGAGATGGGGCTGCCGGGCTTCCGGGCCAAGCAGCTGTCCACCCACTACTTCGGGCGCCTGGTCGACGATCCGGCCGAGATGACCGACCTGCCGGCCGGTCAGCGCGACGACCTCGTCGGCGCCCTCCTGCCCGACCTGATGACGCCGCTGCGCACGATGGAGGCCGACCGGGGCACCACGCGCAAGACGCTGTGGAAGCTGTTCGACGGGGCCCTCGTCGAGTCGGTGCTCATGCGCTACCCCGACCGCGCCACGGTGTGCGTCTCCAGCCAGGCCGGCTGCGGCATGGCCTGCCCGTTCTGCGCCACCGGCCAGGGCGGCCTCCAGCGCAACATGTCGACCGCCGAGATCGTCGAGCAGGTCGTCGCCGGCGCCCGCGCGATGGCCCGCGGCGAGGTGCCCGGCGGCCCGGGTCGCGTGTCCAACGTCGTGTTCATGGGCATGGGCGAGCCGCTCGCCAACTACAAGGCCGTCATCGGCACCGTGCGGCGCCTCACCGACCCCTCGCCGGCGGGCCTGGGCATGAGCGCGCGCGGCATCACCGTGTCGACGGTCGGCCTCGTGCCGCGGATCCTGCAGCTCTCCGAGGAGGGCATCCCCGTCACCCTCGCGCTGAGCCTGCACGCGCCCGACGACGAGCTGCGCAACGAGCTGGTGCCGATCAACACCCGCTTCTCGGTCGACGAGACCGTCGACGCCGCCTACACCTACTTCGACCGCACCCACCGCCGGGTCTCCATCGAGTACGCCATGATGCGCGGTATCAACGACCAGGCCGAGCGCGCCGACCTGCTCGCCGACGTGCTCAACGCCCGCGGTCACGGCTGGGTCCACGTCAACCTGATCCCGCTGAACCCGACCCCCGGGTCGAAGTGGACCGCCTCCGACCCGGCCGACGAGCGCGAGTTCGTCCGCCGGCTGGAGGCCAAGGGCATCCCGACCACCGTCCGCGACACCCGCGGGCGCGAGATCGACGGAGCCTGCGGCCAGCTCGCCGCCACCGAGTCCTGAGGCCGCGCCGGTGTCCTTCGACGACCACGACTGGTACGCACCGCGGTACCCCGGGCCGCCGATCAACACCGCTGCCATCAGCCCGCGCATCGCGATCGACGACTCGATCGCTCAGACCGACAGGAGAAGTCGCTGTTGGGACGAGTTGTGCGACGGCAACCCCGATCTCGTGGCGTGGACCGGGCGGTTGCGGGCCGCCTGCGGTGACGCGCACGTGACCTGGAAGTTCGTGGAGACCGACGCACCACCGGTGCTCCGCAGCACTCGAGCCGGAAACGTGATCTGCACGTTCAGCGACGACCTCGTGATCGGGCCGCAGGACGATCACACGATGAAGGCCATGCTCATCGAGACGATGGCGGTCTGTGCCCGAGCCTTCGGGGTCGCGCCGCCTCCGTTCGGCGCTGGTCGAGCCAGCTAGCAAGCCGCCTCCGGGCGGACGAGGACGTCGAACGACGTGCCGTCGTGGGTGGCGTCGAAACGACCGACGCGGGAGAAGCCGAGCGACTCCACGACCCGGAGGGCACGGGTGTTGAAGGACGCCACCGTCACGCGGAACGCCGCGGGGGAGAAGCGCTCGCGGCCGTACGCCAGACCCGCGGCGATCGCGGGGCGACCCAGGCCGCGGCCGACGAGGTCGGGTCTCAGGCCGCCGCCGGTGTCGAGCGCGGTGTCGTCGTAGGCCCAGCCGGGGACCCGGCCGTCGTGGCCGAAGGAGCGGAAGCCGACGAGCACGTCGTCCGCGACCAGCGCGTGGAAGCCGGCGGACGGGTCGAGCAGGCCGTCGGGGTCGGCCCCGGTCATGTCGTAGCGGTCGAGGGGCGGGTCGTAGCGCCAGGCGCAGATGTCGACGGCGTGGGCCCGGGTCAGCGGCACGACCTGCAGGGACGTCGGCGACGGGCGGCTCACGGGCCCAACCTAGTGCGCGAGGACGACGACGAGGCGTCGGTGATCGTTCACGTGCCGTCCTCGCGGGACGGGGTGGCCGTTGCCCGCCGCTGCCTAGCGTCGCGGCCATGGACCTGCTCGAGAGGCGGCGTCGCAGCCGCCCGGCACACCTCGTCCGACTCCCCGTCCCTCTCCCCGGTCCGCACCCCGCAGCACTGCGGGTGCTCGTGGTCACCGAGTCCTTCCTGCCCCAGGTCAACGGGGTCACCAACTCGGTGCGCCGGGTGCTGGAGCACCTCGCCGCCGAGGGCCACGTGGCCGAGCTCATCGCGCCGACCGGCCCGGTGACCTACGCCGGCTTCCCGGTGACGCACGCCCGGGGCGCGGCGCTGCCGTTCTACTCCGACTTCCGGGTCGGCCTGGAGAGCCGGCGCCGGCTCCGCGCGGTGATGGAGCGCTTCCGGCCCGACGTGGTGCACCTCGCCTCGCCCGCGGCCCTCGGCCTCCAGGCGGCGCGAGCCGCCCGTTCGCTCGGCATCCCGACGGTGGCGATCTACCAGACCGACCTCGTCGGCTTCGCCGACCGCTACCACCTCCCCGGTGGTGCCCGGGCGATGGAGCGGGCCACCCGGCGCATCCACCTCGGTGTCGATCGCACCCTGGCGCCGTCGACGGCGAGCATCGCCCAGCTCGCGCGCCTCGGCGTCCCCGAGGTGCACCGCTGGCCCCGCGGCGTGGACCAGGTCCTCTTCGACCCGGCCCGGCGTGACGAGGGGCTGAGGAGCCGGCTGGCGCCGTCGGGCGAGGTGCTCGTCGGCTACGTCGGACGCCTGGCCGCCGAGAAGGAGCTCGAGCTGCTCGCCCGCGTGGACCGCCTGCCGGGTGTCCGCCTGGTGATGGTCGGCGGCGGGCCCGAGGAGGCCCGCCTGCGCGCACTGCTGCCGGGGGCCGCGTTCCTCGGGGTGCTCCACGGCGAGGAGCTGGCGGCGGCCCACGCCAGCCTCGACGTGTTCGTGCACACCGGTCGCCACGAGACGTACTGCCAGTCCGCCCAGGAGGCGCTCGCCAGCGGGGTGCCCGTCGTGGCACCGCGGGCCGGCGGTCCGATCGACGTCGTCGACGACCGGGTCGCCGGCTTCCTCTACGAGCCCGGCGACGCCCGCGAGCTGACGGCGCACGTCCAGCGGCTCGCCACCCGGCCCGTGCTGCGACGCCGGATGGGCGTGGCGGCCCGGCGCAGCGTCGAGGGTCGCACCTGGCAGGCGGTCAACGAGCGTCTGGTCGAGCACTACCGCGAGGTGGCCCGCCCGGTGCTCAGCCGCCGCGCCGGCTGAGCGCGACGACGTCGACGGCCTCCTCGACGCTGTCGACGAGGTGGACGTGCGGCTCCATGGCGCGCCCGCGCGCGAGCGCCTTCAGCAGCGGCCACGCGGGCAGCTCCTCGGTCCAGTGGCGCCGCCCCACCAGCACCATCGGCGCGAGCGACGTCTCGTCGGCGTAGTAGTTCTCGCAGGCGTCCTGGAACACCTCCTGCACGGTGCCGCCCGCGCCGGGGAGGAACACGATCCCGGCGTTGCAGATCTCGAGCAGCACCGCCTCGCGCGGGGCGTTGCGGAAGAACTTGGCGATCGCGGTCGCGAAGACGTTGGGCGGCTCGTGCCCGTAGTGCCACGTCGGGATGCCGAGCGAGTCACGCCCGGCCCCGTCGACCTCGGCCACCACCTCGAGCCCGGCGCCGGCCCACGCCCCGACGTCGGGCGTGAACGACGGCACCTCCGCGAGGCGGGCGAGCGCCGCGGTGAGCAGGTCGTGCCGGCCGCCGGGCACGAACGCCCCCAGGTTGGCCGCCTCCATCGCACCCGGGCCACCGCCGGTCGCGACGGTGAACCCGTCAGCGAGCCCGTGCCCCAGCCGCGCCGCGTCGGCGTAGTCCGGCGTCCCGCGCTGGACGGCGTGCCCGCCCATCACGCCCACGAGGGAGCGCCCGGCCACCCAGGTCTCCAGCGCCTCGTCGACGTGGTGGTCGTGCAGGGCCATGGCGAGGGTGTCCTCCGGGCCGTTGCGGCGCCGCGACCAGGCGTACGCGCGGGCGTCGGTGCTGTCGGCGTAGCGCGGGGCGTCGTAGAGCTCACCGGGGGAGTAGAGGGTGGAGCGGTACGGGTCGACCGGGCTGCCGGGGAGGTCGGGCAGCACGACCGCGCCGGCCCTGCGGGCGGCGTCGTCGTCGCCGTCGGCGAACTCGCACCCGAGGAACAGCGACTGGGCCAGGGAGCGCTCCAGCAGCGCCGGCCCCCGCTCGGTGAGGTCGAGCCCGAGGACCCGCCAGCCGGCAAGCGAGCGGGCGCCCGCGGCCAGGCGGCGGTCGAGGTCGGCCAGGGTCGTCACGTCGAGGACGCGACCGCGCGAGTGCTTCACGCCGACAACCTAGGGGCCCACCCCCCACGGCGACGCGAACCGGTGCCCGATCGTCCGCATCCGGTCCTACCGTGGCCCCATGACCCTGACCGTCGACGGGCACCGGGTGGTGCCGCTGACACCCCAGACCTGGGACCTGTTCGCCGGCATGGCGTCGCACTCCGGCCTGTTCGGAGGGTGCTGGTGCGTGCACTTCCACTGCCTGCCCGACCCGCCGGAGCGCGCCGCGGTGGGCAACCCGGCGTTCAAGCGGATGCTCGTCGAGGACGGCGTGGCCCATGCCGCGCTGGTGCTCGACGGCGACGAGGCGGTCGCCTGGGCGGAGTACGGCACGGTCGCCGAGCTCCCCAACATCCAGCACCGCAAGCAGTGGGAGGCCGAGACCGCCGTGCCCCCTGACTACCGGATCACCTGCGTGCAGGTGCGCAAGGACCACCGCCGCCGCGGCCTGGCCGAGGTCGCCGTGCGCGGCGCGGTCGCCCTCGTCGCCGAGGCCGGCGGGGGTCGCGTCGAGTCCTACCCGCACGACCTCCCGCCGGGGAAGAAGATGTCGTCCTCGTTCCTCTACAACGCCACCCGCACGATGTACGAGCGGGTCGGCTTCACCTACGTCCGCCCCAAGGGCCAGGGCAACTGCGTGATGGAGCTGCAGGTGGACCCGGCCTGACCGCCTCGACCGGACCTGACGGCGCGGATCAGAAGGCGTGGGCCATCAGCTCGCCGAACAGGTCCTGCTCGTCGACGTCGAGACCCCGGCTGCGGAACCACCCGCACATGTTCGTGCAGTCGCGCAGCAGGAAGTCCATGCCCTGCGGGTTGCCGACGAGGTCGACGACCTGGGGCAGGTCGATCACCACGAGCCGGTCACCGGCCGCGAGGGTGTTGTAGGGCGACAGGTCTCCGTGCACCAGCCCGGCCTGCACGAGGGTGGCCAGCGCGTCGCGGAGCTGGTCGTAGTAGCCCTCGACCACCCCCGGACCGGGCCGGACCTGGGCGAGCCGCGGCGCGGTCTCCCCGTCGTGGGTGATCCACTCCATCATGATCTCCGTGTCGTCGATCTGCACGGGGTAGGGGACCGGGAGCCCGAGCTCCCAGCACCGGCGCAGGGCGTTCCACTCCGAGATCGCCCACTCGCCCGCGGCGACCTGCTTGCCCCACGTGGACTTGCGCTTGACCGCACGCTCGTCGCGCGAGCGCTTCATCGAGCGGCCCTCGGTGTAGGAGGCGGCGCGGTGGAAGGTGCGGTGGTCGGTGGTGCGGTAGCGCTTGGCCGCCATCACGACGGCCGAGCCGGCGCGGTGCGGGTCCGCGCGCTCGACCAGGAAGACGTCGGCCTCCTTGCCGGTCTTGAGGACGCCGAGCTCGGTGTCGATGGCGCCGCTGGAGGTCACGATCCAGTCGGGGCGCGGCTCGGGACCCCTCATCAGGGCCTCGAGGTCCTCCCAGCGCGACCAGCGCTGGTGCTCGCCGAGCTCGTCGGCGTAGGTGTCGTAGGTGAAGACGAACGACTCGTCGATCCCCTCCAGGGGCGAGCGGTCGTCAGGCCGGAGGAAGTCCTCCGGGACGGTGCGGTCGTACGGGGGCTGCGGCAACGTGGGTGCTCCGGGTGTGAGAGAGGTGGTCGGCGGGCAGGCCGAGGACAGCGATGGACATGTCACGGCTCCTCTCGTACGGGGCACCGGCGCGCGCGGGCGCGACGGACGGGTGTGCGGACATCGTGGGATGGCGGGGCGGGGCGGCGCAACCGATTTGCACGATCCGCGACGGAGGTCGGCCGGTCCCCACGACGTCGGGTGGACGCGCTACGTTCGTCCGGTGACCTTGAAGCGACGTGTGACCCGTGCCCTCGGAGCGTTGACCGCCTCCGCCCTCCTGATCCCGGCAGCAGCCCCGGCCCAGGCCGGCGTGCCGGTCGACGGGGCGTCCGGCGTGGGTGACGCGTACTGGCCGCTGGACGGCAACGGCGGCATCGACGTCACGGCCTACCGAATCGACAACCGCTACGACCTCGCCAAGAAGCGCCTGGCGGGCAGCACCACCGTCGAGCTCACCGCCACCGAGGACCTCCACAGCTTCTCGCTCGACTTCCTGCTGCGCGTCTCGCGGGTCCAGGTCGACGGTGCCGACGCGTCGTACACCAAGACCGACGGCGGTCACGAGCTGCGGATCACGCCCGCGACCCCGCTGGTCGCCGGCACCAGTCACGACGTCGAGGTGACCTACGCCGACAAGCCGTCGCGCTACTCCTACGCCGGTGAGTCCAACTGGTTGGCGAGCAGCAGCGAGGTCGTGGCGATGAACGAGCCGCACATGGCGCCGTGGTGGTTCCCGGCCAACGACCACCCCTCCGACAAGGCGATCGTCGACGTCCGCACGACCGTGCCCCACGGCCGCGAGGTGATCTCCAACGGCGAGCTGAAGGGCCGCGACGTCGGCAAGCGCACCACCACGTGGCACTGGCGCGCCGATGAGCCGATGGCCCCCTACCTCGCCTTCTTCGCCGCCGGCGACTTCGCCGTCGCCAAGGGCAAGCACGACGGGCTGCCGTGGCTGGTGGCGGTCTCCCAGGCGCTGCCCGGCGCCGACCAGCGCGCGAGCATGCGGCTGATGAGGAAGACGCCGCGGGTGATCAGTGGCCTGGAGAAGGACCTCGGGGCGTACCCGTTCTCCGTCGTCGGCGGCCTCACCACCTCCCTCGACGTCGGCTTCGCGCTGGAGAACCAGACCCGGCCGACCTACCCCGCCGTGGGTGGCAACGCCACGAGCCTGATCGTGCACGAGCTCGCGCACCAGTGGTTCGGCGACGACATCGCCGTGCAGAGCTGGCGCGACATCTGGCTCAACGAGGGCTTCGCGACCTTCATGGAGTGGCGCTGGACCGAGCAGCACGACGGCCGCTCCGCCGCGGCGACGCTCAAGGACTACTACGCCAGCATGGACGCCGACTCCTCGTTCTGGAAGGTGCAGGTGGCCGACCCGGGCGCCGACAAGGTCTTCGACTCCGCCGTCTACGGCCGCGGCTCGATGGCGCTCCAGGCCCTGCGCAACCGCGTCGGTGACGCGACGTTCTGGAAGATCATCCGCACCTGGATCCGCGAGCAGCGCGGCGGCAACGGCTCCAACGAGGAGTTCGAGGCCACCGCCACGCGCGTCAGCGGCGTCGACCTCTCCGGCTTCTTCACCGCGTGGCTGCACACCCCGTCCAAGCCGGCGCGCACGGCCGACAACGGGCTGGCCTGAGCGGACGATGGCTGACGTCCCCGCCGGAGTCTCCTGGTTCCGCACGCCCTCGGACGGCGACCCGGGCACGCTCAACGCCTGCTACCAGGCGCTCGACCTGCACGTGATCCGCGGCCGGGCCGACGAGGTCGCCCTCGACCTCGCCGGCCGGCCGCTCACCTTCGCGTGGCTGCTCGCGGAGGTCGGGGCGTGCGCAGGCGTGCTGCGTGCCTTCGGCGTGGGGATCGGCGCCCCGGTGCTCGTCGGCGCCCTGCCGGCCGAGGCCGCGCTCGTCGTGGCGCTGGCGGTGGCCCGCGTCGGAGGCGTGGCGACCTACGACGAGGACGCGGACGCCCGCGTCGCGGTGCTGCAGCGCGACGGCGAGGCCGTGGTCCGCGCCGACGCCGAGGACCTGCCCTGGGACGTGGCGATGCGAGCGGGCCGCACCGACCCGGCCGGCTGCGCCGACGTGCCCGGCGACGCGGTGCTCGCGCGCCGCGGCGCCGACGCCCTCACCGTCCTCGAGGCGGTCGGCGCGCACGACCTCGCCGCACCCGCGGGGCTCCACGTCGTCGAGATCGGCGACGCACGGTTCTGGACGTCCGCCCCGGCTGCGTGACCCTGGTGGTCAGCGACGACCGCGCGGAGGCGTGCGGCGCACGAGTCCTCCGATGAGCAGTGCCCCCAGCCCGTAGCGCACCGCTGTCCCGATGTGCTCCGCGCTGGCGCCTGCCCACCCCGGCGGACCGAACGCAGTGACCATCGCCAGGAGGGCGAGGTAGAGCACCAGCCCGGCCGTGACGGTGGCGGCGAGGAGCATGCGGCCGGACGAGCCGCTTCGCCACGGCGTGTGACCCCGCGGCACCTGCCGGCCGAACCAGGCGGTCATAAGCACCAGGGCGCCGACGAGGGCCGCGCCCGTCGTGGCTCGCGCCGACCAGGCGACCACGTCGTCGACCTGCACCCGCAGCACCACCAGGGCGAGCAGGGTCGGCCACGCCAGGCTCGTCGCGAAGCGCACGACGAGCGCGTCGAGGTTGTGGTGGATCACTTCGTCCTGCGGTGCGACCTGGGCTGCCGTGCGCAGGTGACGGGCGGCGCGCCCGAGACGTACCCCGTGGTTGAGGTCGATCGCGGCGAGGTTGTTGTGCAGGTGGGCGTCGTCCGGGTCGATCCGCAGTCCCTCCCGCACCACCTTGCGGCCTTCGCGTGCCCTGCCGCAGGCTGCGAGCGTGAGGCCGAGCAGCCCGTAGGTGCCGGGGACGGAAGGAGCCAGCGCGTTCGCTCGCTCGGCGGCGTCGCGGGCCTCCTTCTCCCACGGGGAGCCGAGCTCGAACAGGGCCCAGCCCAGGGCGTGGTGCGTGGCCCAGTCGTGAGGTGCGAGCCGGACGGCGACCAGGGCCGCGCGCACCGCGTCGTCGCTGGGACCGTCGCCGAGGAGAGCCCCGACCAGGGCGAGGTGCGCCTCCGCCAGCTCCGGTGCCAGTGCCACTGCGGCCTGCGCCGCGCCGATGGCCTCGGCGTGGCGCTTCTGCTTGCTGTACGCCCGGGACAGCACGAGGTGGGCGGCCGGGTTCGCCGGGTCGGACCCGACCGCGGCGCGTGCCTCGGCCTCTGCCTCCGCGGGGCGGCCGATCTCGAGCAGCGTGCGAGCTCGTGCGACGAGTGCGTCGGGTTCCATGTGCGTCCGGGTCAGCGCTGCTTGCGCAGCCACTTCGCCAGGTCGTCGTACTCGCCGGACGCGTTGGCGTAGAGAGCGACGTTGCGCGCAGTCTCCATCCAGGGGCCGATCGAGGGGCGGATCTCACCGAGGGCTCGGTCGAAGTCGGTCATGCCGATCATCCGGACCTGGCCGGTGTCCACGGAGTCCAGGAGCGCGTACTCCGACGCCGACTCGCAGAGGTGGGCGAGGTCGGCGCCACTGAACCCCTCGGTCGACTTCGCGAGCCTGCGGGTGTCGATCCGTTCGACGGGTCGGTCATGCAGGTGGGTGCGCAGGATTGCCTCGCGCGCCTCGCGGTCCGGCGGCAGCACCAGAACGGTCCGGTCGAGACGTCCGGGACGCCGCAGCGCGGGGTCGACGTCCCACGGGTGGTTGGTCGCGGCCAGCACGAAGACGCCCTCGTTGTCCGACCCCACGCCGTCGAGCTCGGTCAACAGCTGGTTGACCGTCGTGCGTGCCCCCGAGTTGCGGTTGAGCGAGCGCCTGCCCCCGATCGCGTCCAGCTCGTCGAGGAACAGCACGCACGGCGCGGAGCTGCGGGCGACCTCGAACAGCTCCTTGACGTTGCGCTCGCTCTGGCCGATGTACATGTCGAGCACGTCGGCGAGCGAGACGTGGAGGAACGCCGCTCCCAGCTCGCCGGCGACGGCCTTGGCGAGGAACGTCTTGCCACAGCCGGGCGGGCCGTAGAGCAACAGCCCGCCGCGGAGCGACTTGCCGTACAGAGCGCGGAGCTCGGGATTGCGGAGCGGAGCGAGGAAGCTTGCCTCGAGCCGCTTCTTCACGTCGGTGAGGCCGCCGACGTCGGCGAGGCGGACCCCGGCAGACCTGACGTCGTATGCGGGCCCAGGGTCCTCGGTCGAGCCGTCGACGAACATCGGGCCGACGGCACCGTCGAGCTCCGACTCCGCGGCGTGCCAGTCGAAGCCGCCGCGCCCGGTGGTGCCGTCATCTCCGGGATCCTCGGACGGGGGCGTGGCGGCGGGAGCTGCCGGCGCAGCGGCGGTCTCGGACGGGGCAGGACCGCTCATCGCCCGGGCCATCAGGGCGAGCGCCTCGGGTGAGCCGGGCTCGGTGGCCAGCACCGTGGCGACGTGGGACACGGCCTCGGGCTCGCGGCCCGCGTCGACGAGCAGACCGGCGAGGTGGAGCCGGAGGATGAGGTCGTCGGGTGTCGCGCGCACGGCGGCGGCGAGGCTGTCGATCAGGCGGTCGTCCACGGCGACACCCTAGGTGCCGCTCATCGGCCCCGCACGAGGTTGACCGCGGCGTAGCCGATCCAGGCAAGGACGGCGAGACCGCCGAGGACGCGGAGGGCGGCGGCGAGCGCGAGCCCCGCCGCAACCGCCACCGGACGTGGCGCAAGGGCCATCACGAGCACGGTCGGAATGACGAGACCGAGCAGACCCATCAGGTACCGACCCGACCAGCGGGCCCGCCGCCACAGCCCTCGCCCCCACCGGGCGACACGGCGAGGCAGCTCGGACCGCACGCGCTGCAGCAGCGCGCCTACCGCGCCGACGTATGCGATCCCGGCGAAGGCACGAGACCACCACGGTGCCCCCGTCGCCAGAAGTGCGCCGAGCACGACGGCGACCACCGCCAGTGACCACAGCACCCGTCGCAGGAGCACGAGGAGGACCACGTCGAGGTTGTCGCGCACGCGACGCTCCTGGGGATCGGCTCCCACCGCCGTGCGCAACAGCGTGGCCGCCCGGCGCAGCCGCCCGCGGTCGAGCTCGGTCGCGGCGAGGTTGTTCTGGGCGAGCGTGTGCTGGGGGTCGATCGCGAGCGCGTTGTGGAAGGCGTGCTGAGCGGCGTCGCGGTCGCCGAGCTGGTCGAGGCAGATCCCGACGAGGTTGTGCGCGTCGGCGCTGTGCGGGGCCAGCTCGACCGCGCGCAGCGCTGCGCCGTACGCCTCCCGCGTCCGGGGTCGGCGCTGGGCGAGTAGGGCGCGGGCGTGCTGGTAGTGCGAGGTGAAGTCGTGGGGCTCGAGCCGTACGCCCCGCTCGGCCGCCGCGACCGCACCGGCCCCGTTGCGCCGGTCGACCAGCACGTCGATCAGCACGTGGTGGGACCGTGCCAGCTCCGGGTCGACGGCGAGCGCGCTGCGGACCGCCTGCTCGGCCTCCTCGAGCCGACCCTGGCGCTGCAGCGCGCACCCGAGCCCGAGGAGCGCGGCCACCGACTCCGGGTCGCGGGCGAGCACGTCGCGGAACGCCGCCGCCTCCACGTGGCGCCGCAGGTCCATCAACGACTCCGCGTGGGCCAGCGGCCGCTGCTCTGGGGCTCCGCTCACTGTCGCTCCGGGTCGAAGGCACGGATGAAGAGGCCGACGACCAGGCCGAGGAGACCGAGTCCCGCGATCGCGGTCAGCATCTGCACGGCGGCGAGACCGACGCTGGCGGCGAGATCCGGAGGAGCGAAGGTGAGGCAGAGCACCAGGGCCAGCAGGACCGCGACCATGACGACGTCGGTGCGCATGGACGTGTCCGCTCCCCTGACCAGCCGGTGGAGGCCGAGGGACCCGCGGGGGTACTGACGCCGTACGCGCTGCGTGCGGAGGCCAAGCAGGACGAGCGACCCCAGTCCGATGCCGACACGCCATCCGTGCGTGGACTCGGAGCGACCCAGGACACCGAGGACGAGGGCCACCGACATCAGGTACAGCAGCCAGCGGTTGACGACGGATCCCGCCGCGGCGTCCAGCGCCTCCTGCATCCTCCCGTCCTGCGGATCGAGGGCAGCAGCCGTGCGAAGGACCCCCACGCCCTCGGCGAGTCGGCCGCGGACGAGGGCTCCCATGGCAATGTTGCGCTGCGCCTCGACATGGGTGGGGTCCAGAGCAAGGGCCCGGCGGAAGGCGTCGTCTGCATCCGCTCGCCGACCGAGCCGGTCGAGGCACACACCCCGGACATTGACCGCGTCGGCGTCGTGGGGATCGAGCTCGACGCCACGGTCGGCGTCCGCCAGCGCCTGTTCCGCATCCGCACCGGGCATGGCGAGCAGCACGCAGGCGACCTGCGTCCGGGCGGGCGCCCAGTGCGGTGCCAGTTCGGCGCACGTGCGCGCGGAGCGGAGCGCGCCGTCCAGATGTCCGGTCTCCGTCGACGCGGCGCTGTGGAGGAAGTGGGCCATGGCCGCGCTGGGCGCGAGCATCACCGACTGTGCGGCAGCGTGCTCGGCCTCGGTGAAGCGGCGCTGCAGGATGAGGACCTGCGACAGCCCCAGCATCGCGTCGACGAGACCGGGGTCGTGCGCAAGCAGGCTGCGGTAGCGCTGCTCTGCCTCCTCGAGGCGACCCAGCTCCACGAGCGCCTCGGCCCGCGCGAGGTCCTGCCCGTCGTCGTCCACGGCGCCATCCTGACAAACTGGCGCGGTGACTGTCCGCGACATCGTCGTCCTCGGCTCGACCGGCTCCATCGGCACCCAGGCGCTCGACCTGGTCCGTGCCCACCCCGACCGCTTCCGGGTGGTCGGCCTCACCGCGGGCGGTGGCAACCGGGACCTCTTCGAGGCGCAGGTCGCCGAGTTCGCCCCTGCCTTCTCGGGGCTGGGGGAGGAGGCCTCGACCGAGGCCGCCGGTCGCGCGTGCGACGTCGTGCTCAACGGCATCACCGGGGCCGTCGGGCTGCGCCCGACCCTCGCCGCCCTCGACGCCGGGACCACGCTCGCGCTGGCCAACAAGGAGTCGCTGATCATCGGCGGTCCGCTGGTCAAGGAGCGTGCCCGGCCCGGCCAGATCGTCCCGGTCGACTCCGAGCACAGCGCGATCGCGCAGAGCCTGCGCGCCGGGTCGGCGGGCGAGGTGCGGCGCCTGGTCCTCACCGCCTCCGGCGGACCGTTCCGCGGGCGCAGCGCCGCCGAGCTCGCCGACGTCACGCCCGCGCAGGCGCTGGCCCACCCCAACTTCGCGATGGGCCGGGTGATCACCACCAACTCCGCGACCCTGGTCAACAAGGGCCTCGAGGTGATCGAGGCCCACCTGCTCTTCGACGTGCCGTTCGACCGGATCGACGTCGTGGTCCACCCGCAGCAGCTGATCCACTCGATGGTCGAGTTCACCGACGGTGCCGTGGTGGCCCAGCTCGGCCTGCCGACCATGCTGGTGCCGATCTCGCTGGGCCTGGGCTGGCCCGACCGGGTGCCCGACGCCGAGACGCCCATCGACTGGACCCAGGCGGCCGACTGGCGCTTCGAGCCGCTCGACGACGAGGTGTTCCCGGCCGTCGTGCTGGCGCGAAGCGCGGGCGAGCAGGGCGGGACGGCGCCCGCGGTCTACAACGCGGCCAACGAGGTCGCGGTCGACGCCTTCCACGACGGCCGGATCCGGTTCCCGCAGATCGTCTCCACGGTTGCCCGGGTCCTCGACGCCCACGACGTACCATCGAGGGAGCACTTCACCGTGGACGACGTCCTCGCCGCCGACGCCTGGGCGCGCGCCGAGGCCTCGGCCCTGATCTCCTGACAAGGACCAGCCTCATGACAGCCCTGCTCTACGCCCTGGGAGTGGTCACCTTCGTCGTGGCGATCCTGCTCTCGATCGGGCTGCACGAGTTCGGCCACCTGATCCCGGCGAAGAAGTTCGGCTGCAAGGTCCCGCAGTGGTTCATCGGCTTCGGGCCCACCGTGTGGAGCAAGCAGATCGGCGAGACCGAGTACGGCGTCAAGGCCATCCCGCTCGGCGGCTACGTCAAGATCGTCGGGATGCTGCCGCCGGGCGCCGAGGGGCTCGTCGAGGAGACGACGTACGACGAGGACGGCGAGGCGGTGCACAAGGTGCGCCGCTCCAACACCGGGATGTTCACCCAGCTCATCTCCGACGCGCGCGCGGCGGAGTGGGAGTACGTCAAGCAGCACGAGACCGACCGCCTGTTCTACCGCCTGGCGTGGTGGAAGAAGGTCGTGGTCATGGCCGGCGGCCCGCTGGTCAACATCGCGATCGCCTTCGGCCTCTTCGTGGTGCTCTTCGCCACCTACGGCAACCCGCGCGACGAGGTCGTCGAGCCCACCGTCGCCGCCGTGCCCGAGTGCGTGATCCCCGTGGCCGAGCAGCGGACTACCTGCACTGCCGACGACCCGGTGAGCCCGGCGAAGAAGGCCGGCATCGAGCCCGGCGACGAGATCGTCAGCTTCAACGGCACCCCCTACACGACGTGGCAGGCACTGCAGTCGCAGATCCGCGCCAACGCCGACGGCGACGCCGTCATCGAGGTGCGCCGCGACGGCCGGCTGCTGAGCCTGGAGACCAACACGACGGTGGCCCTGCGCCGGACGTCGCTGGAGGACGAGACCCTGACGAAGGTCGGCTTCCTCGGGGTCCAGCCCGCGTCCCACCTCGCCACGGGCGGCCCGCTCTACACCGCCGAGCAGATGGGCACGATGACCGTCGAGACCCTGCAGGCGCTGGTGCACCTGCCGGTGAAGGTCTACGACGTCGGCCGGGCGATCGTCGGCCTGCAGGAGCGCGACCCCGAGGGCCCGGTCTCGATCGTGGGCGGCGGCCGCTTCGCCGGCGAGGCCGCGGCCAGCCAGGACTTCCCGATCACCGACAAGCTGGTCACGCTGCTGTTCCTGGTGGCGAGCTTCAACTTCTTCATCGGCATGTTCAACTTCGTGCCGCTGCTGCCGCTCGACGGCGGCCACATCGCCGGCGCCCTCTACGAGGGCCTCAAGCGCGGGTTCGCCCGGCTGCGCGGGCGTCCCGACCCCGGGCACGTCGACGTCGCCAAGCTGCTGCCGGTGGCCTACGTCGTGGGGCTCGCCATGCTCGTCATGGGGGTCGTGCTGATCGTGGCCGACCTCGTCGTGCCGCTGC
>NZ_JBHLXH010000001.1:561953-591911 GCF_042432345.1 Nocardioides zeicaulis | reverse complement strand
AGGTGGCTGGGCCACCGCTCCGGGACGCCCACGCCGACGCCCGGCCGCGAGGGGTCGGGCCGTACGATGGCGCCATGACCGTCGGCCTCGGCATGCCTGCCCTCCCGCCCCCCGTCCTCGCGCCACGGCGCAAGACCCGCCAGATCAAGGTCGGGTCCGTGGGGGTCGGCAGCGACCACCCGATCTCGGTGCAGTCGATGACCACGACGCTGACCTCCGACGTCAACGCCACGCTCCAGCAGATCGCCGAGCTCACCGCCACCGGGTGCGACATCGTCCGCGTGGCGTGCCCGAGCCAGGACGACGCCGACGCGCTGCCCGAGATCGCGCAGCACTCCCAGATCCCGGTGATCGCCGACATCCATTTCCAGCCGAAGTACGTCTTCGCCGCCATCGACGCCGGCTGTGCGGCCGTCCGGGTCAACCCGGGCAACATCCGCAAGTTCGACGACCAGGTCAAGGAGATCGCGAAGGCCGCCAAGGACCGCGGCACCTCGATCCGGATCGGGGTCAACGCCGGCTCGCTCGACAAGCGGATCCTCGACAAGTACGGCAAGGCGACCCCGGAGGCGCTCGTCGAGTCGGCCGTCTGGGAGGCGAGCCTCTTCGAGGAGCACGACTTCCACGACTTCAAGATCTCGGTCAAGCACAACGACCCGGTCGTGATGGTGCGCGCCTACGAGCTGCTCGCCGAGGCGGGCGACTGGCCCCTGCACCTCGGCGTCACCGAGGCCGGTCCGGCGTTCCAGGGCACCATCAAGTCGGCCGTGGCGTTCGGTCACCTCCTGAGCCAGGGCATCGGCGACACCATCCGCGTCTCGCTGTCCGCCCCGCCGGTCGAGGAGGTCAAGGTCGGCCTCCAGATCCTGGAGTCGCTCAACCTCAAGCCGCGACGCCTCGAGATCGTGTCCTGCCCGTCGTGCGGCCGCGCCCAGGTCGACGTCTACAAGCTCGCCGAGGAGGTCACCGCCGGGCTCGACGGCCTCGAGGTCCCGCTGCGCGTGGCCGTCATGGGATGCGTGGTGAACGGCCCCGGCGAGGCCCGCGAGGCCGACCTGGGCGTCGCCTCGGGCAACGGGAAGGGCCAGATCTTCGTCAAGGGTGAGGTCGTCAAGACCGTCCCGGAGTCCCAGATCGTGGAGACCCTCATCGAGGAGGCCATGCGCATCGCCGAGGGCATGGAGGCCGTCGAGGGCGCCGAGGCGACCGTCTCGGTCTCCTGACCCCACGGGTCGCAGCCGCGACGGAGGCGGGTCGGAGGCGGGTCGGAGGCGGGTCGGAGGCCCGTCGGCACGGACGTGGGTAGGCTCGCCACGTGCTGAGGACCCGCGAGCTGGTGCGTGTGCTGGGCCCGGCCGACCGGGACCGGTTCATCGCGCTCGCCGAGCAGGACCCGGTCGTCAACGTCTTCGCCGACTACCGCGCACGGTTGACCAACCTCGACGAGCGCTGGCTCGGCGGGCAGGTCTGGGGCCGGTTCGTCGGTGACGAGCTCGTCGCGGGCTGCCACCTCGGCGCCAACCTGGTGCCGGTGCAGTGCACCCCCGACGACGTCGGGGCGTTCGCCGAGGCGTCGCTGCGGCGCCGGGCGACGGTCGGCACCATGGTCGGCCCCGCCGACGTCGTCACGGCGTTGTGGGAGCAGCTCGAGCCGCGCTGGCAGCGGCCGCGGGAGTTCCGGCGCGCCCAGCCCCACCTCGAGATCTCGCGCGTGCCGGACATCCCGCCCGACCCGTCGGTCCGGCTGACGACCCCGCGTGACCTCGAGCTGCTCTACCCGGCCTGCGTCGCGATGTACACCGAGGAGGTCGGCGTCTCCCCGGAGAACGATGCCGGCGGTGGCGACCTCTACCGCGCCCGGGTCCAGCAGCTGATCGGCCGTGGCTGGTCGATGGCGAGCTTCGACGAGCAGGGCGTGGTGTTCAAGGCCGAGGTCGCGTGCGTGACGCCGTGCGCCGCGCAGGTGCAGGGGGTCTGGGTGCGCCCCGACCGTCGCGGCCAGGGCCTGGCCACCCGCGGCATGGCCTCCGTCGTCCACCACGTGCTCGGCTCCGGCACGGCGCCGGTCGTCTCGCTCTACGTCAACGACTGGAACACCGCCGCCCGCGCGACCTACGCGCGGGTCGGCTTCGAGCAGACCGCGACCTTCGCGACCCTGATGTTCTGACCCGACCGCCGGCTCAGCGCCGACAGGAAAAAGTTCTCGGACCGTGTATCACCGTGGCGGTCGCCCCCACCTGACTTCACATGGGGACAATGGTCACCATGTCGGAGAACCGAGGGGCTGAGGGGCAGCTCCATGAGTCACCGTGGGACGCAGCCAGTGGGGCGTTCACGGCATGGCGCGCAGGGGACGCCAGGGCCGTGGACGATCTGGTGACCACGATGACGCCGGTGCTCTGGCACGTGGTGAGGGCCTACGGGCACGACCGCCAGGCGACGGAGGACGTCGTCGCGGCGACGTGGCTCGGTTTCGTCCGGCTCCACCAGACCATCGACGACCCCAAGGCGGTCGCGTCCTGGCTGATCACCTCAGCCAGGCGCGGCGCCGCCGACCACGCACGGAAGGCGCGACGCGCCACGCCCGTGCAGGACGAGACGCTCTCGGCCCGGCTCCCCGACGTGGAGTCGGCCGAGGCGCTCGCCGTCCTCGACGACGAGTCCGCCCGCCTCTGGCGCGCGGTCGCGTCCGTCGACGAGAGGTGCCGCAAGCTGCTGCGCGTGGTGGCCTTCATGGACCGGCCCGACTACCGATCACTCAGCGAGGAGCTCGAGATGCCTGTGGGGAGCATCGGACCGACGCGCGCCCGCTGCCTGGCGAAGGTGCGTACGGCGCTGGCCGAGGAGGGTCGGACCGCATGAGCGACGACGACCGCCTGCTCGACGAGCTGCGCCGGATGTGGCAGCTCGCCGACCCGCCGCCGCCGGGGCTCGGCGCCGACATGGTGGCGACCGTCGTGGCCGCCGACCTCGACGAGGAGTGGGAGCTGCTGACCCTCGTCCGCGACTCCGCCCACGAGGACCTCGCCCAGGTGCGGGGCCTCGGCACCGCCCGGATGCTGTCCTTCAGCGCCGCCGCGGGCTGGTCCCTCGAGGCCGAGATCGACGGCCACCAGCTCAGCGGTCAGGTGCTCGACCTCGCCCCCGACCAGGACCCGACCGACGTCGAGGTCTCCGTGGAGGCCCGGTCGGGGGAGTCGTGGTCCGCTCCGCTCGACGAGTTCGGGTTCTTCTCGCTCACCGCCCCGGCGCAGGGGTCCGTCCGCGTGGCCGTCCGCTTCGGGGGAGTCGTGGCGAGCAGCCACTGGATCGAGGTCTGAGGACCCCGCCCCTGCGTCAGGCGTAGGGCTGGCGCAGCTCCATGTGCGGGCCGATCGTCGGGTCGGAGTCGTAGACCGCGCGAGCCAGCACGGCGGCGCGGGCGTCCTCGGCCGAGCAGCCGGTCTCGCTGATCTCGCGGGCGATGAGCCCCGCGACCACCGGCGTGGCGAACGACGTGCCGCTCCAGCGCGCCATGCCGGTCGAGAACACGCGTACGTCACCCTTGTCGGGCGTCTCGTGGCACACGAACGTGCCGTCGGGGAACGCGTTGACCAGGTTGCGCCCCAGCGCGAACACGTCGGCGGAGACGCCGTAGTTGGAGAAGTCGGAGACCCGGCCGTCCCGGTCGAGCGAGCCGACGCCCACGGCCCAGCCGAAGGCGGCCGGCCAGAACGGGGCGGCCCACGAGTCGTTGCCGGCGGCCGCGACCAGCACGCAGTCCTTGCCGCGCAGGTGGCGGCGGTGGAAGCGCGCGAACGCGATGGACGGCAGGTCCATCCGCGTCCGGCAACCTGCGGACAGGTTGATCACCTGCGGGTCGTGGGTCATCGCCTCCTCGAGCTGGAGGACCATCTCGGACTCGAGGATCCCGCCGCCGCCCACGCCCCCGATGGCGAACCCCTCGACGAAGACGTCGGTCATCGGCGCCAGGCAGCGCACCACGCCGGCGATGAAGGTGCCGTGGCCGGCGTAGGGGCGCAGGTCGGGGCCGTTGAGCTCGTCGTCACCCTCGACGCCCTCCAGCCAGGGGGTCCGGCCGTCCGAGCCGGACGGCGGGTTCCAGCCGGTGTCGACCACGACCACCTTCACCTCGCGGCCCTCCTCCTGGGGCGCGACCGGCGGCCACGGCTCGGTGAGCCCGGTCTCCATCGGCTCGACGGCGGGGCAGGCGGAGCCGCCGCCCCCGCCCGGCGCGACGTGGACCCAGTGGTCGGGGGTGGCGAGGCCGCGTCGCAGACCGCCGGCCTCCAGCAGGTCGAGGACGTCGGGCACGCTCTCGCCGCCGCGCCGGGGCGGCAGGACGTAGCGCACGAGGTCCCCGCCGAGCAGGCGTACGTCGTCGCGCCGGGGCGGCTCGTCGAGGACCCCCTTGTCGAGGCGAGCGACCGCGGCCTCGAACGCCTCCGCGTCCTCGGCTCCCACGAGCACGTGGTCGGGGTGGAACAGGTAGGTGAAGTCGGCCGGCGCCTCGGTGTCCCAGAACACCTGTCCGTCGTTCGCGCGGTCCAGCTCGCGGAGCTGGTCGGTGGTGCGTCGTCGTGCGTCGTCGCCGATCTTCCAGTCGCCCATGCGCCGACGCTAGCGTCGGCGGGCGTCCCGTGGGGAGCGGTTGGCCAGAGTTTGCCGAGCGGATCGGCAAGGATGGGCGGCGTGGACCGGGCCGAGGCGGAGGAGCTGCTGCGCACGCTCTTCGCGGACCCGGTGGCTGCGCGCGAGACGGCCGAGGCCCGGATGCTCGACCATCCCGACCCCGCGGTGCGCTCCATCGGGCACCAGGTGGTCGGCATCGTCCTGCGTGACGTGGGGGAGACGCAGGCGGCCCTGGCCCACCTGCGCCGGGCGCTGAGGCTGGCCCGCGGCGTCGACGCCGAGCGCGAGGCGGACGTGCGCGCCACGCTGGGAGGCTCGCTGGCGATGGCCGGCCGCACGCGGGACGGCCTGGAGCAGCTCGACCTGGCCGCCTCGGCGATGGACGGCCTGCCCCTGGCGCGGGTGCTGGTGCGGCGCGCCCGGGTGCTGGCGTTCAACCTCGAGCGGCTGGAGGCGGGTGCCGCCGACCTCGAGCGCGCCCTCGAGATCCTGGAGCCCTCCGACGACCTCGTCTGGACGGGGCGTGCGCTCCACCTGCACAGCTGGGCGAGCACCATGATCGGCGACCTGGCAGCGGCGCGGACCAGCCTCGCCCGGTCGCTGGCCGTCCACGAGGAGCTCGGGATGGAGGGCGCCGTGGCGGCGGGGATCCACAACCAGGGCTGGCTGGCCTTCCTCGGCGGTGACCTCCCGCTCGCGTTCGAGCGCTACCAGGAGGCCGCCACCCGCTACGAGCGGCTCGGCATCACCAGCACCGACCTCGTCTACGACCGGTGCGTCGCCTTCATGGCGGCGGGTCTCGCGTCCGATGCGCTCGAGGTGGTCGAGCTGGCGCTCGGGGCGCGTCGGCTGCTCCCGGTGGAGCGCGCCGACCTGCAGCTCGCCCTGGCGGGAGCGGCGCTGGCCGCTGGTGACGTGCCTCGTGCACAGGCGGCGGCCGACGAGGCGTGCCGGATGTTCCGGGCCCAGGCGCGGCACCGACACTGGGTCCGGGCCGAGCTGTTCGCGCTGTGGGCCCGTGCCGAGGACGGCGTCCGTCCGGCGAGGTTGCTCGGCCGGGCCGAGCGCCTGGTCGCGACCGCGCGGGAGGCGGGGGCCCCCGAGCTGCCGGCGGCGCTGATGCTCGGTGTCCGCATCGCCCGCGCGGTGCGGTCGGAACGAGCCGAGCGCCACGTCGCGTCGTGGCTCGGGGAAGCGGCGTCCTTCCGGGCCTCCGGTCCGGGCACGAGCCGGGCGACCGGGTGGCTGGCCCGGGCGTGGCAGCACGAGCGCGCCGGGAATGCTGCGGCGGTGCTGCGTGCCTGCGAGCGGGGCCTCACGGCCCTCGACGAGCACCGGGCGGCGCTCGGGAGCCAGGAGCTGCGGGCCTTGTCGTCGCGCGACGGCGCGGAGCTCGCGGGGCTCGGTCTGCGCACCGCGCTGGCGACCCGTGAGCCGCGGCGCGTGCTGCGGTGGGCCGAGCGCTGGCGAGCCACCGCCCTGACGGCGCCCGCGCTGCAGCAGGCGCACGACACCGGGACGGCCGCGGACCTCGCCGCGCTGCGGGCACAGCACCAGCGGCTGGCGCAGGCGCAGGCGGACGGAGCCCCGACGGACCGGATCCGGGCACGGGCGGCGCGGCTGGAGCGCTCGGTCCGGCAGCGCCTGCTGCACCTCCGCGGCGCCGGAGGAGGCGTGGACGCGTTCGCCGTCGAACGCCTGGTGGAGGCCCAGCGGGAGGACGGTGCGACGTTCGTCGAGCTCACCGAGGTCGACGGGGTGCTGCACGCGCTCGTCGTGCGCCACGGCCGCGTGCGGCTCGTCACCGTCGGCGACGCCTCGGCCGCGGCGCGCGCCGTCGACTTCGCGCTCTTCAGCCTCCGTCAGGCTGCGCGCGGCCGCCGGGCACAGCTCGGCGTCGCGGGCGCCCGGCTCGAGCAGGCGCTGCTGGGCACGTCGCTGCGACACGTGGACGACCAGCGGGTGGTGGTGAGCGCGACCGCCTCCCTGCAGGGCGTGCCGTGGGGACTGCTGCCGAGCCTGGTGGACCGCCACGTCACCACCACGCCCTCCGCGCGGCTGTGGCTGCGTGCGCGGGCGGCGCAGCCGACCAGCGAGCGCCGCGTCCTGCTGGTCGGCCCCGGGCTGGGCAGCGGTGGCGCCGAGGTGCACGCGGTGGCCGCGGAGGACCGGGGCGCCGAGGTGCTCGAGGGGTCCGCCGCCACGGTCCCGACCGCCCTCGCCACGCTCGACGGAGCGGCGCTGGCCCACGTCGCGGCACACGGATCGTTCCGCGAGGACAGCCCGCTCTTCTCGTCGTTGACGCTCGCCGACGGGCCTCTCCTGGTCCACGACCTGCAGCAGCTGCGGCACCCGCCGCACCGCGTCGTGCTGTCGGCCTGCGAGTCGGGCGTGCTCGCGCCCGTCGGTGACCAGGAGCTGCTCGGCCTCTCGGCAGCGCTGCTCTCGATGGGCACGGCTGGCGTCGTCTCGGCGCTCGCGGAGGTCGACGACTCCGCGACCGTCGAGGTGATGGTCGCGCTGCACGCCGCGCTGCGCCGCGGCGCGGGGCTCGGCGAGGCGCTCCACGCCGCCCGCGCGGCCGCCGCGTCCGACCCGGTGCTGGCGGCGACCGCGGCGTCGTTCACCGCCATGGGGACCTGACGACGGTCCGGGCGGGCAATCTGGTTCGCGGGCCGTCGAGGCGCCCACCTATGGTTGCGCCATGGCAGCCCGCATCCTCCGCATGTCGACCCTGTTCGTGCGCACCCTGCGCGACGACCCGAACGACGCCGAGGTGCCGAGCCACCGACTCCTGGTGCGCGCCGGCTACATCCGCCGCAACGCGCCCGGCATCTACACCTGGCTGCCGCTGGGCCTGCGCGTGCTGCGCAAGATCGAGAACATCATCCGCGAGGAGATGGACGAGATGGGCGCCCAGGAGCTGTCGTTCCCCGCACTGCTGCCCAAGGAGCCCTACGAGGCCACCAACCGCTGGGTGGAGTACGGCCCCAACATCTTCCGCCTGCAGGACCGCAAGGGCGCCGACTACCTGCTCGGCCCCACCCACGAGGAGATGTTCACCCTCGTGGTGAAGGACCTCTACTCCTCCTACAAGGACCTCCCCCTCTCGATCTACCAGATCCAGACCAAGTACCGCGACGAGGCGCGTCCCCGCGCCGGCCTGCTGCGCGGGCGCGAGTTCGTGATGAAGGACTCCTACTCCTTCGACGTCGACGACGCCGGGCTCGAGGTGTCCTACCAGAAGCACCGCGACGCCTACATCCGGATCTTCGACCGGCTCGGCTTCGAGTACGTCATCGTCAAGGCGACGTCCGGCGCGATGGGCGGCTCGGCGAGCGAGGAGTTCCTCGCCAAGGCCGCGGTCGGCGAGGACACCTACGTCCGCTGCACGCACTGCGACTACGCCGCCAACGTCGAGGCCGTCGCGGTGCGCGCGCCCGCTCCGGTGGCGTACGACGACGTCCCCGCGGCCCACGTCGAGGACACCCCCGACACGCCCACGATCGACACGCTCGTCGACCACCTCAACGCCACGTTCCCCCGTGACGACCGGCCCTGGGCCGCCGGCGACACCCTGAAGAACGTCCTCGTGGTGCTCAAGCACCCCGACGGCACCCGCGAGCCCCTCGCCATCGGCGTGCCCGGCGACCGCGAGGTCGACCAGAAGCGCCTCGAGGGCCAGCTCGAGCCCATCGAGGTCGAGCCCATGGACGAGGCCGAGCTCGCCAGGCACCCTGCGCTGGTCAAGGGCTACATCGGTCCCGGGGCGCTGGGGGAGGAGTCGACGTCCGGCATCCGCTACCTCGTCGACCCCCGCGTGGTCGAGGGCACCCGCTGGGTCACCGGCGCCGACGTGGCCGGCTCCCACGTCGTCGACCTCGTCGTCGGCCGTGACTTCAGGCCCGACGGCACCATCGAGGCCGCCGACGTGCGCGACGGCGACGAGTGCCCCAACTGCACCGAGGGCACCCTCGAGTCCGCCCGCGGCGTCGAGATGGGCCACATCTTCCAGCTCGGCCGCAAATACGCCGACGCCCTCGGCCTGAAGGTCCTCGACGAGAACGGCAAGCTCGTCACCGTCACCATGGGCTCCTACGGCATCGGCCCCTCGCGCGCCGTCGCCGCCATCGCCGAGGGCACCCTCGACGACATCGGCCTCTGCTGGCCCCGCAACGTCGCCCCGGCCGACGTCCACGTCGTCGCCGCAGGCAAGGACGAGGCGGTCTTCGCGGCCGCCGAGGAGCTCGCCCGCGACCTCCGGGCCGCCGGCCTCGACGTCCTGCTCGACGACCGCACCGGCAAGGTCAGCCCCGGCGTGAAGTTCAAGGACGCCGAGCTCATCGGCGTCCCGACCATCGTCACGGTGGGCCGCGGCCTGGCCGACGGCGTGGTCGAGGTGCGCGACCGCGCGTCGGGCGCCCGCGAGGACGTCGCCGTCGGCGAGGCCGCGACGCACGTGGCCGACCTGGTCCTGCGCGGCTGACGCTCCCATGGCGACCGTCCGCACCCGTGCCGTGATCTTCGACTGGGGCGGCACGCTGACCCGCTGACCCGCTGGCACGACGTCGACTTCCACGCCGAGTCGCTGGCGCTGGCCGAGGCGGTGCGTCGTACGCCCACGCCGGAGGACGACAATCACGCCCACGCCGAGCGGCTGCACCGGGCCGGCGAGGTGGTGTGGGGCCGCAGCCGCGACCACCAGCAGAGCGCGACGATCGCGGACCTCTTCGCCGAGGCCGGGCTCGACCACGACCCCGAGCTGCTCCGGGCCTACTACGACTTCTGGGAGCCCCACACCCTCACCGACCCCGAGGTCCGGCCGATGTGGGAGGAGCTGCGCGCCGCGGGCATCCGGGTGGGGGTCCTCTCGAACACCATCTGGCCGCGCGCCTGGCACGTCGGGTTCTTCGAGCGCGACGGTGTGTACGACCTGGTCGACGGCGACGTCTACACCAGCGAGGTGCCGTGGACGAAGCCCTCGCCCCTGGCGTTCCGGGCCGCGATGGAGGCGGTCGGGGTCGACGACCCGGCGGCGTGCGTCTACGTCGGCGACCGCCTCTTCGACGACGTCTGGGGCGCCCGGCAGGCCGGCATGCGCGCGATCCACGTCCCGCACAGCACCATCCCGGCCTCGCAGGTCGGGCACACCGAGGGCGAGCCGGATGCCACGATCACGTCACTGGCCGAGCTGCCGGCCGTGGTGCGTGCGCTCGACGGCCGCTGACGGGTCCTGCATCTTTCTGCGTTGCATCAACATGCAGGTGGGATCCGGTTGGCGGGGCACTCGATCGAATGCATGATTGTGCATGCGGCGCCGCCACCCCCACAGGAGGTGCCGCTCGGGTGATGCTGACCAACCCCACACAACGGTCCGCGTCCTCGGCCGTTGGGAAGGATCTCGGGACTTTCCCAATGGTTGAGGCCGCGGGCCGTTTCCCGTTCCCGGACGACCGGGGCCGCGGGTCAGCCCAGCTCCGGGGCCCCCGGCCACGTCGTCGCGGCGCCCCCGAGCTCGAGCTCCCAGGTGGCCGACCAGACGGCCTCGTCGAGCGCCCAGTCGCGGACCCCGGCCGACGACTGCGCCACCAGGGCCAGCAGCACCTCCGTGCTGCGCGACTCGAGCTGCTGGGCGAGCACCTCGACCTCCGTCACGGAGGTGACGGCGGACGGCAGCGCGTAGGCGGCGTCGGCGGCGACCGGCTCCCCGCCCGCGTCCTCGACGAACACGCGCAGCCGGTCGCGCCGGGCGCGGTGGCGCACGTATGCCGTGGCGAGGGCCGCGTGCAGCGTCGGGGTGGCGGACGCCGAGGTGCGGGCGCCGAGGACGCCGTAGGTCCACAGCGTCGCGTGCTCGTCGGCCAGCGTTTCCTGCAGGGCGTCGAGGACGCTCACGAGGTGACCTCCGTCGAGAGGGCCGCCGCGTGCTGCGAGGTCGAGGCGGCGATGCTCGCCAGCACCCGGGCCAGGTCGCCGCTCGCGGCGGTGGTGCACGCCCCCCGCACGGCGCGGAGCAGCCGCTGCTCGGACCGGCGCGCCGCCCGCAGCGCCGGCACGATCCGGGCGGGCAGGGTGGGAGCAGGCGACGTCGGCAGGTCCTGGTCGGGCAGCGCGCCGGCCAGCACGTCGAGGTGGGCGGCGTGGGCGGCGGTGACCGGGGCGAGGCGCTCGACGAGGGCGGGGACGGCGGCCGTCGCCGCGGCGAGCACCGCACCTGCGCGGACCAGCTCGGCCGCGACCTCCTGGACGAGCGCGGAGTCCTCCGGCGGGGAGGCGGCGTCGGTGGGGGCGTCCGTGGCGGCTGCGTCGCGGGGCGGGTCGATGTCGCACCCGGACAGGACCAGCGGCAGCGCGGCAGGTGCCGCGAGCGCCGAGCCCAGCGCCGTACGGCGGGAGATCTGCGGTGCGGCCACGCACGAACCCTAGCCGCCGCGCGGGGCGGTCCGGACCGGGCCACGGCGAGTGCCGGGGGACGCCGCCGGGCGGCTATCGTGGTCCTTCGACAACAGCACAAGGAGGTCGCACCCGCATGAGCACTCCCCGTCAGGACGCCACCCGGGACCGCATCGAGGCGGAGCTCGTCGACCCCCTGCGTCAGCTCGAGATCGACGTCGAGGCCGTGGAGCTCACGCCCGCCGGCAAGCGCCGCGTGCTGCGCGTCGCGGTCGACAAGGACGGCGGCGTGACGCTCGACGACGTGGCCGACGCGACGCGCGAGGTCTCCCGCGTGCTCGACGAGTCCGACGTGATGGGCGAGATGCCCTACACACTCGAGGTCACCTCCCGAGGCGTCGACCGCCCGCTCACCCTGCCGCGGCACTGGCGGCGCAACGAGGACCGCCTGGTCAAGGCGAACCTCGCCGACGGCTCGGGCCTGACCGGCCGGGTCCTGTCCTCGACCGACGACGCGGTCACCCTCGACGTCGACGGCACGCACCGCGAGGTGCCCTACGCCGAGATCTCCAAGGCCCTCGTGCAGATCGAGTTCAACCGCAAGACGAACGAGAAGGACGACTGATGGACATCGACCTGAGCATCCTGCGGATGCTGGAGCGCGAGAAGGAGATCCCCTTCGAGGTCCTGGCCGAGGCCATCGAGACCGCGCTGCTCACCGCGTACCAACGCGCCACCGAGGCGCAGCACCCGGCCCGCGTCGAGCTGGACCGCAAGACCGGTCACGTCACCGTGTGGGCCCGCGAGGTCGACGAGGACGGCACCGCCGGCCCGGAGTACGACGACACGCCCCAGGGCTTCGGCCGCATCGCCGCCACGACCGCCAAGCAGGTGATGCTGCAGCGGCTGCGCGACGCCGAGGACGAGAAGACGTTCGGCGAGTTCTCCGGCAAGGAGGGCGACATCATCTCGGGCATCATCCAGCAGGGCCGCAACCCCGACGACGTGATGGTCGACCTCGGCAAGCTGGAGGCCATCCTGCCGATCAGCGAGCGCGTGCCGGGGGAGAGCTACGTCCACGGCGAGCGCATCAAGTGCCTGGTGACCTCGGTCCGCAAGGGCATGCGCGGGCCGCAGGTCACGCTCTCGCGCTCGCACCCGACGCTGGTCAAGAAGCTCTTCGCCCTCGAGGTGCCCGAGATCGCCGACGGCACCGTCGAGATCGCCGGCATCGCCCGCGAGGCCGGCCACCGCACCAAGATCGCCGTCCACTCCACGGTCGCGGGCGTCAACGCCAAGGGCGCCTGCATCGGCCCGATGGGCCAGCGCGTGCGCAACGTGATGAGCGAGCTCCACGGCGAGAAGATCGACATCGTCGACTGGGCCGAGGACCCGGCCGAGCTGGTCGCCCACGCCCTCTCGCCGGCCCGCGTGAGCTCGGTGGAGATCGTCGACCTCGCCGCCCGCTCGTGCCGCGTCGTGGTGCCCGACTTCCAGCTCTCCCTCGCGATCGGCAAGGAGGGCCAGAACGCCCGCCTCGCCGCCCGCCTCACCGGCTGGCGCATCGACATCCGCTCCGACGAGGCCCCCGCGCCCCAGGACTGACCGGCCGAGGGCTGGGCGGGCGGGCGTCCACGGGGTGACTCGAGCGGACCTGTGTCCGCTCGACGCACGCCATGGCGTGCGTCCAGCGTCAACGGCGTGCGTCTAGTTCGGCGTTCGGTGCGTCGTCGGACGTCGCGCGTGCCGCTCGCCGCCGGGCGTCGACGGGGTGACTCGAGCGGACCTGTGTCCGCTCGACGCACGCCATGGCGTGCGTCCAGCGTCAACGGCGTGCGTCTAGTCCGACCCCAGCCGCCGAACCAGCCGCCGACCCAGCCGCCGACCCACACCCCCACGGCGCCCGTACGCCGGTCGGGTCGTGGTGGGGGTCACACGACCTCCCTTGGCAGCGCCGGTTCGTAAAGCGCTGGCGTGACGCGATAGAGTGGTCATCAGTGGCCACCACGTCTGACACCCCTGCGCCCGGACCCGTCCGGACCTGTGTGGGTTGTCGGGCCAGGGCCGCTGCGAACGAGCTGCTGCGGGTTGTCGCGGGCTCGGACGCCGAGGGCCACCCGGCCCTGGTGCCCGATCCGGACCACCGGGCACCCGGCCGGGGGGCGCACGTCCACCCCACGCCGGAGTGTTGGCAGCTCGCGGTGCGACGCCGAGCGTTTCCCCGGGCCCTCCGCTCGGGGCAGGGGCTCGACACCGCGCTGGTGGAGGCCCACATCATGGCGCCGCTCAGCGCTCACGCACCACCGTCCGAATCACCGCACCACCGACCAGAAACTGGAGCACACAGCTCATGAGCACTCGATGAGTAACTCGTAATGAGTGTGCACACCCACTAGCTGGTCCGTTCCCTCCTTCTGGAGTCACGGACCAGAAGGAGTAGTAACCCACCGTGGCAAAGACCCGAGTCCACGAGCTCGCCAAGGAGTTCGGAGTCGAGAGCAAGTTCGTTCTCGAGAAGCTCAAGGAGATGGGGGAGTTCGTCAAGTCGGCGTCGTCGACTGTCGAGCCCCCCGTCGAGATGCGCTTCAAGAAGCAGTACGGCGACGAGCTGAAGGCCGCTGCGGCCTCCGCCCCCGCCGCTGCGCCCGAGGCGCCGGCCGAGAAGCCGGCCGCCAAGAAGGCTGCCCCCAAGCCCGGCCCGAAGGCGGCTCCCGCCGAGGCGCCGGCCCCTGCGGCCGAGGCCCCCGCGCCCGCCGCCGAGGCACCGGCAGCCCCTGCCGCGTCGCCGGCCGCCCCGGCCGCCCGACCCGGCCCCAAGCCCGGCCCGAAGCCGGCCACCCCGGAGCCGCAGGCGGCCCCGAGGGCCGAGCCCGCCGCGCCCGCCGCCCCGGCCGCTCCCGCGGCCAAGGCGTCGGCCCCCGCGCCGCGCCCGGTCGGTCGACCCGGCGCCCCGCGCCCGGGCAACAACCCGTTCGCGCCCAGCCAGGGCATGGGCTCGCGCCCCGCCCCGCGCACCCCGGCTGCCGGTGACGACAACCGTCCGCCGCGCCCGCCGGCCGGTGGCGGCGAGGGCCGTCCCGGCATGCCGCGTCCCAACCCGGCGATGATGCCGAAGTCGCCCGCCGCCTTCGGCAGCGGTCCCGGCGCCCGTCCGGCCCGTGGCGGCCCCGGTGGCGGCCCCGGCCGTCCCGGTGCTCCCGGCCGCGGTGCCCCGGGTCGTCCGGGCGGTGCCCCGGGCGGTGCCCCGGGCGGTGCTCCCGGCCGTCCCGGTGGCTTCGGTCCCAACGCCAGCGGCCGTCCCGGCCAGCGCCCCGGCCAGCGTGGCCAGACCCAGGGTGCCTTCGGGCGCGCCGGTGGTCCGTCGCGCCGTGGACGCAAGTCGAAGCGTGCGCGTCGCATGGAGTTCGAGGCCATGGAGGCCCCGACCATCGGCGGCGTGCGCGTCCGCAAGGGCAACGGCGAGACCGTGCGCCTGCCGCGTGGCGCCTCGCTGACCGACTTCGCCGAGCGGATCAACGTCGACGCCGCTGCGCTCGTGCAGATGCTCTTCTCGCTCGGCGAGATGGTCACCTCGACGCAGTCGGTGGGTGACGAGACGTTCGAGCTGCTCGCCGAGGAGCTCAACTACGTCGTGCAGATCGTCTCCCCGGAGGACGAGGACCGCGAGCTGCTCGAGACCTTCGACCTCGAGTTCGGTGCCGACGAGGGCGACGAGGCCGACCTGGTCGTCCGCCCGCCGGTCGTGACCGTCATGGGTCACGTCGACCACGGAAAGACCAAGCTCCTCGACGCGCTGCGCAACGCCAACGTCGTCGACAAGGAGGCCGGTGGCATCACCCAGCACATCGGTGCCTACCAGGTCCACACCGAGGTCGACGGCGAGGAGCGCCGCATCACCCTCATCGACACCCCCGGTCACGAGGCGTTCACCGCCATGCGTGCCCGTGGTGCCCAGGCCACCGACATCGCGATCCTGGTCGTCGCGGCCGACGACGGCGTCATGCCGCAGACGGTCGAGGCGCTCAACCACGCCAAGGCGGCCAACGTGCCGATCGTGGTTGCGGTCAACAAGATCGACAAGCCGGAGGCCGACTCCACCAAGGTCCGCGGCCAGCTCACCGAGTACGGCCTGATCCCCGAGGAGTACGGCGGCGACGCGATGTTCGTCGACGTCTCGGCCAAGGCCGGGCTCAACCTCGACAAGCTGCTCGAGGCCGTCGTCCTCACCGCCGACGCCTCGCTCGACCTGCGGGCCAACCCCGACCAGGACGCGCAGGGCCTCGTGGTGGAGGCGCACCTCGACCGCGGCCGCGGTCCGGTCGCCACCGTCCTGGTCCAGCGTGGAACGCTCCGCGTGGGCGACTCGATCGTCGCCGGTCCGGCCCACGGCCGTGTCCGCGCGATGCTCGACGAGCACGGCAACGAGCTCACCGTGGCCGACCCGTCGCGTCCCGCGATGGTGCTGGGTCTCTCGGCGGTGCCGGGCGCGGGTCAGAACTTCATCGTGGTCGAGGACGACCGCATGGCCCGCCAGATCGCCGAGAAGCGCGAGGCGCGCGAGCGTGCGGCCATGCAGGCCAAGCGTCGCGTCCGCCGCAGCCTCGAGGACTTCATGGCCTCCATGGAGAAGGGCGAGAGCCAGGAGCTCAACCTCATCCTCAAGGGCGACGTGTCCGGTTCGGTCGAGGCGCTCGAGGACGCCCTGTCGCATATCGACGTCGGCGACGAGGTGTCGCTGCGCGTCATCGACCGCGGTGTCGGTGCGATCACCGAGACCAACGTCGACCTGGCGGCCGCCTCCGACGCGATCATCATCGGCTTCAACGTCCGCCCGCAGGGCAAGGCGAGCCAGATGGCCGACAAGGAGGGCGTGGAGATCCGGTACTACTCGGTGATCTACAACGCCATCGAGGAGATCGAGGCCGCGCTCAAGGGCATGCTCAAGCCCGTCTACGAGGAGTCGACCCTCGGGCAGGCGGAGATCCGCGAGATCTTCCGCTCGTCCAAGGCCGGCAACATCGCGGGCTGCATGGTCACCTCCGGCCTCATCCGTCGCAACGCCAAGGTCCGTGTGCTGCGCGACGGGGCGGTCGTGGCCGACAACCTCGACCTCGCCTCGCTGCGCCGCGAGAAGGACGACGCCTCCGAGGTCCGCGAGGGCTTCGAGTGCGGCCTGGTGCTCCGCAACTTCCAGGACATCAAGATCGGCGACATCGTCGAGTCCTTCGAGATGCGCGAGATCCCGCGCGGCTGATCCACCCCTTGCACCACCCGAGTCGGCGTCTCCCCACCGTGCGTGGGGAGGCGCCGACTCGGTACGTTGGAGTCGAGCCACGAGCCGACTCGCCCAGAGAGTGAGCAGAGCACCATGAGCAACCCCCGCGTCCGCAAGATCGCCGACCGCATCCAGGTGATCGTCGCCGAGATGCTCGAGCGCCGGATCAAGGACCCGCGCCTGGGTTTCGTGACCGTCACCGACGTCCGCGTGACCGGAGACTCCCAGCAGGCCTCGATCTTCTACACCGTGCTCGGCGGCGAGGACGACCTGGCCAGCACGGCCGCGGCGCTGGAGTCGGCGAAGGGCGTCATCCGCTCCGAGGTCGCCAAGCAGCTCGGGATGCGCATCGTCCCGTCGCTCACCTTCATCCCTGACGCCCTGCCGGAGAGCGCCCGTGCGCTCGACGAGGTGCTCGAGCGTGCCCGCCAGCAGGACGAGGAGGTCGCCGCGCGCCGCGTGGAGGCCTACGCCGGCGACGCCGACCCCTACAAGAAGCCGAGGGAGGTCCTCGACGAGGACGACCTGGACGACGACCTGGACGACGACGACGTCCTCGACGACGGCTCCGACCTCTCCTTCGCCGAGGACGGCCGAGCCGAGGACGACCGCGCCTGATGGCCGACTCCGGGCTCGTCGTGGTCGACAAGTCCGCGGGGATGACCTCCCACGACGTCGTCGCGCGAGTGCGCCGGCTCGCGGGCACCCGCAAGGTCGGCCACGCCGGCACCCTCGACCCGATGGCCACCGGCGTGCTGGTGCTGGGCGTCGAGCGGGCCACCCGGCTGCTCGGCCACCTGATGCTCACCGAGAAGGCGTACGACGCCACGATCCGCCTGGGTGTCTCGACCACGACCGACGACGCCGAGGGGGATGTCACCGCGACCGCCCCGACCGACGGCGTCGACCCCGACGACGTCCGTGCCGGGCTCGCGCGGTTCGTCGGCGACATCGAGCAGGTGCCGACAGCCGTGTCGGCGATCAAGGTCGACGGCAAGCGCGCCTACGCGCGGGTCCGTGACGGCGAGCAGGTGGAGCTCGCGGCCCGCCCGGTGACCATCCACGAGCTGGTCGTCCACGAGGTCGCGCTGCCCGAGGTGAGGATCTCGCTGCGCTGCTCGTCCGGCACCTACGTGCGCGCCGTCGCCCGCGACCTCGGCGCCGCGCTCGGGGTCGGCGGCCACCTCACCGCGCTGCGGCGCACGGCCGTGGGCCCGTTCGACCTGGCCCTCGCGCGCACCCTCGACGACCTCGGCGACGACTACGCGCAGGTGCCGATCGCCGACGCCGCGCGCGCGTCGTTCCCGTCCGTCGACCTCGACGAGGAGCAGGCGGCACACGTCCGCGTCGGCCGCGGTCTCGACCCCGCGCTGGCGGGGAAGGGCCCCCACGCGGTCTTCGCCCCCGACGGCTCGTTCCTCGCGCTCTACGAGCAGCGGGGCGCCCAGGCCCGCCCGGTCGCGGTCTTCGTCTGAGCGCGCCAGTAGGCTGCGCCCGTGCAGATCTGGCGTGACGTCGACGACGTGCCGGCCGACCTCGGCCGCACGGTCGTCAGCATCGGCAACTTCGACGGCGTCCACCGCGGGCACGCCCACGTGCTCCGCACGGCGCGGGAGACCGCGGAGCGGCTGGGCGTGGACACGGTGGTCGCGGTGACCTTCGACCCCCACCCCATGGCCGTGCTGCGCCCGGAGCACGCGCCGCCCACCCTGACGTCGATCGAGACCCGCGCGCGCCTGCTCGAGGCCACGGGCGTGGACGCCACGCTGGTCGTCGGCTTCGACCGCGGCGTCGCGGGCTGGTCGCCGACGGAGTTCATCGACCGGATCCTCGTGGAGTCCCTGCACGCCGCCGCGGTGGTGGTGGGGTCCAACTTCCGCTTCGGCGCCAAGGCGGCCGGCGAGGTCGCGACCCTCGTCGAGGCGGGCGGGTCGCGCGGCTTCGAGACGGTCGGGGTCCCGCTCGACGGCGGCCCGCAGGTCTGGAGCTCGACCTACGTCCGCCAGTGCCTGGCCACCGGCGACGTGGCCGGTGCCTCCGAGGCACTGGGCCGCCCGTTCACCGTCCGCGGCACGGTCGTCGAGGGCGACAAGCGCGGACGCGAGATGGGCTACCCCACGGCCAACGTCCCGGTCCCGCCGGTCGACGCGGCGCCGGCCGACGGCGTGTACGCCGGCTGGCTGACCCGCCTCGACACCGGTGAGCGCTACCCCGCTGCGATCTCCGTCGGCACCAACCCGACCTTCGAGGGCGAGCGCGAGCGCCGCGTGGAGTCCTACGTGCTCGACCGTGACGACCTCGAGCTCTACGGCGTCGAGGTCGAGGTCGCCTTCACCGAGCGGCTGCGCGGGATGGTGAAGTTCGACGGCATGGAGGCGCTCCTGGTGACGATGGCCGACGACGTCGTGCGGGCGCGCGAGGTCCTGGGTGGCTGAGCGGTCGGAGGTCGAGACCTGGTTCCTCGACCACGGCCTGCCCTACTTCGTCGCCGAGGAGCGCGCGTCGGCCCGCGCCGGGCTCCGCCCGCGCCGCCTCGCCACGCTCGTCCTGGTGCTGCTGGTGCTCGCCGGGGGCGCCGGCCTCGCGGCGTACCTCTCCGAGACCTATGCCGCCGGACCCGCGCTCTGGCTGTCCGTCGGCGGCCTGGCGCTGCTCTGGTACGCCGTGACCGCGCTGCGGGCCCGCCCGATCGTCGTGTTCGCCCTCTCGCGCACGCTGGGCAGCCTGCGCTACGTGGCGCCGATGGCCTCGCGCGCGCTGCCGCTGCTGCTGGTGTTCGTGACGTTCCTCTTCGTCAACGCCGAGGCGTGGCAGATGACCAGCAACCTGCCCTTCGGGCTGCTGTGGTCGACGGTCCTGCTGATGTTCGGCCTCGCCGTCGCCTTCCTGCTGGTGCGGCTGCCCGAGGAGGTCGACCGGGTCGACGACGAGGTGGACGACGCGTTCGTCGTGCGCACCTGCGCCGGCACGCCGCTGGAGGAGGCGAGCCGCCGGGTGGCCGACGACCCGTCGGTCGACCCGCAGGCGCACGCCGAGGTCACGGGCTTCGAGCGGTGGAACCTCATCCTGGTGCTGCTGGTCATCCAGTCCGTCCAGGTGCTGCTGCTGTCGCTGACCGTCTTCGTGTTCTTCATGCTGTTCGGCTCGCTGGTGATGCAGGAGAAGACGCAGCTGGCCTGGAGCGGCCTCGACACCGTCAGCGCGCTGCCGCACCTGACCAGCGTCTCGGTGTCGCTCACCAAGGTGTCGCTGTTCCTGGCGTCGTTCAGCGGGTTCTACTTCACCGTCTCGGCGGTCACCGACGACACCTACCGGCGGCAGTTCTTCTCCGTCGTCGAGAGCCAGCTCGAGCGCGCGGTCGGCATGCGCGCGGTCTACCTCGCCACCCGCGCCCACGACTGAGCCGCCGTGCGGCGCGCCGGACGCGACCGTGGGCGGTGCGGGAGGGGGATTCCTGCAGCTCGGAATCCCCCTCGGGCACCGCCCACGGGTGGAACGGGTGAACGGCCTGGGTCAGGCGTCGAGGTCCTGCTCGACCAGTGCGGCGATCGCGTCGACCGCGGCCTGGTCGTCGCCGGCGACCTCGACGGTGTCGCCGTGGCCGGCGCCGAGGGTCATGATCATCAGCGACGAGCTCGCGTCGACACCGTTGATGGTGACGTCGGAGCCCAGCTCACCGGCCTTCTCGGCGATGATCGCGGCGGGGCGGGCGTGCAGGCCGACGGCGGAGCCGACGGTGACGGACTTGCTGGGCATGGTGCTCCTTCGAGGGGGGAGGGGTGTCGGGTGGTGCGGTGGATCAGACGGTAGCGACGTCGGCGTCGGAGGACTTGCTCGCGCTCTTGAGCAGGGTGACGAGAGCGGCACCGACGATGACACCGGCAGCGAGCGAGATCAGGTAGCCCACGACGTTCGACACCGCGAAGAGCACGAAGATGCCGCCGTGCGGGGCGCGGACGCTGACGTCGAGGGCCATCGAGAGCCCGCCCGTCACCGCGCTGCCGGCCATGATCGCCGGGATGACCCGCAGCGGGTCCGCCGCGGCGAACGGGATCGCGCCCTCGGTGATGAACGAGGCGCCGAGCAGCCAGCCGGCCTTGCCGTTCTCGCGCTCGGCCTGGGTGTAGAGCCCGGGGCGGACCACCGTGGACAGGGCCAGCGCGATCGGCGGGACCATGCCGGCCAGCATGACCGCGGCCATGATCTTGAGCTCGGGGGCGTCCGCCGAGGCAGCTGCGGCGGTGCCGACGCCGGCGGCGGCGAAGCTGTAGGCGACCTTGTTGAGCGGGCCGCCCATGTCGAAGGCCATCATCAGGCCGAGGATGACGCCGAGCACGATCGCGTTCGAGCCGCTCATGCTGTTGAGGCCGTCGGTCAGCTGGGTCATCAGCCACGAGATGGGCTTGCCGAACACGAGGATCATCAGCAGGCCGGCGACGATCGAGGTCACCAGCGGGATCACGAGCACGGGCATCAGGCCGCGCGCCCAGGTCGGCACCTTGCGCTGCTGGAGCCAGTGGGCGATCACACCGGCGAGCACACCGCCGACGATGGCGCCGAGGAAGCCGGTCTGGGCGAGCCCGGTCGGGTCGTCGCCCGAGGACGAGACGCCGAAGATGTTGGTGGCCAGGCCGCCCATGACGAAGCCGGGCGCGATGCCCGGACGGTCGGCGATTGCGTACGCGATGTAGCCGGCGAGGGCGGGCACGAAGAACATGAACGCCGTCTTGCCGATGATGAAGAAGATGGCGCCGATGTAGGCCATCACCCCCGAGCCGAAGAGCGCATGGTCGAGGCCGAGCGCCTGGACGTCGGGCGGGCTGAAGAGCGTGTTGTCGACGGCGATGTCACCGTAGGGGCCGACGATCTCGTAGCCGCCGAAGAGGAAGCTCAGGGCGATCAGCAGGCCGCCGGCGGCGACGAACGGGATCATGTAGGACACGCCGGTCATCAGGACGCGACGCGTGCGCCCGCCCCACGACTCGTTCGCGGTGCTGCTCGAGGCGCCGGCCGCGGACGCGTCACCCTCGACCTTCGGCGCGCTGGCCGGGTCGGCGGCGTAGCGCAGCGCCTCGGCGATCATCGCGTCGGCGTCGTCGATCGGACGCTTCACCCCCGAGCTCACCATCGGCTTGCCGGCGAAGCGGGCGCGGTCGCGTACCCCCACGTCGACGGCGAAGATGACCGCGCCGGCGGCCGAGATGGTGTCGGGGGACAGCGGCGTGGAGCCGGCCGAGCCCTGCGTCTCCACCTGGAGGTCGACGCCCGCGCGGGCCGCGGCGGCCTCGAGGGCCTCGGCGGCCATGTAGGTGTGCGCGATGCCGGTGGGGCACGCCGTGACCGCGACGAGCGAGGGCGTCGCACCCGAGGTCGCGACTGCGGAGGTACCCGCGGAGGTGGCGGAGGTGGCGGAGGAGGCGTCACCGGTCGCGGGGGACCCGCCGCCGGTGGGGACCTCGCCGCCGGTGGGGGTCGCGGCACCCGACGGGGCACCCGAGGCTGGGGCGGGCCTCGCGGGAGCGGGCTCGCCGAGCTCGTGGGTGACGAGGTCGACGACCTCCTCGTCGGTCTCGGCGGCGCGCAGGGCGTCGGTGAAGGCGGGCTTCACCAGCGCGCGGGCGAGCTTGGTCAGGATGGTGAGGTGGGTGGCGTCCCCGCCGGCGGGCGCCGCGATGAGGAAGGCGATGTCGGCCGGGCCGTCCTTGGCGCCGAAGTCGACCGGCGGCTCGAGCCGGGCGAACGCGAGGGTCGGCACCTCGACGCCGGCGGTGCGGCAGTGGGGGATCGCGATGCCCCCGGGCAGCCCGGTGGACGAGGTCGACTCGCGAGCGAACGCGTCCTCGACGAGCTGGTCGCGGCTGGTGGCGCGCCCGGCGTCGTCGACGACGGCGGCGAGCGCCCGGATCACGTCGTGCTTGTCGGAGCCCCAGTCGGCTCCGAGCCGCACGAGCTCGGTGGTGATGAGTTCGGTCATGTGGTGACTCCCAGTGCAGTGACGCCGACGAGCTCCGTGCGGAGCTGCGAGGGCAGGGGGATGGTGGTGCCGGGAAGACCTGCGGCGGCGCTGCCGTAGGAGACTGCGAGGGCGAGCCGGTCCGGGGCGCTGAGGCCCCGGATGTCGCCCAGCATGTAGCCGAAGAGGCTGGAGTCGCCCGCACCGACGGTGCTGACGACGGTGGTCGGGGGCGGCGTGGCGTGCCAGGCGCCCTCGGCCGTGACCAGGACGGCACCGTTGCCGCCGAGCGTGGCCAGGACGGTGCCCACGCCCCGGTCGACGAGCTGCCGGGCGGCCCGCGCCGCGGCGACCGGGTCGGACTCGAGGGTGTCGGCGTCGCCGCCGGTGAAGGAGGCCAGCTCCTCGCCGTTGGGCTTCATCAGGTCGGGCGCCGCGTGCGGGAGCGCGTCGACGAGGGCCTGGAGCGGCGCGTCCGAGGTGTCGACCGCGACGTGGCCGCCGGCCTCGCGGAGACGGCGCACCAGGTCGGCGTAGAACGACGCGGGCGCCCCGGCCGGGAGCGACCCGGCGAGCACGGTCCAGCTCGCGCCGGCGGCGCGCACCAGGACGGCCTGCGCCATCAGCTCGAGGTGGATCGGGAGCACCTCGGCGCCGGGGGAGTTGAGCTTGGTGGTCGTGCCGTCGGGCTCGGTGACGGTGAGGTTGACCCGCACGTCACCGGCCGGCTGGACGGGGCGGCAGTCGATCCCGGCGCCGAGCAGCTCGAGGACGAACGGGTCGTCCTTGGCGGCCGGCACGACGGCGATGCTGGGGATGTCGGCGCTGACGGCGGCCCGCGAGATGTTCACGCCCTTGCCGCCGGCCTGCGAGGTCACCGACGCGACGCGGTGCACCTGCCCGCGGACGAGCTCGCCGTCGAGGGCGACGGTGCGGTCGATGCTCGGGTTGGGGGTCAGCGTGAGGATCATGCGACCACCACCTCGATGCCGGCCTGCTCCATCGCCCGCCGGTCGGAGGCGTCGGTGCCGGCGTCGGTGACGAGCGCGTCGACGCTGTCGAGGGTGGCGAAGCGCACCGCGGTCTCGACGCCGAACTTCGTGGAGTCGGCGAGCACCACCGTGCGGCGGGCGCAGGCGATGATCGCCCGCTTGGTCGATGCCTCGTCGAGGTCGGGGGTGGTGAGCCCGTGGCCGACGGTGATGCCGTTGGTGGCGACGAACGCGACGTCGGCCCGCAGCTCGTGGAGCGCGATCACGGTGTCGGCGCCGACCGCGGCGTGGGTGGTGGGCCGCACGCGACCGGGCAGCAGGTGCAGCTCGATCTGGGGGAGGCCGGCGAGGCGGGTCGCGACCGGCACGGCGTGGGTGATCACGGTGAGCCGGTGGTCGCGGGGCAGCGCGGCGGCGAGACGGGCGGTCGTGCTGCCGGCGTCGATGACGACGACGGAGTCGGGGGGCGGCAGGAGGGCCACGGCGGCCGCCGCGATCGCCTCCTTGGCCTGCGTGTTGCTCTGGTCGCGCTCGCTGATCCCTGATTCGATGACGGTCAGCGAGCCCGCGGGGACCGCCCCGCCGTGCACCCGTCGCACCAGGCCCATCCGGTCGAGGGTCGACAGGTCCCGGCGTACGGTCTCCGTGGTCACCTCGAACTCGCCCGCGAGCTGCACGACCGACAACCGACCGCGACGACTGATCAGCTGGGCCATCGCCTGCTGTCGCTCTTCCGCGTACATCGGGCCCCCTTCCGAGGATCTGTGTATGTGTTGTTTTAGTCCCGAATGTGTTGCTTGTCAACCGCGTGGTGATCTACGGTGTGTCCATGACCACACCCGCCAGCACCACCCTGAGCGGGACCCCGGTCGTGCCGGGTGTCGCCGCCGGACCTGTCCTGCACGTGCGCGGGGAGGTCTCGCCCGAGGCCGTCGCGCGCTACGGCGAGGGTGACTTCGCCGATCCCGAGGCCGCGCTCGCGGCCTACGACGACGCGGCCTCCGCCGTCGCCGCCACGTTCTCCGACAAGGCCGCGTCCGCGCAGGGCGCCGCCGCGGAGGTGCTCACCGCCAGCGCCGGCCTGGCCCGCGACAAGGGTCTGCGCTCGGCGGTGGCGAAGAACCTCCAGGCCGGGCAGGGCCCGGTCGCGGCCGTGCAGGGCGCGGTCGAGCAGTTCGTCACGATCTTCACCACCATGGGCGGGCTGATGGCCGAGCGGGTCACCGACCTGCGCGACATCGAGCGCCGCGTCGTGGCCCACCTCGTCGGCGAGCCGCCCCCGGGCGTCCCCACCCCGACGGAGCCCTCGATCCTGGTCGCCGAGGACCTCGCGCCGAGCGACACCTCGGGGCTCGACCCGTCGCTGGTGACCGCCCTGGTCACCGAGCGCGGCGGGGCCACCAGCCACACCGCGATCATCGCGCGCCAGCTCGGCATCCCCTGCGTGGTCGGCGCCGCCGGCATCACGGCGCTGGCCGAGGGCACCTTCGTCGTCGTCGACGGCGAGGCGGGCACCATCGAGCAGGAGGCCGACCCCGAGGAGGCGCGCACCCGCGTGGAGGAGAGCCGCCGCCTGCGCGAGGAGCTCGCGTCGTGGACCGGCCCGGCCGCCACGGCCGACGGGATGCCCGTCAAGCTGCTGGCCAACGTCGCCGACGGGCCGTCGGCCGAGCAGGCCGGTGGCGAGCCCGTGCAGGGCGTCGGCCTGTTCCGCACCGAGCTGTGCTTCCTCAACCGCAAGGACGAGCCGGGCGTGGAGGAGCAGGCCGACATCTACTCCGGCGTGCTGGCCCCCTACGCCGACGGTCGCTACGTCGTCGTGCGCACCCTCGACGCCGGCTCCGACAAGCCCATCGCCTTCGCCACCCACGAGGGCGAGGAGAACCCCGCGCTCGGCGTGCGCGGGCTCCGGCTGAGCTTCGACAACCCCGGCCTGATGGACCGCCAGCTCGACGGCATCGCCGCGGCGGCCGAGCGCACCGGCACCGAGACGTGGGTGATGGCGCCGATGGTCGCCACGGTGGCCGAGGCCGCCGACTTCGCGGCCAAGGTGCGCCAGCGCGGGCTCAAGGCCGGCGTGATGGTGGAGATCCCCAGCGCCGCCCTGCTCGCCCACCGGATGCTCGAGGTCGTCGACTTCCTCTCCATCGGCACCAACGACCTCACCCAGTACGCCATGGCGGCCGACCGGATGGCCACCGACCTGGCCCACCTCACCGACCCGTGGCAGCCGGCGGTGCTCCAGCTGATCGCCATCACCGCCCACGCCGGCACCGAGGCCGGCAAGCCGGTCGGTGTGTGCGGGGAGGCGGCGGCCGACCCCCTGCTGGCTACCGCCCTGATCGGCATGGGCATCTCGTCGCTCTCCATGGCCGCCCGCGCGGTACGCCCGGTCGGAGCCCAGCTCTCCCGGGTCACGTTCGACACGTGCGAGGTGGCCGCCGAGGCCGCCCTCGGCGCCCCCGACCCGATGGCCGCCCGTGCGGCCGTGCGCGAGGTGCTGGGGCACTGACCCCGGCGCCGACCGACCCTCACCAACGCCCCCCACGACGCCCCCACACGACGGACCTCACGACGGAGGAAGCATGACTTCAGCGTACGACCGGTACCGCGCCGCCGAGCACGACCTGCCCGACCAGGCCTGGGCCTGGCAGCTGCACGGCGCGGGCGAGGACAACATGGGCCGGGACGGCGGGCCCGAGCTCGTGCCGATCCCGCGCCCCGCCGCCGACCAGATGCTGGTGCGCATCGACAGCGTGGGCCTCTGCTTCTCCGACGTGAAGATCATGCGGCAGGGCGGCAGCCACCCCAAGCTCTACAACCGCGACCTGGCCGCCGACCCGACCCGGCTCGGCCACGAGGTCAGCCTCACCGTCATCGAGGTCGGCGCGGAGCTGGCGGACCGCTACCACCCCGGCCAGCGACTGGCCGTGCAGCCCGACATCTACCAGGACGGCAAGAGCACCGCCTACGGCTACACGATCCCCGGCGGCCTGATCCAGTACCACCTCATGGGCACCGAGATGCTCGACACCGACGACGGCGCCTGCCTGCTGCCGCTCCCCGACACCATGGGCTACGCCGAGGCGTCCACGCTCGAGCCGTGGGGCTGCGTGATGGCCGCGTACACCCAGCGTCGCCGCCTCGAGCCCAAGCAGGGCGGCACGATGTGGATCGTCGGCCGGCCCGGCGACGAGCGGGAGTACGCGTTCTCCGCCGGCCTCGACGCGCCCGCGACCGTCGTGCTGACCGACGTGCCCGCCTCCGTGGCCCGCCTCGTCGGGGGCACCTCGGCGACCGTGGTGGTGCGCGACGGGCTCACCGACGGCGACCATCAGGCGCTGGTGGACGAGCTCACCGACGGCGCCGGCTTCGACGACATCGTGGTGCTCGACCCCCGCTCCGCGGCCAGCGTGGGCTCCATCGCCACCCACATCGCCCGCCGCGGCACCCTCAACCTGGTGGGGGAGACCGCGCTCGACGGCCTCGTGTCCACCGACGTGGGCCGCCTGCACTACGACTACACCGCCTACATCGGTGGCCGGGGCCCCGACATCGCGGCCTCCTACGGCGAGGCGCGCAACCGCTGCGACCTCCGCTCCGGCGGCACCACGGTCTTCGTGGGCGCGGGCGGGCCGATGGGCCTCATGCACGTCCAGCGCGCGATCCAGCAGGCCGACGGACCGCGCACGATCGTCGCCACCGAGGTGAGCGACGAGCGGCTCAGGAGCCTGGAGGACCGGCTGGCCCACCTGGCCGAGGCCAACGACTGCCGGCTCGTCACCTTCAACTCCCAGACGGCCGAGGAGTCGCTCCACGACTTCGTCATGGGCCTCACCGACGGTCGGGGCGCCGACGACGTCGTGGTGAGCGTGCCGATCTCGGAGGTGATGGCCGAGGCCGACACCGTGATGAACCCCGACGGCATGCTGGTGTTCTTCGCCGGCGTCCCCAACGGCACGCTCGCCCCGCTCAACCTGAGCGCGGTCTACCTCGACAACGCCCAGTACACCGGCACGTCGGGCCTGACCATCCACGACCAGCAGCAGGTCGTCGACCTCGCCCAGCGCGGCGAGCTCTCGCCGGGCTCGATCGTCGGTGCCGTGGGCGGCATGCGGGCCGCCAAGGACGGCCTGCAGGCGCTCGTCGACGGCAGCTACTCCGGCAAGGTCCTCATCTTCCCGCAGATCGACGACCTGCCGCTGATGGGGCTCGACGAGCTCGGCGAGCGGCTTCCCGACGTCGCCGCCCAACTGGGTCCGGGCGGCACCTGGAACGGCGACGTCGAGCGCGCGCTCTTCGACAGCCAGCTGGACGCATGAGCGGCCTTGGCCCGTGAACGGGCACTGACCTGGCCCTGACCCGGCGCTGACCGGACCCGACGGCTCCTCGCCCCACGGGGGCGGGGAGCCGTCGCCGTACCCAAAACCACATGTTCGGGCAGAAATTGGGCCCGAACGCTTGGCAACGTGCCCGAGTGTGAGGTTTACTGCAGACAACATGTGATCGGGGTCACCCCGACCTAGTCGTTCTGGAGGACACACAGCATGGCGACGACCACCACCTCGACCCCGGCGCCCCGCACCGGCGCGCGGGTCCGCGTGCAGAAGTTCGGCACGTTCCTGTCCAACATGGTCATGCCCAACATCGGCGCGATCATCGCGTGGGGCTTGATCACGGCGTTCTTCATCCCGGTGGGCTGGACGCCCAACGAGAAGATCGCGACGATCGTCGGACCGGGCATCTACTACCTGATCCCTCTGCTCATCGCCTACACCGGCGGCTACAACATCTACCGGATCCGCGGCGGCGTGGTCGGCGCCACCGCCACGATGGGCATCATCATGGCGACGAGCAGCCCGCTGTTCGACGCCGCCTACGCCGACACCGGCGGCTCCCCGATGTTCCTCGGCGCCATGATCATGGGACCGCTCGGCGGCTACGTGATCATGAAGCTCGACGGCCTGTGGGACGGCAAGATCAAGCCCGGCTTCGAGATGCTGGTCAACAACTTCTCGGCCGGCATCTCGGCGGCGATCATGGCCATCGGCGCCATGTTCGTCCTCGGCCCCATCCTGCGCGCGGTGATGGACGTCCTGGGCAACGTCGTGGAGTTCCTCGTCGACAACAGCCTGCTGCCCTTCACGGCGATCTTCATCGAGCCGGCCAAGGTGCTGTTCCTCAACAACGCCATCAACCACGGCGTGCTGACCCCCCTCGGCCTCGACCAGGCCAAGGACATCGGTCACTCGGCGCTGTTCCTCCTCGAGGCCAACCCCGGTCCCGGCGCCGGCATGCTGCTCGCCTTCATGGTCTTCGGCAAGGGCGTCTCGAAGGCCACGGCCCCCGGTGCCTTCGTGATCCAGTTCTTCGGCGGCATCCACGAGGTCTACTTCCCCTACGTCCTCGCCAAGCCGCGGCTGCTGCTCGCCCTGATCGCCGGTGGCGCCACGGGCACGCTGATGAACGTCATCTTCGACTCCGGCCTGGTGGCCCCGGCCGCTCCCGGATCGATCTTCGCGGTCTACTCCTCGCTCGCGAAGGGCAGCGCCCTCGGCGTGACCCTCTGCTGGCTGAGCGCCCTGGTCGTGACCTTCGTGGTCGCGGGCATCCTGCTCAAGCTCGACAAGAGCGAGGACGACGTCGACCTCGCCGCCGCCACCGCGCAGATGGAGGCCAACAAGGGCAAGAAGTCGTCGGTCGCCAGCGCGCTGACCGGTGGCACCGCCGCGGCGGGCACCGCTGCTGCGGGCACCGCCACCGCGACGCGCGAGATCCGCTCCATCGTGTTCGCCTGCGACGCCGGCATGGGGTCCTCGGCGATGGGCGCCTCGGTCCTGCGCAAGAAGATCCAGGCGGCCGGGCACGGCGAGGTCACGGTGGTCAACAAGGCCATCTCCAACCTCGACGACAGCTTCGACCTGGTGGTCAGCCACCAGGACCTGGCTGCCCGGGCCGCTGAGCGCACGCCGTCCGCCGTCCACGTGGCGGTCGACAACTTCATGGGCAGCCCGCGCTACGACGAGATCGTCACGATGATCGACGAGGGCAAGCGGTCCTGACCGCGCGCCCCGGCGCACCCGCAACGTACGCCCGGCACACCCCCGGAGCAGCACCGCCGGGCGACACCCCGGAGCCGGCCCGGTCCTCCACCAGGAGGGCCGGGCCGGCTCGCCCACCGGCCCGCACCTGCGTGGTTCGATGGGGCACCACCACGACCCACACCGACCGAGACCGACCGAGACCGACCGGATGAGGAACGAGGCACAGATGAGCGACGTACTGAGCAGGGACGCGATCGTGCTGGGCGGACAGGCCCGCGACCGCGAGGCCGCCATCGACGAGGCGGGGCAGCTGCTCGTCGCGGCAGGGGCGGTCGACGCCTCCTACGTCGCGGCGATGCACGAGCGCGAGGAGTCGGTGTCGACCTTCATGGGCAACGGGCTGGCGATCCCGCACGGCACCAACGAGGCCAAGGGCCTGATCACCCGCACGGCCATCTCCTTCGTCCGCTACGACGAGCCGATCGACTGGAAGGGCAGCCCTGCGCGCTACGTCGTGGGCATCGCCGGCGCGGGCGACGACCACCTGACGGTCCTCCAGGCGCTGGCGGGTGCGTTCACCGACGACGACCAGATCGCCGCGCTCGACCGGGCCCAGACGCCCGACGACGTGCTGGCGGTCCTCGGCGACGTCAGCGCCTGACGCACCAC
>NZ_JBHLXH010000001.1:555146-561913 GCF_042432345.1 Nocardioides zeicaulis | reverse complement strand
GGGCCCGTGTGCGTCCGCCCGACGTCAGCTGATCAGGGCGTCGATGTCGGCGAAGCCGGACGCATCGCCCACCAGCACCTCGCTGCGCCGCCCGTCGACCGAGACCGGGACGTCGCCGGCCACGGTGATCCGGCGGACCTCGCGCGGCTCCTCGCCGAAGTCGGCGACGGCGTAGTGCTGGGTGGCACGGTTGTCCCAGATCGCCACGTCGCCCTCCGCCCAGGTCCAGCGCACCGTGTTCTCGAGCCGGGTGATGCGGTTCTGCAGCAGGTTGAACAGCGTGCTCGACTCGAGCTGGTTGTAGCCCACCAGCTGCTTGACGAAGTGGCCGAGCAGGAGCGCCCGCTCCCCGGTCTCGGGGTGCACGCGCACCACGGGGTGGGCGGTCTCGTAGGTCTCCCGCCGGAACTCCTCCCGGCGCTGCACGGCGACGGCGTCGTCGTGGTCCTCGGTCTCGTCGCGGTCGGCGTAGTCGTAGGCGTTGGTGTGCACCGCCCACAGGTCGTCGACCAGCGCCCTGAGCGAGCGCGGCAGGCGCTCGTAGGCGTCGACGGTGTTGGCCCACACGGTGTTGCCGCCGTAGGGCGGGATCGTCACGCCGCGCAGCACGCTGAACGCCGGGATGCGGTCGACGAAGGTGACGTCGGTGTGCCAGCTGTTGGCGGCCATGCCCTTGTTGGCGGTGAGGGTGTAGATCCGCTCGCTGCCGGTGTTGACCGTCGGGTGCGCGGTCGTGAGCGTGCCGAGGCGCTCGGCGAACGCCAGGTGCGTGTCGTCGTCGAGGTGGTGCTGGCCGCGGAGGAAGACTACCTTGTGCCGCAGGATCGCCTGGCGCACCTGCTGCACCGTCGACTCGTCGAGGTCCCCGGACAGGACGACGCCCTCGATCCGGGCGCCGATGCGTCCACCGAGGCGGTGCACCCGGACGGCGGCGGTGTCGGCGGCGGTGTCGGCGGCGGTGTCAACGGCGGCGGCGTGCTGGTCGAGGTGCAGGGTCATGAGGGCTCCCAATGTCGAGTGAAGTTGTAGACATTGATAGCAGCGATCGGCCCCGGGCCGGCCGAGCCCGGCGACGGGTTCGCCCTGCCTCCCCTCGCGGCAGCGCCTTGCGGCGACCCTCGGTCGTCAGCAGGCGGTGACCGCGACCGGGACGCCGTTGAGCGCGGCGTTGCCCGAGACGTCGAGGAGCTCGGGGTCGGTGAGGTCGTTGACCGAGACGCCGGCCACCTCGCGGCTGCGACCCATCAGGACGCCCTCCCGGGCGTGGCCGTAGCCGTGGGGGAGCGAGACCACCCCGGGCATCAGGTCGTCGGTCGCGGCGACCTCCACCTCGACCGACCCGACACGCGAGGTCACCCGCACCCGGGCCCCGTCGGCCAGGTCACGCGCGGCCAGGTCGTCGGGGTGCATCAGCAGGTGGTGTCGTGGACGACCGCGGGTGAGCCGCTCGGAGTTGTGCATCCAGGAGTTGCAGTCCTGCTTGTGGCGGCGCCCGATGAGCAGCAGGTCGTCCGTGGTCGGCACCTCGGCCGCCGCCAGCCGGGCGACGTCGCCCACCACCAGGGCCGGTGCGAGGTCCAGGCGCTTGCCCTCGGTGTGCAGCCGATCCGGCAGCTGACCGCCGCGCAGGGGACCGAGGTCGAGGCCGGCCGGCCGGGCGCGGAGCTTCGTGAGGGTCACGCCGCTCGACCCGCGGCGCAGCAGCTGCCCGACGAGGAAGGTCGGGCTGGCGGTGAGGCGGGCGCGCTGCACGAGCCGCTTCCTGAGCGGCGCCTTGCGGCTCAGGCGCGCCGTGGTGCGGAGCGTCAGGTCGCGGAAGATCTGCCAGTCGTGGCGCTGGTCGGGGTCCTTGTCGAAGACCGCGGGGGTGAACCGGGCGGTGTTGCGCACCGCGAGCAGGTGGAACACCAGGTCGTAGTGGTCGCGCTCGAGCGCGGTGGTCGGCGGCAGGATCACGTCGGCGTGCCGCGTGGTCTCGTTGACGTAGATGTCGATCGCGGCCATGAAGTCCAGCCCGGCGAGCGCACTGTCGAGCCGGGCGCCGTCGGGTGTGGAGAGCACCGGGTTGCCCGCGACGGTCAGCATCGCGCGGACCTGGCCCTCGCCCGGGGTCTCGATCTCCTCGCGCAGCGCCGAGACCGGCAGCTCGCCGGCCGTCTCGGGCAGCCCCCGCACCCGGGAGCGCCACGCGTCGTGGTGGCCGCGACCGATCAGGCCGGTGCCGACCGCGTCGATCGCGGGGGAGGTGAACATGGCGCCGCCCACGCGGTCGAGGTTGCCCGTCAGCACGTTGAGGCAGTTCACCGCCCACTGGCACACCGTGCCCCACGGCCCGGCGGACACGCCGATCCGGCTGTAGACCACACCCGCGTCGGCGTCGGCCAGCTCGCGCGCCAGGCGCCGGACCTCCGCGGCCGGCAGGCCGCTGACCGCCTCGGCGCGCTCGGGGGTGAACTCCGCGACCAGGTCCACCACCGTGGCGAGCCCGTCGGCGTACGCCGGGACGGTGGGCGGCGTCGTCGCCTCGGCGGTGAGGACGTGGAGCATCGCCAGCAGCACCCACGCGTCGGTGCCCGGCCGCACGAAGTGGTGCTCGTCGGCGACCTTCGCGGTCTCGGTCCGGCGCGGGTCGAGGACCACCATGCGGCCGCCGCGCGCCCTGAGCTCGCGCACCCGCTGCGGGAAGTCGGGCACGGTCATCAGCGAGCCGTTGGACGCCATCGGGTTCGCGCCGACCACGAGGAACCACGACGTGCGGTCGATGTCGGGCACCGGGAGGAACAGCTGGTGGCCGAACATCAGGTGCGCCACGAGCTGGTGGGGGAGCTGGTCGACCGAGGTCGCGGAGTACCGGTTGCGGGTGCGGAACGCCTTGAACATCGCCGTCCCGTGGGTCAGCGAGCCGAGGCTGTGGGCGTTGGGGTTGCCGAGGTAGATCCCGAGCGCGTCGTCGCCGTGCTCCTCGACCACCGCCGCCAGGCGCTCGGCGACCAGGTCGAGCGCCTCGTCCCAGCCGATCTCCTGCCACCCGTCGCCCACGCGGCGCACCGGTCGCCGCAGCCGGTCGGGGTCGGCGTACACGTCGGCGATCGCCACGCCCTTGGGGCACACGTGGCCGCGCGACAGCGGGTCTGCGGGGTTGCCGCGCACCGACACGACGTCGCGTCCCTCGATGGTCAGCTCGAGGCCGCAGATGGCCTCGCACAGGTTGCACACGCCGATCCGCTTCACGCTCATGCACGTACTCGCTTCGCTCCGTGCGCGCATGAGGCACATGACGCGCTGTGTAGGACGACCTCGCTCCGCTCGCCCGTGGGGCCGATCGTCCCACGGCCGCGAAGTCGTCGGACCGCTCGCGGACCGGGGCGAGGAGCACCACTCAGGCGACGGCCGAGGCCGCCAGCGCACGATGACACTCGTCCACCCCCTGAGGGGATGACAGCCGCGTGCCGCGTCGTGGAGACTCCAGCGCGGTCCGGCCCGTCCGGGCGGGCCGACACGACAGAACGGAGCACGTCATGGGTTTCGGAGGGCCGATCGGCCTCATCGTCGTCGGACTGATCCTCTCGCTCGCCTTCAACGAGCAGCAGGTCGGACCGTTGCGCATCACCGTCGTGGGGTGGATCCTCGTGCTGGCCGGCGCGCTCTGGCTGGTGCTGACCCTCGTGCAGCAGAACACCCGGCGCCGCCACACCACCACCGCGACCACGACCGACGCGCAGGGCCGCCAGGCCACCAGCCAGCGCACCACCGAGTCCGACCCGCCGCCGCCCGCGGTCTGAGCACGGCTCCGGGCCCGGCGCGGCGGGCGCGGATTGGTCCCCGCGCCCGGGCCGTCGATATGCTGCTCCGGTTGCCCAGCGTGGGCGACGTGCCGTCACGACGGCCGCGGAACCAGAGTGCCCCGGTGAACAGGCCCGGGCGCGCCGCGCAACGAGAGCCGAAGGAGCCCCCATGTCGATTGGTACCGACGCGGAGACCAAGAAGAAGATCATCGCCGAGTACGCCGTCACCGAGGGCGACACCGGTTCGCCCGAGGTCCAGATCGCGCTGCTCAGCCACCGCATCTCCCACCTCACCGAGCACCTCAAGCAGCACAAGCACGACCACCACAGCCGTCGTGGCCTCCTGCTGCTCGTCGGCCAGCGCCGTCGTCTGCTGAACTACCTGCAGAAGACCGAGATCGAGCGCTACCGCTCGATCGTCGAGCGCCTCGGTCTGCGCCGCTGATCCATCGGGCGGCCTCCCGGACACGGGAGGCCGCCCGACCTGCATCCGGGCCCGGGCGCGCTAGTCTCGGCCTTGACGCATCCTCGCGGCCTCGCGCCGCAGACAACTGAACACCCGAAGATCCAGGAGCGACCCGCGCACCCGGCTCGGTCCTCGGTAGTGGCCTTCAGGTCCGCCCACGTCGGCGCAGCACCTGCGGGCCTCGATCGAAGACCGGCACCTCATGCGGCGTCGCGGATCGCTCCGCGAAGAGAAAGCAGATCCTGCTTCCATGAGTGAACCCATCATCTCCGCTGTCGAGACCGTCCTCGACAACGGCACCTTCGGCACGCGCACGATCAAGTTCGAGACCGGCCTGCTGGCCCGCCAGGCGGCCGGTGCCGTCACGGCGTACCTCGACGACGAGACCATGCTGCTGTCGGCCACCACCGCCGGCAAGACGCCGAAGGACCACTTCGACTTCTTCCCCCTCACGATCGACGTCGAGGAGCGGATGTACGCCGTGGGCCAGATCCCCGGCTCGTTCTTCCGGTCCGAGGGCCGGCCGGGCGAGGACGCGATCCTCGCCTGCCGCCTGATCGACCGCCCGCTGCGCCCGACCTTCAAGAAGGGCCTGCGCAACGAGGTCCAGGTCGTCATCACCGTCATGGCCCTCGACCCGAACATGCCCTACGACGTGCTGGCCATCAACGCCGCGTCGATGTCGACCCAGCTCTCCGGCCTGCCGTTCTCCGGCCCCGTCGGCGGCGTCCGCGTGGCGCTCATCGACGGCCAGTGGGTCGCCTTCCCGTCGCACTCGCAGCTCGAGAACGCCGTCTTCGACATGGTCGTCGCCGGCCGCGTGACCGAGACCGGTGACGTCGCGATCATGATGGTCGAGGCCGAGGCGCCCGAGGAGACCATCGCGCTCATCCAGGGCGGCGCCCAGGCGCCCACCGAGGAGGTCGTGGCCAGCGGCCTCGACGCCGCGAAGCCCTTCATCAAGCAGCTGTGCGAGGCGCAGTCGCAGCTCGCCGCCGAGGCCGCCAAGCCGGTCCAGGACTTCCCGGTCTTCCTCGACTACGAGGACGACGTCTACGCCGCCGTCGAGGCCGCCGCGAAGGCCGACCTCACCGCCGCCATGCAGATCGGCGACAAGCAGGAGCGCGAGGCGCGCACCGACGAGCTCAAGGCGGGCCTGCTCGAGCAGCTGGCCGGCCAGTTCGAGGGCCGCGAGAAGGAGATCGGCGCGGCGTTCCGCTCGGTCAGCAAGGCGGTCGTGCGCGAGCGCGTCCTGCGCGACAAGGTCCGCATCGACGGCCGCGGCCTCGCCGACATCCGTCCGCTGCACGCCGAGGTCGACGTGATCCCGCGCGTCCACGGCTCCGCGCTGTTCGAGCGTGGCGAGACCCAGATCCTGGGCGTCACCACCCTCGACATGCTCAAGATGGAGCAGCAGCTCGACACGCTGTCGCCGGAGAAGCACCGCCGCTACATGCACAAGTACGTCTTCCCGCCGTTCTCCACCGGCGAGACCGGTCGCGTGGGCTCGCCCAAGCGCCGCGAGGTCGGACACGGCGCCCTGGCGCGCCGCGCCCTCCTGCCCGTGCTGCCCTCGCGCGAGGAGTTCCCCTACGCGATCCGCCAGCTCTCCGAGGCCATGGGCTCCAACGGCTCCACCTCGATGGGCTCGGTCTGCGCCTCCACCCTGTCGCTGCTCCAGGCGGGTGTGCCGCTCAAGGCCTCCGTCGCCGGCATCGCGATGGGCCTCATCTCCGGTGAGGTCGACGGCGAGACCCAGTACGTCGCGCTCACCGACATCCTCGGCGCCGAGGACGCGTTCGGCGACATGGACTTCAAGGTCGCCGGCACGCGTGAGTTCGTCACCGCCCTCCAGCTCGACACCAAGCTCGACGGCATCCCCGCCGAGGTGCTGGCCGCCGCGCTGACCCAGGCCCGCGACGCGCGCCTGGCGATCCTCGACGTGATGGCCGAGGCCATCGACGCCCCGGAGGAGATGTCGGTGCACGCGCCGCGCATCATCACCGTCCGCGTCCCCGTCGACAAGATCGGCGAGGTCATCGGCCCCAAGGGCAAGGTCATCAACCAGATCCAGGACGACACGGGCGCGACGCTGTCCATCGAGGACGACGGCACGGTCTACATCGGTGCGACCAACGGCGAGGCGGCCGAGGCCGCCAAGGCCGCGGTCAACGCGATCGCCAACCCGACGATGCCCGAGGTCGGCGAGCGCTACCTCGGCACCGTGGTCAAGACGACGAACTTCGGTGCGTTCGTCTCGCTGATGCCCGGCAAGGACGGCCTGCTGCACATCAGCAAGCTCCGCTCCCTCGCCGGCGGCAAGCGCGTCGAGGCCGTCGAGGACGTCCTGTCGGTGGGCCAGAAGGTCCAGGTCTCGATCGCCGAGATCGACGACCGCGGCAAGCTGTCGCTCGTCCCGGTGGTCGAGGACGAGGGCGGCTCCGAGGAGCCGGCCACGGCCGAGGCGACCGACGCCGAGTGACCTGATCCACCCGGTTCCGCCCGGATCCACCAGC
>NZ_JBHLXH010000001.1:451837-555107 GCF_042432345.1 Nocardioides zeicaulis | reverse complement strand
CGGCCGGTCGTGGCGTTCGACGACCTGCAGCACCCCGCAGCACCCTGCTCCACCGGAAGGACCCCCCGTGGCCAACAACGGCGCCCGCAACGGCACCACCCGCACCCTCCAGACCGTCAAGGACGACGACGGCACCGTCACCTCCCGCGTGCGGCGCACGGTGCTGCCGAGCGGGCTGCGGATCGTGACCGAGCAGATGGCCGGCTCCCGCTCGGCGAGCATCGGCGTGTGGGTCAACGTGGGCTCGCGCGACGAGTCGCCGACGCTCCACGGCTGCTCGCACTTCCTCGAGCACCTGCTCTTCAAGGGAACGCCGGAACGGTCCGCGATGGACATCTCGGTGGCCCTCGACGCGGTGGGCGGTGAGTTCAACGCCTTCACCACCAAGGAGTACACGGTCTTCCACGCGCGGGTCCTCGACGAGGACCTCGCCACGGCCGTTGACGTCCTCGGCGACATGGTCACCGCCTCGACCCTCACCGAGGCCGACGTCGAGGCCGAGCGCGACGTCATCCTCGACGAGATCGCCATGCACGACGACGACCCCGACGACGTCGTGCACAACCTCTTCGCCACCCAGGCGTGGGGCGAGACCCCCCTGGGACGGCCCATCGCCGGCACCGAGGCGTCGATCACCGCGATGACGCGCGCGCAGATCCACCGCTTCTACCGCCGCCACTACCGCCCCGACAACATGGTCGTCTCGGTCGCCGGCAACGTCGACCACACGGCCGTCGTGCGCCAGGTCGTCGCGGCCTTCGGGCGCGGCGGCTTCCTCGACACCGACGCCGACCCGGCCCCGACCAACCAGTCCGAGAAGGCGCGCCGGGTGCACCCCGGCGAGTCCCGGACGGTGCGCCCCCAGGAACAGGTCAACCTGGTCCTCGGGGTCAAGGGCCTGACCCGCACCGACCCGCGGCGCTACACCCTGGGCGTGCTCAACACCGCGCTCGGTGGTGGCACCTCGTCGCGCCTCTTCCAGGAGGTCCGCGAGCACCGGGGGCTGGCGTACTCGGTCTACTCCTTCGCCACCCACCACGCCGACGCCGGCCTGGTGGGCGTGTCGGTGGGCTGCCTGCCCAGCAAGTACGACGCCGTCCTGGAGACGGTGCGTGCCGAGCTCGCGAAGGTCGCGGCGGAGGGCATCACCGCCGACGAGCTCGAGCGCGGCAAGGGCCAGCTCAAGGGCGGCCTCGTGCTCGGGCTCGAGGACTCCGGCTCGCGGATGTCACGCATCGGCAAGGCCGAGCTCGTCTTCGACGAGCTGCTCAGCATCGACGAGGTCGTACGACGCATCGAGGCCGTGACGCTCGCCGACGTCACCGAGCTGGCCCGCGACCTCTTCACGCAGCCTGAGCTGCTCGCGGTCGTGGGTCCGACGGCCTGACCTCCGGCAGGGGACGTCGGGCCGGCCGCGTCGCGACCAGCACGCCCGCGACGACGAGCACGGCCCCGACGGCCTCGCCGGTGCCGATCCCCTCGCCGAGCACCAGCCAGGCGGCGCTCATCCCGACCACGGGCACCAGCATCGAGAACGGCGCCACCGTGCCGGCAGGGTGGCGCGCCAGCAGCCAGGTCCAGATGCCCGAGCCGAGCACCGTGCCGACCAGCACGGTGTACGCCAGGCCGGCAAGCGCGGACGGCGCGTCGGGGGAGCCCCACGAGGTGAGGGAGCCCGCGATGCGGGACGGTCCCTCGACCAGGAGCGAGAGGGCGAGCATCGGCACGACCGGGACCACCGACATCCACAGGGTGAGGTGGAGGGGCTCCGGGGCCCTGGCCTGAGCCGAGCACAGGTTGCCGATGGCCCACGAGAGACCACCGGCGAGCACCAGGACGAACGGCCAGAACGCCGCCGGCCCGTCCAGGCGCTGCCAGCCCACCACGGCGAGGCCGACGACCGCGACCGCGACGCCGGACCCGGCGCGGAGCGTCAGCGGGTGGCGCAGCAGCACGCCCGCGAGCACGACGGTGAAGGGCGCGGACGCCTGCAGGACGAGCGACGACAGCCCGACCGGCATGCCGGCTGCCATGCCCCAGTAGAGGAACAGGAACTGGAACGTGCCGAACCCGAGCCCGTAGCCGACCAGCCACCGCAGCGGCACCCGTGGGAACGGCACGAGGAGCACCGTCGGCACGGCGATCAGCGCGAAGCGCAGCGCCACCAGGAAGAACGGCGGGAAGAGCTGGAGGGAGGCGTCGATCGCGAGGAAGTTGAGGCCCCAGCAGGCGGCGACGAGGGCTGCGAGCAGCCGGTGGCGGGTGGGCATGCGACCACTGTCGACGGTGTGGTCCTGAAGGACAAGCGAAACTTCCTACGGTGACTAAGTAGGCTGGCTACATGGACGTACGGCACCTCGACCTGCTGCGGGAGCTCGACGCCCGGGGCAGCGTCACGGCGGTCGCCGCTGCGACCCACCGCACCCCGTCGGCGGTCTCGCAGCAGCTGCGGACCGCGGAACGGTCGTTCGGGGCGGCGCTCGTCGAGCCCCACGGGCGCGGGGTGCGGCTGACCGACGCCGGGAAGGTGCTGGCCGCCGCCGGCCGCGACGTCGCCGTCGCGCTCTCCGAGGCGCAGGCGCGGTGGGAGGAGTTCCACGGCACGGCGGCGGGCACGGTCTCGGTCGCCGCGCTCCCGAGCGCCGCCACGTTCCTGCTGCCCGGGGTGCTGCGGGCGCTCGCGGACGAGCCGATCGAGGTCGTGTGCACCGACGTGGACATCGCGGAGGCGGCCTACGCCGGGCGGGCCGTCGACCACGACATCGTCATCGCGCACAGCCTCACCCGCGCGACCGTGCGCGACGACGGCCTGCTGGTGCACCAGCTCGTCCGCGAGCCGCTCGACATCGCCATGGCCGCGGGTCATCCGCTGGCCACCCGGGCCACCGTGACGCCCGAGGACGTGGTCGCGTGGCCGTGGATCGGCGTGCCTCTGGGCTACCCGTTCGACGACGTCAGGCTCGCGGTCGAGGAGGCCACCGGTCGCCGCGTCGAGGTGCGCCAGCGGGTGCGCGACAACCGCCTGGTCGAGGCGCTGGTCGCGGCAGGGGAGCACGTCGCCGTGCTGCCGCGCTTCACCGCGCCCGCGGGCGAGGAGGTCGTGCTGCGCCCGCTGACCGGGGTGACGTCGGGTCGCCACGTCTGCGCGATCCTGCGTCCCGACCGGGCGCGACGCCTGGCCGTGCGCCGGGTGCTGGAGGCGCTCGTCGAGGTGGCCGCCGGCTTCGCGGTCAGCGGCGGGCGATGAGCCCGATGACCGGGGGAGCCTTCTGCTCCACGACGCTGACCCGGAAGCCGCCGCGCAGGAGGTTCTCGGAAGCCTTCTTGACGATGTTGGGCACCAGCTCGGGACGCGCGGCCTCGTAGAAGAGGTAGACGGCGCCGCCCGGCACGACCCGCTCGTGGAGCAGGGCGATCTCGTCGTCGCACTCCCGCACCCAGAACAGGTTGACGTTGAAGGCGAAGACCTTGTTGAGCCGCTTCACCGGCACCCGCAGGGTCGCCAGGTCGATCTGGCGCACCACGAGGCGCCCGGAGTCGACGTGCTGCTGGTTGCGGCGCTTGGTGCGGTCGACGCCCGACTCCGAGCGGTCGATCGCGAACAGCTTGCCGGTCTCGAGGCGGGCGCAGATCGCCTCCGCGCCGGCGCCGGGACCGCAGCCGATCTCCAGGACCTGGTCGCCCGGCTGGACGTCCATGAGGTCGACGGCCCACTTGATGCGCGGCGGGATGGTCGAGATCGGCATGGGCACCAGCCTGCCAGACGCGGGTCTGCCCGTCAGCCACCGCCACCCTGTCGTCACCGACCACGCGACGTACGGCGATAGGTTGGCGCCCGTGAGCACCTCCGAGCGACCCGAGCCCGAGACCGACGCCGCCGGCCCCACCCGGGTCGGCGTCCTGGGCGCCCACGGCAGGCTGGGCAGCGAGGTGTGCCGCGCCGTCGAGGCCGCCGACGACCTCGAGCTCGCCGCCCGCGTCGGCTCCGGCGACGACGTCGAGGAGCTGGTCCGCGCCGGCGTCCAGGTGGTGGTCGACGTGACCCACCCCGACGTCGTGATGGACCACCTCCGCTTCTGCGTCGAGCACGGCATCCACGCGGTCGTGGGCACCACGGGGTTCGACGACGCCCGGCTCGCGCAGCTGCAGGAGTGGCTCGACGCCTCGCCCGGGACCGGCGTGCTGGTCGCCCCCAACTTCTCCGTCGGCGCGATCTTGATGATGCGCTTCGCCGCGCAGGCGGCCCGCTTCTTCGAGTCGGTCGAGGTGGTCGAGCTGCACCACCCCGACAAGGCCGACGCCCCGTCCGGCACCGCCGCCCGCACCGCCCGCCTGGTCGCCGAGGCGCGCCGCGAGGCCGGGTGCCCGCCGATGCCCGACGCCACCTCGTCGGGCCCGGAGGGGGCGCGCGGCGCCGACGTCGACGGCGTACGGGTGCACAGCCTGCGCGTGCGCGGGCTGGTCGCGCACCAGGAGGTCGTGCTCGGGGCGCCGGGGGAGACGCTGACCATCCGCCACGACTCGCTCGACCGGGTCTCCTTCGCCCCCGGTGCGCTGCTGGGGGTGCGCCGGATCAGCGGCCGTCCGGGCCTCACCGTCGGGCTCGAGGAGCTGCTCGACCTCGGCTGACCCGCAACGGGGCGTGACCCCGGGGCGACCCCGCTCGTTGGCGTGGTGTGACCGAGACCCACTCGGGGGTCCGGCTCCCCACTGGAGGTACACCCATGCGCAGAACCGCAGGACTCGCCGCGCTCGCCGTCGCCGCCGCCACGGCAGCCGCGCTGCCGATGACGGCCGCGACCAGTGCCACCGGCGGCACCCCCGCCGCCCGCGCCGACGTCGTCACCGACGCCCTCGCCGCGCTGCAGCAGCACCCGGGGGCGGCCCGTGACGCCGCCGGTCAGCGGTTCGTGGCCCGCACCACGGTCGTCGACCCCGACGGCAGCAGCCACGTGCGGTTCGACCGCACCCTCGACGGGCTGCGGGTCGTCGGCGGCGACCTCGTGGTGCACCGCGACGCGCAGCAGGGGTGGGACGGCGTCAGCCAGACCCTCGCGGCGCCGCTGACCCTCGGCACCGAGGCCGCCGTCACCCGCGCCGCCGCGACCCGCACCGTGCTGGCACGCGGCGCCCTGACCCGCGCGGTGACCGGCGACGACACGGCGCAGAGCAGGGAGCTCGTCGTCGACGCGACCGGGACGGCTCCGCGGCTCGCCTGGGAGGTCGTCACGGGCGGCACGCAGGCCGACGGCACCCCCTCGCGGCTCGCGACCTACGTCGACGCGCGGACCGGGCAGGTGATCCGTGCCGAGGAGCAGGTCGTCACCGTCGACGGGCAGGGCCAGACCCTCTACAGCGGCACGGTCCCGCTGAGCGTGACGCCGTCGGGATCGACGTACCAGCTCAGGAATGCAGGCGTCCGGGGCGGCACCTACACGACCGACATGAAGAACGCCGAGGACTCGATCCTGTGCCAGCTCCTCGGCTCGGGCTGCGCCACGGGCACGCAGGTCACCTCGACCACGACGACCTTCGGCAACGGCTCGAGCACCGACCGCGCCACGGCCGCCGCCGACGCGCAGTACGGCAGCAACGAGACGTGGGACTACTTCCAGGCCGTCCACGGCCGCAACGGCATCTTCGGCACCGGCAAGGGGTCCTACAACCGGGTCCACTACGGGCAGGACTACGTCAACGCGTTCTGGGACGGCACCAAGATGACCTACGGCGACGGCGACGGGGTCAGCTACGGCCCGCTGGTCTCCCTCGACGTCGCCGGCCACGAGATGTCCCACGGAGTCACGGAGAACTCGGCCGGCCTGACGTACTCGGGTGAGTCGGGTGGCCTCAACGAGGCCACGTCCGACATCTTCGGCACGATGGTCGAGTTCTACGCCGCCAACCCCCACGACCCGGCCGACTACCTCATCGGCGAGCAGTTCGACCTGAAGGACCACGTCGGCTTCCGTCGCATGGACCGGCCGTCCTCGGACGGCTCGTCGCTCGACTGCTGGAGCAGCGCGGCCAAGAACGTCGACGTGCACTACTCCTCGGGCATCGGCAACCACTTCTTCTACCTGCTGGCCGAGGGCAGCGGCGCGAAGACGATCAACGGCGTCGCGCACGACAGCGCGACCTGCAACGGCTCGACGGTCACCGGCATCGGCCGCGACGCCGCGGCGCGGATCTGGTACCGGGCGCTGACGGTCTACATGACCTCCGGCACCACCTACGCCGGAGCCCGCACCGCGACCCTCAGCGCCGCGAAGGACCTCTTCGGCGCCACCAGCGCGCAGTACGCCGCTGTGGGCGCGGCCTGGAGCGCGGTCTCGGTCGGCTGACCGCACCTCGGCCCGGTGGGGGCGTCAGACGAGGCGGGCCAGTGCCGCCACGACCGACGCCCCCACCACCACGACGAGGAAGGGCGCGCGCAGCAGCAGCGCCACGACCGCGAAGGCCAGCGCCAGCGCGCGGGCGTCGAGGACCAGCGCCGGGCCGTCGGCGAAGACCTGCACCGCCACCAGCGCCGCGAGCAGCGCCACCGGGATCAGGTCGGCGACCCGCTCCACCGTCGGGTGGGCGAGCACCCGCTCCGGGAGGGAGAGCCCCGCCAGCTTGAGCAGGTAGCAGCCCACCCCGGCGAGCACGACGGCGGCCCACATCAGCTGTGACCCCCGGTGCCGCCCGGGCCCGGCTCCCCACTCGGGTCCTGTCCGCGGGCCAGGACGCCCGCCACCACGGCGACGCCGCCCGCTGCCAGCACGGGCACCCCTGCGGCGGTCACCGGCACGACGCCGAGCGCGACGGCTGCCGCGGCCAGCCCGACGACCACGTTGCGCCGCGACCCCAGTCGCGGCCACAGCAGGGCCAGGAAGGCGGCGCCGACCGCCGCGTCGAGCCCGAAGGTGCGCGGGTCGCCCACCGCCTCGCCGGCGAAGGCGCCCACGGCGGTCGCGACGTTCCACAGCACGAAGACCGACAGGCCGGTGGTGAGGAAACCCAGCCGCACGGCCTCGGTCGAGCCACGGTTGACCGCCATGGCGGTCGACTCGTCGATGAGCACGTGGGCGGCGGCGGCCCGCCGCCAGCCGCGCCACCCCAGCAGCGGCGCCATGCGGAGGCCGTAGAGGGTGTTGCGGGTGCCGAGCAGGAGGGCCGTCGCGGCACCTGACAGGGGCGCGCCGCCGGCCGCCACGACGCCGGCCAGGGCGAACTGGCTGGCACCGGTGAACATCACCAGCGACAGCACGCAGGTCTGCGCGACGCTCAGCCCCGAGGCGACGGCGACCGCACCGAACCCGACGCCGTACGCGCCCGTGGCCATACCGACGGCCAGGCCGTCGCGCACGATCCCGGCACGCGCGTCGGGGGAGAGGGGGGTGTCGCTCACCCGGGCGAGGCTAGTGCGTGGCGCCGGAGGTCAGTGCGTGCGGCGGCGCACGCGGACGGGGCGCGCCTGGCGGTGGTGGAAGTCGTGCACGAGCGCGAACGCCAGGCCGAGGCCGGCCACGGTGCCGACGAGCGCACCGGCGCGCAGGTCGAGCGAGACGCCGGGGTCCACGCCCAGCCAGACGCCGAGGCCGAGGAACACCGCGACGACGGCGAGGACGACGAGGAACCGGTGCAGAGCGGGAAGAGGACCGAGCATGTGCAGAACCCCCGTGCAGGGCCGGCAGAGTAGCCGGCACCCTCCATGGTGACGGTCGTCACTCGAAAATCAAGCACCCGTTGGTGTGGTCCTCGCCCGACCCGCCCGGGAGTGGCCTCAGCCGATCGCGGTGTGCAGCCGGACCTGCTTGACCCGGGTGGCCCCGGTGCCGTCGAGGTCGAGCTCGCGGTGGGCCGTGTCGGCGGCCCAGCCGGCGTCGGTGAGGAAGGTGCGCAGGGTGTCGTCGCCGACGTTGACCCACGTGACGGCGCGCGTGAACCGGTCGGCCGCGAGGGTGTCGACGGCCGCCTGGAGCAGGCGGGAGCCGTGCCCCTTGCCGCGCTCGTCGGGGTCGAGGGTCACCTCGGCGAGCTCGCCGTCGGCGACCGGGTCGGCGTCGGGGTCGGTGGCGGGGGAGGTGAGGGCGAAGCCGACGACGCGGTTGCGCTCGAGCGCCACCAGCACGCGCGCGCGAGCGTCCGCGGGCCGCGAGAGCAGCTGGTGCCACTGACCGGCCACGGCCTCGACGTCATCGGGCAGCACCTCGGCGGGCAGCAGGTCGGCGTAGAGCGCCGGCCACGCCCGCACCTGCAGCGCCGCGATCGCCGGGGCGTCGTCGGCCCAGGCGACCCGGACCGACACGTCGGCGGTAGGACCGCTCATCGGTAGGTCTCGGGGAGCTTCTGCCCGATCTTGACCTGCGCCTTGGGCAGGCGGAGGAACTTCATCTGCAGCGAGCGCATCACGGCGTAGGACGTGGCGCCCTTGAGCGACTGCTCGGGGAAGCGCCGGGTGAGCTCGCGGCGCAGCCGGAAGCGCAGCATCACCACGTCGACGATGATCACCAAGATGGTGGTGAACATGACGGTGTTGCCGACCTGGAGCAGCGTCTGCTTGCCGCTCGAGGTCAGGAGCAGCGAGACGAGCAGCAGCGGCAGCATGAGCTCGATGAAGGAGAACCGCGCGTCGACGTAGTCGCGGATGAAGCGTCGCACGGGGCCGCGGTCACGGGCGGGCAGGAACTTCTCGTCGCCGGTGCGCATCGCCTCGCGCATCTGGCGTGAGGTGTCACCCCGGGCGGAGCGCTGCGCGGCCGCCTGCTCCTTGCGGGTGCGGGGCACGCGGGCACGGGCCCTGGCGGCCGCCTCCGCCTCCTTGCGGGTCGGGGTCGGACGTCCCTTGCCGCCCGCCTTGTCGGCGGTGACGGTGGTGGTCGACTCGGAGCTGGACTCGGAGCTGGAACGACGGAACAACGCGGCTGCCCTCACGTGGATCGGATGCTGGCTGCAGCCTATCGCCCGTCGCGCCGCCGTCCCGCCTCGCCGACGCGGGCACGATGCCCTACCTCCGCCTTGGGTTTGGTCCTAGGGTTGGGGGCACGTCAGCACGGGCGAACCACACGACAGACCAGAGAGGGTCCGCACCCGATGAGTCTCATGAAGCGCATCAGCCTGATCTTCCGGTCCAAGGCCAACACGGCCCTGGACCGGGCCGAGGACCCTCGCGAGACCCTCGACTACAGCTACCAGCGCCAGCTCGAGCTGCTCTCGAAGGTGCGCCGTGGTGTCGCCGACGTCGCCACCAGCCGCAAGCGCGTCGAGCTCCAGGTCAACCAGCTCGAGCAGCAGGCCGCCAAGCTCCAGGGCCAGGCCGAGAAGGCCATCGGTGCCGGCCGCGAGGACCTGGCCCGCGAGGCGCTCACCCGCAAGTCGGGCCTCGCCTCCCAGATCACCAGCCTCAAGGAGCAGCAGGCCACGCTGCAGGGCGAGGAGGAGAAGCTGGTGCTCGCGCAGCAGCGCCTCCAGGCCAAGGTCGAGGCGTTCCGCACGCGCAAGGAGACCATCAAGGCCACCTACACCGCCGCCGAGGCGCAGACGCGCATCGGCGAGGCGATGTCCGGCATCGGCGAGGAGATGGGCGACGTCGGACTGGCGATCCAGCGGGCCGAGGACAAGACCGCGCAGATGCAGGCCCGCGGGCAGGCCATCGACGAGCTGCTCGCCTCCGGCGCGCTCGACGACGCGTCCTCCCTCAACGCCGGCGACGACATCTCGCGCGAGCTCGACGCCCTGAGCTCCACCTCCGACGTCGAGGCCGAGCTGGCCCGGCTCAAGGCCGGCTCGTCGAGCGCCCCCCAGGCCCTCGAGGCCGGTGACGGCGACATCCTCTCGAGCAGCACCGAGGAGCCGGTGCGCCGCGAGTCGGGCGAGGGCGCGTCATGATCGTGCGGATCATGGGGGAGGGCCAGTACGACCTCGACGACCACGCCCTCGACGCCCTCAACGGCCTGGACAACCAGATCGAGACCGCGATCGAGGCCGGCGACGAGGCCATGTTCCGCACGGCGCTCCAGGGGCTGCTGGCCGCGGTGCGCTCCAGCGGCACCCACCACGACCCCGAGTCCCTCGACGAGTCCGACCTCATCCTGCCGCCCCCCGACGCCACGCTCGACGAGGTGCGCGGGCTGCTCGGCGACGACGGCCTGATCCCCGGCTGACCCGCGCGTGGCGACGTCGCGCTTCGTCCGGGACACGGGGCTGACCGCCCGGATGGTCCTGACGATGTTCCTCCTCGGAGGGCTGTTCGTCGCGCTCGTCGTCGTGCTGATGCTCGCCTTCCGCGGGTACTCCGTGCTGATCGCCGCCATCGCGATCGGCATCGCGTTCTACCAGTGGTGGAGCTCTGACACGGTCGCCATGCGGGCCATGCGGGCGCGTGAGGTCACGCGCGAGGAGGCGCCGGAGCTGCACGGCGTGGTCGACCGGCTCTGCGCGCTCGCCGACATGCCCAAGCCGCGCGTGGGCGTGGCCGACCTGGCCGTGCCCAACGCGTTCGCCACCGGGCGCTCGCCCGAGCGGTCCGTGGTGTGCGTGACCACCGGCATCCTGCAGGTCCTCGACGCCCGTGAGCTCGAGGCGGTTCTCGCCCACGAGCTGAGCCACGTCGCCCACCGCGACGTGCTGGTCATGACCGTCGCCTCGTCGGCCGGCATCACGGCCGGCCTGCTGACGCGCTTCGGCCAGCTGGGCGGGATGGGCCGCTCGCGCAGCGCGGGCGCGCTGCCGCTCCTCCTGGTGGCGGTCCTGGGGAGCCTGGTGGTCTACGCCGTGAGCTTCCTGCTGCTGCGCCTGCTGTCGCGCTACCGCGAGCTGAGCGCCGACCGAGCGGGTGCGTACCTGACGCTCGAGCCCGCCGCCCTCGCCTCGGCCCTGCAGCGGATCAGCGGCGAGGTCTCCGCCACGCCGCGGCGCGACCTCCGTGCGGCGAGCGCGGCCAGCGCGCTGTGCATCGTCCCTGCGCTGAGCGGCGGGGTGGGCGGGCTCCTCGCGACCCACCCGCCGCTCCGGCGACGGCTCGAGCAGCTCGCCCGGATCCAGACCGAGCTCAGCCGGCCGGCGGGTTGAGGCGCCAGGTGGGACGGGGAAGGCGCTGATGGGGCTCTGGGACGTGGTGCGCGGGCGTTCGAGGGCGCCCCGCAACGACCTCGACGCGCTCTTCCACGTGCCGAGCGCCGCCGTGACACTGGAGACGACCCTCGGCTTCACGCCCACCGGGCAGGCGTCCGTCTGCTACCGGCCGGCGGCGGGGGCCGGGTTCGCCGACGCGCAGGCCGACGTCGTCGCGCTGCTGCGCGCGGACGCCGACGCACCCGCGGTCGGGGTCGAGCTCGACGGCTACGGTTTCACCTGGCTGGTGGTCACCGGCGAGCCGTCCGACGTCGCCGGCCTGTGCACCGACCTCCACGCGGTCAACACCACGCTCGAGCAGCACGGCTTCGCCGCCGGGCTGCTCTGCTCGCTGGTGCCGTTCGTCGACCGGGCCGGACGAAGGTTCGGGCTGACCTACCTCTACAAGCAGGGCACGTTCTACCCGTTCGCACCGTGCGGGGACCAGGAGCGTGACACGCTGCTCGAGCTGTCCGTGCGTGACGTCCTGGAGGAGGAGCTGCCGATGGAGCCCGACCTGCAACGCTGGCTTGCCGTGTGGAAGGCTCCGGGACTGTGAGCGCCGACGACACCCGCACCCCCGAGCAGCGGCAGCTCGACCAGCGTCGCGACCGCCTGATCGGGGCCTACCGCGCGACCGACGGCCAGCCACGCCGTGAGCTCACCGCCCTGGTCGACCTCGCCGCCCAGGTGGCGGGCGTGCCCTACGCCGTGGTCAACCTGCTCACCAGCAACCTGCAGCACCAGGTGGCCACGACCGGCTTCACCGGCCAGGACTCGCCCCGCGGGGACTCGATGTGCCGCACGGTGGTCGACAGCGGCGAGCCGGTCATGGTCGAGGACGCGAGCCTGGACGCGCGGTACTCCGACAACCCGTGGACGACCGGCGAGCTGGCCGACGTGAAGTTCTACGGCTCCCACCCGCTGCGCACCCCCGAGGGCGTCGTGATCGGCACGCTGTGCGTCTTCGACGACGAGGCCCACCCGGTCACCGCCGAGTCCACCGACGGCCTCGCGAGGCTGGCTGACCGCGTCGTCGACGTGCTCGAGCTCGAGCTGACCTCCCGCCGCCTCACCGAGGCCAACGCGCGGCTCAGCCAGTCCAACGAGCGCCTGGCGCACTTCGCCGGGCAGGTGACCCACGACCTGAAGAACCCGCTCACCTCCATATCGCTCTCGCTCGAGGCGCTGGAGATGGACGTGACCGACCCCTACCTCGTCGACACCGTCGCCCGGGCGCGCCGCGGCGTGGACCGGATGACCGACATGATCAACCACCTCCTCGAGTTCGCCTCCCAGGGCTCGGTGCCCGGCGACGACGAGGTCGACCTCGCGGTGGAGATGGAGACGGTCCTCGACGACGTCGCCGGCCGGGTGTCGCGCGACGCGGTCGAGGTCCGCGACCTGCCGGTCGTGCGCGGCGACGCGGTGCAGCTGCGCGCCGTCCTGATGAACCTGGTCGACAACGCCGCCAAGTTCACCGAGCCCGGCGAGGAGCCCGACATCGAGGTCGTCGGCACCACGACCGACGACGGCCTGCCGCGGATCGAGGTCCGCGACCGCGGCCGCGGCGTCCCCGACGACAAGCGCGAGCGCGTCTTCGCGCCCCTGGCCCGCCTCGACAAGACCGTCGAGGGATCGGGCCTGGGTCTGGCCACGTGCCGCCGCGTCATCGAGTCGCACGGCGGCGTGATCGGCGTGGACCCGCGCGAGGGCGGCGGATCGGTGTTCTGGTTCGAGCTCCCGGGCCTCTGACGGGCCTGCAGGTCAGGGCAGGCGGGCCTGCTTCATCTGTCGCGAGGCGTAGACGTTGCCGATGACGGTGCCGTCGAGCCACGCGGTCAGCCGCGCGGCCTCCACCTCCAGCGCCGCCCGCCCGCCGGGACCGACGTCCTCGAGCAGGGAGAGCCGCACCACGCCCTCGTCGTCCTGCACCCAGCAACCGACGATCCGCCCGTCCCACCAGGCCGTCGTGCCGGCGTTGCCGTTGGTGTCGAAGAGGTACGGCACGTGGGCGGGGTCGAGGTAGAACTCGCGACCGCGCCAGCCCATCACCGTCGGGTCGAGCGTCGGCAGGAGCGCCGCCCACGGCTCCACCGGCCCGACGTCGTCGGTGTCGAGCGGGTGCAGCCAGCCGGTCGCACCGTCGTCGAGGACGACCTCGACCGCCCCGACGTCGGCCAGCGCACGGGTCACCGCGGTCTTGGTGGAGCCGAGCCACCACTGCAGGTCGGCGACCGTCCCGGGACCGAAGGTGCGCAGCCACGCCCCGACCAGCTCGGCGTACCCGGCCGCCTCGTCGAGCGGCTCGGGGACGGTGCCGAGCCAGTCGGCCGTCGTCGTCCAGGTCGGCTTGTTGAGGCGCCAGTGCCCGGCGTTGCGACCGCGGACCGCCCGCCCGTCGAGGCCGAGGGTGGTCAGCACCCACGGCGCCACCGGGGTCGGCCGGTCGTAGGGCTTGTCCGTCGTCCCCCCGACCATCCCGGCCAGCTCCGGCACCTCGGCCCGGAGCTCGGCCGTCGTGGCCGGACCGGCCGCCAGCCGCGCGAGCGTCGCGTCACACGCGGCGTCGAGCCAGGCCTCGCCGTCGTCGGCGATGCCCGCACCCGCGATCGCCTTGGCGATGCGCTTGCGCTCCGCGGTCGCCACCCGGGCCGACGCGCTGCCCCACGCGGCAGGCAGCAGGTCGCGGGGGAAGACGAACAGCGTGCGTCGCATCGCCAGCTGCTTGACCACCTGCCGGGAGTCGTGGAGGGCGGCGTCGACGTCCTCGGGTCCGACGCCCTCGGTGCGTGCGGCGACCGCGAGGTGCACGGTGGCCGCCTCCGTGGCGTGCAGGACGGTCATCGCGCGCGTGACGGCCTCGACGTCGCCGAGGCGGTGGGCCGGCGCGAGCGCATGGCGCACGGCGATCCGGCTGCGCCGCTCCGCGTCGGTGACGTGCCGCACGGCCACCGCGCTCAGTCCTTGTGGGACGTGCCGGGCAGGTCGAGCATGCGCTGCAGCGCCACGAGCGCCTCCGCCTCGGTCTCGGGGTCGACGGTGACCTGGTTGACGACGGTGCCGGCGACCAGGCTCTCGAGGGCCCAGACGAGGTGGGGGAGGTCGATGCGGTTCATCGTCGAGCAGTAGCAGACGTTGCGGTCGAGGAAGACGATCGACTTGTCGGGGTGGGCGTCGGCGAGGCGCTTGACCAGGTTGAGCTCGGTGCCGACCGCCCACACCGACCCGGGCTCGGCGGCCTCGATGGTCTTGATGATGAACTCGGTGGAGCCGACGAGGTCGGCCTTGAGGACGACCTCGTGGCGGCACTCGGGGTGGACCAGCACCGTGATGCCGGGGTGCTGCGCGCGCAGCTCGTCGACGACGTCCTCGGAGAAGCGGCCGTGGACCGAGCAGTGGCCCTTCCACAGGATCATCCGTGCGCGGCGGAGCTCGTCGGGGGTGAGACCGCCGTGGGGCTGGTGCGGGTCCCAGACCACGCACTCCTCGAGCGCGATGCCCATCTGCAGCACCGCGGTGTTGCGGCCGAGGTGCTGGTCGGGGAGGAACAGCACCTTGGCGCCGCCCGCCGCGTCCGGCTTCTGGTCGAACGCCCACGCGAGCGCCACGTCGGCGTTGGAGGAGGTGCAGACCGTCCCCCCGTTGCGGCCGCAGAAGGCCTTGATGTCGGCGCTGGAGTTCATGTAGGTCACGGGCACGACGACGTCCTGGACGCCGGCGTCGGCGAGCGCGTCCCACGCGTCCTCCACCTGCCGCAGGCGGGCCATGTCGGCCATCGAGCAGCCGGCGGCCAGGTCGGGGAGCACCACCCGCTGGGCCGGTGAGGTGAGGATGTCGGCCGACTCGGCCATGAAGTGCACGCCGCAGAACACGATGAACTCCGCGCCGGGACGCGCCGCGGCGTCGCGCGCGAGCTTGAAGGAGTCGCCCGTCACGTCGGCGAACTGGATGACCTCGTCGCGCTGGTAGTGGTGGCCCAGCACGAAGACGCGCTCGCCGAGGGCATCCTTCGCGGCACGCGCACGCGCGACCAGGTCGGGGTCGGAGGCCGCGGGCAGGTCGCCGGGGCACTCCACGCCGCGCTCCGCGTCGAGGTCACGGCCCTTGCCGAGGGGGAGGAGCGGCAGGTCGACGAGACTCATGGGCTCATCCTAGGGAGGGTCGCCGACAGCAGCGCAGCAGTGGGAGGGTGTGCGGCATGCCACGTCGCGGAGAGGTGCTCGCCCTGGTGCAGGCCGGGGGACAGGGATCACGGATGGACGTGCTGACGCGCGAGCGCGCCAAGCCCGCGCTGCCCTACGGCGGGGTCCACCGGTTGATCGACTTCGCGCTCTCCGGGTTGGTGCACGCCGACCTGGCGGACGTGTGGGTGTCGCTGGAGTACCAGGTCACCTCGATCGACGACTACCTCTCCGGTGGACGGCCGTGGAGCCTGGACCGCAACCGCGGCGGGTTCCGGCGGATGGTGCCGCAGACCGGCACCGGGCCTGCCACCGAGAGCGGCTTCGCGCACGGCAACGGCGACCTGCTGCTCCGGATGTCGGCCGACCTGGAGGCGTTCGGGGCCCGGACGCTCGTGGTGTGCAGCGCTGACCACGTCTTCAACACCGACCTCGCCCCCGTGGTGGACGAGCACGTCGCCTCCGGGCGCGTGGCGACCGTGCTGACCAGCGAGGTGAGCAAGAAGGACGCCTCGGACAACGTGGTCGTCCTGGCCCGGGGCGACGGCACCGTCACCGGCGTCGAGCACAAGCCCTCGCGGCCCTCGTCGGGCACCGTCGCCACCGAGATCTTCGTCTACGACACCGAGGCGCTGGTCACGACGCTCCACGAGCTGCGTGCCGAGCTGGCAGGCGGCTCGGGCCTCGACGACGGCGACAGCGGCATCGGCGACTTCGGGGAGCGGCTGCTCCCGCGCCTGGTCGAGGGCGGCAACGTGGCCGCGGTGCCGCTGGAGGGCTACTGGCGCGACGTCGGGCAGCCGGCCCTCTACCTCCAGTCCCACCGCGACCTGCTCGCCGGACGCGTCGACGTCTTCGACCACCCGGGGCGCCCGGTCATCTCCCACTGGCCCGACCGCCCCGCGGCGCGCGTGCGCGCCACGGGGGAGTGCCGCGACTCGCTGCTCTCGCCCGGTGCCGACGTCTCCGGCCTGGTCGTGGGCAGCGTGCTCGGCCCGGGCGTGGTGGTGGAGAAGGGCGCCGAGGTGCACGACAGCGTGCTGATGGAGGACTGCGTGGTGCGGGCCGGTGCGGTCGTGCGCACGGCCGTCGTCGACGAGCGGTGCGAGGTCCTCGCCGGGGCGCGGGTCGGTGCGGAGCCCTCGGCGCGCGTGGCCCGCGACGAGGACCTGGTGCTGGCGGGGCGCGACTGCCGCCTCGGCGGTGAGGTCGCACCCGGCGGCCGCCTGGAGCCCGGCACGTCCCTGGGGTGATCGGCGCGACCCGCCCTAGAGCAGGCTCCCGTGGTGGAGGTAGGGCGCGGGCGGCTTCATCCGCCGCAGGCACAGGTAGCCGTTCTGGTGGATCGCCAGCCGCGCCGCGAGGCCCACGTCGAGCGCCCACGCGTTCGCCGCGGTCACGTGGTGGACCGAGACCTGGTGGCCCGGCGGCGACGACGCCAGCGCCTCCCACATCAGCTGCGCCGCCGTGCGCCGGTTGGTCGCGGCCAGCAACGCCGGTGAGCCGGTCTCGTCGACGTACGCGTAGCCCTGACCGGTGCTGTGGTCCACGACGAGCAGGCGGAGCTGGGCCAGGAGCAGCTGGTGGTCCGACAGGTGCGCGGCGCCGCGCGTGCGGCGGTCGACCGAGTCGAGCAGGTCGACGTCTGCTGCGGTCCCCTCGCGGACCCGCTCGACGACCGGGAGGGCGCTGCGGTCGACGACGCCCGTCACGAACATCTGGGGGTGGAGGTCGAAGCCGGCGAGCCGGTAGCGACGTACGGCGCCCGGGTCGGCGCTCGCGGCGAACATGCCGCGCAGGCAGCCCCGGCCGTGGTGCAGGGCGGCGGCCATCAGCTGGGCGCCGATGCCCTGCCCCTGGTGGTCCGGGCGGACCGCGAAGGACGCCAGGATCCACATCAGCTCGCGCACCCGCGAGACCGCACCGCCCACCAGCACGCCGTCCACCTCCGCGGCCCAGCACCCGCCGGGGTCGGTGCGGATCGCGGCGCGGGCGCGCTCGATCCAGGCGCTGTTGCGGCCCGGCGGACGGCGCACGGGATCGGGCCACGCGCGCTGGTAGGTGCGCTGGTCGACCTCGTGGTAGCTCGTGGCGGTGATCTCGCCGAACGCCTCGAGGTCGTCCTCGCGGAGCGGACGGACCAGCGCCTGGCTCACCGGCCGCTGCTCACGAGACGTGCGCGGCGAAGCGGGCGAGCAGGTCGTCCCAGTGGGTGTACTTCTCGCGCAGCGACTCCGTGTCGGCCGTCCAGCCGCTGTGCACGAGCCGGACCAGGGTGCTGCCCTCGCCGGTGTCGGTGAAGCGCACGTCGAGGACCGTCGCCTCGTCCTCGGGGTGGCCGAGCCAGAACTCCTGCGCGTACTCGCCGATCGGGTCCCACTTCATCACCCGGCCCCACACGTACTCCTCGTCGCCGTGCACCATCGCGACCGGACCGTTCGGGTCGATCGAGATGCCGGTGAAGGTGGCGGAGTCGGGCGTGAGCAGCGGGTCCCACCACTCGCCCATCTGGGCGGTGAAGCCGACGAAGGCCGCTCTGGGGCTGCCCGGGACGACGACCTCGGCGACGACGGGATCTGTGCTCATGCGCCCAGCATGCCCGACGCGACCACTGCAAGGATGGCGCCATGCGCGTGCTGATCGCCCCGGACAAGTTCGCCGGCACCCTCACCGCCGTCGAGGCGGCCGCGGCGATCGCCGAGGGGTGGCGCCGTCACGCGCCCGACGACGTCCTCGACCTCGCGCCGATGGCCGACGGCGGCCCCGGCTTCGTCGACGTGCTGCACGCCGCGCTGGGCGGTGAGCTCGCGGCCGCCACCATCACCGGTCCCCACGGCGCGCCGGTCCCGGCCACCGTGCTGCGGGTCGGCGCGACGGCCTACGTCGAGAGCGCCCAGGCGGCCGGGCTGCACCTGTGTGACGGCGACCCCGAGGCAGCCACGAGCCGCGGCGTCGGCGAGCTCGTGCTCGCCGCGGTCGACGGGGGCGCGACGACGGTCGTGGTCGGGCTGGGCGGGTCGGGCACCACCGACGGCGGTGCCGGCGTGCTGGCCGCGCTCGGGGCGACCTCCGACGTCGACCTCTCCGCCGGTCCGCGGGCCCTGGCGGGCGTGAGCCGCGTCGACCTGGCGCCCGCGCGCGAGCGCCTCGCCGGCGTCACCCTCGTCGCCGCCAGCGACGTCGACAACCCCCTCACCGGCCTCTTCGGCGCCGCCAAGACGTTCGGGCCGCAGAAGGGCATCGCCGAGGAGCGCATCGCCGAGGTCGACGGCTGGCTCGAGACGTTCGCGGCCGCCGCCGACCGGCGTACGTCGCTGGAGAAGGGCGCCGGCGCCGCCGGCGGCATCGGCTACGCGCTGCTCGCCCTCGGCGCGACCCGCGAGCCCGGCATCGCGCTCGTGGCCGAGGCCGTCGACCTCGCCGGCCGTGCCCGCGCCGCCGACCTCGTCGTCACCGGCGAGGGGGCCTTCGACTTCTCCAGCCGGGCCGGCAAGGTGCCCTACGGCGTCGCCGCCGTCGCCGCGGAGGCCCTCCGCCCCTGCGTCGCGCTGGCCGGCCAGGTCCTCGTCGGCTCCCGCGAGATGCGCGCCCTCGGGATCGAGTCGGCCTACTCCCTCGTCGAGCTGGTCGGTGAGGAACGCGCCCTCGGCGCGCCCGCCGAGGCGCTCGCCGAGCTCGCCGCCCGGGTGGCCCGCACCTGGTCGCGCTGACCGGCTCCAGCTGCTGTCCTTCCTCGAGGGTGGCGGCATACGACATGGGTCGGGCTCTTCGGTCTGTTGTTTGCCGCCAGGGTGGGCGGCGGGTCCATGAGGGTGGCGGCATACGACATCGCTCGGCGCCTCCGGGATGTCGTACGCCGCCAGGGTGGGCTGACGCCGGTTGCGGCCCCGCTCGTGTCCACAGCCACCCGCTGGCAGCCGCTGTCCACAGGCGGCGACCGGGCCGGCTGCACGGGGAGGTACACCCGGCCCACGATCGGCGGATGGTCACCGGACCCGTTGACGACTGTCCACCGCCGCGCCCGCCAGCCCTGCGCGGCCACCCGCGGCTGGCGGCGTACGTGCGTGAGACCCATGGTGCCCACCGGCTGACGGAGCTCGACGACCGCACGGGCGCGTGGCACGCGTGGCAGCTGCTCCTGTGCGACGACAACAGCCTCACTGCGCTCACGTCGGCGGAGGTGCGGGGTTGGTGGATGCTCCCGCTTCCGGTCGGCACGCCGGTCTTCCTGGCGATGGGTCTCGACGACCCGCGCCCGATGCGCACGGGCGTCCTGACCAGCCGTCACACCCGACCCATCGGGTTCGAGGTCGTCGACGGCCTGCGGTGCGCGGTGGCGGCGGAGACCCTGTTGGCCTGCGGCCGGTGGCTCGGTCTCGTGGACCTGGTGGTGCTGGTGGACTGCGCGCTCCACCTGCGGCAGGTCACCCGAGCAGAGATCGGCGAGGTCGCACGGCCCCGAAGACCCGGGGCGAAGCGGCTCCGGGAGGCGCTGGCCCTTGCGGACGAGCGGTCGGAGTCGGTGTACGAGACGCTGCTCCGCCTGCTCCACGTGGTGTGCGACGTCGCCGTGGAGCCGCAGCACCCCGTCGCGGATCCCGACGGGGTGGTGATCGCGACGGTCGACCTGTGGGTGTGCGGCACGAGCTCCGTCCACGAGTTCGACGGCGACGAGCACGAGAAGGCGGCGCGGCGGGTGAAGGACCGCCGCCGTGACCGCAGGCTCGACCGGGCCGGCTTCGTGCGACGTGGGTACACGGCAGGCGACGTCCTTCGCCGCCCGGTCACCGTCCTCGAGGACGCGGACCGGGCGCTCGGCCGGCCACACGAGCCGGGTCGGGTTCGGGAGTGGACCGCGTTGCTGCGCGACTCCGTCTTCACCTCGGCGGGCCAGGCGAGCTTCCTGGCGCGCGTGCGAGGACGCCGCTGATCGGCGGCCGCTCGCGAGGGTGGCGGCGTACGACATGCGGCAGGCGGTCGGCGATGTCGTACGCCGCCACCCTCGGGCGGCGACATCTCGGGTGTGGCAGCCGGCTAGTCACGACGTTCGGGGAATAACCCACCGTGTGCGACCATTGGGGAGAGCAGTACCCCGAGACTTCCTGGAGTGATGAGATGACCGAGCAGGTCGAGACCACTGAGCGCCGTACCGACCAGATCAACCTCTCCGCTGTCGCTGCCGGCAAGGTGAAGAGCCTCCTCGAGCAGGAGGGCCGTGACGACCTGGCCCTGCGCATCTCCGTGCAGCCGGGCGGCTGCTCGGGCCTGCGCTACCAGCTGTTCTTCGACGAGCGCACCCTCGACGGCGACGTGACCACCGACTTCGACGGCGTGACCGTCGTGGTCGACCGGATGAGCGTCCCCTACCTCAACGGTGCCGAGATCGACTTCGTCGACACCATCGAGAAGCAGGGCTTCACCATCGACAACCCGAACGCCACCGGCTCCTGCGCCTGCGGCGACAGCTTCCACTGAGCACCACCGCGCACTAATACGCACGAAGGGCCCCAGCCGACCGGCTGGGGCCCTTCGTCGTACGGCGGGCGCGGCGTGCGGCCGCGGGTCAGTCGAGGTGCAGGTGGAGCGCGGCGGCGAGGCGCGCCGCGGCCTCGGAGACGCGGATCTCGCGCTTGCCGACCTCGGCCGGGTAGTCCTCGTACCGCAGGCTCGGCGGCGTGGCCACCGCGGCGCGCGCGGCCCGCTCGAGACGGGTCTCCAGGCCGAGGTTGCGGCCGAGCTCCCGGCAGTCGCGGACCATCTCCTGCGGGGTGGCCAGCTCGTCGTGGACCAGGTGCGAGGGGCGGCTCGAGGAGGGCGTCGACGTCGTCATGGACACGACGCTAGGGGCTACTGATTGGTACGCGGAGACGTACTGAAAGGTAGTGTTCCGCGGCGTGTCCCTCCTCGTTGCCGGATCCATCGCGACCGACCACCTGATGTCCTTCCCGGGCAGGTTCTCCGACAGCCTGGTCGTCGACCAGCTCGACAAGCTGTCGGTCTCGTTCCTCGTCGAGGACCTCGAGGTCCGCCGGGGCGGCTGTGCGGCCAACATCTGCTTCGGGCTCGGCAACCTCGGTCTGCGCCCGGTGCTGGTCGGCGCCGTCGGCGAGGACTTCGGGGAGTACCGCGCGTGGCTGGAGCGCCACAACGTCGACTGCGGCTCGGTGCACGTCTCCGAGACCCGGCACACGGCGCGGTTCGTCTGCACCAACGACACCGCCCACGCGCAGATCGCCAGCTTCTACGCCGGCGCGATGAGCGAGTCGCGCGAGATCGAGCTCAAGCCCATCGTCGACCGCGTCGGCGACCCCGACTACGTCCTCATCGGCCCGGACGACCCGCAGGGCATGCTGCGGCACACCGACGAGTGCCGCCAGCGCGGCTACCGCTTCCTCGCCGACCCCTCCCAGCAGCTCGCCTTCGGTGACGGTGACCTCATCCGCCCGCTCATCGACGGTGCGGAGATCCTGTTCTCCAACGAGTACGAGGCCAGCCTCATCACCCAGAAGACCGGGTGGAGCGCCGAGGAGGTGCTCGACCGCGTCGGCACCTGGGTCGTCACCCTCGGACCCGACGGCGTCCGGATCGACCGCAAGGGCGCCGAGTCCATCGTGGTCCCGGCCGTGCCGGAGATCGAGAAGGTCGAGCCCACGGGTGTCGGCGACGCGTTCCGCGCCGGCTTCATGGCCGCCCTCAGCTGGGGCCTCGGCCACGAGCGTGCCGCCCAGCTCGGCTGCCTGCTCGCGGTCTACGTCGTCGAGCAGGTCGGCACCCAGGAGTACGAGATCTCCCGCGAGGCCTTCCTCACGCGGTGCGCCGCCACCTACGGCGACGACGCGGTCGCGGACTTCGGCCCCCACCTCCAGACCATCCGCCCCTGACGGCGCCCGGGCCGCCCCTTCCGGGCCGCCTGGTCGTGGCCGTCCGCCCGCGTGCACGGGCGTGCTCAGGCGGACCTGTGGCCGCTCGACGCACGCCATGGCGTGCGTCCAGCGTCGACACCGTGCGTCGAGCGTCGAAAGGTCCGCTCGAGTCAGCCCGTTGACGGCTCAGCCGAGCCGCTGCACCAGGAAGCGCGGGGCGCCGTCGGCGGCGGTGTCGGCGCCGAGGTAGTGCTGGTCCTTCATCCGGCACCAGGCCGGTACGTCGACGCGCGCGGCGGGGTCGTGGGCGACGACGGCGAGCACCTCGCCGACGGCGACGTCGGTGAGGTGGCGGGCCAGCTCGATGACGGGCATCGGGCAGGGCAGGTCGCGGCAGTCGAGCTCGACCGCGGGCTCCCCGGCCTCGGGCGCGCTCACAGCCCCACCCGCGCCCGGATCGAGGCCACGACCTCGGGGAGGACGTCGCAGAACGCGTCGACGTCGGCGCGGGTGGTGTCGCGCTGCAGCGAGAGCCGCACGTTGCCGTGGGTCAGCACGCCCATCGCCTCCAGCACGTGGCTGGGGGTCAGCGTGGAGGCGGTGCAGGCCGAGCCGCTGGCGATGCCGAAGCCGCGGCGGTCCAGCTCGGTCACCAGCGCCTCGCCGTCGACGTAGAGGCACGAGAACGTGACGAGGTGGGGGAGCCGGGCGTCGGGGTCGCCGACGACCTCGACGTCGGGCACCTCGGCGGCCACCCGGCGGCGTACGACGTCCACGAGCGCGTGCTGGCGCGGGCCCACCTCCTCGCGCTCGGCCACCACGGCCTGCAGCGCGGCAGCCGCGGCGAGCACCGCAGGGACGTTCTCGAAGCCGGTCGAGCGCTCGTCGACGCGGTCGTCGCCCGGGAACGGGTTGCGCCAGCGGGCGCGCTTGCGGACCAGCAGCACCCCGACCCCGGCCGGGCCACCCCACTTGTGCGCCGAGCCGGCCGCCGTCGCCCAGCCGTCGGGCAGGGGGAGGCGGCCCATCGAGGCGCAGGCGTCGGTGAACAGCGGCACGTCATCGGGCAGCTCGAAGGCCCCGACGTCCTGCAGGGTGCCGACCTCGTGGTTGGCGGTCTGCAGCGCGACGACCCCGACGCCCGGCGCGACCGCCTCCTGCACGAGGTCGCCGTCGTAGACGCGCCCGTCGCCCATGACGCCGACCTCGACGCCGCGAGCACCCCACGCCACGGCGTGGCGGACGGCGGAGTGCTCGACCGCGGAGTGGACGACCCCGTCGCCGCGCCGCGACCCCCTCACCAGTCCCAGCAGCCCCAGGTGCACCGCGTGGGTGCCGCTGGGTGTGAAGGTCACCTCGTCGGGTCGCACGCCCAGCGCGTCCGCCGTCGCCTCGCGGGCGTTGTCGAGCAGCAGGCGGGCCTCGCGGCCGGCCCGGTGCAGCCGTCTGGGGTCGGCGTACCCCCGGTCGAGGGCCGCCAGCAGCACCTCGCGGGCCGCGGGGTGGAGCGGCGCGGACGACGCGCTGTCGAGGTCGGCGGGCCCGGTCACAGGCCGAACTGTGCCACGGCCGCCCGGCGCACCAGCCCGGCGAGCTCGGGCGGTCGCCACGTAGCGGGCCTCACCCGACCCTGCCCGGCACGACCGCTGCTGTTGGGGATACTCTTCATCTGTCGAGAAGGACCGAGAGAGAGGCTCGTCAGTGGGTCTGCAAGTCCCCAAGCTTTCAGCCGTGCCCGGGCGCGTCCTGAAGGTCGCGCTGCTGGGCGTGACGATGCTGGTCCTGGCCGGTTGCTCCGAGGCCGACCAGCACCAGATCCGGAACCTCGCGATGCCCGACCGGGCCACCGCCCAGGGTCCCTACACCTACGAGCTCTGGAAGTGGGCGTGGGTGGCCGCGATGGTCACCGGCGTCATCGTCTGGGGCCTCATCTTCTATGCGGTCGTGCGCTTCCGCCGTCGCAGCGACGACGAGGTGCCGCGCCAGACCCGCTACAACCTGCCGCTCGAGGTCTTCTACACGATCGCCCCGGTCCTGATGTGCGTGGTGTTCTTCTTCCACACCGTGCGCGTGCAGGACGAGGTCATCAAGCTCGACGCCGACCCCGACATGACCGTCGAGGTCATGGGCCAGCAGTGGTCCTGGACCTTCAACTACGGCGTCGGCGAGCAGGACACCAGCGCCACTGGTGAGCTCGAGGGCGACGGCTCCGGCGACTTCGCCTACGACCAGTACGTCTACACCTCCGGCACGGGCCGCAACATCCCCACGCTGGTGCTGCCGGTCGACAGGACGATCCAGTTCAACCTGCACTCGCCCGACGTGATCCACGACTTCGGCGTCCCGTCCTTCCTGGTGAAGATGGACGTCATCCCCGGCCGCGTCAACAAGCTCCAGGTCACCCCGACCGTCGAGGGCGAGTACAAGGGCAAGTGCTACGAGCTCTGCGGTGTCTCGCACTCGCGGATGCTCTTCAACGTCGAGGTGGTGAGCCAGGAGAAGTACGACGCGTACCTCGCCGACCTCGCCGCGGCCGGCAACTCCGCCGCTGCGCCCGTCCTCGGCGGCAGCTACGTCAACGACCAGGCCGGTCTCGAGACCGACGCGGAAGGAGCCCAGGAGTGAGCGCCGCTACCGCCGCTACCCATCAGGGCACGGTCAAGGAGAAGACGCTCGGCCAGCAGGTCGTGCGCATCCTGACCACCACCGATCACAAGCTGATCGGCAAGATGTACCTCGCGACCTCGTTCGCCTGGTTCCTGGCGGCTGGCCTCATGGCCATGCTGATCCGCGCCGAGCTGGCGTACCCGGGCATGCAGGTCGTCAACGACGAGCTCTACAACCAGCTGTTCACCATGCACGGCACCATCATGCTGCTGCTCTTCGCGACGCCGCTGTTCTTCGGGTTCAGCAACGTGATCATGCCGCTGCAGATCGGTGCACCCGACGTGGCGTTCCCGCGCCTCAACATGTTCAGCTACTGGCTGTTCCTGTTCGGCGGCCTGATCGCCGGCTCGGGGTTCCTCACCCCGAGCGGTGCCGCCGACTTCGGCTGGTTCGCCTACACGCCGCTGTCGGACGCCGTCCGCAGCCCGGGCGTGGGCGGCGACCTGTGGATCATGGGCCTCTGGATGGCCGGCCTCGGCTCCATCCTCGGTGGCGTCAACTTCATCACCACCATCATCTGCATGCGTGCCCCCGGCATGACCATGTTCCGGATGCCGATCTTCGTGTGGAACACCCTGATCACCAGCATGCTCGTGATCCTCGTGTTCCCGATCCTCGCGGGCGCCCTGCTCTCGCTGGAGGCCGACCGGATCCTCGGGGCCCACGTGTTCGACCCGTCGCACGGCGGGCCGATCCTGTGGCAGCACCTGTTCTGGTTCTTCGGCCACCCCGAGGTCTACATCATCGCGCTGCCGTTCTTCGGCATCATCTCCGAGATCCTCCCGGTCTTCAGCCGCAAGCCGATCTTCGGCTACGTCGGCCTGGTGGCCGCGACGCTCGGCATCGCGATGCTCTCGGTCGCGGTGTGGGCCCACCACATGTTCGTCACCGGCGCGGTCGACCTGCCGTTCTTCTCCGGCATGACCTTCCTCATCGCCGTGCCGACAGGCGTGAAGTTCTTCAACTGGATCGGCACGATGTGGGGCGGCTCGTTGTCGTTCGACACGCCGATGCTGTGGTCGATCGGCTTCCTGACGACCTTCCTCTTCGGCGGCCTGACCGGCGTCATCCTGGCCAGCCCGCCGCTGGACTTCCACGTCTCCGACTCCTACTTCGTGGTGGCGCACTTCCACTACGTCGTCTTCGGCACCGTGGTGTTCGCGATGTTCGCGGGCTTCTACTTCTGGTGGCCCAAGATGACCGGCAAGATGCTCGACGAGCGCCTGGGCAAGGTCCACTTCTGGATCCTGTTCATCGGCTTCCACACCACGTTCCTCGTCCAGCACTGGCTCGGTGTCGAGGGCATGCCGCGGCGCTACGCCGACTACCTGCCGGGCGACGGCTTCACCACCCTCAACCAGATCTCCACGGTGGGGTCGTTCCTGCTGGGCGCCTCCATGCTGCCCTTCCTCTACAACGTCTACGTCTCCGCCAAGGGGCCGAAGATCGAGGTGGACGACCCGTGGGGCTGGGGCCGCTCGCTCGAGTGGGCCACCAGCTGCCCGCCGCCGCGCCACAACTTCCACACCCTGCCGCGGATCCGCTCGGAGTCGCCGGCGTTCGACCTCCACCACCCCGAGGTCGCCCTGCGCGAGCTCGAGGAGCACGAGGCGGAGCGCAACGGTGACGTCGCCGACGCCCCCGACGTGCACGGGCGCGAGGAGATGCTGCGCGAGCGCGTGGAGGGCACCGACACCGAGGGGGAGCAGCGATGAAGGCCGAATCCTGGATCTTCGGGATCACGACGATCTTCGTGGCCGTCGTCGCCCCGGTGTACTGGTTGCTCGCCGGTGACCCCACGGGCACCTCCGCGCTGGTGATGACCGCGCTGCTCTTCGGCATGGTCACGCTCTACCTCGGCTTCCATGCCTCGCGGATGGACCCCCGTCCCGAGGACCGCAAGGAGGGCGAGATCGCCGACGGGGCCGGCGAGCTGGGCTTCTTCCCGCCCTACTCCTGGTGGCCGCTGTGGTGCGCGCTCGCCCTCGGCGTGATCGTCTACGGCACCGCGCTGGCCGCCTGGTGGCTGGTCATCATCGGCTTCGTGATCGGCGCCATCATGGTCTGCGGCTTCATCTTCGAGTACTACCGCGGGGAACACGCCCACTGAGGCGCGACTCCTCGACTTCGGCAGAACCCGTCCAGCACGTACGCTGGACGGGTTCTTCCGTTCCACGCGCCAGTCCTTGGGGGGTCCAGCCGCATGCGCATGCCTGCGTCGTCATCCGCGTCCGCACAGCCGGCCCGCCGTCGGGCGGCCGCTGTCGCAGCACTGCTGGCCCTGACCGCCGTCGCCGGGTGCGACGCCTCGGCGACCGGTGGCGACGCCGGTGGGCGCGAGCCGGGGACCACCGGTGCGCCGGCCGCCTCCGAGTCGGTCGCCCCCGCGCCGGTGCGCCTGACCACCAGCTTCCGCGACGCCGGGTCGGTGCCGATCGACGCACCCGTCACCGTCACCGCCTCGGGCGCCCAGCTCGAGGGCGTCCAGGTCAGCTCGGCCGCAGGCCCGCTGGCGGGCGCCGTCTCGGGCGGCACCTGGACCTCGTCGGCGACCCTTGAGCCCGGCACCGACTACACGATCGCCGCCAAGGCTGCCCGGCCCGACGGGTCGGTCGTGGAGCGCTCACGTTCCTTCCACACCGTCGACCTCACCCTCGACCAGCAGACCTTCCCCTCGATCGCGCCGCTCCAGGGCGAGACGGTCGGCGTCGGGATGCCCGTCATCGTCACCTTCGACCTCCCGGTGACCGACCACGCCACGTTCGAGAAGCACATGCAGGTGACCAGCACGCCCGCCCAGAAGGGCTCGTGGTACTGGCTCAGCGACACCGAGGCGCACTGGCGTCCCGTGTCGTACTGGAAGGCCGGCACCGACGTCACGGTGGACGTCGACGTCAACAGCCTGCCCGCCGGCAACGGCATCTACGGCCAGGAGGACCGCGAGGTCTCCTTCCACGTCGGCGACGCCCACGTCTACAAGGTGAACGCCCAGACCCACCAGATGCAGGTCTTCAGCAACGGCGCCCTGCTCCGCACGCTCCCGATCACGACCGGCAAGCCCGGCTTCACCACGCGCTCGGGCACGAAGGTGATCATCGAGAAGTTCGCGGAGAAGCGGATGAACTCCGAGACCGTCGGCATCAACCGCAACAGCCCCGAGGCCTACGACATCGACGACGTCCAGTGGGCGATGCGGGTGACGTACTCCGGTGAGTTCATCCACGCCGCCCCGTGGTCGGTCGGCTCGCAGGGCTACGCCAACGTGTCCCACGGGTGCACGGGCATGTCCACCGCAGACGCGGGCTGGCTGTACGCCATGAGCCGCCGTGGCGACGTCGTCGAGTACACCGGCACCGACCGGCAGATGACCCTCGAGAACGGCTACGGCGACTGGAACCTCGACCGCGCCGCCTGGAAGGCCGGCTCGGCCCTCTCCTGACCGCTCCGAGCGGTGCTCCAGCCACCTTCTGCGTTGCTGGAGTGTGGCTGGGCCACCGCTGCTCCGCGAGGCGGTGCGTGAGGCAGGTTCTAAAGCCCCCGAACCTGCGTGGCTCACCGCTGGCCAGCCCGGCGGTGGGTGAGCGGCACGCTGCGGCCCGGACGCGGCCTCACGCACCGCTGGCCCGCGGTACGTCGCGGGGCGGGGGCCGAGGGTGGCAGGACCACCGCTATCGGGCGTGGCGGTGCGTGAGGCAGGTTCTCCAGCCGCAGAACCTGCCTGGCTCACCGGCGATCGGCACAGCGGTGAGCAGCAGGGCAGGGTCTCGTACGCCCGAAGCTGTCTGGCTCACCGCTCGGGCGGGAGACGACGAAGGGCCCGCCGGGATCATCCCGGCGGGCCCTCCAGCGTCGTGGTGACGCAGCGATCAGTGGTCGCCGCCGCGGAGCGGCACCTCGTCGGTGTCACGGAGCCGGTGGTCGTCGAACTGGTGACCGTCGGCCGGGTGGTCGAGCCCGGACTGCAGCTCGGCCTCGTGCTCGGCGTGGTGGTGGGCCGCCTCGAGCTCGGCCGCCGTGGGCTTCTGCACGTTGTGCTCGAACATCCACCGCGACAGCCGGGCGCGGATCCGCTCGGACCGTGAGTTGGGCGCCGCCACGCCGGCCGCGTCGGTGTCACCGGCCTCCGGCCGGATCTCGTCGCGGTCGCGGGCGGTGAGCGTGTAGGCGGCCGTCTCGTTGATCGGCAGGTGACGCTCGGAGTACTGACCCTCGGGGGAGCGGGTGATGATGCCCGTCTCGTAGCCGTGGAGCAGCTTCTCGTTGTCGTGGCGCTGCAGGGAGATGCACCAGCGTCGCGTGATCCAGAACGCCAGGAGCGGGCCGAGGAAGATGGCCACGCGCATGAAGTAGGTGATCTGGTTGATGCTGGCGTGCAGCTTGATCGCGATGATGTCGTTGCCGCCCGCGGCCCAGGCGAGGCCGTAGAAGGTCATCAGCGCCACCATGACCGCCGTGCGGGTCGGCGCGTTGCGCGGCCGCTGGAGCAGGTGGTGGTCGCGCTTGTCGCCGGTGATCCAGCCCTCGATGAAGGGCAGCAGCATCAAGATGACCAGCATCAGCGGCGGCACGATGAGGATCGGGATCATCACGTTCCAGGAGATGGTGTAGCCGAACAGCACCGTCTCCATGTGGCTCGGCATGATGCGCAGGAGGCCGTCGGGCCAGCCCATGTACCAGTCGGGCTGCGAGCCCGCGGTGACCTTGGTGGGGTCGTAGGGGCCGAACTTCCACACCGGGTTGATCGACATCAGACCGCCCATGAGCGCGATGACGCCGAACACCATGAAGAAGAACCCGCCGGCCTTGGCGGCGTAGACCGGCAGCATCGGGAAGCCGACCACGTTCTGCTCGGTACGACCGGGGCCGGGCCACTGCGTGTGCTTGTGGTAGACGAGCAGCAGCATGTGGGCGGCGATGAGTCCGAGCAGGATGCCCGGGATCAGCAGCACGTGGATGATGTAGAGGCGGGGGATGATCGACTCACCGGGGAACTCGCCGCCGAAGAGCAGGAACGACATGTACGTGCCGGCGACCGGGGTGGCCTTCAGGAAGCCGTCGGCCGCACGGACGCCCGTGCCGGAGAGCAGGTCGTCGGGCAGCGAGTAGCCGGTGAAGCCCTCGAGCGTGCCGAGGAGCAGCAGCACGCAGCCGATGACCCAGTTGAGCTCACGCGGCTTGCGGTAGGCGCCGGTGAAGGCGACGCGGAGCAGGTGCACCATCATCGAGGCGATGAAGACCATCGCGGCCCAGTGGTGCATCTGGCGCATCAGCAGGCCGCCGCGCACGTCGAAGGAGATGTGCAGCGTGGAGGCCATCGACTCCGACATGCCGATGCCGCGCAGCTGGTCGTAGGAGCCCTCGTAGGTCACGTGGCCCATGGACGGGTTGAACCACAGCGTGAGGAACACGCCGGTGAGGAGCAGCACGACGAAGCTCCACAGCGCGATCTCGCCGAGCATGAAGGACCAGTGGTCCGGGAAGACCTTGCGCAGGTTCTTCTTCATCGCCGTGGCGAGGCCCAGCCGGTCGTCGGCCCAGGTCGCCAGCCCGGCGCCCTTGCCGGGCTTGGAGGCGGTCGCAGCGTCGGTGCGGTTGCTGGTCGCCACCTTGCTGGTGTCGATGGTGCTCACAGCTTCTCACGCTCCCAAAAGCTGGCCCCGATGGGCTCGGTGAAGTCGCTCTGCGCGACGAGGTATCCCTCATCGTCCACTGCCAGAGGCAGCTGCGGAAGGGGACGGGCAGCCGGACCGAAGACGACCTTCGCGGCGTCCGCGAGGTCGAAGGTCGACTGGTGGCACGGGCACAGCACGTGGTGGGTGGTGCGCTCGTAGAGGGAGATCGGGCACCCGACGTGGGTGCAGATCTTGGAGTAGCAGATGATCCCGTCGACGGTCCACTTCTCGCGGCCCTTGGCGGGGATGATGTCGTCGGGGTCCATCCGGACCACGATGATGGCGCCCTTGGCCTTCTCGGCCTGCTCCTCCGCGCCCTCGAGCTCGGGGTAGCCGTTCTCCTCGGTGGGGAACATCGCCTCGGGTGCGGCGTTGATGAGGTCGCCCATCTCGATCTCGCTGGCCAGGATCGGGGTGCCGACGACGTCGCGCACGACGCGCATCCCCGGCTCCCAGACGGTGTGGGCGAGCTTGTCGATGTCGAGCTGGTCGCCGGGGGCGAGGTCGCGCAGCAGGACGACGGCCGGCAGGCCCAGCACGCCCATGGCGCCGATCATGGTGTTGCGCACCAGCGGGCGGCGGCCGATGCCGGCCTCGTCGAGGCCCGCGTTGAGCGCGGCGACGGTGGCCTCGCGGTCCTCCGCGGGGGAGGCCGCCGGGTGGCGCATCTCGACCATCTCGTGGTCGGCCATGAGCTTGCGAGCGAGGTGGATGATCGCGGTGCCGATGAGCAGCAGCGAGATGCCCAGCGTCACGCCGAGGGCCATCGTCGAGGCGCCCATGCCGAGGAAGGTGTCCCAGTTGTCGCCGACGGAGAGCGAGAAGTAGGCGACGACGAACAGGACCGCGCTGATCATGGCGGCGATGAACATGCCGGCGACCTGGCGCTCGGCGCGCCGCTCGGCCCTCGGGTCGACGTCGGTCGGACGCCAGGTGTGCTCGGGCAGGCCCGGGTCGGGGAGCGGCTCGGCCGCGTGGTGCACCGGGAGGTGGGACTCAGCGCCGGTCTCGTCGCTGTAGGGCTCCGGCGCGCCGTCGGGTCCGTTGACGGGCAGGTTGTTGTCGTTGCTCACGCGTTCACCTTGTTCTTCTTGCTGCGCGTCGTGTGCGAGGCGATCCAGACCGCGGCGCCGACGAGCCCGCCGATGCCGGCGATCCAGGCGAAGAGGCCCTCGGAGACCGGGCCGAGGCCGCCGAGCGTGAAGCCGGCGTACTCGGGGGTGTCCTGGATGCTGCCGAGGTAGGCGATGACGTCGCGCTTCTCCTCGGGCGAGAGGTTGCCGTTGCTAAAGTTCGGCATGTTCTGCGGGCCGGTCAGCAGGGCCTCGTAGATGTACTTGCCCTCGACGCCGTGCAGGCTCGGGGCGTAGCCGCCGCGCGGCATCGCGCCGCCGGCGCCGTTGAAGTTGTGGCACGCGGTGCAGTTGGTGAGGAAGATCTGCCCACCGCGGCTGATCGCCTCCTCGCGCTCGTCGTCGGAGAGGCCCTCGATGGAGTAGTCGCTCTCGTCGGGGACGGCCGGGCCGGGACCCAGCGAGGCGACGTAGGCGGCCAGGGCCGCGGTCTCCTCGTCGGTGAACGCCACCGGCTTGCGCGGCGCCTGGGCGCTCGGGCGGGCGAGCGGCATGCGGCCGGTGCCGACCTGGAAGTCGACCGCCGCGGCGCCGACGCCGACGAGCGAGGGGCCGAGCTGGTAGCCGTCGCGGACGGTGGGCACGCCCTCGCCGTTCTGGCCGTGGCAGAACGCGCAGCTGACGAGGAACAGCTCCTTGCCCTGCGCGACCTGCTCGGTGGCGCTGGGCTGGTCCTGGGCCTGCGCGGGCGCCAGGGCGGTGTAGAGGGAGCCGCTGACAACCAGGCCGAGCAGCAGCACCGCGAGACCCGCGAGCGGTCCCCGGCGGTGCCGGGAGAGGCGACCTGCGGTTCGGTTGAGCAAACGCACGTTGGAGTCCTTGCCGGTTGCGACGGTGTTGACGGTGGGGAGTGCTTACTTGATGACGTAGATCGTGAAGAACAGGCCGATCCACACCACGTCGACGAAGTGCCAGTAATAGGACACCACGATGGCGGTGACGGCCTGCTCGTGGGTGAAGCGACGGGCCAGGTAGGTGCGGCCGAGCACGAACAGGAAGGCGATGAGGCCGCCCGTCACGTGGAGGCCGTGGAAGCCGGTGGTGAGGTAGAACATCGTGCCGTAGGCCGAGCTCGGGATCGTGACGCCCTCGTGGATCAGCTCGGAGTACTCCAGCGCCTGGCCGCCGATGAAGATCGCGCCCATGACGTAGGTGAGGATGAACCACTCGCGCAGGCCCCACTTGGTGAAGTTGAGCACGCCCCCGGTGCGTCCGACCTGGCCGCGCTCGGCGGCGAAGACGCCCCACTGGCAGGCGAAGGACGAGGCGACGAGGATCGCGGTGTTGGCGGTGGAGAACGGCACGTTGAGCTTGTCGGTCTCCTGCAGCCACAGGTCGGGGCTGACCGCACGGATCGTGAAGTAGGCCGCGAAGAGCGCGGCGAAGAACATCAGCTCGCTCGAGAGCCAGATGATGGTGCCCACGCTGACCATGCTGGGTCGGTCGTGGTGCCCGTGCAGACGGGAGGCCGGAATCGTCGCAGTTGCTGTCGCCACGTACTCATTATGGCCGCTCAGGTCCAACAGGGGCACCCCGACCCCCTGTACAGCCCCGTCATAAAGTTCACACCGTGCTCATCTCCCTCTCCGCTGCCTCTCAGGAAGCCGCCGAGACCCTTCCTCCGTTCACCCTCGGGCGGGTGTTCACCGACTGGGGGATCGACCCGATCCCGTTCATCGTGGTCGTCTGGGGGACGGGCCTGTACGTCCTCGGCGTCACCGTCCTGCACCGCCGCGGGGACCGCTGGCCCGTCGGCCGGACCCTCGCCTTCGTCGGCCTCGGCATGGGGTCGTTCGCGCTCGCGACGCTCTCGGGGCTGGGCCGCTACGACACCACACTGCTGAGCGTCCACATGGTGCAGCACATGGTGCTGTCGATGGTCGTGCCGCTCGCGCTCGCCCTCGGCGCGCCCGTCACGCTGGCGCTGCGCACGCTCCCGGCGACGCCGCGCCGCTGGCTGCTGGCGGTCCTGCACTCGAGGGTGGCGAAGGTGCTGGCCTTCGCGCCGCTGGCGTTCGTCCTCTACGTCGCCTCGCCGTGGGCCCTCTACTTCAGCCCGTGGTACGACGCCAGCCTGGCCTCGTCGTTCGTCCACCAGATGATGCACGTGCACCTCGTGCTCGTCGGCACGCTCTTCTTCTGGCCGCTGATGGGGATCGACCCGCTGCCGGGGCGCGTCGGCTACCCGTTCCGGGTGCTGCTGACGATCATGACCCTGCCCTTCCACGCCTTCCTCGGCGTGACGATCATGGGGCAGACGACGCTGATCGGCGCAGCGCACTACCTCGCGCTGCGCGAGGGGCCGATGGCCTCGTGGCTGCCGCCCGCGCTCGAGGACCAGCACCTGGCCGGTGGCATCCTGTGGGCCAGCGGTGACCTCGTGGGCGTGCTGTTCTTCGCGGTGCTGTTCACCCAGTGGGTGCGGTCGTCGATGAAGGAGGCCTCACGCGAGGATCGTCGCCTCGACCTGGCCGAGCGTCGCGAGGCACGTACGCCCTGAGGCGCGGGATGGCGGCCAGCAGGGTGAACGAGCCGTTCCACAGGAAGGGCGTGGCCAGCACCATCGCCACCGGCAGCAGCCACACCCGGTCGGTGCGGGCGGCCCACACGACGAGCACCAGCGCGACCGGGACGCGGTAGAGCGGGCCGGGGATGAACTCCCAGCCGGTCGGGCCCCCGGACACGCGGGCCTGGTCGAGGAGGAAGTGGCCCCACTCCACCCAGAGGCCCGGGGCCACGAGGGCCGAGACGAGCACGACCGCCAGGGTCGCGGCCGCCGCGCGCGCCACCGCGCCCCACTCCCCGCGGACGGCGAACCACACCGGTCCCAGGCACGGCGTGATCTTGGTCAGCGCGACGAACGCCCACAGCTGCGGCAGCCGCATCCCCAGCACCGCGACGACCGCCATCGGGACGAAGACGTTGCCCGAGAGCACCTCCTGGGAGCCGGCCACCCACAGCGGCACGGCGACGAGGAGCGGCAGCGGTCGCAGCAGCCACGCCAGGCCGACGGCGTTGAGCACGACCAGGACCGCGACGAACACCGGCCAGGTGGTGTGGGCGAGGGGCCAGACGATCTGCGCGAACGCCGGGCTGTAGAGGAAGTGCCCCGGGTCGCCGACGTGGCCCTCGTACATCGACCCCCGCCACGCACCCCAGTACGCGCGGGCGTCCCAGCCGACGCCGCTCAGGGCGAGGTGGGCCGCCGACTCGAAGGTGCCGACGACCGCCAGGAACCAGCACACGGCGACGGCGAGCATGCGTCGCGCCAGGCTGGTCTCCACCACGCGGAGCCTAGGCGACGACGCGGGCGCCGTCCGTGGATACGATGGATCTCGTGAGCGACTCCACGAAGACGTTGAAGGTCCTGGTCTACAGCGACGACGTCACCACCCGGCAGCAGGTCATCCTGGCGCTGGGCCGTCGTCCCCACCCGGACCTGCCCGAGCTCGAGTACGTCGAGGTCGCCACCGAGCCGGTGGTGCTGCAGAACATGGACCGCGGCGACATCGCGCTCGCGATCCTCGACGGCGAGGCCGTGCCCGCCGGGGGCATGGGCATCGCCAAGCAGCTCAAGGACGAGATCTACCAGTGCCCGCCGGTCCTGGTGCTCACTGGTCGTCCGCAGGACGCCTGGCTCGCCACCTGGTCGCGCGCCGAGGCTGCCGTGCCGCACCCGATCGACCCGCTCCAGCTGGCCGAGGCCGTGATCGGCCTGCTGCGCCCGTCGGTGCCCGCCACCACCTGAGCCGCACCCGGCGCGACGTCGCTCGCCCACTAGCCTGACGGCATGTCCCACACCTGGCCCGACGTCCTCTCCACCCTGGTCGCGGGGAGCGACCTGACCGCGGAGCAGGCCCGATGGGCGATGGGCGAGGTGTTCGCCGGCGCGGCGACGCCGGTCCAGGTCGCGGGCCTCGTGGTCGCGCTGCGCGCCAAGGGCGAGACGGTCGAGGAGGTCGCCGGCATCGCGGCGGCGATGCTGGCCGCGGCCAACCCGATCTCGGTGCCGGGCCGGCTGCTCGACGTCGTCGGGACGGGCGGCGACCGCTCGATGTCGGTCAACATCTCGACGATGGCCGCGATCGTGGCCGCCGGCGCGGGCGCGCGCGTGGTCAAGCACGGCAACCGGTCCGCGTCCTCGAAGTCCGGCTCCGCCGACGTGCTGGAGGCGCTGGGCATCCGACTCGACCTCAGCCCGGCCCGCGTGGCGGCCGTCGCGGAGGAGGCCGGGATCACCTTCTGCTTCTCCGCCGCCTTCCATCCGGCGATGCGGCACGCGGCGGTGCCGCGTCGCGAGCTCGGGATCGCGACCACCTTCAACATCCTCGGACCGCTGACCAACCCGGCCCGGCCGCAGGCCCAGGCCATCGGGTGCGCCGACCCGCGGATGGCGCCCGTGATGGCGGGAGTCCTGGCCGGGCGCGGCGTCGACGCGTGGGTCTTCCGCGGCGACGACGGACTCGACGAGCTGACGACCACGACGACCTCGACCGTCTGGCAGGTCCGCGGCGGGGAGGTCGCCCGGACCAGCGTCGACCCGCTCGACCTCGGCATCGCGCGCGCCACGACCGACGACCTCCGCGGCGGCGACGCGGCGCACAACGCCGACGTCGTACGCCGTGTCCTCGACGGCGAGACCGGCCCCGTCCGTGACGCCGTGGTGCTCAACGCGGGGGCCGCGCTCGCGGTGCACGGCCAGCCCGAGCTCCCGGTCGCCGAGTCGCTGCCGGCCGGCGTGGCGCGGGCCGCGGAGGCCATCGACTCCGGTGACGCGCGGGCGGCGCTGGAGCGCTGGGTGGCGGCGAGCTCGGCCGGCTGAGCCGGGGTCAGCCGTCGGCCGGCGGACGCAGCAGCACGAAGTCGTCGTCGCCCTCGACCTCGGTCCACCCGAGCTGGTGGACCAGCGCGTAGCCCATCGCGGAGTTGGGGTCGACGAAGCCGTAGTCGGCGTCGAGCGCCTCCACGGAGGTGTCCCACCTCGGCTCCACCTTGGCGATGCGGAGGTTCCGGTCGAGCTCACCGGTGGTGAACATGTCGACGTAGCCGTGCATGACGAGCTGGACCTGGGGGTGGCGGGCCATCGTGTAGTGGCCGAGCTCCCAGTCGTTGAGCACCTTCGTGCCGGCCGGCATCGCCGCGAGGCGGTCGTCGACCCAGGCGGCGACGACCTCGTCGTCGTCCCGCTGGGAGGCGACGACGGCCATCGCGGCGCTGCCGAGCACGGCGATCGCCGCGACCAGCCCCACCTCCCGCCTGCCGGGACGACCGACCGACGGCACCAGGTGCTGCAGCGCCATCGCGAGCAGCGGGGCCAGCATCACGGCCGCGACGATGGTCGTGCGCAGCGTGTAGAGCCCCCACGCCATCGCCAGCCCGAGCAGCATCAGCGTCGGCCAGTCGGTGGGCTCGCCGCCGCGCAGGCGGACGACGAGGACGACCACGATCATGAGCACCAGGAACAGCGCGTTGGGGCTGGTGAAGTCGGGCGGGTCCCACTCGGTCAGGGCGCCGTTGCGAGACCCGACGCCCGCGATGCCGTCGACGACGTGCGCGCCGAGCGGGGTGGCGAAGGCGACGAGCGCCGACAGGACAGGGATCGCGGCCAGCCGCAGCAGCAGGCCGCGAGGGTGCTCCCGCGTCAGCGCCATCCCGACGACGGCGGCCACGCCGATCGTGATGCCGACGATCCACATGCCGTGCAGCGGGACCCACACCCAGGCCAGCGGCACGAGCCACCAGCGCGGCCGCCCGTCGCGGGCGGTCTCGAGCCAGGCGCCCATCACCACGGCGATGAGCAGGTAGCTCACCACCTGGGGGCGGGCGGAGAAGCCGGGCGCGGCGGCGCAGACGGCCACCCCGACGGCCAGGACGGTGGGCAGGGGAGCGGCGTAGCGCCGGCACAGCAGGTAGAGCACGACCGGGGTGGCGAGGATGGCCGTGCCGGACAGCCACATCACCCCGCCGATGCCGAAGCGGTCGTCGAACCACGCCATCGCGACCTGCGAGGCCCACTGGGTGGGGTACCAGGTCGCGGTGTCGTAGACGCCGAGGTGACCGGGGTGCGTCAGCGACCAGCCGCCGGAGAGGAACTCGTGCCCGAGCCGCAGGTGCAGCCACGCGTCGGCGCCGACGGCGGGCACGTCCTGCAGCCCGACCAGCACCCCCACGATGGCGGCCAGCCCCACGAGGGGCATCACCCGGCGGATGACGTAGGTGATCACCGGCGCACGTCCAGCACCCACGAGTCGCCGTCGCGCTCGAACCCGAGGCGGTCGTAGTAGGCGCCGACCATCGCGGGCGGGGTCACGACCCGGCGGATGCCGTGGTCGGCGAGCAGGCCGCTGCGCCGCCAGACGAACTCGCCGGGGGAGAAGTCGCGGTAGCGCGGGGTCACGTAGTCGAGCAGCACGTGGGCGGTCTCGCCCTCCTCGCGGAGCAGCACGACGCCGACCGTCTCGTCGCCCTTCTGCACCAGGAAGGCGCCCTGCGCCTGCCCCGGGTCGTGCACGAAGTCGGGGTTGAAGCGCAGGATGTCCTCGCCGTGCACCCGCAGCACGTGGCGCAGGTACTCGTCGCCCGGACCGACCTCGAGCACCTGGAACGCCGTCTCGTCGTGCCGGTCGCGCAGCATCTGCACGATGAACCACAGGTTGATCGCGACCAGGACGACGTTCATCGCGACCATCGGCCACACCGCGAGCAGCGCGTTGAAGACGATGAGGATGACGCACGCGACGGCGTTGAGGACCCGCAGCCTCAGCACGCTCGCCTGGAGGAGGGAGTAGACGAGGAGTCCACTCCCTCCCCAGCCGAGGAGGTCGAGCCAGTGGTCAGCGAGCCAGGTCACGGGCGCACGCTAGTCGATCGTGGCAGCCTCACAGGCCAGGCACGGCAGCCGTCACGTCGACCAGCTTGTTGCCCGCCCGGTCCTTGATCCGGTTGGTGGTGAACACGATCTGGTAGGTGCCCCGCTTGAGTCGTCCCTTGGGGTCGATCAGCACCTGGCGACCCTTCTTCACGACCTTGACCTTGGCCTTGACCTTGGTCTTGAACTTGCCCTTGGCGTTGGCCTTCATGAGCGTGACCGTCTTCTTGCTCGCGCCCTTGACGGCCTCGCTGAAGGTGACCTTGAGCGTGGACTTGGGCGTGAGCTTGCCGGGCGAGACCTTCTTCACGCGCGGGGCGTCGGCGTCGACCCAGAACGAGCGGGCTGCGCTCGTCCCGAGACGGCGACCACTGGCGTCCAGCGCGGTGACCTGCCAGGTAAAGCTGCCGGTGTGCAGCTCCGAGGGCGCGAAGGCCGTACCGACGGTCGTCCACAGCAGGTTCTCCGTGGCGCTCCTCACCGAGAGCTGGTAGGACGCGGCGCCGGGGACGTCGCTCCACTCGAAGTAGGACCCGTCGAAGGCCTGCATCGCACCCGCGGCGGGCGCCAGGGGCTCCGGTGCACTGCCGAGCGACACGAACGTGCCCGAGGACCAGGGACCCTGGTTACCGCGCGAGTCGATGCGACGCACGCGCCACACGTACGGCGTGGACGACGCCGGAAGGGGCTCGGTCGGGCTGTAGGCCGGGTTCGAGACCGCAGCGCTGATGACGCGGTTCGGCGGGGAGAACGCCGTGTCGCCGTTGGTGTAGACCTCGACCTCGTAGCTGCGGGCGAAGGGCTGGGGCGCCCACTGCAGGGGAGCGGCCCCCGCGACAGCGGCGTTGCCGATCGGGGACAGGAGCGTCGGTGCGGGGCTCGACTTGACCAGCTCGACCGGGTCCGACCACGTGAGCCCGTTGTCCTGGGCGTCGATCGCCTGGACCCGCCAGTAGAGCCGGCCCTCGGGGTAGAGACGGTCTCCCGCCGTGTAGGTGGCCTGGTCCACGACAGCCTGGTCGACGAGCGGCTCGGCGAAGCTCCGCTCGTCGTCGACCTGGATCCGGTACTGCTTGGCGGTCTGCTGCCCGGGGTAGGCGAACGTGACGTTCCCGGCGGCCTGGTTGGTGTCGTAGTAGTCGTTCCACGTGAACGTGATGTCCGAGCCGGCGGGGTCCGAGGACTGCAGACCGGACACGGCGGGGGACGTCTTGACGAAGCTGTGCCAGCCGAGGGTGGGGTCGTCCCTGTTCGAGACCGGGTCGGGGCCGCAGGGCGACCCCTCGACGTTCTGCGTCCAGCACGGGCGCACGTACCAGAAGTAGGGCAGACCGGCCTGGCTCTCGGGGAGTGCCTTCTTCGGGTCGGAGTCACGCAGCGCGAAGACGTTGTTGGTGGTGGTGAAGTAGGTGGTGCCCGCCGGCGTCGTGGTGAAGTTGGCGTCGTTGGCGTAGTAGACGAGGTACGAGGAAGCGCCGTCCATCTTGTCCCACGACAGCACCGGCGTCGTGGAGATCGAGCCGCACGCCTTGACCCCGCACGAGTCCGACGACATGGCACCGACACCGGTGGTGCTGGCCCTGAGTCCCGCCACCTGGCTGTCGGCCGAGGCGGGCGGGGTGCCGATGGCGCGCGGGGTGCCCCACTTCACCTTCTGGATGTCGGAGAACACGCCGGGGAGACCACCCGGGTACGGGTCGTCGAGGGGGCGCACCTTCCAGTAGAAGATCGTGCCGGGCGAGAAGGTGCAGTCGCTGCCGTCGCGAGGCGCGTAGGTCGTCGACGCAGTGATGCAGGTGCGCGTCGAGCTGGAGAAGTTGCGGTCCAGCGCCACGGCGAGCTCGTAGCGGGAGGCGTGCTTGACCGGGGACCACTGGAAGAACATCTTGTCGCCGTCGCTCGGCGCGACGGACGCGTCCGGCGTGCTGAGCAGCCCCGTCGGCCACTGCGCCTGGGCGTACTGGGGCCACTTGCGCTGGAAGCTGAACCTGGCCGTCGACCAGGCGGTCGGCTGGCCGGCGAGGTCCACGGCTCGCACGCGCCACCAGAACTGGTCGTTGTAGAGGGTGGTGGCCGGCGAGTACCGGGACCCGTAGAGGTTGTCGGCCTTGAAGGCGAAGTTGTTGAACGTGGAGTCGGTCGCGACCTGCAGGTCGTAGGTGATGGCCCCCGGCACCGGCTCCCAGTCGAAGACGACGTCCTCGATCGCGACGTTGATGTCGTCGATGGGATAGGTGAGCCGGGGGGACGGCAGGGCGTTGAGGACGAAACTGCTGGTCGGCGACGGCTGGCTGTTGAAGCCTCCCTCGAGGGTGGCGGTGACCTTCCAGAAGTAGTCGCCGGCGGGGAGTGCCTCGGGGACCGCGAACGACGTGGTGCGCGTCGTGTAGCTCTTGGCGCCGATGAAGTCGGCGTCGCCGTCGACCTCCACGGTGTACGAGACGGCACCGCGGCTGGTCTGCCACCGCAGCAGCGGCGGAGCGTCGGGCTGCGGCAGCACGGCACCGTTGGCGGGAGCAGTGGGGACCGGCACGGTGACGGGGCTGACCGTGAAGGTGCCGGTCGTCCATGCCGAGTACACGCCGCCCCGCTCGGAACGGACCCGCCAGTTCTGCGTGCCCCGGGTGAGGTTGCGCGTGGGGACGTAGCGGGCGTTGCGCGTGTTCTCGCTGATCTCGGTCGACGAGAACGAGGAGTCGTTGTCGATCTGGATCTGGTAGCTGGTGGCCCCGGTCGAGCGCTCCCACGTCAGCACCGGGGTGGCGCTGTTGGGCAGGCGGACCGCGAGGGCGGTGGGCGCCTTGGGTGCCGTGGCCGCGGAGGCCGTCGGAACGGCCGTTGCGAGGCCGCTGACGGCAACGGCGAGGCCGAGTGATGCGGTGACCACTCGGCGCGAGCGGCTGCGGACAGCCGGGACGAGACGACGCACTATTCCCCCTGAGACAGGTCGATGACTGCGCCACGCTAGGGGCGGGTCACGGTGCGTGACTCCCGAATGGTCCGCGCATGGCCCGAAATGACTACGGGGGTCGACCGATCGGTCAGACCTGCAGGTGGCGGACGTACGGCGATACGGTGGCGCCATGATCACCGCCATCGTGTTCGTCAAGGCCGACGTCGCCCGCATCCCCGAGGTCGCCGAGGCGATCGCGGGCATCGACGGCGTGAGCGAGGTCTACTCCGTCACCGGTCAGGTCGACCTCATCGCCCTGGTGCGGGTGCGCGAGCACGAGGACGTCGCAGCAGTCGTGGCCGACCGGCTCAACAAGGTGCCCGGCGTCACCGAGACCGAGACCCACATCGCCTTCCGCACCTACTCGCGCCACGACCTCGAGTCGGCGTTCAGCATCGGCCTCGACTGAGGCCCCTCCCGGCCCCGGCCTCCCCGGCCGGCGCGGTCAGCGCGCCGGCCGGTGCACGGGGGAGGGCAGCCGCTGCTCGTCGAAGGGCGTCAGCGAGAGCCGCGACTCGTTGACCGCGTCGTAGACCGCGAGGTGGCGCGCGGCGCCGGCGACGGGGCACACCCAGTCGCCCTCGACGTCGACGAGGCGGATGCCGGGTGACTCCAGCCAGCGCAGGATCCGCTCGGTCTCCTCGGCGGTCGCGGCCGGCACCGGACCGGGCGCGGTGGAGACGGTCTCGGCGCTCGCCCTGAGCTCGCGGACGAACTGGTGCGCGTCCGCCCCGCGCGGGATCACGCCAGCGGCCGCCAGCCGACCGTGGCGCACGACGTGGACCGCCCACCGCCCGGTGTCCTCCCGGCGCGCGGCCACGACCTCGGGGCAGCGGGTGAGCGCCGTCAGGCGCTGGGTGCGGGCCGCGGCCCGCACGAACGTGGAGAGCCGGTCGCGGTGCACGCCCGCCTCCTCGAAGCGCTCGAGCTCGGCGAGGGCCTGCATCCGCTCGTTGATCGCCTCCACCACGCGGTCGGGGCGGCGCAGCAGGGTGTCGCGCAGCTGGCGCACGACCGCGGCGTAGGTCGAGGAGTCGACCGTGCCGTCGCAGGGCGACAGGCAGCGGCCCATCTCGGCCAGGACGCACGCCGAGCCCGACGGGACCTGCGGCATGCGGCCGCTGCACTGGCGCACCGGGAAGGTCTCGTGGAGGGCGGCCAGGCACTTCTCGGCCGTCTTGCGCGACGAGAACGGGCCGAGGTAGTCGGCGTCGTCGTCGAGCACCCGGCGCACCAGCGACAGCCGCGGCCACGCCTCACGGGTGAGCTTGACGAAGTGCACCTTCTCCGGGAACCGGGAACGCCGGTTGTAGCGCGGCTTGTGCTCGGCGATCAGGCGCAGCTCGCGCACCTCCGCCTCGAGCGGGGTGGCGCACTCGATCCCGGTGACGGAGGTGGCGAGCCCCACCATCTCGCCCATCCGCGAGCGCGTCTCGGAGGCGGTGAAGTAGGTGCGGACGCGGGTGCGGAGGTCGCGCGAGGTGCCGATGTAGAGCACGCGCGAGCGCTCGTCGCGGAAGAGGTAGACCCCCGGGGCGTGGGGGAGGCCCTCGGCGAGGTGGCGCTTGCGGCGCTGGGCGGTGGTGACGCGCGAGGAGAACGTCTGCAGCTCCTCGAGCGTGTGGACGCCGAGGCCGCCGAGCCGCTCCATCAGCCCGTGGAGCACGTCGACGGTGGCGCGCGCGTCGGAGAGCGCGCGGTGGTTGGGCGTGGTGGTGGCGTCGAAGACCTTGGCCAGCGACGACAGCTTGCAGTTGGGGGACTCGTCGCGGGTGATCACCCGGCGCGCCAGCTTGGCGGTGTCGAGCACCTCGAAGCGCGGCCAGGGCCGTCCCTGCTGGGCGGCGAAGTGCTGGAGGAACCCGACGTCGAACGGGGCGTTGTGGGCCACCAGCACGCAGCCCGCCGCGAACTCGAGGAAGGCCGGGAGCGCGGACTCGATGGGCGGCGCGTCGCGGACCATCGCGTTGCTGATGCCGGTGAGGACGGCGATGAAGGCGGGGATGTCGGTGCGGGGGTCGACCAGCGTCTGGAACTCGCCGAGCACCTCGCCGCCGCGCACCTTCACGGCGCCGATCTCGGTGATCATCGAGCCGCCCGCCGCGGAGCCGCCGGTGGTCTCGAGGTCGACCACGCAGAACGTGAGGTCGCGCAGGGGGCGGCCCAGCTCGTCGAAGGTGCGCTGCGCCTCCCACCGCGTGCTGCCGGCGGTGGCGGTCGTGCCGGTCGTGCCCATGCCCGCAACGTAGACGGGGGATCCGACACTGGGGTCGCGACGCGCGCACTAGGCTGGCGAGCCGGACCCGCCAGCACCTCGATCCCGCAGGAGACACCGTGACCGACCAGACCGCCGACCTCCGGGTGCCCGCCGAGGGCGAGCGGTGGCGCTGCGCCGGCTGCGGCAACCTGACCCGCTTCGACGTCACCCGGACCCGCCGCACCACCGAGTACTGGCACTTCGACCTCTCCGGCGAGCACCGGGTCGAGGAGGAGGACGTCCGCTCGGAGTCCCTCGAGGCGGTCTCGTGCCGCTGGTGCGGGCGCAGCGACGCCATCGAGGTCGTCGACCGGGCCTCGGCCGACACCGCGCACGACCCCGCCGCGGACTGACGGCACGTCCGTGACTGAGCTGGACCAGCTGCCCGAGCGGCTCCGGGTCCGGGTGGTGGCGCTGGTGGCGGCCGTGCTCCCGTCCGTGACGCCGGTGCCGGCGTCGTTGCGCAAGGTGGCCGGGTTCGCTCCTGCGCGCCGCGCCCGGCTGGGCTCGGCCGCGATCCGCGACGCGCTCGCCGACGACGACTTCCGCGAGCACGCGGCGGTGCAGGTCGCCGCGGTCCCGGTCCGCGGCGACGACCCGCTCGACGAGGCCGCACGGGCCTGGCTCTCGCGCCCCGAGGGCTGGCAGGGGGTCGTCACGGCCGTCGCCGCCGACCTCGCCGACACGCGCTCGGCCGACGACTCCGCCGCGGCGGAGCTGGCCCGGCTGGAGGCCCGTGTCGCGTCGCTGCAGGCCGAGGTGGCCCAGCAGCAGGAGGCGCACGCGGCCGAGCTCGAGGCCGCCCGCGCCGAGCACAAGGTCCTGCGCCAGCGGCTCGGCAGCGCCCGGTCCGAGCTGCGCGCGGCCGAGGCCGAGCGCGACCGGGCCGTCGCGGAGCGCGACGAGGCCGTCGCCGGGGCCCGCGAGGCGACCGCGCGCGCCGAGACCGACGTACGCCGGGCGCGCCAGCTGGCCGAGGAGGCGGAGCGTGCGCTCACCGCGCAGCGGCGCGAGGGACGCTCGTCGCGCGACCAGGCCACGCTGCGGGCGCGCTACCTGCTCGAGACGGTCCTCGAGGCCGCCACCGGCCTGCGGCGCGAGCTCGGGCTGCCTGCCGTCGAGGGCGCGCCCGGCGACGTCGTGGAGGCGGGGCTGGTCGGCGCCGGCGACGCCCCCGCCAGCAGCGCGCCGGCCTCGCCCGCGACCCTGGAGCAGATGCTCGCGCTGCCGCGGGCGCGGCTGCTGGTCGACGGCTACAACGTCAGCAAGCAGACCTGGGGCAACGCCAGCCTCGAGGCGCAGCGCAGCCGCCTGGTGACGGCGCTGGGCCCGCTCGTCGCGCGCACCGGCGCCGAGACGACCGTGGTCTTCGACGCGGCGGCCTCCACCGCTCGCACCGTCGTGCCGGCCCCGCGCGGGGTGAAGGTCGTCTTCAGCCCGGAGGGCGTCATCGCCGACGACGTGATCCGCCAGCTCGTGGCCGCCGAGCCGCGCGGGCGGGTCGTCGTGGTGGTGACGAGCGACCAGGCCCTGGCGGCCGACGTGGCCAGGGAGGGTGCCCGGGTGGTGCCCTCGCCCGGGCTGATCGGCCTGATCGGGTGAGCGCGGCCGCACGCGCGCTGGGTGACTGGCGCTGGACGCTGGTCGCGCTCGTGCTGGGCGTCGGCGTCGTCGCGCAGTTCGTGACCGTGGGCGGCGACTGGGACTGGCTGGTCGCGATGGGCGACCACGTGCGCCGGACGGGAGCGGTCCCCGACGACGTGCCCTTCGCGGTCGCCGACACGGGCGGCTGGCACGACGTGCCGGTGCTGGCGCAGCTGCTCGCGTCCGCCCTGCACGACCTCGGCGCCCGCGCCGTCGTCGTCGCCCACCTCCTCGCCACCTGCGTGGCCCTGGCCGTGCTCGCCGCCACCGCGCGGGCGCGCGGTGCGTCGGACGCGGCCGTGGCGGGTGCGGTCGCGGCGGTCGTGCTCGGCTCCCTGTCGACCCTCGGCGTGGTGCGCGCCCAGACGTTCTCGCTCGTCCCCTTCGCCGTGCTGCTCGCCCTCCTGGTGCGCCAGCACCGGCGGCCCGACCGCGGCATCTGGTGGGCCGTGCCGCTCGTCGCGGTGTGGGGCAACCTGCACGGTGCGGTGCTGATGGGGGTGTGCGTCCTCGGGGCGTACCTCGTCGTCGACCGGCTGCCCCGGCGCCCGCTCGAGACGGTGGTGGTCGGTGCGGCCAGCCTGCTCGCCCTGTGCGCCACCCCCCAGCTCTGGTCGACGCCGGCCTACTACCTCGCGGTCCTGCGCAACGTCTCCGCCGAGCGCCACGAGGGGCTGTGGGCCAGGCCCTCGCCGGGCTCGCCCTTCGACGTGCTGATGCTGCTCGCCGGCCTGGCCCTCCTCGTGGTCGTGCTGCGCAGGCGGCGGCCCCTGTGGGAGTACGTCGCCGTCGCCGGGCTCTGCCTCGCCACCGCCAGCGCCGCCCGGCACGGGGTCTGGCTGCTGTTCCTGCTCGCCGTGCTCGTGCCGGCGCCGCGCCCGGGAGGGGACCGGCCCCGTGGCCCCGATGTCGTGCGCGGCGCCGTGGCGGTGGGCCTGGTCGCCGTCGTCGTGGCGGTCCCGGTGGCGCTGCTCCGCGGCCCCGCGGTGCTCGGCGCGTCACCCGCGGTGGTCGCGCGCGTCGCGGAGGTCGTGCGGGCCGAGGGCTCCGCGTCGGTCCTGGCCCCCGCCCCGCTCTCGGAGGCGCTGGCGGTGTCCGGGGCGCGGCTGTGGGCAGGGAACCCGCTCGACGCGTTCGGCGCGGCCGACCAGGCGGCGTTCCTCGACTTCATCGACGGCGACGACGGCGGACGGGTCGCGGTGGGTCGGGCCGACCTCGTCGTGGTCGAGGACGGCTCGCGCCCCGAGGCGCTGGTGCGGGACGACCCCGCGTTCGAGCCGCGTCCGTGCGGCGACGGCTGGACCTGCTACGTGCGCCGCTGACGTCGGCGTCCGCCCGCGCCCACCTGCGCACGACGCGCGGCGACACGCGGCCGGGGGCCGTTGTCGGTGGGTCCTGTCACCGTTCGGGACATGACGACACGGATCGATTGCGACACCTGCGTGGTGCGCGGACTGCACTGCCACGACTGCGTGGTGAGCGTGCTGCTCGGGCCGCCGCCGGAGCTCACCGTCGACGACGACGAGCTCGCGGCGCTCGACGTGCTCGCCGCGGGCGGCCTGGTGCCACCGCTGCGGCTGGTCGAGCCCCGGGAGGGCCCGGTCATCGAGTCGGCCTAGGTCGACACGAACTCCGGGGAAGATTGGCGAGGCGCACCGGTGGCGTCTAGGCTGTCCCCGACGTCCGGACAGTGGGTCACCCGACCTGCGCGGGCGTCGCGCCGAGTCGAAGGCCACGTCCCCCGCACCACTGTGGCCGTCGAGCCGGGGAACCACACTTCCCCCTGGGGTGAATCCCCTGCGAGGCGTGTCGCGCGAGCGGCACGAGGAGCAGGGGTAGGACAGTCGTGCCGAACCCGTCAGCTCACCCGGTAGGCGTACGACACCCCGAGGAGTTCCCCCGCTCGTGGCTCACCCCCGCAAGCGTGCTGGCGCGACCGTCCTAGGTCTCACCGCGATCGCTGCCATCGCCTTCGTCCCTGCGACCCCCGCGCAGGCCGACCCCGACATCAAGACCGTCAAGGCCCGTGTGGACCGCCTCTACCACGAGGCCGAGGCCGCACAGGAGCGTCTCCACGACGCCCAGCTCGACCTCGCCGACCTGCGTCGCGACCTCGCCGGCCTGAAGGCCGACCAGGAGCGCCAGGACGAGCGGCTCGACGCCGTCCGCGACCAGGTCTCCGACTCGGTCGTGCGCCAGCTCGAGGGCGAGGGCATCTCGACCGTCGGCCAGATCGTGGTGTCCGACGACCCCGGCGCATTCCTCGACTCGCTGTCCACGATGTCGTCCTTCAACGACCTCCAGAGCTCGCTGCTCTCCGACTACGACACCCAGCTCGAGGCCCTGCAGATCCGGCAGGAGGCCACCGACGAGCGGGCCGACGAGATCGCCGAGCTCACCGACCAGCTCAGCGACGAGAAGCAGACCGTCGACGACAAGCTCGCCGAGGCCAAGGACCTGCTCGGCGACCTCGAGGCCAAGGAGCGCGAGCGGCTGCTCGCCTCGCGCAGCACCAGCGCCCGGGTCCCGAGCTCGGTGCCGGCCTCCGGTCGCGCCGCCGCGGCGATCCAGTACGCGATGGCCCAGGTCGGCGACGCCTACGTCTACGGGGCCGCCGGCGAGAGCGCCTTCGACTGCAGCGGCCTGACCATGCGTGCCTGGGCCCAGGCCGGCGTCTCGCTGCCGCACTCGTCGTCGGCCCAGTACGGCTCCGGCCCGCACGTCGCGGCCAGCGACCTGCAGCCGGGTGACCTCGTCTTCTACTACAGCCCGATCAGCCACGTCGGCATGTACATCGGCAACGGCATGATCGTCCACGCCGCCAACCCCGGCGCGGGCGTGACGGTCTCGGGCCTCTACTCGATGCCGTACGTCGGCGCGGTCCGCCCTGGCTGACCCGCAGCGCTCGAAGGCCGGCCGTCCACTGCTGTGGACGGCCGGCCTTTCGCTGTGCGTGCTGGTCGTCGGCGCCCTGGCCGTGGTCGTCCTGCGCGACGGACGCCAGGACGTGCCGACGGGTCCCGTCGACGCGCCCCGCGCGAGCCCGGCGGCGGCCGCGCGGCTCCTCGAGGGATTCACCTCAGCGGTCGCGTCGCGCGACCTCGACGGCCTGACCGCACTGGCGCCCCGCGGCGACGAGGCGGCGCGGACTCTGCTGTCCGGCGTGGCCGACAACGCCCGTGCGCTCGACCTGCGCGGCGTCACCGCGCGCTACGTCGACCAGGCCGGCCCGGTCGCGCGGGACGGCAGCTGGACGGGGGTCGTCGAGCTGACGTGGCGGCTCGGTGACGTCGACGCCGGGACCTCGCGCGCCGACGTCGTCGCGTCGTTCGCCCCCGACGGCGACCGGCTCGCGCTGACCGGCTTCGACGCCCCGCCCGCCGGCTCGAGCGCGCGCCTCCCGCTGTGGCTGCGCGACCGGCTCTCCGTGGCCCGCCTGCGCGGTGCCGTCGTCCTCGTCGACGGGCCCCGGCGCCTGGCCCGCACCGTGGCGCGGCGCGCGGTGCACGGCGTGGACGTCGTGCGTCGGGTGCTGCCGCGCTGGTCCTCGTCCGTGGTCGTGGAGGTGCCGGCGAGCGCCGCCGAGCTCGACGAGACCCTCGGCGCGCAGCCGGGCACGTACGCCGGCATCGCCGCCGTGACCACTGCGGCGGGCAGCAGCACCGGGGCCTCGGCCCCCGTCCACGTCTTCGTGAACCCCGACGTGACGTCGCGGCTCCGTGGCGCGGGGGCCCAGGTCGTGCTCAGCCACGAGCTGGTGCACGTCGCGACCGACGCGACCCGCACCCCGATGGCCACCTGGCTGCTGGAGGGGTTCGCCGACTACGTCGCGCTGCGTGACGTCGCGCTGCCGGACCGCACGACGCTCGGCCGGGCGGTGCGTGCGGCGCGCCGCGACGGGGTCCCGCGGGGGCTGCCGGCCGACGCGGCCTTCGGCACCCGGTCCGCTGACCTCCAGGCCCGCTACGAGGAGGCCTGGCTCGCGTGCCGGGTGGTCGCCGGCGAGCTGGGGGAGCAGGGGCTGCTGCGGCTCTACGACGCCGCAGCCGGGGGTGAGCCGGTCGACGCGGCGCTCGCCCGTGCCGGCCTGCCCGTGGAGCGCCTGGTCCGGCTGTGGCGCTCCGAGCTGGCGGCGCTGGTCGGCTGACAGCGTCCGGGCGGGTCCGGGCAGCACGAAGGCCGGCGCCGTGGGGCGCCGGCCTGGGTGAGCCCTGGCGGCAGCGGGTGCCGGGGGCTCCTGGAGACGTGGCGTGCGGGTGCTGGGGGCGTTGCCCGGCGTCAGCGGTTGAAGATGCTGGCGGGCACGGAGAACAGCGAGGTGGCGTTGCGCCCGAAGAGCGACACGGCACCGATGATGACGATGGCGATGAGGGCGACCATCAGGCCGTACTCGACGGCAGTGGCGCCGCGCTCGTCCTCGTCCCGCTCGGGCGTCGTGAGAGCCGCGACCAGGAGGGCGGCGAGGTGTGACAGGAACATGGGATTCACCTCCGGAGTGGGGATAGAGCACGAGGCCGGTGCCGTGGGAGACACGGCACCGGCCTCGACGACCGCGGTGAGGCGGTGTGTCAGACGCTGCTGGCGGCGCTGTTGAACAGGTTCTTCAGGTTGCCGCCGAGGAGGCTGACGGCGCCGATGATGACGATGGCGATGAGGGCGACCATGAGGCCGTACTCGACGGCGGTGGCGCCGCGCTCGTCGCGCTTGGCCTTGATGTCGTTGACGAGCATGATCGTCATGAACTGCAGCTTCTCAATCATGTGATTTCCCCTTGAGGCAAGTCGTGGTGTGTGGGTCCCAGGCCCAGCAGGACCCGTCGAGGACAACTCTGCTGGAACCGGCCCGGCTGCGAATCAGGAGAACGGCCGCAGGGGGGTAGTCCGATATGACTATCTTGCGATCACCCCGGCGGCGACCGGCCTGGTACGTCCGGTGGTCAGCGCCCGAGCTCGCGCGACGGGGACTTGTCGAGCATGCCCATCCGCATCGCGGTGACCAGCGCCTGGGCGCGGTTGGCGGCGCCCAGCTTCTGGTAGATGTGGGTGATGTGGGTCTTGGCGGTCGACTCGCTGAGGTAGAGCCGGCCGGCGATGTCGCTGGTGCCGAGACCCTCGGCGAGGAGCACCAGCACCTCCTCCTCGCGCCCCGACAGGCGGGGGGCCGCGGGCGTGGTCGCACGGCGCATCATCGCCGCGCTCAGCCCGGCGCAGAGGAACGTGCGGGGCGCGACCGCGGCGTGCTTGGCGGCGCTGACGACCTCGGAGGCCTTGCTGTCCTTGCCGACGAACGCCGACGCCCCGGCCTCCATGGCGGCGAAGATCTGGTCGTCGCCGGCGTGCATGGTCAGCACGACCAGGCCCACGGTCTCGCTGTCGGCGCGCAGGGCCCGCACGATCTCCAGGCCCAGGCCGTCGGGCAGCTGAAGGTCGGTGACGACCACGTCGGGCTGGAGCTCGCGGAAGACCGCGAGGCCCTCGTTGACGCTGCCCGCCTGGCCGACGACGTCCATGTCGTCGTCGCGCTCGAAGGCGCGTGCGAGGCCCTGTCGGATCAGCTCGTGGTCGTCGACGAGCATCACGGTCGTGGTCATGGGCGGGAGGTCCCTTCTCGTGCCGCAGTGGCGTGGTGGTGGGTGCTCAGGTGGACGCGGGTGCCGCCGTGGTCACGGTTGCACACCTCGAGGACGGCGCCGATGCCGGCTGCCCGTTCGGTCATGGTCTGCAGGCCCCAGTGGCGGTCACGCGGGGCGGCGCTGCCGATCCCGTCGTCCTCGATCGTGAGCTGGAACTGGACGCCGTCGGTGACGAACGTGACCCACAGGTTCTCGGCCCGCGAGTGCCGGCGCACGTTGCTGATGGCCTCCTGCGCGATGCGCAGCAGCTCGGTCTCGGTGCGCGCCGAGAGCGGCGCCCCGGACTCGTCGAAGGTCAGGTGGACGCGCAGGTCCGTGCCGGTGGCCACCAGCTCGCGCACGTACTCCGAGAGCGCCCCGGAGAGCCGGTGGTCGGAGACGGTGTGGCGCAGGTCGTAGATGGAGTAGCGCAGCTCGCCGACGACGCGCGAGATCTCGTCGCGCAGCCCCTCGGCGAGCGCGCGGGCCTCCGGGTCGTCGGAGATCGAGGCGATCTCGTCGACGACGTAGCCCAGCGCGACGATCTCCTGGGCGACGCCGTCGTGCATCTCGCGCGCCAGCCGGTTGCGCTCCTCGGAGGTGGCCATCCAGCGCAGCTCGTCGAAGAGGACCGCGGTGTCGATGCGGAGCGCGAAGTTGTCGGTGACCTCGGCGGCCTTGTCGCCGATCTCCTCGTTCCAGCGCAGGACCCCGGAGAGGGCGACGAAGCCCAGGACACCCTCGGTGCCCTGGATGGGGAGGACGCGCACGCCGGGGGAGCGTGCCTCGGGAGGACGGCCCACCTCCGCTGCGAGCGAGGTGGTGTCGCCGTAGCTCGACAGCAGCACCAGCCCCTCCTCGACCGACCCGGTCCAGACCCCGGACGCGGTCGCGCCGGTGGCGCGCCGCAGGTGCGACTCGAGGTCGGCGGCGAGCTGGGCGGTGTCGAGGCCGACCTCGCGCCGCCGCGCCAGCCCGTGCAGCTGTGCCATCAGGTGGTGGGCGGCCTCGTACGGCGCCCGGCGGGCGTCGAGGTGGCGCAGCGAGCGGGACTGCCAGCTGGTGAGCAGGCCGGCACCGAGTCCGCTGAGCACCCACGGACCGGCGTCGATGAGCTGGGGGCGCGGGTCGGAGCCGGTCGCCGCGCCCACCGCGGCCAGCACGCCCAGCGCACCGACGAAGGCGACGTTGACGGTCGTCACCAGGCCCTGGCGCAGGCCGGCGACCACCGGCGGCGCGGCGAGGTAGGCGTAGAGGCCGGCGGACGGGTCCGCGCTCGCCAGCATGAGCGCCGCCAGCAGCATCTCGGCCGTCGCCGTCCAGCCGGTGCGACGCAGGTCGGTGGTCCAGTCGAGCGCGGAGCCGGTGGCCGCGATCACGCCGAGGGCCGCGAGGAGCGGCCCGGAGACGCCGGCGCGGTCGTCGGAGAGCACGATGCCGGTGGCGAGCGCGAGTGCGAAGACCCGGATCGCCGTGGTCACCCGCCACATGTGCAGGAGGGAGCCCCGGGGTCCAGTCCTGTCCACCCGGCCGGTCAGGCGCATCGGTTCAGCGGTTCCCGAAGGTCTCGGCCATCTGGATGCCGGCCGGCCCCATGATGACGAGGAACAGGCACGGCAGGATGAACAGGACCAGCGGGATCATCATCCGGACCGGCACCTGCTGCGCCTTCTCCTCGGCGCGCTGACGACGCTTGGTCCGCATCTCGCCGCTCTGGATCCGCAGCACGCGGCCGATCGGGATGCCGAGGCTGTCGGCCTGCACCATCGCCAGGCAGAACGACTTGAGGTCGTCGAGCGAGGTGCGCTCGGCCATCGCGCGCATCGCGTCGCTGCGGCCCACGCCGATGTTCATCTCCTGCAGCAGGCGGGCGAACTCCGAGGAGAGCGGACCGTCGGTGTTGCGGGCGACGCGGTCCACCGCGGCGTCGAAGCCCAGGCCGGCCTCGACGGACACGGTGAGCAGGTCGAGGGCGTCGGGCAGCGAGTTGCGCATCAGCTTCTCGCGCTTCTGGCCGGCGTTGTAGAGCAGCACGTTGGGCAGCACGTAGCCGAAGGCGCCGACGAGGACGATCGCGATCACCGTGCGCACGAACGGCCAGCCCTGGCCCGCGATGTAGAGGAAGCCCAGGCCGGAGAAGACCACGAGGCCGAGCACCTTCAGGCCGATGATGCGGTTGGCGTCCCAGCCGGGCGGGTTGCCGGCGATGTTGAGGCGGTACTGCAGCTTCTGGGCCGTGTCGGCGCGCACCAGCTTGCGGCCGGTGCCGACCAGGCGGTCGCCGAGCGGACCGAGCACGCGCTCGGCGAACGGACGCTCGAGCTCGGTGGCCAGCATGTCGGGGGTCGACTGGCTGATCGCCTGGATCGCGGCCACCGAGCGCGCGACACCCTTGCGCTCGTTGGAGACGATGGCGACCATCGCCATGCCCAGGAGGAAGGCCGAGAAGATCAACCCGGCACCGATCCAGAGAATCACGTCACACCTCCACCGTGGCGAGCTTCGCCATCGCGAATGATCCCAGTGAGAGCAGGAAGAGCGCCACGCCCAGGATGATGTAGCCGGTCACCGTCGTGTAGAGCACCTTGGCGTACTCCGGGTTCGCGACGGTCATGTAGAAGAAGATCAGCGGCGGCAGGCCGACCAGGATGTACCCGGACAGCCGGCCCTCCGCGCTCAGCGCCTTGACCTGGCGGCGCAGGTACTCGCGCTCACGCAGGGTGTCGGCGACCGTGTGCAGGATCTCGGCCAGGTTGCCGCCGACCTCGCGCTGGATGCGGATGGCCATGACGACCCAGCTGAAGTCGTCGCTCTCCATCCGCTCGCCCACGCCGTCGAGGGCGTCGGTGATGTCGACGCCGAGGCGCTGCTCGACCAGGGCGCGGCGCAGCTCGCCGGCCATCGGCTCGTGCCCCTCGCGGACCACGGTGTCGACGGCCTGGGGGAGCGAGAGGCCGGCCTGGAGGCCGCCGGCCATCAGGCCGAGGGTCTGGGCGAGCTGGGCGTTGAACTTGTTGAGCCGGCGCCCGTGGCGGAACTTGAGGTAGACCCAGGGCAGCACGATGCCGAGCAGCAGGAACAGGATGCTCATGGCGAAGCCGCCCACCAGCAGGCCGAGGATGCCCGCGCCGAACGCGATGCCGGCGTGCACCAGCACCCACTCCGACGGCGTCAGCGCCGAGCCGGCGCCGGAGAGGCGCTTGGCGATGCGGTTGGCCAGGTCGTCGGAGACCACCTTGTTGGCGACCTGGACCGCGGACCCCTTGAGGTCGCTCGGGCTGGTCTTCTTCCGCTTCTTGTCGTTGCCCACGCCCGTGCCGTTGAAGTACGCCTCGAGCTGCTTGACCGACTGGGACCGGTTGTCGCCGGCCCCGATGAGCACGATCGCGAGCAGGCCGAAGAGGCCGATGGCGAGCGCACCGGCGCCGAGCAGCATGCCCTTGTTGCCGATCAGCGCCCGTCCGGACTCGACCACGTCGGGGACCTCGAAGCCGGGCCCGAGGGTCGCGAAGGCGGTGTCGTGGTACTGCGTCCCGCCGGCGTCGACGACGACGTCGATGTTGGCGTCCTCGCCGCTGCCGTAGGGCGCGGTGAAGGTGACCAGCAGCTGCTGGTCGAGCGCGGCGGCACGCTCGTTGAAGACGCTGGTGAGGGCCGCGGGGTCGGCCGGGATGATCGAGCCGCCCGTGTCGGTGGCGACGGAGCCGAGCGCGTCGCTGTCGGCACCGGAGACCAGCGAGACCACGTCGACGACGACGCCGGCGGTCGTGGCGTCGTTGGTGGCGACGTCGACGGTGGTGTCGCTGCCCGTGTCGGCGCCGTCGGAGAGGACGAGGAGGTTGCGCGCCCCGTCACCGGTGAGGAGCGTGACGCCCTCCTCGATGCCGTCGTAGACGGCGGTGCCCGGGGCGAGGGTGATCTTGCCGAGCGCCTCGCGGACGTCGGCGTGGTCGACGGTCGGCGAGACCGTCGTGGTGACCTTGCCGGCGAAGGCGACGAGGCCGATCTTGACGTCGGCGGGGGCGCTGTCGAGGAAGGCGTTGATGGCCGTCGTGGCCGCGCCGAACTTCCCCTTGCCCCTCATGCTCTTGCTGGCGTCGAGGACGATCACGGTGGAGCGGTCGATGTCGCCGGCGTCGACCAGCTTGGACGTGGACTCGACCGCGCTGCCGTTGAGCTCGACGTAGACCTTGTCCGGGTCGACGGGGGTGCCGTCCGGCACGCCGTCGGTGGACACCAGCAGGCTGACGGTGCCGCGGTCGGTGCCGACGTGGTCGATGGTCACCTCGTCGTCGGCGAGCGCGGGGCCGCCCAGCGACAGGGTGAGCAGCGACGCCGCGAGACCGCCCGCGACGGCGCGCGAGAGCGTCCTCATCGGGCCCCGCCGACGGTGAACACGGCCGGGTTGAGGTGCACGCCGTGGTCGGCGAGCCGCTCCAGGAAGCGTGGACGGAGCCCGGTGGACTCCAGGCCGCCCTTGAACTTGCCCTGCTCGTTCATGCCGGCGCTGTAGTCGAAGAGGAAGACGTCCTGGGTGGTGATGATGTCGCCCTCCATGCCGACGATCTCGGTGATCGCGGTGATCCGGCGCGTGCCGTCCTTGAGGCGGGTCTGCTGGATGATCAGGTCGACCGCGCTGGCCACCTGCTCGCGGATGGCGCGGACCGGCAGGTCCATGCCCGCCATCAGCACCATGGTCTCGAGACGGGAGAGCGCGTCGCGCGGGGTGTTCGCGTGCAGGGTCGAGATCGAGCCGTCGTGACCGGTGTTCATCGCCTGGAGCATGTCGAGGGCGGCGGCGTCACGGATCTCACCGACCACCACGCGGTCGGGGCGCATGCGCAGGGAGTTCTTCACCAGGTCGCGGATGGTCACCGCGCCCTTGCCCTCGATGTTGGCCGGGCGAGACTCCAGGCGCAGCACGTGGTCCTGCACCAGCCGGAGCTCGGCGGCGTCCTCGATGGTCACGATGCGCTCGTCGTCGGGGATGAAGGACGACAGCACGTTGAGCGTCGTGGTCTTCCCGGCACCCGTACCGCCGGAGACCAGGATGTTGAGGCGCCCGCGCACGCAGGCCTCGAGCAGCTCGGCCGAGGCGCGGCTCAGCGTGCCGAACCCGATGAGGTCCTCGACGGTGTAGGGGTCCTCGGAGAACTTGCGGATCGTGAGCTTCGAGCCGTCGAGCGCCAGCGGCGGGATGATCGCGTTGACACGGCTGCCGTCGGGCAGGCGGGCGTCGACCATGGGGCTGGTCTCGTCGACGCGCCGGCCGATCTTGCTGACGATCTTGTCGATGGTGCGACGCAGGTGCGCCTCGTCGGCGAAGGTCGCCTCGACCTTGACCAGCTTGCCGCTGCGCTCGACGTAGATGTCCTGGTAGGTGTTCACCATGACCTCGGACAGGTCGGCGTCGCGCAGGAGCGGCTCGAGCGGACCGTAGCCGAGGATGTCGTCGGCGATCTCCTGCGAGATCCGCGACTTGTCGGCCGAGGACATCGGCATGTCGACCTCGGACAGCGTGGTCTGCAGCGCGAGGCGCACCTGCTGCTCGAGGTCGGACTGGGTGAGGTGCGCGTCGTAGAGCGTCGGGCCGAGGCTGCTGACCAGGCGCGCGTGGACGACCCGCTTGAGGTCCTTGTAGGGGTCGCTGGCCGTGCCGCGCGCGGCGGCGCGACGGCGCCCCGCCTCGGTGGACTCGGCGAGCTTGACGGGCGTGGCGCCGCCGCCGGCACCGGCCGCACCGGCCGGGGCGGCGGGCGGCGGGGGAGCGGCGGCGGCCGGGGCCTCCGGGGCGTCGGAGCGGTGCCGCGAGGCGGCGGCGAGGCGGTCGGTGAGGCTCATGTCATCAGCCCTTTCGCAGACGACGTCGACTGGACTTGCGTTCGGCCGGGGAGTCCTTCGCCCCGGCGGCGTGCGCGGCGGACAGCGCGCCGGCGAAGGCGGCGAGCGCCTTGCTGTTCGCGTTGCCCGGGTACGCGGTGACGAGCGCCTCCCCGCGGTTGACCGCGGCGAGGACCTCACGGCTGGAGACGAGCGTGGCGTCGGCCTTGATGCCGAGCGTCGACTCGTACTCCGCCTGGGAGAGGCCGACCTTGGCATCGGCGCGGTTGAGGACGAACGACCAGGTGTCGCGCGCGAAGTTGAGCAGGTCGAGCGTGCTCGCGGCGAGCTTGAGCCCCTTGAGCGCGGGGATGTCGAGCGTGCCGACGAGGATGATCGAGTCGGAGCGGTCGAGGGCGGCGAGCGCCTGGTCGTCGAAGACGCCCGAGGTGTCGACGACCACGTAGTCGAACATCGCCTTGAGGCCGTCGAGGAGCATCCCGATCTCCTCGCCGGACGCCTGGTCCGGCGAGTCGAGGGTGACCGGGGCCGCGACGATGGAGAGCCGGTCGTCGTGGGTGGTCAGCAGCGACTGGATCGCGCCCTCGTCGATGCCGCCGCGGAAGGTGACCAGGTCGTTGACGTTCCGGGTGGGGGAGAGCTGCAGCATGATCGCCACGTCGCCGCTGTTGACGTCGAGGTCGACCAGGCAGACCCGATGGCCCTTCTGCGACAGCGCGACGGCGGTGTTGACCGCGACCAGGCTCTTGCCGACGCCGCCCTTGGTGGAGAAGACGGTGAAGAGCTTGCCCTGCGGCGCCTCGGCGGCGGCCTTCTCGGCCTCGGCCTCGGCGACCAGGCGTGCCTTGGCCTCCTCGGCGGCGGCCTGGACCTCGCCCAGCATGGTCTGGCCGATGGCGCTGGCGACGGAGCGGGCGCGCTGGACGGCGGTCGTGATGCCCGCGAGGTCCTTGCTCTGGACGACCTCGCGCATGCCGCTGCGCAGGGCCATGGCCAGGGCGTTCGCGTCGACGACCTCGCGGAGCAGGATCACGCCGAGGTCCGGGCGGTTGACCCGGGCCCACTGCGCGAACTCGGTCGCCTCGCCCGTGGTGATGCTCGGGCCGATGACGACGGCGAACTCCTGCGCCGCGGTGTGGATGTGGCTGTGGAGGTCCTCCACGCTGCCCACGGCCGAGGAGCCGTGGAGCATGGCCTGCAGGATGGAGCGCTGGCCTGCGTCGGTCTCGAGGATGGTCGTCATGGATCAGCCCACGGTGGCCGGGAGGCCGGGCAGGACGACCGGGGCGTCGACGCCCGGCTCGTCGGTGACGGTGGTCTTGTCGCTCAGCAGCGCCACGTTGAGGTCACCGAAGCGGTCGGCCCAGATCAGCTTCTCCGACTCCTTCTGGCTCAGCGCCAGCGTCATGATCGTCTTCGGGATCTCCTCCACCGTCTGAGCGCCGGTCTCGTCGGTCACGGTGCGCGAGGTGGTCGTCGTCTGGCCGACGCCGATGACGGTGACGCGGGTCAGCAGCACGCGGGTGTACTTCTTCGGGTCGCTGACGGTGACGAAGATCGAGACCTCGGAGCCCGGGTTGACGAAGCCGGCGACGCGCTCGGGGTCGGTGAGCTCGACCGAGATGGCGAGCTTGTCGTCGGGGATCACCAGGCTCTGGGTGTCGCCGACGCTGCCGAACTTGTCGGCGATCAGCTGCTCGCCCGGGTAGATGTTCCCGGTGGCGACCAGGCCGGTGACGCTGGTGGAGGAGGAGAGGAAGCCGGGGACCAGGTCCTCGCGGCGCACCTGCTTCTTCTCGAACTTGCCGGCCTCCTCGGCGGCGGCGACGGTCTCACCCGCGGACACGACGTCCTTGGCGACCAGCACCTCGACGAGCTCCTGGCCCTCGGTGGCCCGGTTGTCGATGCCCTGCACGTACATGACGATCAGCAGCGTGCCGACGAGGGCCGTGATCACGGCCAGGGTGAGGATTACGGAACGACGGGCCATCAGGCGTCCTTCGAAGTCAGTTCCACGGGGGGTGGAATCACTCAGCAACGTGCCGGGAAGGAAGGTCCTGCGGCGGTGGTGTAGAGGTGTCCCACCGTCTGCGTCGCGAGGGGCCCCGACGTCCCCTCGTGCACGAACGACCATAGGGACGGGGCACAGGGGATGAGGGGCTAAGCCGCACAAACCACCCGATGGTGGTCCGGGCATGGCCCGAAGTGACTAGTCCGACCTAGTCATGGTCTAGCCCCCGGCGCGCCGCGGAGGCGCTGGAGGTCAGGAGAGGTAGAGCGCCTCGATCTCGGCGCGGGCCTCACGCACCACGACGTTGCGCTTGAGCTTGAGGCTCGGCGTCAGCTGGCCGCCCTCCTCGGTCCACTCGCCGGGGAGGATCGTGAACTTGCGGATCGACTCGGCCTTCGAGACCGCCTTGTTGGCCTCGTCGACGGCCTCCTGCACGGCGGCGACCAGGTCGGGGTCGTCGACGAGGGACGCCACGTCGGTGGTCTTGCCGTGCTGCTCGGCCCACGCGGGCAGGGTCTCGCGGTCGAGGGTGACGAGGGCGCCGATGAACGGCTGGCCGTCACCGACGACCAGGCACTGGTCGACGAGGGCGTGGGCACGCAGCCGGTCCTCCAGGACGGCGGGCGCCACGTTCTTGCCCCCGGCGGTCACCAGGATCTCCTTCTTGCGCCCGGTGATCCGGACGAAGCCCTCGTCGTCGACCTCACCGACGTCGCCGGTGTGGAACCAGCCGTCGGCGTCGACGGCCTCGCGGGTCGCGTCCTCGTTGCCCCAGTAGCCGGCGAAGACCTGGCCGCCGCGGAAGAGCAGCTCGCCGTCGTCGCCGACCCGCACGCTCGTGCCGGGGAAGGGACGACCGACGGTGCCCACCTTGATGGCGCCGGGCAGGTTGGCCGAGAGCGCCGCGGTGGTCTCGGTCAGGCCGTAGCCCTCGAGCACCACCAGGCCGATGCCGCGGTAGAAGTGGCTCAGCCGGTCGCCGAGCGGCGCGCCGCCGGAGATGGCGTACGTGCAGCTGCCGCCGAGGGCCTGCCGCAGCCGGCCGTAGACCAGCCGGTCGAACAGCGCGTGCTGCACGCGCAGCCGCACCGGCACCCGCGGTCCGTCCAGGGCGCGGGACCAGGCGATGGCGACGTCGGCCGCGCGGTCGAAGACCTTGCCGCGCCCGTCGGCGGTCGCGCGCTGCGAGGCGCTGTTGAAGACCTTCTCGAACACTCGCGGCACGGCGAGGATGAACGTCGGGCGGAACTCGCCGAGGTCGGCGACGAGGTTCTTGATGTCGGCGCTGTGGCCCATCCGGGCGCGGCTCTTGACGCAGCCGACCTGGATGATGCGGGCGAAGACGTGGGCGAGGGGGAGGAACAGGAGCGTGGCCGCGCCCTCGGTGTCGAACAGGTCCTGCAGCTCGTCGACGGCCACGCCCAGCTCGAACATGAAGTTGCCGTGCGTGAGCATGCAGCCCTTGGGGCGACCCGTCGTGCCGCTGGTGTAGATCAGCGTGGCGAGGGACTGCGGCGTGGCGGCGGTGCGCCGCTCCTCGAGCACCGCGTCGGTGATGTCGGAGCCCAGCCGCTGGAGCACGTCGACCGCGTTGTCCTCGATCGACCACACGTGCTGCAGCTCGGGCAGGTCGCCGGCCTCGCGGGCCTCACGCACCCGCGCGAGGTGGTCGGGGCCCTCGGCGACGACCGCGCGGGCGCCGGAGTCGGACAGGATCCACGCGATCTGCTCGGCCGACGAGGTCTCGTAGATCGGCACGCCCACCGCGCCCGCGAACCAGATGGCGTAGTCGACCAGGGTCCACTCGTAGCGGGTCTTGGACAGCAGGGCGACCCGGTCGCCCGGCTCCACCCCCGCGGCCACGAGCCCCTTGGCGACCGCACGCACCTCGTCGTGGAACTGCGCCGCGGTGACGTCCGACCACGCGTCGCCGTCGCGACGGCTGAAGACCACCGCCTCCGGCGCCTCGGCGGCGTTCGTGACGACGTCGTCGGTGAGGTTCCCGGTGGAGGGGATGGTGATGGAGAGCGGCGTGGAGAACTCACGCACGGTGGAACCTCCCGGGTCGGCGGTGATGTGCGTGCGCAGGCTATCGCCTGGGCGACCCCGTCCGGCTCGCCGGGCGAGCGGCCGGGCCCGGGGGGCGCCGGAGGCGACAGGTCCGGGACCCGGAATGCGGTGGGCTAGGCTCCGGCCATGGCCGAACAGACCTCCTCCTCGATCGTGGTCGACGCCCCTCCGGCCGACGTGATGGCCGTCATCGCCGACTTCGGGTCCTACCCCGAGTGGGCCAAGGGCGTGCAGGTCGCGGAGGTCACGGTCCCGGGCGCCGACGGACGTGCCGAGCAGGTCCACTTCGCCCTCGACGTCTCCCCGATCAAGGACGAGTACACGCTCGCCTACGACTGGCACGGCGACCGCGAGGTCACCTGGTCGCTGGTCGAGGGCAACATGCTGAAGATGCTCGACGGCGCCTACACCCTCGCCGACCGGGGCGACGGCTCGACCGAGGTGACCTACCGCCTCGCCCTCGACGTCAGCATCCCCCTCATCGGGATGCTCAAGCGCAAGGGCGAGAAGATCCTCATCGACACCGCGCTCAAGGGCCTGAAGAAGCGCGTCGAGTCGCTCTGACCCGCGGCGGCCGGGTGCGGGTCCTCCGCCCCGGCGCACGACCACCCACCGACGAGCAGGAGACGACGTGAGCGAGCCCGGCGACCGGCACGAGGTCGGGTCCCTCGGTGAGGAGGCGGCCAAGCTCTTCGGCGCGCTCTCGGGGTGGGCGCGCGAGCAGGCCGACGAGGCCGAGGACGGCCTCTCCGCGATGGCGGCCCGCGCGGCCGCCACGGCCCGCGACCTCGACGAGCACCTCGCGACGGGGTCGGCCGAGTGCACGGTGTGCCCGATCTGCCGCGTGGTTCACGCGGTGCGCCAGGTGAGTCCCGACGTGACCACGCACCTGGCGGCGGCCGCGTCGTCGCTGGTCTCGGCGGCGTCCGCGCTGCTCGCCACCGACCCCGGCCCGCGCGGGGCTCGACCCTCGGGTGGCGTCGGCGTCGACGGGGACGACCCCGACCAGGACGACGACGTGACGGGTCGGGCCGCCGACGCCTGAGCCCTCGCGGCTACTCGGTCATCGTCACCTGGCGCAGCCCGGTGTCGCACGGTGCACCGATGGTGCACCCGGTGTTGACCACCGGCCCCGACACGTTGACCTGCTGCACCGAGACCAGCATGTAGTTGGTCTGGTTGCCGCCGCTCGAGGCGTTGAAGCCGCTCGGGTTGTTGCCGCAGTCGGTGGTGGTGGACTGGTAGGCGCCGTTGCCGTTGCCGAAGTGGAAGCCGCACAGGCGCACCGCGATCAGCCGGAACACCGGGTAGACGGCGTTGGAGCCGCCGTCCACGGTCACCGCGCCGGGGTTGCACGTCGGTGTGCCGCAGAAGGCCGGCAGGAAGAAGGTCTCCTCGCTGTCCACCAGGGCCTTCATCGCCGACAGCGAGCCGCTGTCACGCATGTTGCCGGGGTCGGACGTCAGGCACGACTCCGGGTGCGCGTCGGGGTCGGCGCAGTAGCTCAGCAGGTGGGGACGCAGGGTCGTGCTCCCGGGAGCGGGCTGGTCGGGGACCATCGAGACCGGGTTGCGGCAGCCGTGGGCCAGGTTGTAGGCGAGGTTGTCGTTGGCACTCGGGCAGCGCAGCGTCCACCAGTTGCCCGGGTTCATCGTGTCGGGACAGTCCTGCGCCGACCCGCCCCCGCCCTGCGACGGTCCGGTGAACTTCAGGACGGGGCTGGGGAACCGCGTGAGGGTGAGCAGGTCCCGCGAGCACAGGGCGAGCGGGCGCAGGCCGGCGCCGACCGAGCCGGCGACCGTCACGCGGGCACTCGCGGTGCGGTCGACGGCGTAGCTCGACCTCCCCACGATCGGTCCGAAGAAGCCGGGGCTGGTGGCGGACGCCCTCACCGAGACCTTGAGCCCGAGCGCGTCGCAGGTGGGGGTGAAGGTCGGCGTGGCGGGGCTCGCGTCGTTGTCGTTGTCGGCGACCTTCGCCACGGCCTCCGCCCGGGCCTCCACCTGGTGCGCGGTGACCATCCCGGCACAGCCGGTGCCCGTGGTGGCGCCCTGGGCGAAGACGACGGCCGACCCGAGCGCGGCGGCGTCGGCGGCGGTCTGCAGCTGGCGCTTGTTGACGTAGGCCACGCCGAGGTCGGCGGTGAAGGCGCACAGGGTGAGCAGCACGACCAGGACCAGGCCGGTGAGGACCAGGAGGGCGCCGGACTCGTCGCGGCGGCGGAGCCGACGACTCAGGAGAACTCGCACCGGAACCGCCCCTTCCCCTCGAGCGTGCGGCCCGTCCCCAGCCCGGGGACGGGGAACGGCACGACCCAGGTGCTCGTGTAGCGCAGGGTCACCGTGACGTTGGGGTCGGTGCGGCCCGCCGAGCCCTGGCAGGGCTTGGGGCAGGGGCCGCCGGAGAGGGAGAACGTCGGTGCCGAGCTGTCCATGTTCGGCGCGCTGAGGGCGTCCCGGGCCTGCGCCTCGACGTCGGTGCAGGTGGGGCCGTCCACGACCGCGTAGCGCGCGGCCTGCCGGGCCGCGTTGCCGAGGGCGATCTGCTGGGCGACCATCACGCCGACGTTGATGATGCCGATGAGGATCAGCAGGAACAGCGGGACCACCAGGGCCAGCTCGACCGCGGCGGCACCGCGCTCGCCCCCGGCCCGTGCGCCCCCGGCCCGTGCGTGTCGTCGTGATCGCATGGTGCGTCCCTCCTCCTCGGCCCACGCCGCGCGCAGCACGACGGGTCGTGCCTGTGGGGCGGGGACGGACGTCGGGGGCGTTCGTGACGCGGGACCGGCGGAGGTCTAGTCCGTCAGGTGCGACAGGATGCACTCATGCCCGCACCCGTGACCGTCGGCGTCGACATCGGCGGCACGAAGGTGCTGGCGGGTGTCGTCGACACCGACGGCGCCGTGGTGCGCACCGCCCGTCGTACGACGCCGGGCCGCCGCGTGCGGGTCCGTGAGGTCGAGGACGCGCTGGTCGAGGCGGTGCTCGAGGCTGCCGGCGACGACCCGCTGGGCGCCGTGGGCATCGCGGCCGCGGGGTTCGTCGACTCGGCGGGGGAGCGGGTGATGTTCGCCCCGCACCTGCCCTGGCAGGGCGAGCCGCTGCGAGACCTGCTCGAGGCGCGGCTCGGCTGCCCGGTCGTGCTCGACAACGACGCCAACTGTGCCGCGCGTGCCGAGGCGCACCACGGTGCGGCCAGGGGCGCGGCGTCGGCGCTGATGATCACGATGGGCACCGGCATCGGCGGCGCCCTCCTGCTGGGCGACCGGGTCCTGCGGGGCGCCAACGGGATGGCCGGGGAGTTCGGCCACATGCAGGTCGTGCCGGACGGCCGCGCGTGCGAGTGCGGGCGCAGCGGCTGCTGGGAGCAGTACTCCTCGGGCAACGCGCTCGTGCGCGACGCCCGGGCGCTGATGGCCGAGCAGCCCTCGGTGCTGGAGGAGATGAGCGGGGGTGCGGACCGGGTGACCGGTCCCATGGTCACGGCGGCCGCCGAGCAGGGCGACCTCGTCGCCCGCGCCGCGTTCGCGTCGGTCGGCGACTGGCTCGGCATCGGCACGGCCAACCTCGTGGCCGCGCTCGACCCGGAGCTCGTCGTGGTCGGTGGCGGCGTGATCTCGGCGGGCGACCGCCTCCTGGGCCCGGCTCGCGCGGCCCTGCAGCGCTCCCTCGTCGGCGGCGCGCACCGCGTCGTGCCCGAGCTGGTGGCGGCGCGCCTGGGGCCGCAGTCGGGGATGGTCGGCGCGGCCCTGCTCGCGGCTCAGCTGCGGCGGTAGTCCGGCACGAGCTCGAGCGCGAGCTGCTCGAGGAACAGGCCCACGTCGGTGACGATGCCCCGGCCCCGGCTGGCGCCGCGGTCGGTGATCCTGGTGACCGTGGCCGGGTCGATGTCGACGCAGACCACGGGGACGCTCGCCGGCAGGATGTTGCTGGTCGCGACCGAGTGCAGCTGGGTCGCGACCATCAGGCAGTAGCCCACGCCGTCGATCTCCTCGCGCATCGCCCGCTGTCCCTCCACCACGTCGGTGTGCACGTCGGGCAGTGGCCCGTCGTCGCGCACGGAGCCGACCAGCACGAAGCGCTTCCGGTGGGTGACCAGGGCATGCATGATGCCGCTGGCGATGGTGCCGTCGGCCACGGCGGCCGCGATCGAGCCGGCGCGGCGCACCGTGTTCACGGCGCGCACGTGGTGCTCGTGGCCGTGCTCGAGCCCCTGCGACATGGTGAGGTCGACGCCCAGGCTGGTGCCGTAGAGGGCCGACTCGATGTCGTGGGTGGCGAGGGCGTTGCCCGCGAAGAGGGTGTCGACGAACCCTGCGCCGATGAGGGCGGTGAGCGCCGGCGCGGCACCGGTGTGCACGACGCCGGGCCCGGCGACCCACAGGAGCCGCTTGCCCTGCTCGCGCGCCTGCCGCATGCCGTCGGCCACCTGGCGCACCAGCACGACCTGCGGCCGGTCGCCGAACGGGTCGTCCGTCGACGACGTGTCGCCCGGGCCGGGCGCCGGCACGGTGACCCTGATGCCGGCGGCGCCGACCACGACCCGCATCCCCGCGCGCACGTCGGACATCGGGACGGTGCGCACCCGGGGCCGGGCGTCAGGGGACTCGAGGACGACGAGCCCGCAGTCCATCTCGGGGTTCTCCACCTCGTACCAGGCGCCGCCGAGCCGGACCCGGGTGTCGAGGTTGGTGGTGGCGTAGAAGCCCTCGGGCAGCACGCCGTCCCGGTCGGCGGTCGCCGTGGCGGCCTCGCCGGGGTCGAGCTGGTTGACGCCCCGGGTCTGCAGCCGCATCAGCAGCCGTTCGAGGGCCGCCTCGTCCTCGGCCTGCACGGTGATGCGCGCCCGGCTCGGGTCGTGGGCCTCGTGGCCGACGTCGAAGCGGTCGATCACGTAGTCGCCGCCGTGGTCGCGGATGTCGTCGAGGACGCGGGACAGGATCCCGTTGTCCATCAGGTGTCCGGTCACCTCGACCGTCTGGCTCGTCCGCACGGCGTGACCCTAGTGCGTCGGCCGAGCTCCCGTCCGCAGGACGCCGAGGGTGGTTGACTCCTGCCATGCAGCCCCACGCCGCCACGGGTGACGACGTGCACCGCTCCGCCGACCTGACCCGCGGCCGGGTGCCGCTGGCCCGCACCGCTGCCGCGGTGCTCGCCGCGACGTGCTCGCTGCAGTACGCACCGATCGACCCGGTGCTGCTGATGCCCCTGGTGATGCTCGTCCTGGCCGTGGTCTGCCTGGTCCCGCTGCTCACCCGTCGGGTCGGCCCCCACGCCCGGCAGGGCCTCGTCCTGGCCGTGGTGGTCGTGGTCGGCGGACTCGGCATCGTGGCCAACGCCGGCCTGGCGATGGTCTCGGGGGTGTCGTCCTGGGCGGTCGTGCCGCTCGCCCTGGTCATGCTGCCGGCCGCAGCAGCGGCGGTGTGGGGCGGCCGGTCGTGGTCGCGCGCGGGGCTGCTCGTGCTGCTGGCGGGCTTCGCCGTCCTGGCCGCGCTGCGCATCCTGCAGGCGGAGGTCCTCATCGACGTGGGGGCGTTCCTGCGCGGGGGCATCGACGCCATGCTGCACGGCACCTCGCCCTACGCGATCACCATCGAGAACCCCTACGACGCGGCCGGGACGCGGGCGTTCTACGGCCCGGGGGTCGTGGTCGACGGGATCGTGCAGTACGGCTTCCCGTACCTCCCCGCGAGCCTGCTCCTCGACGTGCCCGCACACCTGCTGGGCGACCCGAGGTGGATGCACCTCGCGGCCGTCCTGCTGACCACCGGACTCGCGTGGCGGATGGCCACCGACCGCCTCGGTCGCGCCGTCGCGCTGCTGCTGGTATGCGGCACCACGGCGTCCACCGTCGTGCTCGCCTACTGGGTGGAGCCGCTGCTGGCCGCCCTGCTCCTGCTGACGGTCCTCGCCATGCGCTCCGGCCGGACCTGGGCGGCCGTGCCGCTGGGCCTGCTGTTCGCCTCCAAGCAGTACGCCGTCTCCTACGCGCCCGCGCTCGTCACCGTCGCCCGCTCGCGCGGCTGGCGCACCGTCGCGCTGGCCGCCGCCGTCGGCGCCGTGGTGGTGGTGCCGTTCGTGGTGTGGGACCCGCGGGAGTTCGTCCGTTCCGTGGTCGAGCTCCAGTTCATCCAGCCGTTCCGCGACGACGCGGTGTCGCTGCTGCCCGGGCTCAAGGCGCTCCTCGGCGGCCTGCCGGACTGGGCGGTCCAGGTGTCCCCGGTCATCGGCCTGCTCGTCTCGGCGCTGGTGGCGTGGCGCACCCGGCCCGGCGCGACGGCGTTCGCGATCGGCGTGGCCCTGAGCCTGCTGGTCACCGTGCTGACCTCGAAGGTCGGCTTCATGAACTACTACTACTTCATCGGCGCCGCGTTCGTCGTGGCCACGGTCTCGTGGGCGAGCGACGACCCCGTGGCGCACGACCGGCGCGACGCGGGCACCGGTCAGACGCGGGAGCCGTCGTCCCAGGGGTCGCGCGGTGACCGCGGCATCTCGCTGACCAGGTAGCCGAAGCCGCCGACGAACCACGCCACCAGCGCCCAGCCCAGCAACGGCGTGACGTAGAGCGAGAAGAGCGCGATGACCAGCGCGAGCAGCGGGACGACGAGCACGCCTGTCCAGGCGACGCCACGCTGCCAGGTGCGCGGGCGGGGGAGCGGCGGGGGCGTCGGCGGCCGGAACCGGTCGACCTCGGCCACCTCGTCGCGGTCGGGGGCCGGCTCGTCGTGGGCGTCGGCGGGCTCGACGTCGTAGGGATCGTCCGGCTCGACGTCGTGGGCGTCGTCCGCCCGGGCGCCGGACGGGTCGTCGGCGGCGCCGTCGTCGGCCCCCGGGGCGGGGTCGTCGTCCGGCAGAAGCACGCGCTCGCCGTAGTTCTCGACGATCTCCCGCCACGCCAGCTCGGTGCGGCTGTCGTCGCCTGGACTCGTCACGTGCTCACGGTACCCGCGGACACCTCGGATGGGGCACACTCCTCCGCGTGAGGATCCCGTTCCGCGGCGCCCCGGCGGCGCCCCTCGACCCCGCGCTGGTCGCTCCGATGTCCACGCCGGCGCGGCCCGAGCTCACCGGAGGCCGCCGGATCGGCGTGCTGGTGCAGCACGGGTTCACCGGCAACCCGGTCTCGATGCGGCCCTGGGCCGAGGACCTCGCGTCGCGCGGGTACGCGGTGGAGATGCCGCTGCTGCCCGGTCACGGCACCCGCTGGCAGGACCTCAACCGCGTCGGGTGGTCCGACTGGGTCGCCACCGTCGAGGCCGCGCACGACAAGCTCGCCGCGGAGAACGACGCCGTGGTGGCCGTCGGGCTGTCGATGGGTGGTGCGCTGTGCCTGCGCCTGGCCGCCGACCGGGGGGAGTCGCTCGCCGGGGTGTGCGTGGTCAACCCGGCCGTCGACACCCTCCGCAAGGACGTCCGGGCGCTGCCCGTGCTCAAGCACCTCGTCCCGGCGATGCCCGGCATCGCCAACGACATCAAGAAGCCCGGCGCCGACGAGCACGGGTACCCCATGACCCCGCTGAAGGCGGCCGCGTCGATGTTCGCCGGCTACGCAGAGCTGCGCCGGGACCTCCCACGGATCACCGTCCCGGTGCTGTTCTTCCGCTCGGCGGAGGACCACGTCGTCGACATCTCGAGCTCCCGGGCGCTCAACGCCCGCCTGTCGTCGAAGGACTTCGAGGAGCGGGTGCTCGAGGACAGCTACCACGTCGCCACCCTCGACCACGACGCCCCGCGCATCTTCGCCGAGTCGGCCGAGTTCATCGAGCGCGTCACCGCCGCGCCGAAGTAGAGTCGGCCCGTGCTCTATTGGTTCCTGAAGTGGATCGCCCTCGGGCCCGTCCTGCGACTGGTGTTCCGGCCCAAGGCGTACGGCGTGGAGCACGTCCCGGCCGAGGGACCCGCGATCCTGGCGAGCAACCACCTGTCCTACGCCGACTGGCTGTTCATGCCGCTCACGCTCAACCGCCGCGTCACCTTCGTGGCCAAGGCGGAGTACTTCACCTCGCCGGGCATCAAGGGCTGGTTCCAGAAGAAGTTCTTCACCGGCGCCGGCCAGGTGCCGATCGACCGCTCCGGCGCCAACGCCGCGGAGGGCGCGATGCGCTCGGCGATGAAGATCCTCGCCGAGGGTGAGCTGTTCGGCATCTACCCCGAGGGCACCCGCTCGCACGACGGCCGGCTCTACCGCGGCAAGACCGGCGTGGCTCGGCTCGCGCTGGAGACGGGCGCACCGGTCATCCCGTGCGCCGTGGTCGGCACCGACGTGGTCGCCCCGACCGGCAAGGTCTACGGCACCTGGACGCGCCCGGTGGTCCGCTTCGGCAAGCCGCTCGACTTCTCGCGCTACGCGGGGATGGAGAACGACCGCTACATCCTGCGGTCGATCACCGACGAGATCATGTACGAGATCATGCGGCTCTCCGGGCAGGAGTACGTCGACCAGTACGCCGCCAAGGCCAAGGAGCTGGCGAAGGAGCAGGCCAAGGAGCAGGCCAAGGAGCTGGCCCGGGAGCAGGCCAGGCAGGACGCCGCCGAGCAGGCCGAGCGCGACCGGGCCGGCGGCGGGCCGGAGCAGAAGGCGTCCTGAGCGCGCGCACGGTGCTGCGCCCCGGCGCGGCGCGCACCGACTCGGCGCTCGCGGTCGAGGACCGGCTCCACGCCGCCCTGGCCGTGGTGCGGGTGGTGGTGACGCTCAACATGGTCGGGCTCAACGCCTACCGCCGCGACAGCTTCGACCACCCCGACGCGGCGCTGCTCCTCGTGTGCGTGCTGGTCGCGTGGACGGGCGCCGCCATCTGGCTCTACCGCGACCACGCCCGGCGCACGCCCCTCCTCCTGGTCGCCGACCTCGCCGTGGTGCTGGCCGCGCTGGCCCTGACCCCGTGGGCGAAGTCGCCCGACTTCAACGCCACCATCCCGGGCTTCTACGTGATGGGCGCCTTCTTCGCGTGGGCGATCCACTGGCACTGGCGCGGCGGTCTGGTCGCCTCGGTGCTCATCGCCGCCTTCGACGTGCTCACCCGCGACCACCTCGACCAGGGCAACTACGGCAACACGTTCCTCATCCTCATCGGCGGCCCGATCGTCGGCTTCATGTGCGCCTCCCTGCAGCAGATGGCCCGCGAGCGCGACGCCGCCGAGCGAGCGGCCGCCGCGGCCGACGAGCGCACCCGGCTGGCCCGCGCGGTCCACGACGGGGTGCTCCAGGTGCTGGCGATGACCCAGCGGCAGGGGACGGCCGCCGGCGGGGAGTGGGCCGAGCTGGCCCGGCTCGCCGGCGAGCAGGAGCGCGGGCTGCGCTCGCTGATCCGCCAGCAGGACACCGTGCCCGAGGCCGCGGACGGACAGGTCGACCTGGCCGGCGCCCTCGAGGCCGTCGCGACCGCCCACCCGGTGCGGGTCGAGGTCGCGACCCCCGGCGCCGCCGTGCTGCTCGACGCCCACGTGGTGGCCGAGACGGTCGCGGCGGTGCGGGCCTGCCTGGACAACGTGCTCGCGCACGCCGGCGCCGACGCCTCGGCCTGGGTGCTGGCGCAGGCGGGTGCCGACCGGGTCACCGTGTCGGTCCGCGACGACGGCCCGGGCATCGCCGAGGGCCGGCTCGACGCGGCGGCGGCCGAGGGCCGGCTGGGCGTGGCCTCCTCCATCCGCGGACGCATCGAGGACGTCGGCGGCACGGCACGCGTCGAGAGCGGCCCGTGGGGCACCGAGTGGGAGCTCACGGTGCCGGTGCGTCGGTAGCGTGGGCGCGTGACGATCCACTCCACCCACCCCTTCCTCGAGCCCGAGGGCGACCGCGACCCCGTGCGCCGCCTGCGCGGGCGCACGGCCGCGACCGTCTCGCTGTGGACCACCGGCGCCGGTGTCGACCGCGCCGGCCTCACGGTGTCGTCGTGGCTGGTGGCCGGGGGAGAGCCGGGACGGGTGCTGGCGCTCCTCGACCCGGATGCCGACCTCACCGAGGAGCTGCTCGCGACCGGACGCGGGGTGGTGCAGCTGCTGGGGTGGGACGACCGCGGGCTGGCCGACGTCTTCGCCGGGACCGCACCCGCCCCGGGTGGGCCCTGGCGGCTGGCCGGGTGGGTGGACACCGCTCACGGCCCGCGCCTCGAGCACGCCGCGACCTGGGCGCTGGTGTCGGTGGAGTCGACCACGGACGTCGGCTGGTCGAGCCTGGTCACCTGCCGCCTCGACGAGGTGGTCGTCGGGTCGGACGACGAGCCGCTGGTGCACCGCCGCGGCCGGTACGTGCCGCCGGCCGGGCGCGACGACTAGGATCGGGCCGCCCAGTCCGACGACGTCCGGGGGGACCCATGGTCAGCGTGATGGTGGTCGACGACCACCCGATGTGGCGCGACGCGGTCGAGCGCGACCTGCAGGCCGCCGGCCACGAGGTCGTCGCGGTGGCCTCCAACGGGCGCGAGGCGATGGCGCGCTTCCCCGCGGCGGCGCCCCGGGTCGTCGTCCTCGACCTCCAGCTGCCCGACAGCAGCGGCGTGCAGGTCACCTCGATGATGCTCGAGCACGACCCGAGCGCACGGGTCCTCATCCTCTCCGCCAGCGGCGAGCAGGCCGACGTGCTCGACGCCATCAAGGCCGGCGCCACCGGGTACCTCGTGAAGTCGGCCTCCAGCGCCGAGCTGATCGACGCGGTCGTGCGGGTCTCGGAGGGCGACACGGTCTTCACCCCCGGCCTGGCCGGGCTGGTGCTGGGCGAGTTCCGTCGGATCGCCGAGGGCCCCGCCGACGACCCGCGCGACCAGCTCACCGAGCGGGAGACCGAGATCCTGCGGATGGTCGCGACCGGGATGAGCTACAAGCAGATCGCCGCGCGGCTGGTGCTGTCGCACCGCACGGTGCAGAACCACGTGCAGAACACCCTGCGCAAGCTGCAGATGAACAACCGCGTGCAGCTGACCCGGTGGGCGATCGAGCACGGCCTCGACGAGCCGGAGGGCTGACCCGCCTCAGGCGGAGCCGTCGAGCCCGGGCACCGTGAGCTGGGCGATCACCCGGTCGCGCAGGCGTACGCCGGCGAGGTCGACGCGCCACTCGTCGCGGTCCAGCGCCGTGCCGCACGGCACCGGCTGCGAGCCTGCCGGTGCCGCGCAGGCCAGCGTCAGCACCCGGGGTGCCCGGACCACGCGCGTCTCCTGGTCGACGACCGGCTCGGTGCGCGCGTCGAGGCTCGTGGCGAGCGCCAGCGCGCGTCCGGGCCGGGAGCCGCTGGGCAGCACCGCGCCGCCGAGGCGGTAGGACGCCCGCAAGTCGGTGGCCGAGCCGAGGTCGTAGCGGGCGCCCTCGGGGCCCACGCGGTCGGGGCCGGCGACGGGCTCGCCGTCGGCGACCACCCGCACGCCCGTCGCCGCCAGGGCGTCCGCACCCTCCACCTGCGGCAGCGCCAGCGTCAGGGTGCGCAGCGGGTCGCGCGAGCGTAGCCGCTGGCGGACGACCACGGTCCCGTCCGGTCGCACGGTGGTCGTGACCCGCGAGGTGCCCGGTGGCACCTCCTGCGGTGTGCGCGCGACGGTGGCCGGGACGGTCGGGTCGGCGGCCTCGGGGCCGCCGGCGGAGCGCAGCGCGAGGACGCCGGCGACGGTCGCGGCGGCGAGCAGCACGAGCAGGACGCCGAGGGTCACCAGTGCCGTACGGCGACGACGCGCCGCCGAGGGAGCCCTCTCGTCCTCCTCCCACAGCAGCGTGGCCCGCGAGACGGGCGGAGCGTGCGGCTCCGATTCCGGCTCCGGCTCCGACTCCGGCTCCGGCTCGGGCTCCGGCTGGGACGGGACCGTCGTGGGCCGCGGACCGGCGGGCGTGCCGAGGACCTGCTCGGACCAGGGTGCGGACCGCGGGGCGGGCGGTGCCGGCGGGGCCAGGTCGGGCGACACCGGCGGCGGGAGCGGGGTCGCGAGCACGGCGGACCGCCGGTCGTCCGGCCGGTCCTCGCGCTGCTCCTCGCCGGTCACCGGGCCTCCGGGGGCCCGGCGGGCGCGGCCGTGAGCACGGCGAGGTTCTGGTAGCCGCCCCGCGCGGCGACGTAGGGCGGGGCGCACGTGACCAGGACGAGGCGTCGCGCTCCTGCGGGGTCGAACAGCTCGGGGTGGTTGTCGAGGGTGCCTTGGCGGACGAGCTGGCGGCTGCGGATCGCCCACGCCTGGCCGACCCGTCGCCCGGCCAGCCGCAGCCGCGCCCCGGGCCGGGCGGAGAGGAGCTCGGCGAAGGGGCCCAGGCCCTGGGTGCGCGAGTCGACGTGCGCGGCGAGGAGCGTCGCGCCGAACGGGTCGCCGAGCCGCGAGCCCCCGCGCCACCAGCCCGCCACCTCGACGTCGTCGGGCACGTCGAGCAGGCCGGCCCCGGTGGTGCCGACGGCGCGCACGGCGACCTCGCGGCCGCTGGGCAGGACGACCGATCGCGGCGCCTCCGGGACGACGACGGAGCCAGCCCGGCGTGCGGGGGCCACCGGTGCCGCGTGGTCGCCCGGCGAGGCGGGAGCCCCCGAGGCAGGGAAGGGCGAGGTGGAGGGCGAGGGGGTCCGGTCGCCCACCGTCGTGGAGGTGTCCCCTGCGCACCCCACGGCCGTGGCGACCACGGTCCCGGCGAGCACCGGCACCCACCCCCGTCGTCCCACGAGACCCCTCGCTACCCGGCCACCCGGCGGGCGTGCCGCCCGACCAGCACCGCGGCCCCGGCGGTGGCGACCAGTCCCAGCCACTCCGCCCACTGCCACGAGGTCGGGGCGGTGCCGTCGGCGGGCACGCCCGGCCGGTCGCCGACGGTCGCCGGCGGGGCGTCCCCGGCGAACGTGGTGACGTGGCCGCGGGCGAGCCCGGCCGTGCCGGTGTCGATGCGCGTCGGCACGACGCTGCCGTCGTCGGACAGCGCCTCCGTGTGGGAGATGACCGACATCGAGCCGTCGCTCGGGTTGCCGTAGGCGTAGACCATCGACAGCGTGCGCGGCTCGAGCGTGAGGTCGAGCGGCCCCAGGATCGGGTCGGCGCTCCCCCCTGACGGCAGCAGCGCCACCTCCACGGGACCGGCGGGGACGTCGGCGTCGGCGAACTCGCCGTTGGCGATGTTGGTGAAGACCGTCTCCCCGTCGACCTGCACGTCGGCCGGCGGCACGGTCGCGGTGTGGGCGAGCAGGACCCTGGCCTTGCCGGGGCCGATCGGCCCCGTGGGTGCGGCGTAGGAGTGGACGACCGGCTCGCCGTCGACCTCGGCCGGCAGGTGCAGGACCACGTCGCTGGCCCGGCCGCTGCTGACCTCAAGCGAGGAGTCGACGGTGAAGTCGGCGCCGGTGAACACGACCGCGTGGCGACCGGGCGTGAGGCCGAGCGGGCCCAGCACGTCGCCCACCGCGGCGTTGCGGGCCACCGAGCGGCCGTCGACCTCGATCGACACCGCGGCGTCGGGCACCGCCTGCACGAGGGTGACCAGCCCGGGGGCGGCGGCCGGACCGGACGAGGCGGCCGGGGCCACCGGCGCGGCCGTCAGCACCAGGGCGGCCAGTGACGCGGCGGTCGCGGTCAGAACGGGTGTGCGCACGGCTGCGTCCCCTCGTCGGCGGCCCCCCGAGCGGGGACCGCCCCCAGCGGACCACCGGACGGGTCCGGCCTCAACCCCGATATCGGGTAGGTCGCGCCGTCGTCGTACCCCTGGGGGTAGGTTTCGTCGCGGTCCCGCGCCAGGTCGGCGTGCGGGCCTCGACGGAGGGGGCGCAGTGACGGGTCCAGGGGCACACGCCACGGCGTCGGACGAGCGCCGCTTGGAGGACTACCTCGCGCGCATCGGGCTCGCCGACGTCCCGTCCGCCGACCTCGCGGGGCTGCGCCGGGTGCACCGCGCCCACGTGGCCCGGATCCCCTACGACAACCTCGCCACGATGCTCGACCGGCCCGACCCTGCCGACCCGGTCGCGGCCGCCGGGCGCGCGGCGTCGGGTGGTCGGGTGGGCTACTGCTTCCACCAGAACGGCGCCCTGGAGTGGCTGCTGACCCGGCTCGGGTTCGCGGTGAGCCGGCGGCACGGGCACGTGTGGTTCCGGCCCGAGGACGAGCTCGGCACCAGCCTGAACCACCTCGTGCTGGTGGTCTCCGGGCTGCCCGACGACGCCAACCCGGGCGGCCACTGGTGGGCCGACGCCGGTCTCGGCGAGGGGTTCGCGGAGCCGCTGCCGCTGGTGCGCGGCGACCACGTCGTCGACGGCTGGTCGTTCGGCATCGGGGCCGGGTTCGGGGCCCAGGCCGCCGGCCGCCCGACCGGTCCCGCTGCCTGGACCTACCGCCACCTGCCCGGCGGCGTGCTCCGGGGGATCGTGGTGACCTCGCGCCAGCACGGCCCCGCGGCGGTGGAGGCCGCCCACCGGGCGCTGACGGAGGGCGACGGCGCGCCGTTCCGCCGGGTCCTGGTCGCCCAGCGCGTCGACGGCCCCGCCCAGCGCACGGTGCGCGGGCTGGTCCACCAGGTCCTCACCCCGGAGGGTCGCGAGCAGCACGACCTGACGTCCTACGACGCGTGGCGCTCCGCGCTCGCCGACGACCTGCTGCTGCCCGTCGACGACGTCACCGCCGACGAGTGGGTGCGGCTGTGGGAGCGGACGACCGCCGCGCACCGCGCCTGGGACGAGGCGGGCCGGCCGTGAGCACCTGGCGGCGCGCCGAGCCCGAGGACGCCGTGGCGCTGCGCGACCTCGAGCGTCTCGCCAGCCGCGCGGGGCTCGCCCACGTCTTCGGCGACCTGCCCTACCCCGACGACGACGTGCTGGCCCGATGGACGATCCTCTTGGCCGACCCCGGGGTCCGGGTCGAGGTCGTCGAGGACGACGACGGGTTGGTCGTGCTCTGCGCCCACGACGGCACCAGCCTGCGCCACCTCGCGGTGCGCCCGGACCGGTGGGGCGCCGGCTGGGGCCGTGCGGGCGTCGAGCGCGCCCACGCGGCGGGCGCCCGGCGCCTGTGGGTGCTCGCCGACAACACCCGCGCGCGGGCCCTGTACGGCTCGCTCGGCTGGACCCCCAGCGGCACCACCCAGGAGTGCCCCTGGCCGCCCTGGCCGACCGAGGTCGAGTACGTCGCTCCCTAGGATCGGGGCATGCCCGACGAGAGCGACCAGCTGCTGGAGATCGCCGACGACCTCTACGCGCTCCCGCTCGCGGACTTCACCCCGGCGCGCGACGCGCTGGTCAAGGAGCACCGCGGCGACAAGCCGCTCGCCGCCGCGGTGAAGGGGCTGCGCAAGGCGTCCGTGGCTGCGTGGGTGGTCAACCTGCTGGTGCGCCGCGACCCCGAGCAGGTCGAGCAGGTGCTGGCGGTGGGGGCGGCGCTGCGCGAGGCCCAGGCCGACCTCGACGCGGCGCAGCTCCGCGAGCTGACCAAGCAGCGCCGCCAGCTCACCGCGTCGGTCACCACCACCGCCCGCCGGATGGCGCGCGAGGAGGGCGTCAAGGTGACCCAGGCCGTCGCCGACCAGGTCGAGGCCACGCTCACCGCCGCCATGCTCGAGCCGGACGCAGCCCGCGCGGTCCGCAGCGGGATGCTCGTCACCTCGGTCGCCGCGACCGGCCTCGGCGACCTCGACCTGAGCACGGCCGTGGCGCTGCCGGAGGCGCTTGGCTTCAGCGCCCGCGCGCGCCCGGCTGAGCAGCCTGCCCCGGCGAGCAGTCGTCCGCAGCTGCGCGTCGTGCCCGACCCCGACGCCGAGGCCAAGGCCCGCGCCGCGGCCGACGAGCGGCTCGCCGACGCCCGGCAGGCGCTGGCGGAGGCCGAGAAGGAGCACCGGGCCACCGGTCGCAGCGTGGAGAAGCTGCAGGCGCGCACCTTGCAGCTGCAGTCGGAGATCGACGAGCTGCGCAGCCGGATCGCCGCGCTCGACGCGACGCTCGAGGAGGTCGACGACGAGCTGACAGAGGCCGAGGTGCTGCGGGAGGACGCCGAGGCCGCGGTCGCTGAGGCCCGCGCCGAGGTCGACGAGGCGAAGGCGGCGCGCGACCGGCTCTAGCCGAGCGACCCGTCCCGCGCTGCCGCGGCCACGCGCCGGAGGCGTCCGTCGGGGGTGTCGTCGGGTGTGTCGTCGGAGGGGTCGCCGGCGGCCCCGTGCGCCACGAGCGCGGTGACCGGCAGCGTCAGGCCGTGGAAGGCGCGTGCCTCCGTCGTGGCGAGCCGGCCGGTCGTCGGCACCAGCTCCGGCAGCGCGTCCGTCGGTACCCCGGCCGCGAGGCACGCCTGCGCGGACCAGGCTCCGTCGGCGCCGAGCAGCCCGGTGGCCGCCGCGTGCGTCGGGTCGGTGAGGTGCCAGGTGCCGAGGGTGGTGCGGGCCACCAGCCAGGAGCCGACGTCGCCGACCGCGTACCCGCCCTCCTCGAGGAGCGCCCAGGTGTGGGGCTCGTCCGCCGCCACCCGGGGCAGCACCTCGACGGCCGGGGCCCGGGCCGCGCGGCGCGGCGAGCCCAGCGTCTCGCGGTCCCACAGGACGGTGGCGACCGGGTCGGTCGTCACCCCCACGGCGCCGAGCCGGTCGGGCCCGACGACGTCGAGCACGCCCCGCACGGCGGCGAGGGTGGCGCGCCAGAGGGCGTCGGTCGCCTGCTCGTCCCAGCCGTGGTCGCCCGGCTCCGACGGCACCGGGACGTGCGTGGACGCCTCCGCGGTGCTGTCCTCGGCGACGGCAGCCGCGCGGACCCCGCCGCGCCCGGCGTCGAGGACCAGCACGAGCGGGCGCTCGTTGTCGGCGCCGGTCATGCCTGCGCGGCGGAGCCGCCTCCCCGGATGATCTCCAGGATCCTGCGGTCGATCCACGCGGGCCGCGGCAGCGTGCCGACGCGCATCTCGTAGTTCTCCGAGCCGACCCACGTCGCGAAGTCGTCCTTGCCGTCGGCCCGGGCGAGCTCCTCGAGCTCGGCCATCAGCGCGTCGTCGACCGGCACCTGCTCCTCGGGGGTGGAGGCGGTGAGGTAGAGGTCGTTGAGGTCGAGCAGCCGCGCCAGCTCGGTGACGGGGGCGGCGTGGTCGTCGACCCGGAGGTCCACGGCGACGTCGTCGTGGCCGCCGTAGCCCGCGCCGTCGCGCACCACCAGCAGCGCCGCGGACTGGCGCCCGCGGCTGTCCCCGCCGGCCTCGTCGCCCGCGGCCAGCGCGGCGAGCAGCCGTCGCTCGACGGGCTGTCCCTCCGACGAGGTCCAGGCGCGCTCCATCGCCTCGACGACCTCGGGGCCGGTGAGGATGTTGCCCTGGATGGCGTACCCGCCCCGCTCGCCGCTGCGACCCGTGGTGCCGCCGGCCCACGCGAAGCAGCCGTCGCCGGTGTACGTCGCGGCGTTGCCGTCGGAGTCCACGATCCCCACCTGGCGGTGGTCGCGACCCTCGTCCTCCTCCACCAGCCGGTCGAGCGCCACCTGCGCGGTCGCGCCGTCGTCGAGGTGGGCGAGGCCGACGTACTTGAACGACAGGTTCGCGTCGGCCTGGGTGGCGATGGCCCCGACGCCCGCGGCCGCCGCGGGGACCGCCGAGCCCACGGCCAGGAACTTGGAGGCGACGGCGACGCCCCAGGACTCGCCGTCGTCGGAGCGGGCCACGATGGAGAAGGTCATGCCCCGAAAGATAGCCGGGCATCCTCGCGCCGCGAGCACCACGAGGGGCCCGGATGCGCGAGGATGGCGGCGTGCTGGAGCGTCTCGGGTTCCCCGCGGTCGGCGACCACCGCCGGTTCGTCACCGCCATCGTGTGCGACACGGTGGGCAGCGGCCTGTTCATGCCGATCACGCTGCTCTACTTCCTCGCGATGACCGACCTGTCGCTGGTGCAGATCGGCTCCGCGCTCTCCCTCTCCGCGCTGGCGACCCTGCCCGCCGCGTTCGTCATCGGTGGCATGGTCGACCGCTTCGGCCCGCGCCGGATGATGCTGGTGGGCAACCTCGTGCAGGCGGTCGGGATGCTGGCCTACCTCTGGGCCGACTCCCTGCTCACCGTGGCGCTGTGGACGGCGCTGCTCAACCTCGGCCGCCAGGGCTTCTGGGGCTCCTTCGGCAACGTCGTGACCGCGATCTCGGCACCGGGGGAGCGCGAGCTGTGGTTCGGCTTCCTGCAGGCGGTGCGCAACCTCGGCTACTCGGTCGGCGGGGTGCTGGCGGGCGTCGCCCTCCAGGTCGGCACCGACCTGGCCTACCAGGTGGTCGTGGTCGTCAACGCGATCACCTTCGTGCTGGCGTGGGCGCTGCTCCTCGACGTGCCCGACCACCGCGTGCCGCACCCCGACGACGCGCCGCTCGAGGGCTGGGGCACCGTGCTGCGCGACGGCCCGTACCTCCGGCTGGTGCTCGGCCAGTTCGGCTTCGTGGCCGGCATGATGGTCCTCAACTTCGCCCTGCCGGTCTACGTCGCCGAGACGATCGACCTGCCCGGCTGGGTGGTGGGGGCGATCTTCACCCTCAACACCGTGATGGTGGGTCTCGGGCAGGGGCTCGTCGTGCGCCGGATGACCGGGCAGGTGCGCGCCCGCATGATGTCGCTCGCCCAGGTCGTGTTCGTGCTCAGCTACGTCCTCTTCGTGCTCGCGGGCTGGCTGCCGGTGTGGCTGGGCGTGCTGGTGATGCTGGCCGGCGCCGCGATCTACACCTTCGGCGAGCTCGCGGGCGGGCCCGTCTTCAGCGCGACCGCGGCCGAGGCCGCCCCCGACCACCTGCGCGGGCGCTACCTCGGCCTGTTCCAGCTGAGCTGGGCGATCGGCGGGGCGGTCACCCCGGTGGCCTTCACCTGGCTGCTCGCCCACGGTGCCACGACCCTGTGGTGGGTGCTGGGCGTGGTCGCCGTCGTCAGCGGGGCGTACCTCCAGCGGCTGCCGCGCGTGCTGCCGGCCGCCGGGCTGCGCGTCACCGACCGCGCCGGCAAGCCCGGCGCGGCCTGAATCGTCGCTGCCGTCGCCCGGTCGCGGGTCGGGCAGCCCTCAGGCCTGCCCGATCCCGGCGAGCAGGTCGGTGAACCACGGCTGGTCGGCGTCGAACGGCTTGTGCCCGGCCACCCGGGAGAACTCGATCGCCCGCAGCTCGTCGCCGCGCTCCTCGTCGTGCCCGACGAGGCCCGGCTCGCCGGCCGTCGCGCACGCCACGGCCTTCTCGGCCATCTCGCGGATCAGCGCGAGGTCGTCGTCGCCGGCCGGGGCCGAGCGGGAGAAGTAGCCCGACTTCTGCACCATCTGCTTCTCCGCGCCGATCTCCTGCGAGAAGCGGTCGGCGAAGTAGCGCCCGGGGTTGATCGTGTCGATCTTGATGTGGCCGAAGGGGTCGCGTCCGACGGTCTCGCCACGAGCCTCGAGCTCGGCCACGATGTCGTTCACGCCGGCTCCCTCGGCGAGGAAGATGTTGACGCAGCCGATCTCGTCCATGACCGCGCGCAGTCGCTCGGCCTCGGCGGCCAGGTCGATGGGGCGCTCGGGGACGTAGACGGCGTGGATCGCCCAGCGCCGCGGGTCGAGCCCGATGCCGGGCAGCCACTGCTGCTCGGCGTGCCACGCCATGTAGTCGCGCGCGGCGGCCGCGGTCAGCCACCCGCTGGCGCGGCCCATCACCTCGTGCACGATCAGCATGCGGGGGTTGGACCCGTGCTCGGCCAGCACGTGCTGGGCGAAGAGCGAGGCCTCCCGGGCGGCGGTGAGGGCGCCGAGGCTCTGCCGCACCGGCACGATGTCGTTGTCGATGGTCTTGGGCAGGCCGACCACGGTCAGCTCGGAGCCCAGGGTGTGGAGGTACGCCGCCAGGTCGGCCGCGGCCGTGTTCGTGTCGTCGCCGCCGATCGTGTGCAGCACGTCGACCCCGTCGGCCTGGAGCCGGGCCGCCGCCACCTCGAGCGCCGTCTCGTCGGGGCCGATCAGCCCACGCCTGCGGCAGTCCTCGTCGTTGGTCAGCTTGACCCGGCTGTTGCCGATCGGGCTGCCGCCATAGCGGTGCAGGAGCGCGGCACCGGCGCGCTCCTCGGGCCCGATCGCCACGCTGTTGCCGGTCAGCAGGCCGTGGTAGCCGTGCCGGTAGGCGATCAGCTCGATCGCAGGGTCGGTGGCGTCGTAGGTCTCGATGAGGGCCCCGACGGCGGACGACAGGCACGGCGCGTAGCCGCCTGCCGTGAGGAGCGCGACTCGCTTCGGCATGGGCAGCAGGGTAGGTGGAACGATCCAACTCCGGGAAGGGTGGTCGGTGGGGAAGACGGCCCGCCGCGGTGCGACACGCCCCGGCACCCGGCCGGAGTGGTTGCCCCGCGGGCCGGACAGGGCCAAGGTGGGCACACCGACCGAGGGGAGTCCCTGATGAGCGCGACCGAAGCCACGGAGCCGGACGTCAACGGCACCGAGCCCGACCTCAAGCGGGTGATGGGCCCCGGACTGCTGCTGTTGTTCATCGTCGGCGACATCCTCGGCGCCGGCGTGTACGCCGTGACCGGCAAGCTCGCCGGACAGGTCGGCGGCATCGCCTGGCTGCCGTTCCTGGTGGCCTTCGCGGTCGCCACCGTCACGGCGTTCTCCTACCTCGAGCTGGTCACCAAGTACCCCCAGGCGGCCGGCGCCGCGCTCTACACGCACAAGGCGTTCGGCATCCACTTCGTGACGTTCCTGGTGGCCTTCACCGTGGTCTGCTCCGGCATCACCAGCGCCTCGACGTCGTCGAACCTGCTCGCCGCCAACCTGCTCATCGGGTTCGGCGACGACTCGCCCTCCACCGGCACGACGCTCGTCGTGGCGCTCTGCTTCATGCTCGTCCTGGCGGCGGTCAACCTGCGGGGCGTGGGCGAGAGCGTGAAGTTCAACGTCGTGCTGACCGTGGTCGAGATGACCGCGCTGGCCATCGTCATCATCATCGGTTTCGTGGTCGTCGCCCGCGGCGACGCCGACCTCGGCCGGATCACAGTCTTTGAGAACCCCGACGACAAGGGCCTGTTCATGGCCGTCACGGTCGCCACGGCGATCGCGTTCTTCTCCATGGTCGGCTTCGAGGACTCGGTCAACATGGTCGAGGAGACCAAGGACCCGATGCGCATCTTCCCGCGCACCATGCTCACCGGCCTCGGCATCGCGGTCGTGATCTACATGCTCGTCGCCGTCTCGGTGGTGGCGGTGATCCCGGCGGGCCAGATCGCCGAGCCGACCAACGCCGAGGCCGGCATCCTGCTCGACGTGGTGAAGGTCGGCGCCCCCGACCTGCCGATCGACAAGCTCTTCCCGTTCCTCACCGTCTTCGCGGTCGCCAACACGGCGCTGATCAACATGCTGATGGCGAGCCGGCTGATCTACGGCATGGCCCAGCAGGACGTGCTGCCGCGCAGCCTCGGCAAGGTGCTGCCGGGCCGTCGCTCGCCCTGGACCGCCATCGCCTTCACCACGCTGCTCGCCCTGGCCCTCATCGCGGTCGTGTCCACGCAGTCCGACAACTCGGTGGTCAGCGCGCTGTCCGGCACCACCGCGACCTTGCTCCTGGCCGTGTTCGCGGTCGTCAACATCGCCTGCATGGTCCTGCGGCGCGACCCGACCCCCGACGAGGCGTTCCGGGCGCCGTCGTACCTGCCGGTGCTCGGCGCGATCTGCTGCCTCTACCTGCTCGGCCCCTGGGCCCGCACCGAGGCCGACATGGTGCAGTACAAGATCGCCGGCGGCCTGCTGGCGGTGGGCGTCGTGCTCTGGGCGGTCACCTGGGCCACCAACCGCGGCGTGCGGGCGAAGAGGACCGGCTTCCGCGACATCGAGCACCTCGAGGACTGACGCGCGGCGGCCGCCGCGGTGGTCGACGACACGGGCTCCGGCCACCGCCGCGGCGTGGGTGTCGGCGACTACGGTGTCCCGGTGACTCGTCGACCTCTCGGGCTGCTCGCGGCCGCGCTCGTGGCCTCCGCGCTGGGGTGCTCCTCGGTCACCCCGGCCCCGCCGTCGGCGAGCGCCACGCCCGACGACTACCCGCCGGCCACGACGCGGCCCGACGCCGTGCCGACGGTCGCGACGGTCGCCCGGGGCCCGCGCGACCGGCCCCCGGTGCCACCGGCCCCTGTCCTCGACGGCGCGTACCGCTTCGTCTCCGCTCCCGACTTCCTCAACCAGGACGTCGCCGACCTCACCGCCGACGGCCGCGAGCAGCACGTCGTGAAGGCGACCGGCGAGGTGGCCAACTCCACCAACGCCGAGTACGACACCGCGCTCGACCACGTGATCACCGAGATGGCCTCCCACGGCACCGACGACGTGCTCGTCGCCGGCGACCTCGTCGAGGGTCGGTGGGGTCGTGACGACGCGCGCACCGGTGTCTTCGGCCCGGTGCGCACCGAGCCCCAGCGGGTGCGTGCCTGGCGCCGGGCCGCCGACGTGTACTACCCGGCGTACCGCGACCGCTTCACCTCCCACGGCCTCCTCACCTACCCCGCCGTGGGCGACCACGAGATCGGCGACGACCCGTGGCGCAAGCGGCGGCCCGACCCGTGGATCGACTTCAAGCGACGCCACGTGCCCCTGTTCAAGCAGGTCTTCGCCGAGCAGATGCTCGCCGGTGCCGACGGCGCACCGCGCTTCACCGACCGTCCCTCGTCGGGTCCGGCGCGTGACACCGCCTACGCCGTGCGGCTCGACGACGACGTCCTGCTGGTGACCCTCGACGTCTTCCAGCGCCGCGGCAACGACGTCCACCTCTCGGTCGACCCCGCCCAGCTCGACTGGCTGCGCTCGGTGCTCCGCAGGGCGCGCCGCGACGACGTGCCGTGGGTGATGGTGCAGGGGCACGTGCCGATGACCGGCGACGTCCGCACCCGCAACTCCAGCCACCTCGTCTACGAGCGCGGCTACCGCTCCGACCTCTGGCGCACGATGGTCGACGGCGGCGTCGACGTCTACCTCAGCGGCGAGGTGCACGACCAGACCGTCCACCAGCACGACGGCGTGCTCGAGGTCTCGCACGGCTCGCTGTTCTACCGCGGTGAGGCCTCCTACGTCGTCGGGCAGGCCACCGCCGACCAGCTGGTCCTGGAGAACCACCAGTTCCGGGGCACGATCGGCTTCGATGACCGGCTCTGGACCACGTCGCGGCAGGGCGCGCCCGGCCACATCAGCTACCCCGGCCAGTCGGTGGTCACCGGGACGCTGGAGGCCCACCGCACCCGCAGCGGCGGCATCGCGGTCGACTCCGCCGACGGGGTGCTCGCACCCGAGGACTGAGCCGGGGGTGAGCCGCGTCTCGCCGACCGGTTCACGCTCCGGTCAGGGTTCGGGGGAGCGGGCCGCACCGCCGTACCCTTGAGCGGTGACTCCTCCTGACGCCTCGGCCCGCGGCACCACCGGGCACGGTGCGATCCCGACGCTCGACCAGCTGCACGCGATGGGCCCGCTCCAGCAGCCCCGCTATCCCGACGCCGCAGCCGTCGACGCCGCGGTCGAGCGACTGCGCACCGCGCCGCCGCTGGTGTTCGCGGGTGAGTGCGACGACCTGACCGAGAAGATCGCGGCCGTGACGCGCGGCCAGGCGTTCCTGCTCCAGGGCGGCGACTGCGCCGAGACCTTCGCCGGCGTCACCGCCGACAACGTCCGCAACAAGCTGCGGGTGCTGCTGCAGATGGCCGTCGTCCTGACCTACGCCGCCTCGGTGCCGGTCGTGAAGCTCGGCCGGCTCGCCGGCCAGTACGCCAAGCCGCGCAGCTCCGACGAGGAGACCCGCGACGGCGTGACGCTCCCGGCCTACCGCGGCGACGCCGTCAACGGCTACGACTTCACCCCCGAGGCCCGCATCCCCGACCCCCAGCGGCTCGTGGAGGTCTACAACAACTCGGCCGCCACCCTCAACCTCGTGCGCGCCTTCGTCACGGGCGGCTACGCCGACCTGCGCCAGGTGCACACCTGGAACACCGACTTCGTGCAGTCCTCGCCCTTCGGCCAGCGCTACGAGGCAGTGGCCGACGAGATCGAGCGCGCGCTGACCTTCATGCAGGCCATCGGCGCCGACCCCGACGAGTTCCACCGGGTCGACTTCCACTCCAGCCACGAGGCCCTGCTGCTGGAGTACGAGCAGTCGCTGACGCGCATCGACTCGCGCACCGACCTGCCGTACAACGTGTCCGCCCACTTCGTGTGGATCGGCGAGCGCACCCGCCAGCTCGACGGCCCCCACGTCGAGCTGCTCTCGCGCATCCAGAACCCGATCGGCATCAAGCTCGGCCCCACCACCACGCCCGACGACGCCCTGGCCTACGCCGCGCGCCTCAACCCCGACAACACCCCGGGCCGGCTCACCTTCGTGACCCGCTTCGGCGCCGACAAGATCCGCGACGGCCTCCCGCCGCTGGTCGAGAAGGTCACCGCCGAGGGCGTGCAGGTGGCCTGGGTCTGCGACCCGATGCACGGCAACACCTTCGAGGCCTCGTCGGGCTACAAGACCCGCCGCTTCGACGACGTCATCGAGGAGGTCCAAGGCTTCTTCGACGTGCACCGCAGCCTCGGCACCTGGCCCGGCGGCGTCCACGTCGAGCTCACCGGCGACGACGTCACCGAGTGCGTCGGCGGCGGCGAGGAGATCGACGAGGCCCAGCTGGCCCACCGCTACGAGTCCGTCTGCGACCCCCGCCTCAACCGCGTCCAGTCCCTCGAGCTCGCCTTCCTCGTCGCCGAGATGCTCCGCAAGGCCTGAGCCCGCCCGCCCGCCCCCGCCAGCGCCCGCCCCGGGCGGTCGACCAGCGACCACGGGTGTGCTCGAGCGGAGGTATGGCCGCTCGACGCACGCCATGGCGTGCGTCCAGCGTCAACGGGTGTACTCGAGTGCACCCGTTGACGCTCGACGCACCCCACGGCGCGCGGCAGGCAGCGGTCGCCGGTCCGCGGCCGGGCCCGCGGCGTGGGTACGCCGGGGGCGGCTGGTTGGATGGTCACCGTGATCGACCTGCGCTCCGACACCCTGACCCGGCCGACCGACGCGATGCGCGAGGCGATGGCGCGCGCCGAGGTCGGCGACGACGTCTACGGTGAGGACCCGACGGTCACGGCGCTCGAGGAGCGGGTGGCCCAGATGTTCGGCCACGAGGCCGCGCTGTTCACCCCGACCGGCTCGATGGCCAACGTGCTCGCCGTGGCGTCGGTGGTGGCGCCGGGCCAGGAGGTGCTCTGCGAGTCCTCGGCCCACATCGCGCGCGCTGAGCTCGGTGCGCACGGCGCGATCACCGGCCTCACCATGCGGACGTGGACCGCACCGCGCGGGCAGGTCGACCTGGCCGCCATCGAGGCGATGCACGCCCCCGACATGGGCCCGTTCTTCGTCCGGACCGCGGCCGTTTCGGTGGAGAACACCCACAACTTCGCCGGGGGAGCGGTGCTGCCGCTCGACGACCTCGCAGCGCTGCGGGCGTGGGCCGACACCACCGGCACCCGGCTGCACCTCGACGGGGCCCGGCTGTGGAACGCCCACGTCGCCACCGGCACGCCGCTGGCCGACTACGGCCGGATCGCCGACGTGATGGCGGTCTGCCTGTCGAAGGGCCTCGGCGCGCCCGTCGGCTCCCTCATGGTCGGTTCGGCCGACGCGGTGGCCGAGGCGCGCGTGCGGCGCAAGCGGATGGGCGGGGGCATGCGGCAGGTCGGGATCCTGGCCGCCGCCGGCGCGTACGCCCTCGACCACCACGTCGAGCGGCTCGCCGAGGACCACGAGCACGCCCGCCTGCTCGGCGAGGCGCTCGGCCTCGACCCTGCCGACGTCGACACCAACATCGTCGTGGTCGAGCGCCCTGACGCGCAGGCGTTCGTCTCCGCGGCCGCGGACCAGGGTGTGCGGATCGCCGCGGTCGGCCCCCGGACCGTCCGCCTGGTCACCCACCTCGACGTCTCCCGGACCGACGCCGAGCGCGCCGCGGGCGTCCTGGCCTCGCTGGCGTGAGGGAGGCCGGTCAGCCGGCGCGCCACTCCAGCCGCACGATGACGTCGCCCTCGTGGAGGGTGGTCGTCTCCCCGGTGGCGAGGAAGCCGCGCGCGCGGTAGAGCCGGAGCGCACGTCGGTTCGCCTCACGGGTCCAGACCGACAGCCGCGTCCATCCCGGCCCCTGGTCGCCGCGCTGCAGCGAGCGCACCAGCGCCCCGGCCACGCCGCAGCCCCACAGCGCCGGGTCCACGAAGACCATCGACAGGTGCCCGCCGGCGCCGTCGGGTCCGTCGTCGCCGGCGTAGGGCTCCGCGACCAGCATCCCGGCCGGGCGCTCGCCGTAGTGGGCGAGCAGCGCGACGTGCCCGGCACCCACCCGGTCGGCGACCTTGCTCGCCACCCGCTGCACCCGCTCCGCCGTCGGCGGTCGGTCGGTAGCGGTGCGGGCCGCGCGCCACAGCTCCACCGCGAGCCGCTGGGACTCCTCGTCCCCGATCAGTGAGATGAGCGTGCGGGGCATCGGCGGGTCAGCCCGCCCGTCGCCCGACGAGGGAGACCTCGCTGATCGCGGTGTAGTCGCGGCCCAGAGGCCCGCTCCCCGGGGGCGTGACCTCGTCGATGCGCAGGGTGACGGTGGAGGTCTCCACCGGTGGCACCTTGAGGCGCTGCAGTCCCGCGCGCTCGGCGAGGGTCTGCTGCACGGTCGTGCCGTCGTCGAAGCCCCACGTCACCGCCAGGATGCGGCGGTTGTTGGGGTACCAGTCGACGCCGGCCACCTGCTTGGCGTAGCCGTTGACGAGACCGACGCGGTCGAGCACCGTCGGCTCGGCGAGGGTGATCGTGATGGTCTGCCCGGTGGCGTCACCCGCCGTGCGCCACGTGGTCGAGGGGGTGCCGTCGCCCATCTGGGCCGCGTCGTAGGCGACGAGGTTGCCGTCGAGGTCGGTCGTCGGCGGCGCGGTCGCGGGCACGGCGAACGTCGCCGCCGTCGCGACGTCGGTGCGCGGCCCGGTGCCCTCCGGCGCGGCCGGGTCGGATCCCCCGGAGTCGTCGGAGGCGGGGTCGGACGCTCCGTCGCCGGGACCGGGGTCGTCGGAGGGCGAGGCGCCGGCGGCCGCCGCGGTGTCGTCCGGGGTGGGCTCGGCGACGGGCTCGCTGTCGAAGACCCGGAGCAGCACCACCACCACGGCCACCAGGACGACGGCGCCGACCACCCACGGGATCCACCCACGCGCGCCGAGCGGGTCGTCGGGGCCGAGCTCGTCGGAGTCGTGGTAGGGCAGCAGGTCGCGCTCGGGGTCCCACGTGGTGGGCACGGGCGCCGGCTCCGTGCCGGGCGCACGGTCCGCGACCGGGCGTCTCCGGGCCGACGGCACGGGCTGCACGGACCGCGCGGGCTCCACGGGTGGCGCGGGCGGGAGCGGCGGGACCGGGGTGGGGTCGGCGGCCTGCACCGGCGGGTCGAGGGGTGGCGCCTCGCTGGCCGTGGCGGTCACCGGGGGCGCGGCGGTTGCCGGGGGCGTGGCCGCGGAGGGCGCGGTGGGCGAGGGGTGCGGCGCAGGCGGGCGCACCGGGTCACCGATGCGGTGCCCGCAGTTGAGGCAGAACCGGCCCACTCCGAGCTCGGCGCCGCACCTCGCGCACGTGTCCACGCGCCCCACGATAGGGGGACGCACCCACGACGGGCCTCACACCGCGATGTGCGGGACCTCGCCCTCGACGGCCCGGCGCGGGGCGAGCTCGACCGTCAGCATCGCCACCAGCACCATCGCACCGCCCACCAGCAGGCGCGCGGTGACGTGCTCCCCGCCGAGCCAGACGGCGAAGAGGGAGGCGAACACCGGCTCCATGCTCATGATGATCGCGCTGCGGGTCGGAGGCAGGTGCGCTTGCGCCCACGTCTGCCCGAGCAGCCCCAGGGCGCCCACCACGACCGCCATGTAGCCGACGGCGACCCAGTCGGACGTGCGGTCGGGGAGCACGATCCCGTCGTGCACGGTGGCGAGGGTGCACACGGCGGCGATCACCATGACCTGCAGGATCGTCATGCCGATCGCGTCGCGCGCCGACGTCCAGGCGCCGAGGCCCACGATGTGGAGGGCGTAGAGCACCGCGGAGGCGAACGTGATGGCCTCGCCGTAGCCGATGCTCAGCCCGTCGAGGGCCAGCACGCCCAGCCCGACGGTCGCGAGCGTGACGGCCGCCCAGGTGATGCGTGGGATGCGGGTCCGCAGGATGGCCGCGGCCAGCAGGGGCGTGCACACGACGTACAGGCCGGTGACGAAGCCGCTGATGCTCGCCGGCGTGTGGGCGAGCCCGGCGGTCTGGAGGATCTGCGCGAGGCCGTAGAGCAGGCCGAGGACGACGGCGTGCCGCCGCACCTCCGGGGAGAGCCGGCCCAGGGCTCGCGGGGCCACGACGAGCAGCGCCAGGGAGGCGACGGCGAAGCGCAGGGCGAGGAAGTCGAGCGTGGGGACCCGGTCGAGGAGGTCCTTGATCATGAAGAACGTGCTGCCCCAGCAGGCCGCGAGGGCGAGCAGGGCGGCCGCGGCGAGCAGGGAGGTACGCCGGTTCTGCTCGGGTGTCACGGCCCGAGGGTAGGTCCTCAGATGAGGAACAGCGTGATCGTCGAGCCCTTCGGGACCTGCTCGCCCTGGCCGGGGTCGGAGCTGAAGACGAACCCGAGGCCCAGGTAGTTGTCGGACTCCTCGGTGGTGACCTGGAAGCCGAGCCCCTCGAGCAGGTCGGTGGCCGCCTCCACGCCCATCGCCCGCACCCGCGGGACCTCGACGAGCTCGGGTCCCTTCGACACCACGAAGGACACCGTGTCGCCCCGGTAGAGGGTGCCGGTGGTGGGGTCCTGCGAGATCACGACGCCCTCGGGGACCGTGTCGCTGAACTCCTCGGAGGTCACCTCGACGACGAGCTTGCGCTTCTCGAGCGCGGCGCGGGCGTCGTCGAGGTCCTTGCCGGTCCAGTCCCTCACCTCGATCGGCTTGCGCCCCCGGCTGAGCACGAGGTCGACGGTGGCGCCGGGCTTGAGGGTGGTGCCGGCCTGGGGGGACGTGCGGATGACCTGCCCCTCGGGCACGGTCTCGCTCCACCGGCCCTTGCTGGATCCGAACGCCAGGTTGGTGGCTGCGAGCGCGTCCTGGGCCTCGTCCTCGGTCTTGCCGGCCAGCTGTGGCACGTCGTAGCGCTCGGGTCCGAGGGAGAGCACGAGGCTCACGGTGCCGCCGTCGAGGACCTTGGCGCCGGGCTTCGGGTCGGTCGTGATGACGAGCCCGGGTGCGACGTTCTCGGAGTACGCCGGGTCGCCGGCCTCCGCGTCGAGCCCGGCCTTGTCGAGGCGGGCGGTCGCGGCAGCCTCGTCGAGGCCCAGGACCCCGGGCGTGGTGGTGTAGCGGGCCCACCCGAACCACCACGCGCCGACGCCGACCCCCACGACGAGGAGCAGCGCGAGCACGAGCAGCAGCGGGCCCTTCACCGAGCGGCGTCGTGCGGTGGTCGGGACGGGGGAGACGCGGCTCGGCGCCCGTCCGGCGGGTCGGGCGGCGCGCCCTCCGGGTCGTGCGGCCGGGCGGCCGGGAGCTCGGTCGTCGCGGCGCACGGGCATCGCCGTGGTGGCCGTGTCGGGCACGGGCGTCGTGGCGCCGACCGCGGCGGCCGCCGTCGCCGCGGCACCGGGGAGCGGGTGCCGCTCTAGAGCCGTCGTGCGGTCCGGGCTGCCGTCGTCCACCAGCCCCGAGTCCCGTGGGTCGACCTCGCTGAGGAGCGCGAGCGCCCCCGCGTCGAAGGGCTCCGGCGCCGTGTCGTCGGGGCCCGGTGCCTCGGCGGCGACCGGGGTGCGACGCGGCATCAGGTCGGCAGCCAGCTCGGGGTCGGAGTCGAGGCCCTCGCGCAGGGCCTGCTCGACGCGGTGCAGGTGGTGCAGCAGGACGGTGGCGTCGGCCGGGCGCTGGTCGCGGTCACGCGAGGTCGCCCGCGCGACGAGGGCGTCGACGTAGTCGGGCACGGCCGGCTGGACGGCCGACGGCATCGGCACGTCGTGGTGCACGTGGCGGTAGGCCACCTGGATCGGGGACTCGCCCTCGTGGGGCTTGGAGCCGGTGAGCAGCTCGTAGAGCACGACGCCGGCGGCGTACACGTCGGCGCGGGCGTCGGAGCGGCCGTCCACGACGAGCTCCGGAGCGAGGTAGGACACGGTGCCGATGAGCACCCCACCGGTGGCGGTGTGCTGGGTGTCGGCGCTCACCGCCTTCGCCAGGCCGAAGTCGGCGACCTTGATGCTGCCGCCGTGGGCCTCGTCGGCGATGAGGACGTTCTCGGGCTTGACGTCGCGGTGCACCAGCCCGGCGCGGTGGGCGGCGGCGAGCGCGGAGACCACCGGCTCGAGCAGCGCGAGCGCGCGCCGGGGCGGCATCGGCGCCTCCTTGCGGACCACGTCGCGCAGCGTGTGCCCCGGGACGTACTCCATGACCAGGAAGACCGTGTCGGAGCCGTCGGAGGTATCGTCGCCCTGGTCGTAGACGCCCACCACGTGGGGGTGGTTGAGCCGGGCCGCGGCGCGGGCCTCGCGCACGAAGCGCTCCGCGAACGCCTGGTCGTCGCCCAGGCCGGGGTGCATCACCTTGACCGCGACGGTGCGGTCGAGCCGGGTGTCGGTGGCCTCGTACACGCTGGCCATGCCACCGCGGGCCACGCGCGAGCCGATGCGGTAGCGACCGTCCAGCAGCCGGCCGACCAAGGGGTCGCCGGCAGCGCCGGGCGCTGCTGCGCGGGCGTGCTCGGGTGGCTCCACTCTCGACCTCCAACACCGGGCGGGGAAGGATCCGGCCCGCTCATCGTACGGAAGCCTCGCCCGGCGCCCTGCTCAGGCGCGGTCCCGGCGTGGCGCAGGCGCCCTCAGGCGGGCGGCCGTCCCTCCTCGAGGCGCCGCCGGATCGCCTCCACGTTGCGCACGTAGGTGCGGGTCTCCGCATAGAGGCCGTGCGCGCGCACGGCGCCGAGCCCCTGGTAGTACGCCGCGACGACGTGGCGCCGCCGGTCGGTCTCGCGGGCGAGCACCCGCAGCAGCAGCGTCCCCGCGGCCGCGTTGTCGCGCAGCCGGTGCAGCCGCAGCGGCCGGCCGGCGTAGCCCTCCATCCATCGGGCCGTCGAGGGGAGCACCTGCATGGCGCCGACGGCGTGCGCGTCGGAGACCACGTCCATCTGCCAACCCGACTCCTGCCACGCCACCGCGAGCGCCAGATGGGGGTCCACGCCGTGGCGGCGCGCGGCGTCGGCGACCGCGCGCCGGACCCGCTCGCGGCCGGGGTCCGGGTGCCGCCGGCCGGGTGCGCCCCTCGCGTCCTCGCTGCCGGTCGTGCCGCGCCGGGCGTCGACCACGGGCACCACGAGGCGCTGGCCGACGGTGAGGCGGCCGTCGCGACCGAGGTGGTTGAGCGCGACCAGCTCGTCGGTCCACGCGTGGAACCGCACGGCCAGGCCGGTCGCGGTGTCGCCGGGGCGCACGACGTACGACACCGCGGTGCGCCCCGCCGGCAGGTCGGTGCGGGCGCCGTCGGCGTGGTCGGCTCGCGCCGGAGCGGCGAGCGGCGACGCCAGCGTGGCGGCGAGCGCCGCGGCGGCGACGAGCACCGCGGCGGGCCGGAGACGGACGGAGGTGAGGGCTGTGCTGGGGGCTGTGCTGATGGCGGGGGTGGGGGCGGGGGTGGCTCGGGGCACGGGGGCTGCTCCTCGTCTGGTCCGCTGCGCCCGCGGTCCGAGGCCGCGAGGGGGAAGCGCGCGAACGAGCACTCGACGTTACCGACGGGCCCGGTGAGGGCCGAACCGCCGGGTGGGTCGGGCGTGTCGGCCGTGACAGACTCAGCGCCATGAGTGACGCCCCCCTCGCCGATCGTGACCTCGCCGCCCTCGTCCCGGAGTGGCTCGACTGGGCACAGGTCGCCGGGCTCCTCGGCGTCACCCCGTCGAAGGTGCGCTCGATGGTGCGCGACCACGAGCTCGCGCAGGCGGTGCCGGTGCCCGGCGCCGGCCCGAAGATCCCGGCCGACTTCATCCAGGACGGCCTCGTGGTCAAGGGGCTGTCCGGCCTGCTGATGATGCTGCACGACCACCGCTTCGACGACCGCGAGTGCATCGCGTGGCTGTTCACCGACGACGACCTGCCGGGTCGCCCGATCGACGCGCTGCGGGAGAACCGCGGCAGCGAGGTGAAGCGCCGCGCGCAGGTGCTGGAGTACTGATGGCCGACGCTTCGGGCCGCCGGCGCTACCAGTGGCTGCTGCTGCTCGTCGCCGCCGTCCTGCTGCTCGGCTGGGCGGTCACGGGGGGACTGGGAGACAGCGACAGCGGCGGCGACCCGGACCGCAGCGTGGCCGTCGACCGCTCCTCCGCGAGCCCGACGGGCGGGTCCGGCGGGGCGGGCGGGGCGCCGACCGCCGGCTCGTCGACCGACCCCGCCAGCGGGCTCCCGCTCGTCGCGCTCGACGACCTGCCGCCCGAGGCGGCGGAGACCGTCGACCTCATCGAGCGCGGTGGACCGTTCCCCGAGCCCGACCACGACGGCGGGGTCTTCGGCAACCGTGAGGGGCTGCTGCCCGACGAGGACGACGGCTACTACCGCGAGTACACCGTCCCGACCCCCGGCTCGCCCGACCGGGGGGGGCGCCGGATCATCGCCGGGGACGGCGGCGAGCTCTACTGGACGGCCGACCACTACGCGTCGTTCGCACGGATCGTGGTCGGGTCGTGAGCGGTCTCGCCGCGGTGCTAGCCGGACGCCACGAGCCGGGCCTCCACCGCTGGCACGGCGCGGCCGACGTCGCCGACGTGCGTCATGCGGTGGAGCACGCGGGTTGGGGGTTCGGCCACGTCGACGGGTGGACCGTCGCCGACACCAAGGCCGGCTTCCTCGACGCCGTGGGTATCACGCTCGGCTTCCCCGAGTGGTACGGCCGCAACTTCGACGCCCTCGCCGACTGCCTCCACGACATCGGCGCCGGCACCGACGGGGTGGTGCTGCTGTGGGACGGCTGGGCGACCCTCGCCCGGGCCGACCATCGCGCCTTCAGCGTCGCCCTCAGCGTGCTGGGGTCGCGGGTCGCTGCGGACCGCGGCGTCCCGTTCACGGTGCTGCTGCGCGGCGAGGGACCCGTGGTCCCCGGGATCACCAGCCTCGACTGAGGTGCCGCGGGCGGCTCAGACGGTGCGCTGGGTGACGGCGGCCGCGAGGTCGGTCAGCACGGCGCGGGCGGTGTCGTCCACGTCGGCGGTGCCGAGCGCCTGCACGGCGCGCTCGGCCAGGTGCTCGATCACCTCCTCGACCTGGGCCCGGGCTCCGGAGGCGTCGATGACCAGGCGCAGCTCGTCGACCTCGGCGAGGGACAGCGGCGTGCCCAGCGCCGCCTCGAGGCGCGCGGCGGCCGCCGGGGGCGCGGCGTCGAGGGCCAGGGCCACCAGCACGGTGCGCTTGCCCTCGACCAGGTCGTCGCCGGCCGGCTTGCCGGTCTCGACCGGGTCGCCGAAGACGCCGAGCAGGTCGTCGCGCAGCTGGAACGCCTCGCCGAGCGGGAGGCCGAAGCGGCTGAGCTGGGCGAGCTGGCCGGCGCTCGCGCCGGCGAGGCCGGCGCCGATGTGGAGGGGACGCTCGATGGAGTACTTCGCCGACTTGTAGCGCAGCACGGTCATGGCGGTGTCGACGTCGGCGTGGCCGCGCGCCTGGACCGAGACGTCGAGGAACTGCCCCGCGATCACCTCGGTGCGGCACTGCTCGAAGAGCGTGAGCCCCGGCGCGACGTCCTCGTCGGGGAAGCCGCTGTGCCGCAGCAGGTCGCCGGCCCAGCCCAGCAGCAGGTCGCCCAGCAGGATCGCCGCGGCCGCACCGTACTGGGTGGGGTCGCCGCGCCAGCCGGCCGCGCGGTGCTCGGCCTCGAACGCTCGGTGCGTGGCCGGCCGGCCCCGGCGGGTGTCGGAGGCGTCCATGAGGTCGTCGTGCACCAGCGCGCTCGCGTGGAGGAGCTCGAGCGAGGCGCAGGCGCGGGCGAGCGCCGCCTCGTCGGCGACCTCCGGGCGGATCGCGCGGTGCCCCCAGTGGCAGAAGGAGGCGCGGAACCGCTTCCCGCCGCGCACGGACGTGCGGGCCTCGGCGACCAGGCGGTCGGCGTCGGGACCGAGCGGCGCCAGCTCGGCGGCGCGCTCGTCGAGGAACGCGTCGAGCACCCCCTGGACCTGGTCGCGGAGGTCGGCGGGGTCCCAGCTGGTCACGCGGGCGAGCCTAACCAGTGGACGAGGGCCCGGGCGCATCGCCGGTCTCCGTAGGCTGGTGCCATGACGACCGGACGGGGCCTGAGCATGCGCGAGCTGCTCGCACGCGGTGAGCGCTCCTTCTCCTTCGAGTTCTTCCCGCCCAAGGACGAGGCCGGCGAGGAGCAGCTGTGGCAGGCGATCACCGAGCTCGAGCCCTATGGCCCGACGTTCGTCTCGGTCACCTACGGCGCCGGCGGGTCCACCCGTGACCGCACCGTCGCGATCACCGAGAGGATCGCGCGCGAGACCGGCATGCTGCCCGTCGCACACCTCACCTGCGTCGGCCACACCGTCGAGGAGCTCCACGCCATCCTCGACGACCTGTACGCGGCCGGCGTCCACCACGTCATGGCCCTGCGCGGCGACCCGCCGGGCGGCCCGGGCTCGGCCTGGACGCCCACCGACGGCGGCCTCACCCACGCCGACGAGCTCGTCGCCCTGATCCGCGGTCGCGCCGACATGCGCATCGGGGTGGCGGCGTTCCCGGAGGGCCACGTCGACGCCGTCGACCTCGAGCAGGACGCCCGCGTCCTGCGCGCCAAGCACGACGCCGGCGCGGAGTTCGCGGTCACCGACATGGTGCTGCGGGCCTCCGACTACGTCGGCCTCGTCGAGCGGGCCGCCGCGGCGGGCGCCGACCTCCCGATCATCCCGGGCATCATGCCGATCCTCAACCTCCGCTCGATGGAGCGGATGGTCGAGTTCTCCCGTCGCCAGCTGCCGCGCGAGGTCGTCGACCGGCTGGCCCCGCTGGCCGACGACCCGACCGCGCTCCGCGCCGAGGGCATCGCCATCGCCACCGAGCTCTGCGAGGCGCTGCTCGACGCCGGCGCGCCCGGTCTGCACTTCTACACGCTCAACCGGTCCAAGGCGACGCGCGAGATCTTCGCGAACCTGCGCATCACCGTCTGACGGCGGCTCCCGGCGCCGCACTAGGTTGACCGCATGCGCACCGTCACCGTCACCGGGACCGGCACGAGCCACGTCGTGCCCGACACCGCGGTCGTCCGCGTCGCGGCCGTGTGCCGTGGTGCCGGGGTCTCCGAGGCGTACGACGCGATGGTGGCCGCCGCGACCACCCTCGTCGAGGTGGCCGGCCGGCACGCCGACGGGCGCCGCGTCGCCTCGACCGGCATCACCGTGTGGCCCTTCCACGACCACGAGGGCCGGCGCGAGGGCTACGAGGCGCGCCACGGCTACGCGATCGCCTGCCCCGACCTCGCCTCGGCCGGCGCAATGCTGGCCGCGCTCGCCCGCGAGGTCGGCGATGCGCTCGCGGTCGACGGCCTCGGGCTCGAGGCGACCGACGGCGCGGTGGCGGGCGGCCGGGCGCGCGAGGCGGCCTTCCACGACGCCCGTGAGCGCGCCGCGGCGCTCGCCCGCATGTCGGGCGCGGGCCTGGGCGCCGTACAGTCGGTCGTCGAGGGCGACGGCGACGGCCGACCGGTGCCGCTCGCCAAGGTCGCGCTCGCCTCGACGGGCGGGATCGAGGCGGGGGAGTCGACGGTGACCTCGGTGGTCACGGTCGTCTGGGAGCTGCTGTGATCAGGCGCGGCCGACGAGCTCGGCCACCAGCGCGGCGCTGAGGCCGGCGAACGGCAGGCCGGGCCCGGTGGTGGCGTGCGCCCCGGCCGCGAGCACCCCGTCGACGGGTGTGCGGGGCCCGAGCCGCCTGCGTGCCGACCGGGGGCCCGCCCACGCGACGCCGTGCGGTGAGCCGCCCCAGAGCGCGACCAGGTCGCGCGGGGTGCGGTCCACGCGTGCCACGACCTGGCGGCGTACGTCGATGCCGTGGCGGGCCAGCGCGGTCAGCGGGTCTTCCCACATCCGCCCTCGGGCGAGCAGCGTCCAGGCGGCCCCGCCGTCGGGGGCGCGGCCGCCGGTGCGCAGCACCAGCAGCGGGTCGCCGTGCAGGACCACCTCGTGCGCGAGGTCGGGGACCGCGCCGGAGAGGCCGAGGTGGTGCACCAGCGGCGGGAACGCCGGCGTCGTGCGCCGCACGTGCGGGGCCAGCACCGGCAGGCGGCGCGGGTCGACAGCGACCACCACGACGTCGGCGTCGAGGTCTCCGCCGTCGGTGGTGACGGCCGCGACCCGACCGCCCCGGACGACGAGGTCGCGCGCCTCCGTGCCGGTGCGCACGTCCACCCCCCGCAGGGCCAGGCGGCCGGCCATCGCGGTGCCCAGCGCGGCCAGGCCGCCGGGCACGGTCCACGCCCCGAAGCGCTGCTCGAGGTAGGAGTCGAACCCCGCCCAGGCCGGGACGTCGCGCAGCTCGTGGCCGTCCATGACGAGCCGGTGGCCGGCCACGAGCCGAAGCCGCTCGTCGCCGAACGTGCGCCGCAGACGGGTGCGCAGCGACTCGCGCCGGTCGAGCAGGGCGGTGAGCTCGCGTGGTGCGACGTCGGCGTCGTGGGGTCGCTCGAACCACTCCCGGCGCAGCACCTCCCACACCTCGCCGTAGCTCGCGGCGTGGTCGACCCACTGCCGGCCCAGCCCGGGACCGAGGGCGTCGACCGCCTCGAGCTGGGCGGCGCGCGACCCACCGGGGAGCCGCAGGACGGAGCCGTCGGCGAAGCGGTGCTCGCGCACGAGCGGCAGCGGCTGCAGGTCGACCTCGCGCTCGAGGGGGCGGCCGGACTTGCGGAACAGGTCGCGCACGACGGCCGGGAGCAGCGTGCTGGTCGGCCCGGCGTCCCACCCGAAGCCGTCGCGCTCCACCGTGGTGAGCGCTCCGCCGAGCTGGTCGCCGCGCTCGAGCAGGGACACGGTGTGGCCGAGCTTGGCCAGCCGCGCTGCGGCGGCCATGCCGCCGAAGCCCCCACCCACCACCACGACGCGCGCCACGGGGGAACCCTAGGTCCTCGGCGGGGCCGCTCAGGCGACCGGCCGGGCGGGGTCCCGCCGCTTCCACCGGCGCCAGCCGCGCCGGACCACCCGACCGAGCACGACGAGGAGGACCAGCCCGAGGACGAGCAGCACGCCGGCCACGCCGGCGGCGGTGCGCGGGTGCTCGAGGGAGAACCAGACGACGGCGAGGACGGCGGCGTCCTCGGTGATGCTCGCCACGACGTTGGTCACCGGTTCGGGCGAGGAGTTGAGCGCGAGCCGTCCACCGGCCTTCGCGAGGTGGCTCAGCAGGGCGGTGCCGCCGCCGACGACGCCGCCCACGGCCTGGTCGAGCGAGGTGGCGTCACCGGCCAGCAGCACACCGATGACCGCGCCCGCGGTCGGGCGGATCGCGGTCGAGACGGCGTCCCAGGTGGAGTCGACGTAGGGGATCTTGTCGGCGACGAACTCCATCGCGTAGAGCAGGGCCGCCACCGCCAGCACGTCCCAGCGACCGAGCACGTCGGGGACGTCGGCCAGGTCGCCGAAGCGGTCCGCCAGCCCGAGCACGAGCACGACCAGGTAGGCGTTGATCCCACTCGCCCACCCGCTCGAGAAGGTGAGCGCCAGCGCGTCCACGGCTCAGGCCTGCTGTCCCGTGGAGCTGGCGGGCGGCTCGACGTCGACCTCGGTCGCCCCGGTCAGCGCCACCAGCTCGTCGTAGGTCGTGGAGAACACCGCGGCCGGGTGGCCGGCGGCGGCCCACACCACGGGGTGCCGGCGCAGCCAGGGGTCGATCCAGGTGCGGACGGGGGCAGGGTGGTCGATCGGCGAGACCCCGCCGATGACCTGCCCGGTGTGCTCGCGGACGAACTCCGGGGAGGCGCGCCGGAGCCGCTCCACGCCGATCCGCTCGGCGACCGCCGCCGTGTCGACCCGGTGCGCCCCGGAGGTGAGGATGAGGACCGGCTCGCCGCCTGCGTCGAAGAGGAGGCTGTTGGCGATGGCACCGACCTCGCAGCCCAGCGCCGCCGCGGCGAGTGCCGCGGTGTGGGCGCTGTCGGGCAGGATGACCACCTCACCCGTGCCGCCGCGCCGGGTGTGCTCGCCTCGAAATGAGGTGATGGATGCGTGCTCGCTCGACATGATGCGAGCCTAGCGACGAGCGACGACGAGCAGACGACGAGCAACAGGGGAGTGTGGATGGCGCGCGAGGTGCCGGGTCCGGTGGTCAACAGCGTGCGGGTGCTTCGCCTGATCGTGGCCACGGCCGGGGTGATCACGCTGCTCACCTGGCTGATGCGCGACGACGTGATCCTCGGCTGGGCGGAGGGCAACCCGTCGGCGCAGGAGATCCTCGCCCAGGGCGGCATCGACCAGCTCCGCGACAGCCCCATCGTGCCCGGCTTCGTGGCGCTGTCGGTCGTCGCGTTCTGCGCCTTCGCCGCGCTCGCGGTGGTGCTCGGCTCGTTCTTCCGCGGTGGCCACGGCTGGGCGCGGCTGGTGCTGACGGCGACCGCCGGGATCGGCGTCCTCGTCGGTGCGGTGGCCCTCGACTCCCACCTGCCCGCCATCTTCGTCGTCCTGGCCGCCCTGGTCATCGTCGAGGGCCTGGTGCTCGCCGTCCTGCTCTGGCACCGCGACACCACCGCCTGGCTCCGCAGCTCCTGACGCGCCCGGTCCACACCGGAGCGGCGCCCCTTGACGCGTTGTCGGTGGAGGGGAGTAGCGTTCGGGTTGTTCGAACAGTTGTTCGATGCGGCCCGGGTGGCGGTGACCTCGACCCCCATCTCCGCCCGGGTCGCCCCCGGGGTCGACGGATGTGTCGAGGAGGCGCGATGAAGGAGTACGACGACCCCGTCGAGGTACGACGGGGTGAGGCGGAGGACCCGGAGCAGTTCCTGTGGCGGGGGCGGTTGTGGAAGGTGCGTGCGGTGCTGGCCCACGGGGTGGGCACGGGCCCGCGGTGGCAGGCAGCGGTGCCGGGCCACGACGCGGCGCCGGCGCAGCCCGGACCCTCGCCCGAGACCTCGGCTGCGCGCGAGCTCTGGCGCGTCGAGGCGGGTCGCGGGATGGCCGGCTCGGTGCGGCTGGTCGACGGTGCGGAGCCCGAGGGGCTCGGGGTCTTCGACCTGTCCTTCGACCGGACCGACGGGCGCTGGCAGCTCGTCGGCTGCCAGGACTGAGGGGGACGACGATGGGCTACACCTCCGCTCCCTCCGGTGCGCTGGTCCCGGCCAGCGCCCACCACTACCTCGGTCGGTCGGCCACCTCGCTGAGCGAGGCGATCACCGCCCGTGACGTGCCGACGCGCTACGCCTGCGCCCACGTCGCCGCCCTGTGCGCCGCGGCGGCGCTCCTCGCCGCCCGTGCCCGGCCGGCGCCGCGGGGGCGCCGCCAGAAGAACGCCTGGGTGCTGCTGGCCGAGGTCGCCCCCGAGCTGTCCGAGTGGGCGAGCTTCTTCGCGGCCGGGGCGGCCAAGCGCGCGGCCGCGGAGGCGGGGTCGACGCGCGCCGTCACCGAGCGAGAGGCCGACGACCTGGTGCGTGACGCCGACCGCTTCCTCGCGGTCGTCGAGCAGGCCCTGGGCCTGGTGCCCCACGCCAGCGTGGCCTGAGGTCCGGCCGTGCGCCACGCACTAGGGTTGCCGGCATGCAGCAGTCCTCCGCCAGCGACCGTCGCCAGTCCGTCCGTTCCGGGGTGGTCTGGGACGGCGTGCGCGGGGTGCTCGGCGGTGAGGCGTTCCGCGACCAGCAGGCGCTCATCGTCGACGTCGGCGGCGGCACCGGAGGCTTCGCGGTCCCGCTGGCCGAGCTCGGCCACACCGTCCAGGTCATCGACCCCAGCCCCGACGCGCTCGCCTCGCTCGACCGGCGCGCTCGCGAGCGGGGGGTCGCCGACCGGGTCAGCGGTCGGCAGGGCGACCTGTCCGACCTGTCCACCCTGGTCGCCGAGGCAGACCTGGTCCTGTGCCACGGGGTCCTGGAGATGGTGGACGACCCCTCCGCCTCGCTCGCCGCGATCGCCGGCGTGCTGCGTCCCGGCGGTCACCTCAGCCTCCTCGTCGCCCAGCGGCACGCCGCGGTCGTCGCGCGAGCGATGGCCGGACACTTCGCGGCCGCGCGCGAGCTCCTCGACGGCGACGCCCCCGCGGGCCGCGGCGGTCGGCGCTTCACCCACGACGAGCTGGTCGCGTTGCTCGGGACGGCCGGGCTGCGCCCCGAGGCGGTCCACGCCGTGCGGGTCTTCGCCGACCTCGTGCCCGGGAGCCTGCTCGACCTCGAGGCCGGTGCCACCGCCGCCCTGGTCGAGCTCGAGCGAGCCGTGGCGACGCGGCCCGAGTACCTCCCCCTCGCCACCCAGCTCCACGTGCTCGCCGCGCGCTGACGCGGGCCGGGCCTCCCCGTGCAGGGGACGACGGTGACCGACACGCCGCTCCTGCACGTCGACATGGACGCCTTCTACGCCTCCGTCGCCCTGCGCGAGCGACCCGACTTGGTCGACGAGCCGGTCGTCGTCGGCGGCAGCGGGCGCGGGGTCGTGCTGGCGGCCAACTACGTCGCGCGGCGCTACGGCATCCGCTCGGCGCTGCCCATGGCCCGGGTGCGTCGGCTGTGCCCCCACGTGGTGGTCCTGCCCCCCGACTACGACACCTTCACGACCGTCTCGGCGTCGGTGATGGAGACCTTCCGGGAGGTCACCCCGCTGGTGGAGGCGATGTCGCTCGACGAGGCGTTCCTCGACGTGCGTGGCTCGGTGCGCCGGCTGGGGCCGCCGGAGCAGATCGCCGAGCAGCTCCGCTCGCGCATCCACGACGAGCAGGGCATCACCTGCTCGGTCGGGGTCGCCTGGTCGGTGTCGGTCGCCAAGGTCGCCAGCCGGCGGGCCAAGCCCGACGGCGTCGTGGTGGTGCGGCCCGCGGAGGTCACGACGTTCCTGCACCCGCTCGACGTCGGCGAGCTCTACGGCGTGGGGGAGAAGACCCGCACCCTCCTCCACCGTGCCTCCTACGTCACGGTGGGCGACCTCGCCCACACCCCGGTGCCGACGCTGCAGCGCGCGTTCGGCCGGCACCTCGGCGCCCACCTCCACCAGCTGGCGTGGGGCACCGACCGCACCGAGCTGGTGCCCCAGGCGGGGCCCCACGAGCCCGAGCGCTCGATGGGGGCCGACGAGACGTTCGCGCGCGACACCGCCGACCGCGAGGCGATCGTGCGCGAGCTGCTCCGGCTCTCGGCGCGGGTGGGCGGGCGGATGCGTGCGGCCGGGGTGGTCGGGCGCACGGTCACCCTCAAGGTGCGCTTCTCCGACTTCACGACCATCACCCGCTCGCACACGCTGCCCGAGGCGACCGACGTCACGGTCGAGGTGCACCGCGCCGTCACCCGGCTCTACGACGCCCTCGGTCTGCGCCGCGAGCGGCTGCGGCTGGTGGGCGTGCGGGTCGAGGGACTGGTGCCCCGCACGGCCGTCCAGCGCCAGCTGGTCCTCGGCGAGCCCGAGCACGGGTGGGAGGAGGCCGACCGGGCGGTCGACCGCGCCACCCGCCGCTTCGGCTCGGCGGCCGTGCGCCCCGCGAGCCTCGTCCGAGGCCGCGGACGGACGAACGAGTCGGAGATTTTTCCGGGACGCCTACCGTAGGGCCAAGGGCGTGCCTAGACTTGCTGGCAGAAGGTGAGGAGGAACCGTGGAGCTCTCCGAGGAAGAACTGCGACTGCTCGAGCAGATGGAGCGCGCCCTCGTCGAGGAGGACCCGAAGTTCGCCTCCACCCTGCGCGGCACCTCGTTCCAGCGCACGGCCCGCCGGCGGATGATCCTCGGCGGCGTCATCCTCGCCGCGGGCATCGGACTGCTGGTCCTGGCCGTGCTGCTCGACCTCTCCGCCCTCGTCCAGACGATCCTCGGCGTCGCCGGGTTCGTCGTGATGCTCGGCGGCGCGATCCTGGCCCTCACGTCCGCCCGCTCCCCGGGCGCCGCGGCCGGCAAGGTGCGCGCCTCCGGTCGCCCGGGCCTCGGCGTGGTCGACGGTGGACGGGTCCACCGTCCCCGACGCACCGCCCGCCAGCGCAGCGGCAGCCCCTTCATGGAGCGCATGGAGGAGCGGTGGCGTCGCCGCCGCGAGCGCGGCCTCTGACCCACCGCTGATCCACCCCGGGCGCCCGCCCCGCCGTCGTACGGCGCCGGGCGCCTGTTTGCGTCCCCGCCCCTTTCGCCCACGGGCTGTGTCACAGCCGCGGCTCAGGTCGGCGATGGTGCGGTCCCTGACCTGCGCCCGGTGACCCGTCCTCGCCCACGCCCGGCGACCCTTCGAGGCCATCGCGGAAGATCCGAGCCACCTGGTGACCCGGATCTTCCACGATCAGGCCGAAGTCCCCGGACATCCGGGGACTTCGGGGGCGGCCAGCCTCAGGC
>NZ_JBHLXH010000001.1:443400-451764 GCF_042432345.1 Nocardioides zeicaulis | reverse complement strand
GGCGCACGCGCGGACGCCCACCGCACAAGGCAAGCCGCGAGCCGCGAGCGCGCGGGTCAGCCGACGAGCTCGTCGACCGGGCGGCTGGCGCCGGGGTCGGTGGGGGTCGGCGGGGGAGCGGTGCGCGAGCGGGGGCGCCAGGACCGACGTCGCCCGACGACCGAGGCCGGCCACCAGGCGGCGCGGCGTACCTCGCGTGGCGTGACCCCGGCCGCGAGCGCCTGCTCGACGAGCTCGGCGTCGGCCCGGAACCGCTCGGCGGTGAACGCCTCGGGCTCGCGGGAGTAGCGGCTGTGCTCCAGGGCGTGGACGAGACGGTCGAGCGCCGCGGCCGCCTCGGGGGCCTGGTCGCGCCCGCGACGCGGACGGTCGGGTCGCTCGCCGCCGGCGGTCGGGCGGGCCAGGAGGCGTCCGAGCCACTCCCCGGTGCGGCGGGGGCTGCGCCCGTGCGGCCAGTCGTGGCCGAGGTCGCGGGTGACGTCCTGCAGCTCGACCCAGAGGTCCTCGACGTCGCCGGCCAGCCGGCGCTGCCGCCGGGAGGCGCGGACGAGTCGCGGGGTGAGGAGCAGCACCGACAGGAGGGCGAGGCCACCGAGACCGGCGAGCAGCGGCACCCACGGCACCGAGGACGACTCCTCGTCGGCGGTGCCGGTCGCAGCGCTGGCCGTCTCGCCGCGCTCGGGGAGCAGCTCGCTGGAGCGCGACACGCTCGGTGACGGCGCCTGGCTCACCGGGGCGATCTCGGCGGTGGTGTATCCGGGCACCTGGCCGGCACGCGCCTGGGGGGTGGGCTCGAAGCGCACCCAGCCCGACCCGGGGAAGTAGAGCTCGGGCCAGGCGTGCAGGTCGTGGGAGGAGAACTCCCACGCGCCGTTGGTGGCGCGGGTGGGCTCGAGGAACCCGACGGCGACGCGGCTCGGGATGCCCAGCACCCGCGCCATGATCGCCATCGACGCGGCGAACTGCTCGCAGTAGCCGACCTTGTCGTCGAGGAACGCCAGGAGGTCCGCGCCGCCGCTGCCGGCGGACTCGACCTGCGACTTGTCGTAGCGGAACCCGCCGTCCTCGCGGAACCAGCGCTGCAGCACCTGCGCCTTCTGGAACCGGGTCGGGGCGTCGGCGGTCACGCTCTGGGCGAGGCGTCGGATCTCGTTGTTGAGGCTGGGCGGGACGTCGGTGAAGATGCCGGCGACCGAGCCCGCGCCCGACACCGCGTCGTTCATCTGCTGCTCGTCGTAGGTGAGCTGCACCCCGGTGAAGTCATAACTGCTGTCGGCGGTGGTGATGTCGTCGCGGGCGGCGATGAAGTCGCGGGTGTTGACGTCGTAGCGCCACTCGGAGCCGGCGGAGATCCGGCTGACCTGCTCGGTGGTCGGCAGCCAGGTGGAGTCGAAGTCGGGCCCGACGCGCACGTCGTACTGGAAGTCCTTGCGCCTCACCGCCGTGCTGACCCCGTCGAGCGGGGGCATCACGCCGGTCGCGGACTGGTCGTCGGGGATCTCCCGGTCGCCCGGGGTCCACGCCTGGCCGTTGAAGCGGGTGAGGACCGAGATGCGGAGGTACGACGGCTTGGGCCCCGACGTCGTCACCCACAGCAGCGGGACGTCCGCGCCCTGGGCGAGGTCGCGGCGCAGGTCGACCATCGGGTCGTTGACCGTCACCTCGCGGGTGCCGGGCCCGTTGCCGTCGTAGACCGACATGCTCATCGTCGGCACGGCCGCCGGGACGACGACGGCGAGGGCGATCGCCGCCCCGCCCAGGGCGACGGCGGTGTTGCTGATCGCGCCGGTCCGCACGGAGAACGCGCCCCGCTCGCCGTCGGGTGCCCGGCCCCAGCTGGCGACGTGGTCGCTGTGCTGGAGGAAGACCAGGACCAGGAAGAGCCCGGCGATCGCGACGAAGAGCCACCACGAGACGGACTCGCCGGTCACCGCCACCGGCAGGGTGTACGCCGCCAGCAGCACGAGGCCGGCGACCGGCGCTCGTCGCAGGGTGCAGGCCACCGCGTCGACCGCCACCAGCACCAGCGTGCCGCCGATCAGCAGCAGCGGGTGCACCGGCGGCACGCCGGCCTGCACGGGGGCGGCGTACTGGCGCGAGGAGTCGAGGGCGTCACGGACCATCGCGAGGAAGAGGTCGACGTTGGCCGGGGTCGGCAGCGGCGATCCGGTGGTGGTGCCGAGGACGAGCAGGGCGCCGACGACGAGCTGCGCCAGCACGACCAGGACCCCGGGGACGCGGCTCCAGCGGGCGACGGCGCCGCCTCCCGCGAGCACGGCGCCGATGAAGAGGAGCGGGATGCCGACCTCGGCGAAGCCGGCCGTCAGCACCCGCCACGACAGGACCGTCACCCAGGCGGCCAGGGCGGCGATGCCGGACACCTGCAGCTGGTGGGGCAGGGTGCTCCACCCGCCGCCGCGCACGCCGCCGCGCGACAGGCCGCTCATCGGCCTGCTCCGGCGGCCGAGGTGGCGCGGCTCTGCTGCAGGCCCAGCTCCTGCCACGCGGTGTCGAGCCGGTCGCGGGGCCCGACCGTCACCGAGCGCCAGCCGCTCGCCGTCAGGTGCGCCGCGGACCCAGGGCCCGGCTGCACCGGCAGGTGGGGCGCCCACGCGTCGACGTCGAGGGCCACGGCGAGGTTGGCCGAGGCGTGGTGCTGCAGCCGGCGGAGGAAGGGGAGGTCGTGGTCGGCGAGGTGACCGAAGACACCGACCACGAGCCCGCCGTTGCCCTCGGCCAGCCACTGGGTGTCGGGCGTGGGGGAGTGGTCGAGCTGCACGACCGCCAGCGCCTCGAGCAGCGGGATGGTGCTCGCCTCGGCGGTCTGGGAGTGCCACTGGGTCTCGCGGCTGTCGCCGGAGGCGGTGACGAGCCGGACCGTGTAGCCCTGGCGGGTGAGGTGGACCGCGATGGAGGCGGCGGCCGAGACGGCGCCCTCCAGCGAGCTGGCCGCCCCCTGCCCCCGGTGCGAGGTGCCGCGGTTGTCGAGGAAGACCGTCGCGCGGGACTGCCAGGGCTGCTCCTCACGCCGGACCATCAGCTCGCCGACGCGGGCCGAGCTGCGCCAGTGCACCCGGCGCAGGTCGTCACCGCGGCGGTACTCGCGCACCGTGACGTCCTCGGCGCTGCCGGTCGCGAAGGCCCGCGGCCGGTTGTCGCCGGACCCCGTCCATGCCCCGCCGAGGGGGATCGTGGGAAGCACCGTGGTGCGAGGGGTGACGGTGAGCCGGCTGGTGGCGTGGAAGGTGCGGCCGAGCTCGACGAAGCCGAACGGGTCGGTGACGCGGACGGTCATCGGCCCGATGTCGAACTGACCGCGCAGCTCCGAGCGCACCTGGTAGGTCGCGTGGCGGCGCCAGCCGTGCCCGAGGCCCTCGAGCACGAAGCGCGGCCTGGTGCCGAGGACGTAGGGCAGGCGCTCCTCGAGCAGCAGCACGCCGGTGGGGGTGCGCGACTCGTTGGAGACGGTGAGCTCGACGGTGGCCGGCTGGCCGGCGACGACGAGCTGGGGCGAGACCGTGCGCACCAGCGCGAGCCGGTAGCGCGAGCGTCCCACCCACCACGCGGTGAGCAGCGGCAGCACGGCGACCAGCACGCCGATGCGCACCAGGGACGAGTGCCCGACCACGATCGCCGCGGCCACCGTGGTCACGCCGGCGGCGAGGAACGCCCGCCCGCGGACGGTCAGTGCGGCGAGTGCCTCACGCACGGCTGCCGCTGGCGTCGGGGACCGGCACCGACTCGACGATGCCGGACAGGATGGCGGCGGTGGTGCGGCCGCTCATGGTGGCCTCGACGTTGGGCAGCAGCCGGTGCGCGAGGACGGGCGAGGTGATGCCGTGCAGGTCGTCGGGCAGGACGTAGTCGCGACCCTGGGTGGCCGCGACCGCCTTAGCCGCGCGGACGAGGTGGAGCGTCGCGCGGGGCGACGCGCCGAGGTGCAGGTCGGGGCTGGTGCGGGTCGCTGTGGTGAGCGCGACGGCGTAGCGGTGGACCGCGGGAGCCACGTGCACCCGGCCGACGATCTCGATCACCTTGCGGATCTCGCCCGCGTCGGTGACCGGCTCGAGGTCGTCGAGCGGGTTGTGGGAGGTGTGGCCCTCCAGCATCGCGATCTCCGCGGACTCCACGGGGTAGCCCACGGACACGCGCGCCATGAAGCGGTCGCGCTGCGCCTCGGGCAGGGCGTAGGTGCCCTCCATCTCGATCGGGTTCTGGGTCGCGATCACCATGAACGGCTTCTCGAGCTGGTAGGTCGCGTTGTCGACGGTGACCTGGCGCTCCTCCATCGCCTCGAGGAGGGCGGACTGCGTCTTGGGGGAGGCCCGGTTGATCTCGTCGCCGACCACGATGTTGGCGAAGACGCCGCCGGGCCGGAACTCGAACTCACGGGTGTCCTGGTTGAACACCGAGACGCCGGTGACGTCGGAGGGGAGCAGGTCGGGCGTGAACTGGATGCGGCGCACGGAGCAGTCGATGCTGCGCGCGAGCGCCTTGCTGAGCTGGGTCTTGCCCACGCCGGGGACGTCCTCGATGAGGAGGTGACCCTCGGCCAGCAGCACCACGAGCGCGGCGTTGACGACGTCCGGCTTGCCGGCGATGACCCGTTCGATGTTCTGGCGGACCGCGCCGGTCACCCGTCGCACGGTGTCCAGGTCAGGTGCAGGCCCGGTTGCCCCAGTGGTCACGTCTCTCTCGTCCCCTCGCTCGCGCTGCGCACCACGGTATGTGGTGCGCGCAACATACCTGTCCACAGCCCGCCGGTCCCGGCCCGCGACCCGACCGTCACCGGACCGTCACCGAGCCGTGGGACGGAGCGTGGGCGTCGTCGGGCCCCCCGCGGCCCCACCCCACCCCCGGTCGATCCCCGTCCTCCCCACTTTCCCCCACCACGGGACGCGGATCCTCCCCACCCGCGCTCCACCCGGCCGCTCCACCGCGGCAGATGGGCGTGGATCGGCCCCGTTCCGCGCCCGGGCGGCCCCGTCAGCGGCGTGGAGCGCGTCGGCCCACGAGCCCGCAGGAACACGGAAATTCGTGGGTGCAACACGCCCGTTCTGGTTGACGGTGGAGCGAAGTGGAGTAATGTGGTGCGAAGTGGGGGACAGGGTCGATCTGCCCGCCGAGCAGGGGAGGTGCCGGATGTTCTTCGGCACGTACACGCCCAAGCTCGACGAGAAGGGACGGCTCTTCCTCCCGGCCAAGTTCAGGGACGAGCTGACGGAAGGACTCGTGGTGACCAGGGGGCAGGAGCGCTGCCTCACCGTCTGGTCGCTGGAGGACTTCGGGAAGCTCACCGACCGGCTCCGCGAGGCGCCGGTCACGCAGAAGAGCACCCGCGACTACGTCCGCATGCTGTTCGCCGCCGCCAGCCAGGAGGTGCCGGACAAGCAGGGTCGGATCAGCATCCCGGCACCACTGCGGGAGTACGCCTCGCTCCGCAAGGAGTGCGTGGTCATCGGGTCGATGAACCGGATCGAGATCTGGGACCCCACGGCGTGGGCGACGTACTCGGAGGAGCAGGAGCAGAGGTTCTCCGACCTCAGCGACGAGGTCTTCCCCGGGATCTGAACCACCAGCACCACGAGCAGCACGACAACACCAGAGCTGACACCAGGACCGCACCACCAGGTCTCGAGCCCGCTCCCTCTGAGCGCCGTCTGGGGCACTTCCCCGGCACCAGAAGGCACTTCCCCATCAGGGGAGCGGGCAGGGACCTGGTGCGGCGGCTCACCCCGTGCCACACGACGGGGGGTGTCAGCCGCACCGCCAGCAGCAGTCCCGGCAGTTCCAGCAGCACACAGCACCGAGTGGGGTCGAGACCATGAGCAGCACCCAGTCCTGGGAACGCACCAGCGCGGCACCGCCGCTGCGGGTGCGCGAGCAGGCGCGCGAGGCTGTCGTCCTGGTCGCCTTCTCCGCCGCCACGGCCTCCGGCCTGGCCCTCGCACTGCTCCTGCTGACCCACCTGGGACGCCAGGGCTGACCCCGTGACGACTCCCCGCCACGCCCCGGTGCTCCTCGACCGGGTCGTCGCCCTGCTGGCGCCTGCGCTCGAGCGGCCCGGCTCGGTCTACGTCGACTGCACGCTCGGCCTCGGCGGCCACAGCGAGGCGGTCCTCCAGCGGCTCCCCGAGGCCCGCGTCGTCGGCATCGACCGCGATCCCGAGGCGCTGCGGATGTCCCGCGAGCGGCTGGCCCCCTTCGGCGAGCGGTTCACGGCCGTCCACGCGGTCTACGACGAGCTCCCCGACGTCGTCGCCGGCCTCGGGCTCGACCACGTCGACGCCGTCTTCTTCGACCTCGGGGTCTCCTCGATGCAGCTCGACGTGCGCGAGCGCGGCTTCGCCTACGCCGAGGACGCCCCGCTCGACATGCGGATGGACCCGACCACCGGGCCGACGGCCGCCGACCTCCTCAACACCGCGACCCCGCAGGAGCTCACCCGCATCCTGCGCGAGTACGGCGAGGAGAAGTTCGCGAGCAAGATCGCCCGCGAGGTGGTACGCCGCCGCGAGAGCACCCCGTTCTCCCGCAGCGGCGACCTCGTCGAGCTGCTCTACGCCACCATCCCGGCCCCGGCGCGACGTACCGGCGGACACCCCGCGAAACGGACCTTCCAGGCCCTGCGGATGGCCGTCAACGACGAGCTCGGCGTGCTGCGGCGCGCGATCCCGGCCTCGATCGACGTCATCGGCGTCGGTGGCCGCGTGGTCGTGGAGTCGTACCACTCGCTCGAGGACCGGCTCGTCAAGCGGGTGTTCGCCGACGCGACGAGCCTCGACGTGCCGCCCGACCTGCCGTTCGTGCCCGAGGGCGCCGAGCCCGCGCTGCGCCTGGTCACCCGCGGTGCCGAGCAGGCCGACGAGCACGAGATCGCCGAGAACCCCCGCGCCGCGTCCGTCCGCCTGCGCGCGGTCGAGCGCGTGCGGCCCGCCCCCACCCCGACCCGCTCCGCCTCCCGCCACCTTCCCCCTGGAGTCGCCCGATGAGCAGCCCCGCCCTGCAGCCACGCACCCGCGTCACCCGGATCGCCCAGGAGGCCGTCGACCGGGCGCGGCTCACGGTCGTCCCGCGGGTGCGCACGCGCGCGCCGCGGGTGCCGTTCGTGACGCTGGTCAGCCTCGTGCTGGTCGCCGGCGTCGTGGGGCTCCTGCTCTTCAACACCTCCATGCAGCAGGCGTCGTTCTCGGCGTCCAACCTGGAGGACCAGGCCGACTCGCTCGCGGCGCGCGAGCAGACGCTGCGCATGGAGCTCGACGACCTCCGCAACCCGCAGCGGGTCGCCACCGAGGCCCAGCAGATGGGCATGGTCATCCCGGCCGCCCCCGCGTTCCTCGACCTGCGCACCGGCAGGACCAGCGGCGTACGCACCCCGGCCGTGCCCGAGGACGCGATCCGGCTGCTGCCGCCGGCGCCGCCGATGCCGGCCGTCCTGGCGCCGCCGCCGGTCACCGTCGAGGCCCCGGCGGCCCCGACCACCACGACCACCGAGCAGCCGGCGGACGGCACGCAGCAGCAGCAGGCGAACCGTGGCGGGGGCCACGGCAAGAAGCGCTACCGGTGACGGCGCGGGCGCGTCGATCCGCGCCCGCCGCGACCTAGATTGAGGCGACAGGTCCACCGCGAACGCGTGCGGACCGGGACAAGGAGGACCAGTGCCCAGCACCCGCACCAGGCGTGGGGCCTCGCGCGGCGCACCGATGCTGCGACTGCGGATCGGCTTCGTGCTGATCGCGATGGTGCTCTCGTTCTTCGGGGCACGGCTCGTCCAGCTGCAGGGCGTGGACCCGGGCTCCTACGCCGCGATGGCCGCGGCCGAGGGCGCGGTCCGGGTGCCGCTGGTCGCCGAGCGCGGTGACATCCTCGACCGCAACGGCATCCCCCTGGCCGACTCGATCAAGGGCAAGGTCGTCTTCGCCGACCCGTCGCTCACTGCCGAGCACGCCCCGGAGATCGCCCGGATCCTGTCCGACCGGCTCTCGATCGACTACTTCAAGACCCTCACCGCCCTGCGCGGGCGCAAGGAGGGCAGCCGCTACGAGTACGTCGCCCGGCGCGTGCCCAGCACGCTCGCCACCGACACCGTCGACGAGCTCGAGGAGGACGGCTACCGGGGCATCGGCCTCGACGACGACCCGATCCGCGACTACCCGGCCGGCGACGTCGCCGCCAACCTGATCGGCTACATGGGCACCGACGAGCCGCTCGGCGGCTTCGAGCGCACCTTCGACAAGCAGCTCGCCGGCACCGACGGCGAGGCGACCTGGCAGTCGAACTCGCGCAGGAGCATCCGCATCCCGCTGCGCGACAGCACGATCACCGAGCCGCACGACGGCGCCCCGCTGCGCACCACCATCGACC
>NZ_JBHLXH010000001.1:427504-443347 GCF_042432345.1 Nocardioides zeicaulis | reverse complement strand
GGCCGAGAGCGGCGCTGCCGCGGTCCTCGACACCCGCACCGGCGAGGTGCTCGCGCTGGCCGACGTGCCCACCTTCGACGCCAACAAGCCCGGCGAGGCCGACGAGGACGACCTCGGCTCGCGGGCGATGAACGACACCTACGAGCCCGGCTCGGTCGAGAAGGTGCTCACCGTCGCCTCGCTGATCGACGCCGGCAAGGCGTTCCCCCGCCAGAAGTTCAAGGTGCCGGGGAGCCTGCCGCGCCAGGACCGCGTCATCGGCGACTGGTTCGACCACGGCATGATCCGCCTCACGCTGGCCGGGATCATCGCCAAGTCCTCCAACATCGGCACGGTGCTGGCCGCCGACGCGTTCTCGCCGGCCCAGCTCGTCTCCTACCTGCAGGAGTTCGGCCTCGGCCAGAAGACCGACGTCGGCGTGCGCGGCGAGACGCCCGGCATCCTGACCCCCGGCGACGTGATGACCTCGCAGACCAAGGACCGCGTGGCCTTCGGCCAGTCGCTGTCGGTCAACGTGCTGCAGATGGCGGCCGCCGTCAACACGGTCGCCAACGGCGGCGTGCGGGTCTCGCCGAGCCTGATCAGCGGCTCCGCGGTCACCGACGACGGCGTCACCGTCGGCACCGACGTGGCCACCCGCACCCGCGTGGTCAGCCAGAAGGCCGCCCACGACACCGCGAGGATGATGGAGAAGGTCGTCGACCCGGAGGACGGCGTCGCGCCGGGCGCCCAGGTGCCCGGCTACCTCGTGGCCGGCAAGACCGGCACCGCCCAGCGCGTGAACCCCGAGACCGGCACCTACGACGGGTCCACCACGGTGTCGTTCGGCGGCTTCGCCCCGGCCGACGACGCGCGGTTCACCGTCTACGTCGTGATCCACGCCCCGAAGGTCGAGGGCGGTGGCGGCTCGATCACCGGTCCCGTCTTCTCCCGCATCATGGGCTACGTCCTGGGCCGCTACGGCGTCGAGCCGAGCGGCGGCAGGCCGTCGCGTCTCCCGGTCGAGTGGTGAGTCGATACCCTCGGTCGGTGGATCAGCAGGTGGACGTCCCCGCCACGCGGGGGAGCGCGACCCGGCCCGAGCAGCGGCCCGCGGCGCAGGCGTCCCGGCTGGCCGACCGGCTCGAGCAGAGCGGGGTCGCGGTGGAGCGTCGCGGCGACCTCGGGGTCACCGTCTCCGGCTTCACCCTGAGCACCGCCCGCGTCGAGCCAGGTGACCTCTACGCCGCCCTGCCCGGCACCCGGGCCCACGGCGCGGACTTCGCCGACCAGGCCCTGGCCGCGGGCGCGGTCGCGGTGCTCACCGACGCCGCCGGCGCCTCGCGGCTCCCGGCCGGCACCCCGGCGATCGTCGTCCCCGACGTCCGCGCGGTGCTCGGGCTGCTCGCCGCGCACCTCTACGGCGAGCCCGCCAAGGCCCTGCGCACCATCGGGGTCACCGGCACCCAGGGCAAGACGACCACGACCCGCCTGCTCGAGCAGGGGCTCGAGGCGGCCGGCGTGAGCGCCGCCGTCATCGGCACCGTCGGCACCCGGATCGCCGGCGAGGCCGTCAAGACCTCGCTCACCACCCCCGAGGCCCCCGACCTGCACGGCCTGTTCGCGGTCATGCGCGAGCGCGGCGTCGACACGTGCGCGATGGAGGTCTCCAGCCACGCGCTGGTGCTCGGTCGCGTCGACGGCGTCGTGTTCGACGTCGCCACGTTCCTCAACCTGGGGCGCGACCACCTCGACTTCCACCCCAGCGTGGAGGACTACTTCGCTGCCAAGGCCAGCCTGTTCACCCCCGCGCGCGCGGCCCTGGGTCTCACCAACGTCGACGACGAGCACGGTCGCCGGCTGCTCGACGTCGCGACGGTGCCCATGTCGACGTACTCCACGCGCGGCGCGGACGCCGACTGGCGGGCCACCGACGTGGTGCTCGGGCCCGACGGCGCCACCTTCACCGTCGAGGGCCCGGACGCCCGGTTCCCGGCCGCGGTCCGGGTGCCGGGGGAGTTCAACGTCTCCAACGCGCTGGCCGCGATCGCCTCCGCCGCGCTCGCCGGCCTCGACCCCGCCCTCGTCGCCGACGGCATCGCGCAGGTCGGCGGCGTGCCCGGGCGGCTGGAGAAGGTGGAGGTGGGCCAGGACTTCACCGTGGTCGTCGACTACGCCCACAAGCCCGACGCGCTGGAGGCGGTGCTCGCCACCCTGCGGCCGCTGACGACCGGCCGGCTGCTCGTCGTCGTGGGCGCCGGCGGCGACCGCGACGCCTCCAAGCGACCGGTGATGGGCGAGATCGCGGCGCGGCTCGCCGACGTCGTCGTCGTGACCGACGACAACCCCCGCACCGAGGACCCGGCGGCCATCCGCGCCGCCCTGCTCGCCGGCACGACCGACGGCACCGCCGAGGTGCTGGAGCAGGGCGACCGCCGCCTGGCGATCCGCGAGGCCGTGCGGCGGGCCCGCACCGGCGACGTCGTGCTGGTCGCCGGCAAGGGGCACGAGACGGGCCAGGAGGTCCACGGCGAGGTGAGCCCGTTCGACGACCGCGTGGTCGCGGCCGAGGAGGTCGGGGCGCTGGACGGCACCGTCGGGGGCCCCGCCCGATGATCGCGATGACGACCGCCGAGATCGCCGAGGCCGTCGGGGGAGTGGCCCACGGCCACGCCGATGTCTCCGGGGGCGCCTTCCTCGACACCCGTACGCCGGAGGCGGGCGGGCTGTTCGTCGCGATCGCGGGCGAGCGGGTCGACGGCCACGACTTCGCCGCCGCCGCCGGTGCCGCGGGCGCCGTCGCCGTGCTCGGCAGCCGGCCGACCGAGCTGCCGACCGTCGTCGTCGACGACGTCACCGCCGCGCTCGGGCGGCTGGCCCGCCACCTGCTCGACCGGCTCCCCGACGTCCTCGTGCTGGCCATGACCGGCTCGCAGGGCAAGACCGGCACCAAGGACTACCTCGCGCACGTGCTCGGCGAGGCCGGGCCGACCGTCGCGACCCGCGGCAACTTCAACAACGAGCTCGGCGTCCCCCTCACCGTGCTGCGCGCGACCCCCGAGACCCGCTACCTCGTCGTCGAGATGGGCGCGCGCGGCGTCGGGCACATCGCCCTGCTCTGCTCGATCGCGCCGCCCCGCGTGGCCGCGGTGCTCAACGTCGGCTCCGCCCACATCGGCGAGTTCGGCAGCCGGGAGGCCATCGCGCAGGCCAAGGGCGAGATCGTCGAGGCGCTCGGTCCCGACGGCACCGCCGTGCTCAACGCCGACGACGAGCTCGTGGCGGCGATGGCGGTCCGCACCCGGGCCACCGTCACCACGTTCGGCGCCGGGCCCGTCGACGGGCCGGTCGACGTGTCGGTCGACGAGCTGACCAGCGACGAGCTCGGCCGGCTCTCCTTCGAGCTGCACCACCGGGGCTCCGGCGCGACCGTGCACCTGACGCAGGTCGGCGACCACCAGTGGCGCAACGCCGCGGCCGCGGCCGCGATGGCGCTCGCCGCCGGCCTCGACCTCGACACCGTCGCCGAGTCGCTCACCGACGCCGGCCCGGCCAGCCGGTGGCGCATGGAGCTCTCCGAGCGCGCCGACGGCCTGGTGGTCCTCAACGACGCCTACAACGCCAACCCCGAGTCGGTCCGCGCCGCCCTCGACACGCTCGCGGGCATCGGCGCGCGCAGCGGTCGTCGTACGGTCGCGGTCCTCGGGGAGATGCGCGAGCTCGGCGACGGCTCCGCCGCCGCCCACGAGGCCGTCGGCGCCCACGCCGGCACGCTCGGGGTGGACGTGGTCGTGTCCGTGGGACCGGTGGCCGACGGCATCTCGTCCGGCTACGCCGCGGCCCGGCCCGACGGCGTGGCCGTCCCCACGGAGGGGCGTGACGCCGCGGCCGACTGGCTGCGGCACAATGTCTCGGCTGCTGATGTCGTCCTGGTGAAGGCATCACGGGGGGCGGCGCTCGAAGTCATCGCCGACGTACTCCTGCAGGAAGGGAACCGCACCGCATGAGAGCCATCCTGTTCGGAGGAGGACTCTCCCTGCTCATCTCCCTCCTCGGCACGCGCTACGCGATCCGCTTCTTCACCAAGCAGGGATTCGGCCAGCCGATCCGCGACGACGGCCCCACCACCCACCACACCAAGCGCGGCACGCCCACCATGGGCGGTGCGGTGATCGTGCTGGCCGCGGTCGTGGGCTACCTCGCCGCCAAGCTGATCACCGGCCAGGCGCCCTCGGCGTCCGCGTGGCTGCTGATCCTCCTGCTGGTGGGCCTCGGCGGCGTCGGGTTCCTCGACGACTTCCTCAAGGTCAGCCGCCAGCACAACCTCGGCCTGCGCAGCCGCGCCAAGATGATCGGCCAGACGCTGGTCGCGGTCGTCTTCGGCTTCCTCGCCCTGTCGCCGGTGCTCCAGGACGACCGGGGATGGCGTCCGGCCTCGGACCACATCTCGTTCATCCGCGACTACGACCGCTTCGCGCTGCCCACGATCCTGGCGATCGTGCTGATCTGGCTCATCGTCACCGGCACCAGCAACGCGGTGAACCTCGCCGACGGCCTCGACGGCCTCGCGGCCGGGTCCTCGATCCTGGTCTTCGCCGCCTACACGCTGGTCAACATCTGGCAGAACAGCCAGTCGTGCGCCCTCGAGGCCGGCCCCAAGTGCTACGAGGTGCGCGACCCGCTCGACCTCGCGGTCGTCGCCGCCTCGATCACCGGCGCCTGCTTCGGCTTCCTGTGGTGGAACGCCTCGCCCGCGCAGATCATCATGGGCGACACCGGCTCGCTGGCCCTCGGTGGCGCCATGGCCGGCTTCGCGATCATGACCCGCACCGAGCTGCTGCTGCTGATCATCGGCGGCCTCTTCGTGAGCATCACGCTCTCGGTGATGATCCAGGTGTCGGTCTTCAAGCTGAGCCGCGCCAGCGGGCTGGTCCGCTCGGTCTTCAAGATCCAGGCCGGCCACCGCGTATTCCGGATGACGCCGCTGCACCACCACTTCGAGATGCTGGGCTGGGAGCAGGTCACCATCGTGATCCGCTTCTGGATCATCACCGGCCTCGCCGTGGCCACCGGCCTCGGCATCTTCTACGCCGAGTGGGTCGCCGGCATTGGGTGACAACGCGCGCGTCGAGTCCCTCGGCCGCACCAGCGACTGGTCCGGCGTCCGCGTCGTCGTCGCCGGCTTCGGGGTCTCCGGGTTCGCGGCGGCCGACAACCTGCTCTTCCTCGGCGCCGACGTGACCGCCCTCGACGAGGCCACCAGCCCGGAGAAGGCCGAGAAGGCCGAGCTCCTCGAGACGCTCGGTGCCACCGTCCGCCTCGAGCCCGGCGCCACCGACGTGCTGCCCGACGACGTCGACCTCGTCGTCACCTCGCCCGGCTGGAAGCCCTCGGCGCCGCTGCTCGCCCAGGCCGCCGAGCGGGGCGTCCCCGTGTGGGGCGAGGTCGAGCTCGCGTGGCGGCTGCGCGACCCCGAGACCGCAGCGCCCTGGCTGGCGGTCACCGGCACCAACGGCAAGACCACGACGGTCCAGATGCTCCAGTCGATCCTCGCGGCCGCCGGGCTGCGCTCGGTCGCGGTCGGCAACGTCGGCCTGCCCATCGTCGAGGCCGTGATGGACCCCGAGCCGTGGGACGTCCTGGCCGTCGAGCTCTCGAGCTTCCAGCTGCACTACACCCACTCCATGTCGGCGGAGTCGGCCGTCGTGCTCAACCTCGCCGAGGACCACCTCGACTGGTACGACGACGACCCCGACGGCCTCACCGGCATGGAGCAGTACGCCGCCGACAAGGCGCGCATCTACGACCAGGTGCAGCGCGCGTGCGTCTACAACCTCGCCGAGCCCGCCACCGAGGACATGGTCCGCGAGGCCGACGTCGTCGAGGGCGCGCGCGCCGTCGGGTTCACCCTCGGCATGCCGTCGGCCGGCAACCTCGGGGTGGTCGAGGACCTCCTGGTCGACCGCGCCTTCATCGAGGAGCGCGCGACGAGCGCCGCCGAGCTGTGCACGCTCGACGACCTCGCCTCGCAGGCGCCGCACTTCGTCGCCAACGCGCTGGCCGCCGCCGCGCTCGCCCGCGCCCACGGCGTGAGCCAGCAGGCCGTGCGCGACGGGCTGCGCGCCTTCCGCCCCGACGGCCACCGCATCGCCCTCGTCGCCGAGGCCGGCGGAGTGACCTGGGTCGACGACTCCAAGGCCACCAACCCGCACGCGGCCCGCTCCTCGCTGGCGGCCTACGAGTCGGTCGTGTGGGTCGCGGGCGGGCTCGCCAAGGGCGCCCGCTTCGACGACCTCGTCCTCGCCGTGCGCGACCGGCTGCGCGGCGTCGTGCTGCTCGGCCGCGACCGCCAGGTCATCGCCGACGCTCTTTCGCGACACGCGCCCGATGTGCCGGTCATCGATGTGGGGGCCGACGAGACTGGTGACCCGATGGAGCGCGTCGTCGACGCTGCCGCCGGGCTCGCCAGGTCCGGGGACACCGTTCTGCTGGCGCCGGGGTGCGCCTCCATGGACATGTTCGCCAACTACGGCGCCCGCGGCGATGCGTTCGCCGCGGCCGTGCACGCACGGATCGCCGGCACCGACTGACCACCCGCCCGACCAGCAGCCCGATCCGAGGGGAGCGCGAGAGCCGATGACCACCGCGAACCCCGAGGACGCCGAGCCGGCCCGCATCAGGCCGCCGCTGGGATCGGGCGTGGCCGGGGCCTGGCGCTGGCTGTGGTCGGCGTTGCGGTCGTTGCTCGCCGCCATCGCATCCATGTGGGGCTCGCTGCGCGAGTCCATCAACAGGCCGCTCGCGTCCTACTACCTGCTGCTCGGCGCATCGGGGCTGCTGCTCACCATCGGCCTGATCATGGTGCTGAGCGCCTCGAGCGTGCGCTCCTACCTGGTCTACGACGACTCCTACGCCGTGGTGAAGCGCCAGCTGATGTGGGTGGCGATCGGCCTGCCCTGTGCCTGGGTCGCCTCCCGGCTGCCGATCCGCCAGATCCGCAGGCTGGCCTATCCCGGCTTCCTGTTCGCCCTCGTGCTCCTCGCGCTGGTCGCCCGCTTCGGCGTCTACGTCAACGGCAACAAGAACTGGCTGGCGGTCGGTCCGTTCACCATGCAGCCGGCCGAGGTGGCCAAGCTCGCGGTGGTGCTCTGGGCGGCCAACATCTACGCGCACAAGGAGCGCCGCCTGCGCGAGCTGCACCACCTGCTCGTGCCGGTCGTGCCCGGCCTCTTCGCCGTCATCGCGCTGGTCCTGGTCGGTCGCGACCTCGGGACCGCGATGGTGCTGGCCGCGATCCTGCTCGGCATGCTCTGGGTGGTCGGGGCGCCGATGCGCCTGTTCGGCCTCAGCCTCTCGGTGCTCGCCGTGGCCGCCGTCGGCCTCGCGGCCACCGATCCCGAGCGGCTCCAGCGCATCACGCACTTCACCGACCCGTTCAAGGACTACACCGACACCGGGTGGCAGCCCGCCCACGGCCTGTACGCCCTCTCCAGCGGTGGCTGGTTCGGCCAGGGCATCGGTGCCTCGACCCAGAAGTGGGGCGACCTGCCCGAGGCGCACACCGACTACATCTTCGCCGTCCTCGGCGAAGAGCTCGGGCTCGTCGGCACCCTCCTGGTGGTCGGGCTCTTCCTCACCATCGCCTACGCCGCGGTGCGGGTCGCGCTGAGCACCGAGGACCCGTTCGTGCGCTACGCCACCTTCGGCATCGTGGTCTGGCTGCTCGGGCAGATGATCATCAACGTCGGCATGGTGCTCGCGGTCCTGCCGGTCATCGGCATCCCGCTGCCCATCGTGTCCTACGGCGGGTCCGCGCTCCTGCCGTCGCTGGTGGCCCTCGGGCTGGTCATCGGCTTCGCGCGCCGCGAGCCGGGCGCAGCTGCGGCGCTGGCCGCGCGCAGGCGCACCCGGTCCGCCGGGCTCTCCGCGCCGGCCTCCGCGCCCGCCGCCCCGCCGGCTGCGACCCCCGCCGCCGCGTCCACCTCACCGGCTTCCCCCACGCACACCCCCTCTCGATAGATTCCTTGCCGATGCGCGTCCTCCTCGCCGGCGGCGGTACTGCCGGCCACACCTCGCCCCTGCTCGCCACCGCCGACGCCCTGCGCCGGCTCGACCCGGCGACCGAGATCACCTGCCTCGGGACCCGCGAGGGCCTCGAGGCCCGGCTGGTCCCCGAGGCCGGGCTGCCGCTCGAGGTCGTGCCTCGGGTGCCGCTGCCGCGTCGGCCGGGCGCCGACCTGCTTCGCCTGCCCGGTCGCCTGCACGCGGCCCGCGCGGCCGCGCTCGAGGTCGTCGACCGGGTGCGTCCCGACGTGGTGGTCGGGTTCGGGGGCTACGTCTCCGTCCCGGCCTACCTCGCGGCCCGTCGGCGCGGGGTGCCGATCGTCGTCCACGAGGGCAACACCCTCGCCGGGGTGGCCAACAAGCTGGGTGCGCGGATGACGCGCCACGTCGCGACGAGCTTCCCCGGCACCGAGCTCCCGCACGCCGTCTTCACCGGCCTGCCGGTGCGCCGGATGGTCTCCACGCTCGATCGTGCCGCCCTCCGCGAGGAGGCGCTGGCCGCGTTCGGGCTCCGCCCCGACCTGCCCGTGCTGCTGGTCACCGGGGGCTCCCAGGGCGCGGCCCGCATCAACGGCGCCGTCTCGGGCGCCGCCTCCGCGCTCGCCGGTGCCGGGGTGCAGGTGCTCCACGTCGTCGGCCCGAAGCACGAGCTGGAGGTGCCCTCCGGCGACGTGCCCTACGTCGTGGTCGGCTACGTCGACCGGATGGACCTGGCCTACGCCGCCGCGGACGCGGTCCTGTGCCGGGCCGGCAGCAACACCGTCACCGAGGTCTCGGGCGTCGGCCTGCCCGCGATCTACGTCCCGCTGCCGATCGGCAACGGCGAGCAGGCGCTCAACGCGCGCCCCGTCGTCGACGCCGGTGGCGGCCTGCTGGTCGCCGACGGCGCGCTCACGTCGGAGTGGGTCGCCGCCACCGTGCCCGGCCTGCTGCGCGACCCCGACCGGCTCGCCGCGATGGGTGCCGCTGCACGCGGCGTGATCCCGCTCGACGCCGACGACAAGCTCGCCCGCATGGTGCGCGACGCCGCCGGCGAGGGGGCCGCCCGATGAGGATCCCGGTCCCCGAGGAGGTGCTGCCCGCCTCCGAGCTCGGTCGCGTGCACTGCGTCGGCATCGGCGGCGCCGGCATCTCGGCGATCGCCCGCATCATGGCGCGCCGTGGCGTGCCCGTGTCGGGCAGCGACGACCACGACACCCCGTTCCTGCCCGCGCTGCGCGAGCTCGGCGTGGCCTGCCACCTCGGCTACGCCGCCGAGCACGTCGCCGACGCCGACACGCTCGTGGTCACCACCGCGGCGCGCGAGGACAACCCCGAGGTGCTCGAGGCCCGCCGCCGCGGCCTGCGGGTGCTGCCACGCTCGGCCGGTCTGGCCGCGGTCATGGCCGGCTCGCGGGTCCTGGCCGTCGCCGGCACCCACGGCAAGACCACCACCACCGGCCTGCTCACCTCCGCGCTGCTCGCCGCCGGCCTCGACCCGTCCTACGCCGTCGGCGGCGTGCTCACCGCGACCGGGCGCAACGCCGACGCCGGTGCCGACGACCTCTTCGTCGCCGAGGCCGACGAGAGCGACGGCGCGTTCCTCGTCTACCGCCCGCACGCCGCCATCGTCACCAACGTCGAGGCCGACCACCTCGACAACTGGGGCACCGAGGAGGCCTACCACCAGGCCTTCTCCGACTTCGCCGCGACGATCGACCGCGACGGCTTCCTGGTGTGCGTGGTCGACGACCCCGGTGCCGCCGACCTCGCCCGCCAGGCCCGCGAGCAGGGCCTGGAGGTGGTCACGGTCGGAGAGTCGACCGAGGCCGACCTGCGCGTGCACGACCTGGTCCTCGACGGATCGACCTCCCGCTGCCGCGTCTCGCGCGACGGCACCGACCTCGGCGATCTCACCCTCAGGATCCCGGGGCGCCACTACGTCCTCGACGCCGTCGCCGCGCTCGCGATGGGGCTGCGCCTGGGCTGCGCCTTCGACGCCCTCGTCGCCGGTCTGTCCGGGTTCACCGGCACGGGCCGCCGGATGGAGCTCAAGGGCGAGGCCGGGGGCGTGCGGGTCTACGACTCCTACGCCCACCACCCCGTCGAGATCCGCGGCGACCTGGAGGCAGCACGCGCCCTGGCAGGGGAGGGGCGCGTCGTCGCGGCCTTCCAGCCCCACCTGGTCTCGCGCACCCGCATCTTCGGCACCGCCATGGGCGAGGAGCTCGGCGCGGCCGACGAGGTCGTGGTGCTCGACGTCTACGTCGCCCGCGAGGAGCCCGACCCGAGCGTCACCGGCCGCCTCGTCGCCGACGCCGTCCCCCTGCCCGCCGGCCGCGTCGCCTACGTCGACGACCTCGGCGCCGCGACGCGCGAGCTCGCCGGCCGGGCCCGCCCCGGCGACCTCGTCATCACCCTCGGTGCCGGCGACGTCACCACGGTCGGCCCCGAGGTGCTGGCCCTGCTCGCCGCCGCCGGGGGTGCGTAAGTGGAGCAGGAGGAGCGCGCCGCCCAGCGCACCCGCCGCCGGTTCGCCCGTCGCCAGTGGTCGCGCCGCTGGCTGTCGCTGCGCTACGTCCTGGTCGGCGTCGCGCTGGTGGCCCTGCTGTCGACCGCGGTGTGGCTCGTGTTCTTCTCCGCCACGCTGCAGGTCAAGCACGTCGTGGTGGTGGGCAACGACCTGCTGAGCGACGCGCGCGTGCGCGAGGTCGCCGACGTCCCGGTCGGTGAGCAGCTCGCGCTCGTCGACCTCGGCCGGGTCGACTCGCGCGTCGGTGCGCTGGCGGAGGTGCGCTCGGTCGACGTGACCCGGGCGTGGCCCGACACCGTCCGCATCGAGGTCGAGGAGCGCACGGCCGTCGCCGTCGTCGAGCTCGCGGGCCGGCTCCGCGGACTCGACCCCGACGGCATCGTCTTCCGCGACTACCGCACGGCGCCGCCCGGGCTGCCGCGGATCCGACCGGGCGCCCAGGCCGGCACCGACGCGCTGCGGGAGGCCGCGACCGTCGTGTCGTCGTTGCCCGAGGACCTCGCCACGCGCGTGGACCACGTCGAGGTCGCGACCGTCGACCAGGTCACCCTGGTGCTGCGCGACGGACGCCAGGTGCTGTGGGGGAGCGCGGAGCAGTCCGACCTCAAGTCCGAGGTCATCGACAAGCTGCTGCTCGCGGCGCCCAGGGCCGGCACTTACGACGTCAGCGTGCCCGGCAACCCGACCGTGCGCTGAGACTCGCAGGAATTTCCTGCGAGGTGCGTGTCGTGGGCGTGTCCGCCGCCGGATCGGGGTGCGGGCTGCCTACTGTCTTCCGCATGACGAGGTTGACATAACTATAACCCTCAGGCTCACGGTTAGGGTTCCGTGACACGCCGGAGGGTCGACCTCGCCCACGCACTCGTACACCAGCACCCCTCAAGGAAGGCCCCACAGCCGTGGCAGCAGCGCAGAACTACCTGGCGATCATCAAGGTCGTGGGCATCGGCGGTGGCGGCGTCAACGCCGTCAACCGGATGATCGAGGTCGGCCTCAAGGGCGTCGAGTTCATCGCCATCAACACCGACGCCCAGGCGCTCCTGATGAGCGACGCCGACGTCAAGCTCGACATCGGACGCGAGCTCACCCGCGGCCTCGGTGCCGGCGCCAACCCCGAGGTCGGCGCCAAGGCGGCCGAGGACCACGCCGACGAGATCGAGGAGGTCCTCAAGGGGGCCGACATGGTCTTCGTCACCGCCGGCGAGGGCGGCGGCACCGGCACCGGCGGTGCGCCGGTCGTGGCGCGCATCGCGCGCTCCCTGGGGGCGCTGACCATCGGCGTCGTCACCCGGCCGTTCGCCTTCGAGGGTCGTCGTCGGGCCAACTCCGCGGAGGAGGGCATCAGCCAGCTCCGCGAGGAGGTCGACACCCTCATCGTGATCCCCAACGACCGGCTGCTCTCGATCACCGACCGCAGCGTGTCGATCCTCGACGCCTTCAAGCAGGCCGACCAGGTCCTCCTGCAGGGTGTCTCGGGCATCACCGACCTGATCACCACCCCGGGCCTGATCAACCTCGACTTCGCCGACGTCAAGTCCGTCATGGCCAACGCCGGCTCCGCCCTGATGGGCATCGGCTCGGCCCGCGGCGAGGACCGCGCCGTGGCCGCCGCCGAGATGGCCGTCTCCAGCCCGCTGCTCGAGGCGAGCATCGAGGGTGCGCACGGCGTGCTGCTCTCGATCGCCGGTGGCTCCGACCTGGGCCTGTTCGAGATCAACGAGGCCGCCGCGCTGGTGTCCCAGGCCGCGCACGCCGAGGCCAACATCATCTTCGGCGCCACGATCGACGACGCGCTCGGCGACGAGGTCCGCGTGACCGTCATCGCCGCCGGCTTCGACGGCGGCATGCCCAAGCGGCGCCAGGACGGCAACGTGCTCCGTCAGAACGTCCCGGCCCAGACGCAGGAGGAGACGCGCGCCGCCGCCCAGCAGGCCGCGACCCGTGCCCCCGCGCCCCGCACCGAGTCCGCGGAGCGTCCGGCGCCGACGTTCGCCCCGTCGTCCGCGACGCCCGCGGAGTCGCGTCCTGCCGCCCCGGCCCGCACGCCCGAGCAGCCGGCCCAGCAGTCCGCGCCGTCGCGCCCGGCCCGCCAGGTCCAGTTCGACGACGACGACCTCGACGTGCCCGACTTCCTCAAGTGAGCTGACCCACCCGTGCCCCTGCTCCACCACCGCGACCGGATCGAAGGCGGCCTCGTGATCGAGGTCGCCTTCACCGACGTCTCCCTCAGCCTCGGTGACGCGGCCGAGGCGGAGGTGCGGGCCGAGGCGCTGGGCCGGGTGGGCGGGCTGACGGGGGCGACCCCGGTGCTGATGCACCAGGTGCACGGGGCCGACGTCGTGCGGGTCGACGACCCGGCCGAGGCCACCGCCCCGACCTGCGACGCGCTCTACACCTCCCGGCCGGAGGTCGTCCTGCTCGCGCGCGCGGCCGACTGCGTCCCCGTCCTGCTGGCCGACCCCGCCGGCGGCTGGGTCGCGGCCGTGCACAGCGGCCGCCCCGGGCTGGCCGACGGCGTCGTGCCCGCCACGGTCGAGGCGCTGCGGCGCGAGGGGGCCGAGCCGAGCGTGGCCTGGATCGGTCCGCACGTGTGCGGTCGGTGCTACGAGGTGCCGGCCGACCTGCAGGAGGAGGTCGCGGCGAAGGTGCCGGAGGCCCGGTCGACCACGTCGTGGGGCACCCCCGCCCTCGACCTCGGTGCGGGCGTGCGCGCCCAGCTCGCCGCGGCCGGGGTCGACGACGTGCGCGTGGTCGGCGTGTGCACCCGCGAGGACGACGCGTGGCCGTCGTACCGCCGCGACGGCACCGCCGCCACCCGCTTCGCCGGAGCGATCTGGAGCCACGCGTGACCCAGGACAGCACCCGGCGCCGCGACGAGCTCGCCGCCCACCTCGCCACCGTGCGCGAGCGCATCGCCAGCTCCTGCCGCGACGTCGGCCGCGACGCCGGCGAGGTGACGCTGGTGGTGGTCACCAAGTTCTTCCCCGCCTCCGACGTGCGGCTGCTCGCCGGGCTCGGGGTCACCGACGTGGGGGAGAACCGCCACCCGGAGGCGGAGGCCAAGGCCGCCGAGTGCGCCGACCTCGGCCTGCGGTGGCACTTCATCGGCGGCCTGCAGTCCAACAAGGCCGCGGCCGTCGCGTCCTACGCCGACGTCGTCGAGTCCCTCGACCGGCCCAAGCTGGTCGGCCCGCTCTCGCGCGGCGCGCAGGCGCGGGGGCAGGAGGTCGACGTGCTGCTCCAGGTGAGCCTCGACCCGCCGGGGGCCGACCACCGCTCCGGTGCCGCCCCCGACGACCTCGCGGCCCTGGCCGACCGGGTGCAGGAGGCCGACCTGCTCCGGCTCCGCGGCCTGATGGCCGTCGCGCCGCTCGGGGAGGACCCGGCTGAGGCGTTCGCCCGGCTCGCGTCGATCCGGGACCGGCTCCTGCGCGACCACCCGGACGCGAGCATGCTCTCGGCCGGGATGAGCGGCGACCTCGAGGCCGCCGTCGCCCAGGGTGCGACACACGTGCGTGTCGGCTCCGCGGTCCTCGGTCCGAGGCCCGCAGTCCAGTAATGTCCAGAAATGTCAACAGGTGCCCGGGACCGGGTGCCAGATCTAGCGGGAGAACAGTCTCATGAGCGGCGCGATGCGCAGGATCGGCGAGTACCTCGGCCTGCTCGAGGACACCGGCCACTACGACCAGTACGACGGTGACACCGAGACCACGACCCACGACGCCGTCGACGAGCGTCCGGTCGTGCGAGAGCGGCGTCCTGCCCCCGTGTCCGACCTCGCCGAGCGCCGTCGTCCGGTGCCGGTCCAGACAGGAGTCGTGGCCGAGTTGAGCCGCATCACCACCCTGCACCCCCGCAACTACAACGAGGCCCGTCTCGTGGGTGAGAACTACCGCGACGGCACGCCCGTGATCATGAACCTCAGCGAGATGGACGACAACGACGCGAAGCGTCTCGTCGACTTCGCCGCCGGCCTCATCTTCGCCACCCGCGGGACGCTCGAGCGCGTGACCAACAAGGTCTTCCTGCTCTCGCCGCCCAACGTCGCGGTCTCGGCCGAGGACAAGGAGCGGATCGCCTCCGACGGGTTCTTCAACCAGAGCTGAGGCAGTCTTACCCCGTGCAGATCATCGGAGAGGTCCTCGCGACCGTCCTGCTCGTCTTCATCGGACTGCTCTGGGTGCGGTTCGTCGTCGACTGGGTGCAGGTCTTCGCGCGCCGGTGGGAGCCGCGCGGCCCGCTGCTGGTCGCGCTCGAGGGCGTCTACTCCGCGACCGACCCGCCGATCGTGGCGCTGAGGCGGGTCATCCCGCCGCTGCGGATCGGCCAGGTCGCGCTCGACCTCAGCTTCCTGCTCGTGATGGTGGCAGCATGGCTGCTGCTCAACGTGGTCCGCACCGTCTTCGGTGTGTGACCCCCACCGTCCCTGAACCACCAGCCACACGGGTCACTGTGCCCCGTGCATCCCCGGGCGCTATTGTCTCCTGACAGCAGAGCCACCGCGTACATCGATTCGTGAAAGTTTGGGTGAGGTCATGCCGCTGACGCCTGAGGACGTGAGCAACAAGCGCTTTACGCCTGTCCGTCTCCGTGAAGGCTACGACATGGGCGAGGTGGACCAGTTCCTCGACGAGGTGGAGGCCGAGCTCGCGCGGCTGACCAAGGAGAACGACGACCTGCGGTCCAAGCTGTCGGCCGCCCAGTCGGGCGCGTCCGCCCCGGCGCCCGCCACGACGTCCTTCGCCCCCGTCACCCCCGAGCCGGAGCCGGAGCCCGAGCCCGAGCCGGTCGCTGCGGCGCCCGCCCCGGTCGCGGCCCCCGTGCAGACGGTGCGGGTCGAGACCGTCGCCGACGCCTCCAACGCCGCCGCCCGCCTGCTCGAGATCGCCACGCGCAACGCCGACGAGCTCGTCGAGGACGCCAAGAACGAGGCCGACCGCATCGTCGGTGCCGCCCGCACCAAGGCCGAGCGCCTCGAGTCGGAGTCGAAGACCAAGGCCGACCGCATGGAGGCCGACGCCCGGCAGCGCTCGCAGATGCTCGACTCCGAGACCGCCGAGCGCCGCCAGCAGATGTTCGGCGACCTGGAGAAGGAGCGCGACAAGCTCAACAGCGACGTCGAGACGCTCCGCGCCTTCGAGCGCGAGTACCGCTCGCGCCTCAAGACGTACTTCACGCAGCAGCTCGAGGCGCTGTCCGCCGGTTCCGAGAGCCAGGCGCCCGCCGACACGGGCACCGCGCCCAAGCGGCTGCGCTCGGTCCTGGGCGACGACGAGGGCTGACCCCGC
>NZ_JBHLXH010000001.1:340587-427461 GCF_042432345.1 Nocardioides zeicaulis | reverse complement strand
TGGCCGTCCGTGCGTCTGCGGCGAGCCGGTGTTGGGTCCCGGGGGCCCACGGGCTACCCTCCGTGCCACCGTGTGGTTCCCACCACACCCGATGCAGCTGGAGGCCCTCGGATGGCTGGCAGTACGCGCAGGTCGCTGGCGGGAAGCGCTGCGGCAGCAGCGAAGCGGGTGATCGGGCGCCGGGGCGCGTCGGCCGAGGAGCCGGCTGCGACGACGAAGGCCCCGGCCAGGAAGACGGCCGCCAAGAAGGCGACCGCGAAGAAGGCCCCCGCGAAGAAGGCCCCGGCGACCAAGTCTCCGGCCGAGAAGGCGCCCGCCAAGAAGGCGGCAGCCAAGAAGGCGCCCGCCAAGAAGGCGGCAGCAAAGAAGGCGCCCGCCAAGAAGGCGCCCGCCAAGAAGGCCCCGGCGACGAAGGCATCCGCCGCCACCAGCACGCCGAACACGTCGGCGAAGAAGTCCGCAGCACGCACGACCCCCTCCACCACGGCCGCGCCCGCGGCCCAGACACCCGTGAAGAAGGCCCCGGTGAAGAAGACCGCGACCCGCAAGGCCGCCCCCGACTCCCTCGTCGTCCTCGACCAGGAGTCCGCCTGGACCCAGGCCGAGCTCGACGAGGTGGTGACCGAGCTCCGCGAGCACCAGTCGCGGCTGAGCGAGTCGGTCGCCATCGCCGAGGCCGAGCTCGCAGGCCTGATGCGTGACGCCGGAGACGGCGCCGGCCACGACCAGGCCGACGTGGGCGCCTCGACCTTCGAGCGCGACCACGAGCTCACCGTGCTGGCCAAGGAGCGCGAGGCCCTCCTGCAGATCGACCGCGCCCTGGGGCGCATCGACGACGGCAGCTACGGCGTGTGCGAGTCGTGCGGCAACGCGATCGGCAAGAATCGGCTGATGGCGGTGCCCCATGCCACACTGTGCATGTCATGCAAGCAGCGCGAGGAGCGTCGCTGAACCCCAGCGACCAGGCCGATCTCCGGCCTTCTGCACGTCGCCCCCGGGCCCGTGCGGTGCTCGCCGTGGTGGCTCTCGCGGCCTACGCGGTCGACCTCGGCACGAAGCAGTGGGCCCTCTCGGCGCTGGCCGACGGTGACCGCTCGCTGGTGGGCGACTGGTTCACGCTGCACCTGACGTTCAACCCGGGCGCTGCGTTCAGCACCGGCACCGACTTCACCATCGTCTTCACGTGCCTGGCCGCCGTGGCCGTGCTCGTCGTGCTGTGGCTGGCCCGTCGGGTCGCCAGCACCGGCTGGGCGCTGGCGCTGGGGCTCCTGCTCGGCGGGGTGTCCGGCAACCTCACCGACCGGCTGGTCCGACCGCCGGAGCCGTTCCACGGCCACGTCGTCGACTTCCTCATGTGGCCCAACTGGCCGGTCTTCAACCTGGCCGACGTGTGCATCAACGTCGCGGCGGCGCTGATCGTCCTCCAGACCTTCCGCGGCATCCGGCTCGACGGCTCCCGCGAGTCGGCCAAGGAGTCGCGCGACGAGTCGGGCCGGGAGTCGGACGGCGAGCCGGACCGCGCGCCGGGCACCGCCGACCACGACCTCCGGGACGCGTGAGCGCGATGAGCAGCCACGCCGACCAGCGCACGGTCTTCGTCCCCGACGGCCTCGCGGGGGAGCGCGTCGACGCCGCGATGGCGCGGATGTTCGGGTTGTCCCGCACCCGCGCCGCCGACCTCATCAGCTCCGGCCTGGTGCAGGTCGACGGTGCCCTCGTGGGCAAGAGCGACCGGGTCGAGGCGGGTGCCATGCTCGACGTGACCATCCCGGTGGAGACCGACCCGCTCGAGGTGAAGCCCGAGATCGTCGAGGGCATCCGGATCATCCACGACGACGACGCCATCGTGGTGATCGACAAGCCCGTGGGCGTCGCGGTGCACCCCTCGCCCGGCTGGCGCGGCCCCACGGTCGTGGGCCACCTCGCCGGTGCCGGCTTCCGGATCTCGACCAGCGGGGCCAAGGAGCGCGAGGGCATCGTCCAGCGCCTCGACGTCGGCACGTCCGGCGTGATGGTCATCGCGAAGTCGGAGCACGCGTACTCCGTGCTCAAGAACGCCTTCCGCCACCGCACCGTCGACAAGACCTACCACGCGCTCGTGCAGGGCCATCCCGACCCGCTCGCCGGCACCGTCGACGCGCCGATCGGTCGCCACCCCCACCACGACTACAAGTTCGCCGTGATGGCCGACGGCCGCCACAGCGTCACGCACTACGAGACGCTCGAGGCGCACCGCTTCGCCAGCCTCCTCGAGATCCACCTCGAGACCGGACGCACCCACCAGATCCGCGTCCACATGAGCGCGCTGAAGCACCCGTGCGTGGGGGACCTGACCTACGGCGCCGACCCGGTGCTGGCGCAGCGGGTCGGCCTCGAGCGGCAGTGGCTGCACGCCATGCGGCTGGGCTTCGAGCACCCCGAGACGGGGGAGCAGGTGACCTACGAGTCCACCTACCCCGACGACCTCGCCCACGCGCTCGAGGTCGTGCGTGACGGCGCCTGAGCTGACCCTGCGCCCGGCGGGCGCGGGTGACCTCGAGCAGGTCGCGGAGGTGCACCTGGCCGCCCGCGCCGCCGCGGTGCCCGCGATGCCGCGGGGCATCCACAGCGCCGACCAGGTCCGCGCGTGGGTCGCCGGCTGGGACCTGGCGACCTACGACGTCCGGGTCGCCACGGCGGGCGGCACCGTGGTCGGCTACGCCCGGTCGACCCCGACGTGGCTCGACGACCTCTACGTCGCCCCTGCGTGGCAGGGCCGCGGTGTCGGCTCGGCGCTCTTCGACCTGGTCACCGCGCTGCGCCCCGACGGCTTCTGCCTGTGGGTCTTCGAGTCCAACCACCCCGCCCGCGCGTTCTACGCCGCCCGGGGGTGCCTCGAGCTCGAGCGCACCGACGGCAGCGCCAACGAGGAGCGCGCCCCCGACATCCGGGTGGCGTGGCCCGGCGCCGACCCGCTGGCGTTCCTGCGGGGCCTCATCGACGAGACCGACCTGGTCCTCGGCGACGTGCTCGCCCGGCGGACCGCCCTGACCCGGGTCGTGCAGGCGGTCAAGCCGTCCGGTCGGCGTGACCCCGAGCGCGAGGCCGAGATCGCCCGCCGCGTGGCCGCGGTGGTCCCCGAGCTCGGCGTGGAGCGGGTCGCCCGCATCGTCGACGTCGTCATCGCGGAGTCCCTCGACGCCGCGCGCGGCGACGGTGGTGCGACCGGCCGCTAGGTCGGGCCGCGGGCTCCACCGTCGGCCACCGTCGGCCACGGAGCGGCCCACCCGGTGACGGTCGACGGTGGCGGCGAGGGCACGATGTCCGGGTGCTGCTGTACGACGACGTGGTCGAGGAGTACCGGGACTTCGCCGCCTACGCGGCCGGGGACTCGCCCTGCTTCGAGGAGTGGGCGCTGGGCGTGACCGGCGACGAGGAGGTGCTGGCCTGGCTCGGCACGCTCCCGCCGGTGAAGCGCCAGCCGAACCTGGTGTTCGCCGCCGCGCGGTGGCACGGCGCGCCCGCGCCGGGACCGTACACCGGGCTCCGCGAGGTGCTGCTCGGTCGTGAGCCGGAGGTCCGCGCCACGGTGCTGGCCCGCGCCACGCAGACCAACGAGGCCGGCCGGCTGGCCACGCTGGTCCCGGTGCTCGGGCTCCTCGACGGGCCGCTGTCGCTGGTCGAGGTCGGCGCGAGCGCCGGGCTGTGCCTGTTCCCCGACCGGTACGACTACGTCTGGCCGGGTGCGGGGGAGCTGCGGGGCACCGGGGGACCCGTGCTGACCGCGGTGGCGACGGGAGCCCTCCCCGTGCCGACCACGCACCCCCAGGTGGCGTGGCGCGGGGGAGTGGACCTCGATCCGCTCGACGTCACCGACCCCGACGCGACCGCCTGGCTGGAGAACCTGGTCTGGCCCGAGCAGGACGAGCGGCGCGAGCGGCTGCGCGCCGCCATCGGGGTGGCGCGCCGCGAGCCGCCGGCGCTCGAGCGCGGCGACCTGCTCGACCACCTCCCCGGGCTCCTCGAGCGGGCCGCCGCCCACGGCACCCCGGTGGTGATGCACTCGGCCGTGGTGGCCTACCTCGACGAGCCCGACCGGCGGCGCTTCCACGACCTCGTGACGGGCCTCGTCGCTGACGGACGCTGCCACTGGGTGAGCAACGAGGGGCCGCGGGTGCTGCCCGGGGTGACCGGTGACCTCGAGGTGCCGGCGGGGAGGTTCGTGACCGCGCTGGACGGGGTCCCGATGGCCCTCAGCCACGGGCACGGGCACGCCGTCGACTGGCTCGGCTGAGGGCGCGGCGTGCCTTGTCGGTGGGGTCCTGCACACTGACGTAGGCTGGCGTCCTTCCCCCGAGTGCCCCTCCGGTCCGCCGGTGCGGGCGCTGCTGACCCGTCAGCACCACCCGTCCTCGTGACACCGTCAGCGACCCCCGAAAGGTGCGGAAGACTTCTCCATGTCGGCCGGTTCCACAGTCAGTCCCGCGGACAGCTTCGTGCACCTCCACGTGCACACCGAGTACTCGATGCTCGACGGTGCCTCGCTCCTCGACGGACTGTTCGCGCGCACCAGCGAGCTCGGCATGCCGGCCATCGCGATGACCGACCACGGCAACCTCCACGGCGCCTACGACTTCTACAGCAAGGCCAAGAAGCACGGCGTCAAGCCGATCATCGGCATCGAGGCCTACCTCACCCCCGGCACGCCGCGCGGCGAGCGCAAGCGCATCCGGTGGGGCAAGGGCGACCTCGCCGAGGAGGGCGGCAAGGACGTCGCCGGCGGCGGGGCGTACACGCACATGACGATGTGGGCGGAGACGACCGAGGGGATGCACAACCTCTTCCGCCTGGCGAGCCTGGCGAGCATCGAGGGGTACTACTACAAGCCCCGCATGGACCGCGAGCTGCTCCAGCAGTACTCCAAGGGCATCATCGCCAGCACCGGCTGCCTCTCGGGCGAGATCCAGACCCGGCTCACCCTCGGCCAGTACGACGAGGCGCTGCGGGCCGCCGGGGAGTTCCAGGACATCTTCGGCAAGGACAACTTCTACCTCGAGCTGATGGACCACGGCATCACCGCCGAGCGGGCCACGCGCGAGGACCTGGTCCGGATCGCGAAGACGCTCGGCCTGCCGACGATCGTCACCAACGACACCCACTACACCAACCCCGAGGACGCCGACGGCCAGGACGCCCTCATCTGCGTCGCCTCCGGCAAGCGGCTCGCCGACACCAACCGGCTCAAGTTCGACGGCGGCGGCTACTACATCAAGTCCGCTGCCGAGATGCGCGAGCTGTGGTCGGAGTTCCCCGACGGCTGCGACAACACCCTCGAGATCGCCGAGCGCTGCAACGTCGAGTTCACCGAGTCCACGGGCGGCTACATGGCCCGGGCCGACGTGCCGGCCGGCGAGAGCGAGGAGTCGTGGTTCCGCAAGGAGGTCTGGCGTGGCATCGAGGCGCGCTACCCCGGTGAGCGGCTGACGCAGGAGGTCCGCGACCGCGTCGAGATGGAGCTCGCGGTCATCTCGCAGAAGGGCTACTGCGGCTACTACCTCGTGGTCGCCGACTTCATCCAGTGGTCCAAGCGCAACGGCATCCGCGTCGGTCCGGGCCGCGGCTCGGGCGCGGGCTCGATCGCGGCCTACGCGCTCTCCATCACCGACCTGTGCCCCCTCGAGCACGGGCTGTTCTTCGAGCGCTTCCTCAACCCCGAGCGTCCCTCGATGCCCGACTTCGACATCGACTTCGACGACGCCCGCCGCGGCGAGGTGATCAAGTACGTCACCGAGAAGTACGGCACCGAGCGGGTCGCCCAGATCGCCACCTTCGGCCGGCTCAAGGCCAAGGCCGCCATCAAGGACGCCGCGCGCGTGCTCGACCACGGCTTCGCCATCTCCGACCGCATCACCAAGGCGCTGCCGGCCGACGTCATGGGCAAGGGCGTCGCGCTCAAGGACATCTTCAACACCGAGCACAAGCGCTACGGCGAGGGCGGCGAGTTCCGGGCGCTGCACGACTCCGACCCCGACGTCCGCACGATCTTCCACACCGCGCTCGGCCTCGAGGGCCAGATCCGCAACTGGGGCGTGCACGCGGCCGGCGTCATCATGTCGAGCGAGCCGATCATCGACGTGGTGCCGATCATGGCGCGCCCGCAGGACGGCGCGATCATCACGCAGTTCGACTACCCGATGTGCGAGTCGCTCGGCCTGGTCAAGATGGACTTCCTCGGGTTGTCCAACCTGCGGATCCTCGAGGACGCGCTGGCCAACATCAAGATCAACCGCGACCTCGACGTCGTCCTGGAGGAGCTTCCCTTCGACGACCGGCCGACCTACGAGCTGATGGGCCGCGGCGACACCCTCGGCGTGTTCCAGCTCGACGGCTCCGGCATGCGGGCCCTGCTGCGCTCCATGCAGCCCGACGTCTTCGCCGACATCACGGCCGTCTCCGCGCTCTACCGTCCCGGCCCGATGGGCGCCGACTCCCACAACAAGTACGCCCGTCGCAAGAACGGCCGCGAGCCGATCGAGCCGATCCACCCGGCCCTGGCCGAGGCGCTCGAGCCGGTGCTGGGGGAGACCTACGGCCTGATCGTGTACCAGGAGCAGGTGATGGCCATCGCCCAGGTGCTGGCCGGCTTCACCCTGGGCGCCGCCGACAACCTCCGTCGCGCGATGGGCAAGAAGAAGAAGGAGGAGCTCGACAAGCAGTACGCCGGCTTCCAGGCCGGCATGCTCGAGCGCGGGTTCCCGCAGGACGCGATCGACAAGCTGTGGGAGATCCTCCTCCCGTTCTCCGACTACGCCTTCAACAAGTCGCACTCGGCCGCCTACGGCGTCATCACCTACTGGACGGCCTACCTCAAGGCCAACTACCCCACCGAGTACATGGCCGCGCTCCTGACGTCCGTCAAGGACGACAAGGACAAGATGGCCATCTACCTCAACGAGTGCCGCCGGATGAAGATCCAGGTGCTCCCGCCGGACGTCAACGAGTCGCAGGCCAACTTCACGCCCGTGGGCCAGGACATCCGCTTCGGCCTCACCGCGGTGCGCAACGTCGGCCACAACGTGGTCGCCGGCATCGTCGCCGCGCGCGAGGAGAAGGGCCGCTACGCCGACTTCAACGACTTCATGGAGAAGGTGCCGGCGCTGGTGTGCAACAAGCGCGTGGTCGAGTCGCTGATCAAGGCCGGTGCCTTCGACGACATGAAGCACCGGCGTCGCGCGCTGGTCGCCGTCCACGAGACGGCCGTCGACCAGTTCGTCGACCTCAAGAAGAACGAGGCGATCGGCCAGGACTCGCTCTTCGGCGGCCTCAGCGACGAGGAGGGCGGCTTCGGGGTCAGCGTGACGATCCCCGACATCGACGACTGGGACAAGATGACGCTGCTCGGCCACGAGCGCGAGATGCTCGGCCTCTACGTCTCCGACCACCCGCTGCTCGGCCTCGAGCACGTCCTGTCCCAGGGCACCGACTGCACCATCGGCCAGCTCATGCTCGACGAGGACCGTCCGCACGGCTCGATGCTGACCGTCAGCGGCCTGATCACCTCGGTGAGCCGCAAGATCACCAAGCGCGGCGACCCGTGGGCCACGATCACCCTCGAGGACCTCGACGGCGCGATCGAGGTGCTGCTCTTCCCGAGCGCCTACACGCTCGCCTCGACGCTGCTGGTCGAGGACCAGATCGTGCGCATCAAGGGCAGCCTGTCGCGCGACAAGGACCAGCCCGAGCTGCGCGCGCAGGAGGTCACCGCCCCCGACCTCACGCAGGGTCCCGCCGGACCGGTGGTGATCAGCCTCCCCTCCACGCGCTGCACCCCGCCCGTGGTCGCCCAGCTGCGCGACGTCCTCGGCACCCACCCCGGCATGACCGAGGTCCAGCTGAGGCTGCTGACGCGCGCGTCCACCAAGGTGCTCCGCCTCGACGACAACCTGCGCGTCACGCCGAGCCCGGCGCTCTTCGCCGACCTCAAGCAGCTGCTCGGCCCGGGGTGCCTGGCCGGATGAGCGAGCCGACCCCGGACGTCGGGACGGAGGCCCCCAGCGGGACCCCGACGGCCCGGCGGGTGGCCCTGCGCCTGCTCGTCGTGGTGCTGGCGTTCCTCGTCGCGGGCACCGTCGCCGGTGTCGCCTGGGAGCAGCTCTGGGACGCGCCCGTGGGCCTCACCTACCAGGGCGCGTGGTTCCTCGAGCCGGCCGGCCCCGACCTGTCGTTCCAGGGCGTGTGGCTCTTCGTGGCCATCGCGTTCCCGCTCGGCATCGTGCTCGCGGTGGTGGCCGGGCTGTGGCGCGAGCACGAGACGCTGACGGTGGTGGCCGTGCTGGTCGCCTCCTGCCTGGCCTCGGTGCTGATGTACGCCGTCGGGCACCACCTCGGCCCCGCCGACCCCCAGGTGCTCGCAGCGGGCTCACCCGACTACACGAAGCTCCCCGGGAGCCTCGGGCTGACGGCTCCCGACGCCGACTCCACGCCCTGGCGCTCCAGCGCGTTGCTCGCCCTCCCGATGGGCGCGATGGCTGGTCTGGTCGGCTCGTACCTCTTGTCCGGCAGAGGATTCGGCAGGCGCTCGCGCGGGTAGGCTCCCCCTCGACATGTTGGGTGGTCCCGCGCGGTGCGGGACCCCGTGAGTGGGGGACAGCAGACGATGAGCATGACACCGGGTGGTCCTGAGTACCTGGACGCCGGAGGACAGGCCCCGACCGGGCCCGCCGACGACAACCGCAAGCGCCTGGTCGTGCTCGGCGCGCTCGTGGCCGGAGGTGCCGTCGTCGCCGGCGGCGCCTGGGCCGCCACCAGCTTCTTCGCCACCGGCGCACAGCCGGCCGAGGCGCTGCCCGACTCGACCATCGCCTACGCCAGCGTCGACCTCGACCCCAGCGGCGGCCAGAAGATCGAGGCCATCAAGACGCTGCGGAGGTTCCCCGGCTTCACCGACGAGATCGACCTCGAGAGCGACGAGGACCTGCGTGAGCGGCTCTTCCAGGAGATCACGAAGTCGGGCGAGTGCGAGGGCCTCGACTACGACGCCGACGTGAAGCCGTGGCTGGGCTCGCGCGCCGCCATGGCGGCGGTCGAGCTCGGCGAGGACGAGCCCGCGCCGGTCGCGGTCGTCCAGGTCACCGACTCCGGCAAGGCCGAGGAGGGCGTCCAGAAGCTCGTCGACACCTGCGGCGGGGATGCCGCCGACGGCGAGGCGGGCGGATGGGTCGTCGAGGGCGACTGGCTCGTCCTGGCCGAGACCAAGGACATCGCCGAGCAGGTGGTCGACGGCGCGGGCTCCGGCACGCTGGCTGACGACGCCGCCTTCGGCACGTGGACCGGCGAGGCCGGCGACGACGGCTTCATGACGTTCTACGTCGCCAAGGGCGCCGCGAAGTACCTCGCCGACGCCGCCGAGATGGGCTCGATGCTCGGCGGACCGCTCGCCGGTGACCTGACGGGGTCCGGCAGCGACGCCATGGGCGGCTTCGACCAGGAGTGCTTCGACCAGGCGACCACGACCGAGGAGATGGACGCCTGCTTCGCCTCGACCGAGGACTCGACCGGCTCCGACACCGACATGGGCACCGACACGGGCACCGACTCCGGCACGGGCGACGTCCCGCCGGAGCTCGAGCAGATGATCGCCGACTTCGACGGCATGGCCGCCACGGTGCGCTTCGACGACGGCTCGGTCGAGGTCGAGTACGCCATGTCCGACTACCAGCCCGACGTGACGAAGTACCTCGACAGCGACGAGGGCGCCTCGATGGTGGGCGACCTGCCCGACGACACGATCGCGGCGATGGGCTTCTCCCTCGAGAAGGGCTGGGCCCAGGCGATGGTGGACTACGTCAAGTCGGCCCTGCCCGAGGACGCCGCCTCGATCGACGACGGCATCGCCCAGATGGAGAGCGAGACCGGGATGGCGTTCCCCGAGGACGTCGAGACCCTCCTCGGCGAGGGCGTCACCCTGTCGGTCGGCAGCGGGATCGACCCCGAGGCCATCACCAACGGCGGTCCGGGCGAGATCCCGGCCGGCATCACGATCAGGGGCGACGCCGACGAGATCCAGGCGGTGCTCGACAAGCTCAAGGCACAGGTGCCGCCGGAGGTCGCCGACTACCTGCAGGTGACCGAGGGCGACGGCTACGCCGTGCTCGCGCTGCAGGACGACTACCGCGACGCGCTGGCCTCCGGGGGCGACCTCGGCGGGAGCGACGACTACTCCGAGGTCGTCGACGGTGACGCGCAGACCGTGTTCTTCGTCAACTTCGACGCCGACGACGACTGGCTGGTGCGGATGACCGAGGACATGCCCGAGGTCAGCGAGAACCTCGAGCCGCTCTCCGCCTTCGGCGTGAGCAGCTGGCTCGACGGCGACGTCATGCACGGACAGCTGAAGCTGACCACCGACTGACGTCGGCCCGGCTCAGCGCCCGATGGTGGCGGTCACCGCTCCGGTGGCCGCCACCACGTCGTCCGGGGCCACCTCGAGGTCCAGGCCGCGCCGGCCACCCGACACGAAGATCGTCGGGTGCTCGAGCGCGGAGGCATCGAGCACGGTCGGCAGCAGGCGCTTCTGGCCGAACGGCGAGATGCCGCCGGCGACGTACCCGGTGGCCCGTTCCGCCGCGGCGACCTCGGCCATCTGCGCCTTGCTGCCGCCCAGCGCGCGCGCCAGCGCCTTGAGGTCGAGCTGGCCCGAGACGGGTACGACACCGACGACCAGCGACCCGTCGAGCTGGGCCAGCAGCGTCTTGAAGACCCGTGCGGGCTCCACCCCCAGTGCCTCCGCGGCCTCGAGGCCGTAGGACGTCGCCCGCGGGTCGTGGGTGTAGGGGTGAGCGGTGTACGCGATCCCGGCCGCGGTGAGCGCGGCCGTCGCCGGGGTGCCGCCGGCCGCCCGGGTCTTCTTCGCCATCGATCGTCCCTCGCCGCACCTGCGGGTCTCAGTTGGGCGACCAGGCGGTGCGCGCGACCTGGGTCGCGGGCAGCGAGGGGATGACGTTGATCGCCCGCAGCTCCTCGGTGAGCAGGCGGGTCACCAGCCGGAGCCGCTCGGTCGTGTCGGGGGCCTCCAGCAGCGACTGGCGCTCGGCCAGGGGGAGGGGAGCCAGTGCGGACAGCGTCCAGGCGAGGTAGTCGGGGTCGCGCGGGAGGGAGCCGCTGAACGGGTCGCCCTGCAGCTCGGTCATCGCCACCCGGAACGCGGTGAAGGTGGCCCGGGCGCGCTCCAGCACCTCGGCGGGGACGTCCACCCGGGGCTCGGTGAGCACCTCGGCCACCCCCTGCGGGAAGTCCGACCCGCGCTGCATCTCCTCCAGCTGGAGCCGCTCGCGGGCGACGGCCACGATGTCGAAGGTGCCGTCGGCGTTGCGGTCGACCTCGGTGAGCTGCAGCACGCAGCCGACCCGGTAGACCGACTGCGCGCCGTGGTCGCCGACCTCGTAGCCCTCGCGGATGGCGACGGTGCCGAAGACCCGCTGGGCGGGGTCCTCGACGGCCAGGAGGTGGCGCACCAGCATCCGGTAGCGGTCCTCGAAGACGTGGAGCGGCACGCTCATCCCCGGGAACACGACGGTGCCCAGCGGGAACATCGGCAGTGTGTCGCTCACGTCACCAACCTAGCCCGACGTGTCCACCCCGCACGGCCGACCTCGGGCCGACCCGCCGCGGAACCTAGGATCGAGCCATGTCCCTGATCCGCCGCATCGACCTGAGGGGCGCCGACCGCGCGTCCGTCGACTACCGCGCGAGCGTGCCGCGCGCCGAGTTCGACGTCGAGGCCGCCACGCATCAGGTGCAGCCGATCATCGACGCCGTCCGCACCCGCGGCGTGGAGGCGATCGTGGAGCTGTCGGCCCGCTTCGACGGCGTGGACCGTGACGACATCACCGTGCCGCGCGAGGCGCTCCGCACGGCCCTGGCCGAGCTGGACCCCGACGTGCGCGCGGCGCTCGAGGAGTCCGTACGACGCCTGCGCGCCACCTGCGAGGCCGAGCTCGAGCACGACGTCACCAGCACGGTCGCCCCCGGCGCCGTCGTCACCCACCGCAAGGTGCCCATCGACCGCGTCGGCCTCTACGTCCCCGGTGGGCTCGCCCCGCTGGTGAGCAGCGTCGTGATGAACGTCGTGCCCGCGCAGGTCGCCGGGGTCCGGTCGATCGCCCTCGCCAGCCCGCCGCAGAAGACCCGCGGGGGACTGCCCGCGCCCACGATCCTGGCCGCGTGCGAGCTGCTCGGCGTCGAGGAGGTCTACGCCGTCGGCGGCGCGCAGGCGATCGCGATGTTCGCCCACGGGGCGGGACCGTGCCGTCCGGTCGACCTCGTGACCGGGCCCGGCAACATCTACGTCGCGGCCGCCAAGCGCCTCGTGCGAGGCGTGGTGGGCATCGACTCCGAGGCCGGGACGACCGAGATCGCGATCCTGGCCGACGACACCGCGGAGCCCGCCTTCGTCGCCGCCGACCTCATCAGCCAGGCCGAGCACGACCCGATGGCCGCCTCGGTGCTGGTCACCGACTCGACGGCCCTCGCCGACGCGGTGGAGGTCGAGCTCGACAAGCAGGTCTTCGCCACCCGCCACACGGAGCGCATCCGCTCGGCACTGGGCGGCTCGCAGTCCGCGATCGTGCTCGTCGACGACGTCGACCAGGGCGTGCAGGTGGTCGACGCCTACGCCGCCGAGCACCTCGAGATCCAGACCCGCGACGCGGCCGCCGTCGCGGCGCGCGTCCGCAACGCCGGCGCCGTCTTCGTGGGTCCGTGGGCGCCGGTGTCGCTGGGCGACTACGCCGCCGGCTCCAACCACGTGCTGCCGACCGCCGGCTGTGCCTGCCACTCCAGCGGCCTGTCGGTGCGCGCCTTCACCCGGTCGATGCACGTCGTGGACTACTCCCGCGAGGCGCTCGCGGAGGTCGCCGACCACGTCGTCACCCTGGCCGGCGCCGAGGACCTCCCGGGCCACGGCCAGGCCGTCTCGGTCCGGTTCGAGACCGGCCGATGAGCGCCACGTTCCCACCCCTGCGCGAGGAGCTGCAGGGGGTCGAGCCCTACGGCGCACCCCAGCTGTCCCTGGAGCAGGTGCCGGTGCAGCTCAACGTCAACGAGAACCCCTACGGCCCCTCCCCGGAGGCCGCTGCCGACATCGCGCGTGCCGTCGGTGAGGCCGCGGTGCGGCTCAACCGGTACCCCGACCGCGAGTTCACGGCGCTGCGCGAGGGCCTGGCGGCCTACCTCAACACCTCGGGCGGGTCGGGCATCACGCCCGCGATGGTCTGGGCGGCCAACGGCTCCAACGAGGTGATGCTCCAGCTGCTGCAGGCCTTCGGCGGGCCCGGTCGGTGCGCGCTGTCGTTCGCGCCGACGTACTCGATGTACCCCGAGTACGCCCGCGACGCGATGACCGAGTGGGTCACCGGCCACCGGGCCGAGGACTTCGCCCTCGACCTCGACGCCGCGCGCGCCCTCGTGCTGGAGCGCCGCCCGTCGGTGGTGCTGCTGCCCAGCCCCAACAACCCGACGGGCACCGCGCTCCCGCCCGAGGCGGTCACGGTGCTGTGCGAGGCCGCCGCCTCCTACGAGCCCGGCGGGCTGGTGGTGGTCGACGAGGCCTACGGCGAGTTCCGTCGCACCGGCACGCCGAGCGCGCTCGAGCTGCTGCCGCGCCACCGCAACCTCGTCGTCAGCCGCACGATGAGCAAGGCGTTCGCGCTCGCCGGTGCCCGCCTGGGCTACCTCGCCGCGGACCCGGCCATCTGCGACGCTATCCGCGTCGTGCGCCTGCCCTACCACCTGTCCGCGGTCACGCAGGCGACCGCGCTGGCCGCCCTGCGCCACGCCCCCGAGCTGCTCGGCCGGGTGGAGGAGCTGCGCGCGGAGCGCGACCGCACCGTCGAGTGGCTGCGCGGGCGGGGCCACGAGGTGGCCGACTCCGATGCGAACTTCGTGCTCTTCGGCCGCTTCGCCGACCGCCACGCCGTCTGGCAGGGACTGGTCGACCGCGGCGTGCTGATCCGCGAGACCGGCCCCGACGGCTGGCTGCGGGTCTCGATCGGCACGCCTGCGGAGATGGCAGCATTCAGGGACGCACTGACCGACGTGATGGAGGAGACCGGATGAGCCGCACGGCGAGGATCGAGCGCACCACCCAGGAGTCGAGCGTCCTGGTCGAGGTCGACCTCGACGGCAGCGGACGCTCGGAGGTCTCGACCGGTGTCGGGTTCTACGACCACATGCTCACCGCGTTCGCGCGCCACTCGCTGGTCGACCTGACGGTCCGCACCACCGGTGACGTCCACATCGACGGCCACCACTCGGTGGAGGACACCGCGATCGCGCTCGGGCAGGCGCTGCGCCAGGCCCTCGGCGACAAGTCCGGGATCCGGCGCTTCGGCGACGCCACCGTGCCCCTCGACGAGGCGCTCGTCCAGGCGGTCGTGGACGTGTCCGGACGCCCCTACTGCGTGCACACCGGGGAGCCGGACGGGCAGGTGTACGCCCTGATCGGCGGCTCGGGCGTGCCCTACGCGGGCTCGCTGACCCAGCACGTCTTCGAGTCGATCGCGCACCACGGCCACTTCGGCCTCCACGTCCGCGTCCTGGCCGGCCGCGACCCCCACCACGTCGTCGAGACGCAGTTCAAGGCGTTCGCCCGCGCGCTGCGCGACGCGGTCGCCCTCGACCCGCGCGAGCAGGGCGTGCCCTCCACGAAGGGCACGCTGTGACCGCTCCGTCGGTCGTCGTCCTCGACTACGGCTCGGGCAACCTCCGCTCCGCCGTCCGCGCGGTCGAGCGGGCGGGCGCGGAGGTCACGCTGACCGGCGACTTCGACACCGCGCTGGCCGCCGACGGCCTGCTCGTGCCCGGCGTCGGCGCCTACGCCGCCTGCATGGCCGGCCTGCGCGCGATCAAGGGCGAGCGGATCATCGGCCGTCGTCTGGCCGGCGGGCGCCCGGTGCTCGGGATCTGCGTGGGCATGCAGATCCTCTTCGCTGGAGGCGTCGAGCACGGCGTCCAGACCGAGGGCTGCGACGAGTGGCCCGGCCGGGTCACGCGGCTGGAGGCCGACGTGGTCCCGCACATGGGCTGGAACACCGTCGAGGTGCCCGACGGCACCCGGCTGTTCGAGGGCGTGCAGGGCGAGCGGTTCTACTTCGTCCACTCCTACGCCGCGCGCTCGTGGGACCTGGTCACCAACGACCGGACCGCCGCGCCGCTGGTCACCTGGGCCGAGCACGGTGGCGACCGGTTCGTGGCGGCGGTCGAGAACGGCCCGCTCTGCGCGACCCAGTTCCACCCCGAGAAGTCCGGCGACGCCGGCGCCGCTCTGCTGCGCAACTGGGTGCGCTCGCTGTCCTGAGGAGTGCCCCAGGTGGGGGACGCGGCCCCGGCCCGGGCGGCGCTACCGTCGGTGGATGCCGCCGCTCAGCATGAACCAGGTCATCCACGCCGCGGTGCGCCGCGACGTGGCTCGCACCGAGCAGGCGCTGCGGGCGCTCGCCGAGGGTGACGCGGCGCGGGTCAGCCAGGTGCGCACCGCCTGGCGCAACCTCGTGCGCGAGCTGACCCACCACCACGAGGCCGAGGACGAGCACATGTGGCCGTTCCTGGCCTCGAGGGGGTTCGACGCCACGCTCCTCGCGCAGATGGAGGCCGAGCACCAGGCGATGAAGACCGCCCTCGCCTCGGTCTCGGCCGGGCTCGACGCGCTCGTCGCCACACCCACCGCCGACCACGCGACCGCCGTCGCCGACGACGTGGCGCGTGCCGCCACCGTCGTCAAAGGCCACCTCGAGCACGAGGAGCGTGACGTCGAGGGACTGATGGACGACCTCAAGCACGACGCGGACTTCGAGGAGCTCACCAAGAAGCTGCGTCCGGCCAGCACCCTCGACGCGGCCAACGCGCTCGCCTGGATGCAGGACGGGGCCGGGCCCCGCGAGCTCGAGGGCCTCCGCGCGGCCGTGCCGCGCCCGGTCGTGGCGGTCCTCACCACCCTCCTCGCCCGGCGCTACCGCCGCGAGGTCGCGCCCACCTGGCGCTAGCCGCGCGCGTCGGCCTCGGCCAGGGCAGCGAGCGTGAGCAGCTGCTTGCGTGCCATCACCAGGTCGCCGACGCACAGGGCGGGCGAGACCAGCCGGCTCGTGGCGGCCACCACCTTGAGCAGCAACCGGGTGCCGCCCTCGCCCGGCACGACGGCGTACGACATGTGCGCGCCCATGATGACCGCGGTCAGCTCGCGCCCCGGGTCGACGGCCACCACGCGGCCCTGGTCGCGGCCGAACGCCCGCGTGAACGGGTCGCCCACAACCGGCTCGGGGACGTCGAGCAGCTCCCTGGGCGAACGGCGGCCGAGGTTGTCGACGAGGTCGTAGGAGTACGGGGCCACCCGCACCTGCCGCACCCGCGCCCACACCACCGGCGCCTCCGCGGCCACGGTCACCCCGCGCCACGCCTGCATCGTCGGCGCCGGCTCGAAGGCGTCGCAGCCGTAGGCCCGCGCCACCTCCGGCTCGTTCACGCCCCACCGGTCGCCGATCACGTCGACGACGCTATCGGTGACCTCGGTCTTGGGATGCGGCGGCGGGCGGAGACGCGCAGGCACCGCCGGGACGCCGGGGTGTGGTCGAGCTTGGACTGCGGCCACCGAGCCGACTTCTGTCCGCGCGTCTGCCGCACGAACCCGCGAGATCCGGCGTTCGCGCCCGAGATCGGCGTCTGCCACATACCGTTCTCCGGTGCCCGAGACCGTCGCTCCCGCGCTGACCTGTCCGCTGTGCCGAGTCGACGTGCCCGCCTCGCGGGCGTCCTGCCCGGGATGCCACCTGCCGATCTCCGACGTACGCCGCCACGCCAGCCGTGGGCGCCGCCGGTCCTGGGCGCGCGGGCTCGTCGTCCGCCTGACCGGGCTGGTCCTCTACATCGCCATCGTGGCGTGGTCGGCCTGGCAGCTCCCGGCGGCCCTGCCGTTCGTCGTTCCCGCCGCCGCCGCAGGCGTGGCCCTCCACGGCGTGCGCGGACGCCCGTGGCTCGGCGCGATCGCCTTCGTCGTCCTAGTGGTCGCGCTGCCCGCGGTCCTGGCGCCCGCGCTCGGCATCGGATCGTTCTCCGACCTGACCGCTTGGATCAACGACCCGCAGTGGTGAGGTGACCGTCTCGGGAGCCGGTGGCGCCTGCGGCGACGGGCGGCCCGGCTCCTAGGATCGGACCCATGCCCAGCACCGAGCAGCCCTACCTCGAGCTCCTGCCCGCCGTCGACATCAAGGGCGGCCAGGCCGTGCAGCTGGTGCAGGGCGTGGACGGGTCGGAGAAGCGGTTCGGCGACCCGATCGAGGCCGCGCTGCGCTGGCAGGAGGCGGGTGCGGAGTGGATCCACCTGGTGGACCTCGACGCGGCCTTCGGCCACGGCCACAACCGCGAGCTGCAGGCGCGCATCGTCGGCACGCTCGACATCCAGGTCGAGATGAGCGGCGGGATCCGCGACGACGAGTCCCTCGAGGCCGCGATGGCCGCCGGGTGCCGCCGGGTCAACATCGGCACCGCCGCGCTCGAGCAGCCCGAGTGGTGCGCGCGGGCCATCGCCACCTACGGCGACCGCGTGGCCGTCGGCCTCGACGTGCGCGGCACGACCCTCGCCGCGCGGGGCTGGACCCGCGACGGCGGCGACCTCTACGAGACGCTCGCCCGCCTCGACGCCGAGGGCTGCGCGCGCTACGTCGTCACCGACGTCAACAAGGACGGCATGCTCCAGGGCCCCAACCTCCCGCTGCTGCGCGACGTCTGCGCGGCCACCGACCGGCCGGTCGTGGCCAGCGGTGGCGTCACGACGCTCGACGACATCCGCGCGCTCATGGGACTGGTCGACGACGGCGTGGAGGGCGCCATCGCCGGCACGGCGCTCTACGAGGGCCGGTTCACCCTCGAGGACGCCCTCGCCCTGACGAAGGGCGCCTGAGCATGGAGTTCACCGACTACCACGTCCGGCTCGCCGCCTACGTGCTGATCGTGGACGAGGTCGACGGCCAGGAGTCCGTCCTGCTGACGTGGTGGAACGGCGAGGGCCACAGCGACCCGGAGTGGTCGCTGCCCGGCGGCGGCGTCGACTTCGAGGAGTCGATCCGCGACGGCGCGGTGCGCGAGGTCTTCGAGGAGACCGGGCACCACGTCGAGCTCGGCGACCTCCTCGTCGACCACTACTTCACCGGGCGGGGGCGGTCGTTCGACGGCTGGTTCCGCTCGCAGCGCTTCGTCTTCGACGCGACCATCACCGGTGGCGAGCTCGGCACGACCGAGGTCGACGGGTCCACCGACTTCGCTCGGTGGGTCCCGCTCGCCGAGCTCGAGGGCCAGCCGCGCGCCGACATCGTCGACGTCGCCCTGACCGCCCGGCGCGAGCGGGAGGCCCGACGATGAGCCTCGCCGTGCGCGTGATCCCGTGCCTCGACGTCGACGGGGGCCGCGTCGTCAAGGGCGTGAACTTCACCGAGCTGCGCGACGCAGGCGACCCGGTCGAGCTCGCCCGGCTCTACGACGCCGAGGGCGCCGACGAGCTGACGTTCCTCGACATCTCCGCCTCCCACCAGGGCCGCGCCACCACCATGGAGGTCGTCAGCCGGTGCGCGGAGGAGGTGTTCATCCCGCTCACGGTCGGCGGGGGAGTGAGCAGCGTCGACGACGTCGACCGGCTGCTGCGCGCAGGCGCCGACAAGGTCGCGGTCAACACCGCCGCGATCCACCGCCCCGAGCTGGTGGCCGAGATCGCCGACCGCTTCGGCAACCAGGTGCTCGTGCTGAGCGTCGACGCCCGACGGGCCGCCGGCACCGCGAGCGGCTTCGAGGTCACCACCCACGGAGGGCGCAGGAGCGCCGGGCTCGACGCGATCGAGTGGGCCGTGCGCGCGGCCACGCTGGGCGCCGGTGAGATCCTCCTCAACGCGATGGACGCCGACGGCACCACCGACGGGTTCGACCTCGAGCTGATCCGCGCGGTACGCCGCGAGGTCGCCGTCCCGGTGATCGCGAGCGGGGGCGCGGGGGCGGTCGAGCACTTCGCGCCGGCGGTCGAGGCAGGCGCCGACGCGGTGCTCGCCGCGACGGTCTTCCACTTCGGCACGCTGAGCGTCGGGGAGGTCAAGGCCGGGCTGTCCACAGCCGGTCACCCGGTCCGCTGACGACGGCCGGGGCCGTAGGATCCAGCCATGCTCACGACCCCCCGCATCGCTGTCGCAGCGCTCGCGACCGCCACCTTCGCCCTCACCGCCTGCGCCCCGACCGACGACGCGGACTCGGGCACCGACGCGGCGTCGGGCTCGAGCAGCTCGGCCTCGGCCTCGGCCGACGAGTGCACCCCGGACGCGCTGGACACCGTGACCGCGGGGACCCTCACGATCGCCACCGACGACCCCGCCTACCAGCCGTGGTTCGTCGACAACGACCCGACCAACGGCGAGGGCTACGAGTCCGCGGTCGCCTACGCGATCGCCGAGCAGCTCGGCTACACCCAGGACCAGGTCACCTGGGTCACCGTCCCGTTCAACAAGGTCGTCCAGCCCGGTCCGAAGGACTTCGACCTCGACCTCAACCAGGTCTCCATCACCGAGGCCCGCCGCAAGGCCGTCGACTTCTCCTCGGGCTACTACGACGTCGTGCAGACGGTCGTGACCAACAAGGGCAGCGCCCTCGACGGCGCGACCACGCTGGCCGACCTCGCCGACGCCAAGCTCGGTGCCCAGGTCGGCACCACGAGCTACGACGCCATCACCGACCAGATCCAGCCGTCGCAGGACCCGGCCGTCTTCGACACCAACGACCAGGCCGTCCAGGCCCTGAAGAACGGCCAGATCGACGGCATCGTCGTCGACCTCCCCACCGCCTACTACATGGCTGCCGTCCAGCTCGACGACGGCGTCATCGTCGGGCAGCTCCCGCTGCCCGACGGCGACCCCGAGCAGTTCGGCGCCGTCCTGGCCAAGGGCAGCCCGCTCACCTCCTGCGTGTCCACCGCCGTGGACGCCCTGCGCGAGGACGGCGTGCTCGACCAGATCGGCCAGCAGTGGCTGGCCCAGCAGGGCGCGCCCGAGCTGTCCTGATGACCGACCAGGTGGACACCGCCTGGGAGCCCTCACCGGTCCAGCGCGAGCGTGACACGTGGCGGCGACGTCGGACGGTCCGCAGCGCCGTGGTGGCCGCGGGCAGCACCGTCCTGGCGCTGGGGGCGGTCGCGGTCGTCGTGGTGAGCTCGCCGGGCTGGGAGCGCGTCCAGCAGACCTACTTCGACTGGGACAAGGCCGTCGACTCCTTCCCCGCGGTCCTCGAGGGGCTGTGGCTCAACATCCGGGTCATGGCGCTGTGCGCCGTGCTGATCGTGGCGCTGAGCCTCACGATCGCGGTCATGCGGACCGTCCGCGGTCCGGTCGCGTTCCCGCTGCGCCTCGTCGGCACGGCCTACGTCGACGTCTTCCGTGGCCTGCCGCTGCTGCTGGTGATCTTCCTGCTCGGCTACGGGGGGCCGGCGCTCAGCCTCTCGGGCCTGCCCACCTCCGCGCTGTTCTGGGGCTGCACGGCGCTGGTGCTGTCGTACTCGGCCTACGTCGCCGAGGTGTTCCGCGCCGGCATCGAGTCGGTCCACCCCAGCCAGCGGCTGGCGGGCCGCTCGCTCGGGCTCTCCTACGGCCAGACGCTGCGCCGCGTCGTGCTCCCGCAGGCCTGGCGCCGGGTGCTGCCCCCGCTGATGAACGACCTGGTGTCGCTGCAGAAGGACTCGGGACTGATCGCCGCGCTCGGCGTGATCGACGCGATCCGCGCCGCGCAGATCGAGACCGCCTCGGACTTCAACTACACGCCCTACGTCGTCGCCGGCTTCCTGTTCTGCTGCCTGACCATCCCGATGGCCCGGCTCACCGACCGCTACGCCCGCAAGAAGGGCTACCACGGAGCAGGAGGCCACCTGTGAGCCTCACCGAGTCCTCGGAACTCCTGGCACTCGAGGGCGTGCGCAAGTCGTTCGGCACCAACGTCGTGCTGCGAGACGTCGACCTCGTCGTCGAGCCAGGCCAGTGCGTCGTGCTCATCGGCGCCTCCGGCTCCGGCAAGTCCACGCTGCTGCGCTGCGTGAACCTGCTCGAGGTGGTCGACGACGGCACGATCACCTTCGAGGGCCGCGACATCACCGACCCTCGTGTCGACGGCGACGAGGTGCGCTCGCGGATGGGGATGGTCTTCCAGGCCTACAACCTCTTCCCGCACCTCGACGTGATCGGCAACGTCACGCTGGCGCTGCGGCTGGTCCACCGCGTGGGCGCGGAGGAGGCGCGCACCCGCGGGCTCGCGATGCTCGACCGCGTCGGTCTCGCGGCGAAGGCCTCGGCGCGTCCCGACGACCTGTCCGGCGGGCAGCAGCAGCGGGTGGCCATCGCCCGCGCGCTCGTGGCGAACCCGCGGCTGATGCTGCTCGACGAGGTCACCTCGGCCCTCGACCCCGAGCTCGTCGGCGAGGTGCTGGACCTGCTGACCGAGCTCAAGGGCGAGGGCGTGACCATGCTGCTCAACACCCACGAGATGGGTTTCGCCCGCGACGTCGCCGACCAGGTCTGCTTCCTGCACGACGGCGTGGTCCACGAACGGGGCACGCCCGAGCAGGTGCTCGGCGACCCGCAGCAGGAGCGCACCCGCGCGTTCCTGTCCCGCATCCGCGCGTAGTCCCCCTGTCGGACTGGGCCGACCCCCCAACAATTCGCGGGCTGTCGGTGCCGGGGACTAGCCTGAGCCGGCTGGATGGTTGCGCTCGGCAACCGACCGTGCGGCGAGGACGAGGAGGCGGGCGACACCGGTGGGCGAGGACGCGAGGCTGAAGGGCAGCACCACACTCGACGGCTTCCGCGTGCTGGGGGTGGGCATCCGTCGCGAGCCCACCGTCTTCACGGTCGCCACCCTCGGTGCGGTCCTGTTCGGGGTGCTCACCGTCGCCGACGCGTGGGTGCTCGGCTGGTCCACCCAGCACGTCCTGATCCCGGCGTTCGACGACGGCGAGGTCCGCGCGTCGCTGCTGGTGTGGGTGGTCGCACTCTTCCTGGCCGTCGCCCTCCTGCGCGCCGTGGGCATCGTCGCCCGGCGCCTCGGCGGCGGCATCATGTACTACCGGATGCAGTCGCACACCCGGCGCAGCGTCACCCGCCAGTACCTCGCCCTGCCGATGGAGTGGCACCAGCGGCACCCGACCGGCCAGCTGCTGTCCAACGCCTACTCCGACGTCGAGGCTGCGTGGTCGCCGATCATGCCGCTGCCGATGGCGCTCGGCACGGTCGTGATGATGGTGATCGCGGTCGTCCAGATGTTCCTGGCCGACACGGCGATGGCGGTCGTGGGCCTGCTCGTCTTCCCGGCCGTGGTCGCGGCCAACCTGCTCTACCAGCGCTACTCCTCGCCACTCATGACGCGGGCGCAGGGTCTGCGTGCGGAGGTCAGCGAGATCGCCCACGAGTCCTTCGACGGGGCGATGGTGGTCAAGACCCTCGGGCGCGAGGGGGAGGAGACCGACCGGTTCGGCGTCAAGGTCCGCGAGCTGCGCGACGTCAACATCCGCGCCGGACGGATCCGCGCGGTCTTCGACCCGGCCCTGGCCAGCCTGCCGAGCCTCGGTGTCCTGGTCGTGCTGTCGGTCGGTGTCTCGCGGGTCTCCAGCGGCGCGACGCAGGCCGGCGACGTGGTGACCGTGGCCTACCTCCTCACCATCGTGTCGTTCCCGATCCGCGCGATCGGCTGGCTGCTCGGCGAGTTCCCGCGCTCGGTCGTGGGCTACCGCCGCGCCCAGGCCGTCCTCGACGCCCGCGGCTCGATGGCCTTCGGCGACGCCGAGCTGCCCCGCGACGTGTCGTCGGGCGCCCTGCTCGAGGTCGACGACCTGCACTACTCCTACGACGAGGCGGCGCCGCTGCTCCAGGGCGTCGCGTTCGACGTCCAGCCCGGTCGCACGGTCGCCCTCGTGGGCGCGACGGCGTCCGGCAAGAGCACCCTCACCAGCCTGATGACCCGGCTGGTCGACCCCGACGCCGGCGGGGTGCGCCTCGACGGCACCGACCTGCGCGACCTGCGCCGCGGCGAGCTGCCGCGCGACGTGGCGCTGGTGCCGCAGACGGCGTTCATGTTCGACGACACCGTGCGCGGCAACGTCACCCTCGGGGCCGACGTCCCCGACGAGGACGTGTGGGCCGCGCTGCGCACCGCGCAGGCAGACGGCTTCGTCGCCGCCCTGCCCGAGGGCCTCGACACCCGCCTCGGCGAGCGCGGCACGTCGCTCTCAGGCGGCCAGCGCCAGCGCCTCTCGCTCGCCCGGGCGCTGGTGCGACGTCCGCGGCTGCTGATCCTCGACGACGCGACCTCCGCGGTCGACCCCGAGGTCGAGGCGCGGATCCTCGCCTCGCTGCGCGAGGACCGCGAGGGTGAAGCCGCCTCCCTCGTGGTGGTGGCCTACCGCAAGGCGACGATCTCGCTGGCCGACGAGGTGGTCCACCTCGACGGCGGCCGCATCGTGGGTCGCGGCACCCACGCCGAGCTGCTGGCCACCAGCCCGGCCTACGCCCAGCTCGTCAACGCCTACGAGACCGACGCCGAGGGGACCCCCGCATGAGCGCCTCCACCACCGCGCCCGCCGGCACCCGGATGGACACCGGCGAGGACATCGGAGCGCTCGCCACCATCCGCCTCGGCATGCGCTACTCCCCGGAGCTGCGCGAGGGCCTCGGGCTCACGCTGCTCCTGGCCGTCCTCGCCTCCTGCGGCCAGATCGTCGTGCCGATCGCCGTGCAGCAGACCCTCGACAAGGGGCTCAACGCCCCTGGCGGCCCGCGCCTGGACTACGTCGCCTGGATGGGCCTGGCGGCCGCGCTCGCGATCGCCGTCACCAGCGTGGCCTCCTACGGCATGACGAGCCGGCTCTTCACCACCTCCGAGCGGGGCCTGGCCACGTTGCGCACCAAGGCGTTCCGCCACGTCCACGACCTCCCGCTGCTCACCCAGAACACCGAGCGCCGCGGCGCGCTGGTCTCGCGCGTCACCTCCGACGTCGACCAGGTCAGCCAGTTCCTCGTCTTCGGCGGCCTGATCTTCGTGGTGAGCATCGGCCAGATGCTCGTCGCGACAGTGCTGATGGTGGTCTACAGCTGGGAGCTCGCGCTGGTCGTGTGGCTGTGCTTCGCCCCGCTGTTCCTGTCGATCCGCTGGTTCCAGAAGAAGCTGTCGGCCGCCTACACCGTGGTGCGCCACCAGGTCGGCGTCCTGCTCGGGGCGATCTCCGAGCCCGTCGTGGGCGCCGCGGTCGTGCGCTCCTACGGCGTCGAGGCCCGCACCCAGGAGCGCATCGACGCCGCCATCTCCGACTGGCAGGACGCCTACACCCACGCCCAGACCTACACGGTCACCTCGTTCTCGCTCGGCGGCATCTCCGCCGGCCTCGCCAACGCCGGCGTGATCGTCATCGGCATCCTGCTCGGCTTCACCGGTGACATGACGCCCGGCCGGGTCCTGGCGTTCGCGTTCCTGGTCTCGCTGTTCGTCGGCCCGGTCCAGATGGGCACCCAGATCCTCACCGACGCCCAGAACGCCATCGCGAGCTGGCGCCGGGTGCTCGGCATCCTCGAGACGCCGGCCGACCTCGTCGACCCGGGCCCCGACGGCGAGCAGCTCCCGCGCGGCCCGATCGACGTCCGCTTCGCGGAGGTCGGCTTCGCCTACCCCGGCGGCCCGCCCGTGCTGCGCGACGTCGACCTCTCGATCGCCGCCGGCACCCGCGTGGCGATCGTGGGGGAGACCGGCTCGGGCAAGTCCACCTTCGCCAAGCTCCTGACCCGCCTGATGGACCCCACCGACGGTGCCGTCCTGCTCGACGGCGTCGACGTACGCCGCATCGAGGCGCGCTCGCTGCGACGGAGCGTGGTGCTCGTGCCCCAGGAGGGCTTCCTCTTCGACGACTCCATCGCCGCCAACGTCCGCTACGGCCGCCTGGGCGCCACCGAGGACGAGATCCGGGCGTCCGCCGCCGAGCTCGGCATCGATGACTGGCTGGCCGGGCTGCCCCACGGGCTGGCGACCGGCGTGGGCCAGCGCGGTGAGGCGCTCTCGGCCGGCGAGCGACAGCTCGTGGCGCTGCTGCGCGCCCACCTGGCCGATCCCGACCTGCTCGTCCTCGACGAGGCGACCAGCGCGGTCGACCCGGCGCTGGAGATGCAGATCGGTCGGGCGCTCGAGCGGCTGATGCAGTCACGCACGTCCGTCACGATCGCCCACCGGCTCTCGACGGCGGAGGCGGCCGACGAGGTGATCGTGGTCGACCGCGGCCGGGTCGTGCAGCGCGGTCCGCACGCCGTCCTGGTCACCGAGGAGGGCGGGGTCTACGCCGGTCTGCACGCCAGCTGGGTGGCGCAGCACTCGCGCCAGTCGTCCTGAGCGGACCGAGGGCCGAGGCCCGGGGAGCCTCAGGAAGCCAGGACCTGCGAGATGAGGGCGTCGACGTCGAAGTGGGCCGACTCCTCGCCGGGGGTGACCAGGGCAGCGGTGCGGGCGAGGAAGCGGTCGACGTCGACGGCGCGGGCCTGGAGCACGAGGTGCCCGTCGGGCGAGCTGAGCTCGATGCCCACCATCGGCTGGCCGGTCATGCTGACCGCGGGGGAGACGTGGACGTCGCCGTCGCCGGTCGGGGTGTGCGAGCCGCGCATCAGCAGGTCGCGGCCGTAGGTCCACACGAGGTCGCCGTCGCTCGTCACGAAGGTCATCGAGACCGCGAACGGGTCGGCGCTGCTGTAGCCGAGCACCGTGTCGATCTCGTGGCGGATCCCGCGCTCGTCGACGCACTCCACGGTGAGGTCGACCGAGACGTCGGTCATGGTGTTGCGGCCACCGGACATGTTCATCAAGTCTCCTTGGAGATTCCCTGCTGGTGTGATCATGAGACTCCATGGAGTCGCCTCGATGATGCGAAACGGCGAAATATGGCCCGGTGCGGTCCAGACCGCGGCCGCGGAGTGACCGCTCAGCGGACACGCCACGGTCACTCCGACGGTCATGGAGGGCTTGGGCCGGCCCCGCTAGGGTTCGTCGCATGACCGGCACGGCCAAGCGCATCGCGCTCGAATCCCTGGGTTGGCTGCTGCTGGTGCTCGGCGTCGCCGCCATCTTCCTCCCCGGCCCGGGGCTGCTCGGCATCTTCGCCGGCCTCGCCCTGCTCTCCCAGCAGTACGACTGGGCCGAGCGCCGGGTCGAGCCCGCCCGGCTCCGGGCGCTCCAGGGTGCTGCGGAGAGCGTCGAGACCTGGCCCCGCATCACGCTCTCGGTGCTCGGAGCGATCGCCCTCGCCGCCTGCGGCGTGCTGTGGATCCTGCGTCCCGACGCCCCCGGGTGGTGGCCGCTGTCGGACACCTGGTGGCTGCCCGGCGGGCTGTGGACCGGCGTCACCCAGGTGCTCTCGGCGTTCATCGCCGTCGCCCTCATCGTCTACAGCTACCGCCGCTTCCACGACAACCCGGAGGCGGTCGAGCAGCTGGAGAAGGACCGCGAGGCCCACAAGCGGGAGAAGGCCGAGGCCAAGGACGGCAAGAAGTCCGGCTCGAGCACCGGCGGCGCCTCGCGCTGACGGCTGTCCCCACCCGATTACGGCTTCCCGGGACGCGTGGGATAACGTTCTGCCCGAGCTCGGGCGATTGGCGCAGTGGTAGCGCGCTTCGTTCACACCGAAGAGGTCACTGGTTCGAACCCAGTATCGCCCACCGAGCAGAAATAGGCCCTGACCTGCGGAAACGCAGGTCAGGGCCGTTTCTGAAATTGCTGTCGTGTCGGATACGTGTCGGATCACGAGGGCGTGAGCGCCCTTGCGGGCGCGCACACGAGTCCGGATGACGCTGAGACGCTCGAGCGGGTGTGCCGATCAGAAGTGACCGTTGCGAGCCGGTGCAAAGGTGTCGTTGCGCCCGACTGCTGCTCTGGGGGCGTGGGCACAGTGGTTACTCGGCGTCCGCTGCTGTGCCTGGTTCTCGTCGATGGCCGTGCGCTCACGACCTGGGTCGGCCGATTGCGTTCGCCAAGCGGTTGTCAGCGGTCCGAGCATGCAGAATCCCAGGGCCGCGTTGACGACAGACTGGCCGTGAGGTGCTGTCGGCACCGCCAGTCAGCATGCCTGACGGTGCCCTACCGCGATCGACCCCCCGGAAGATCGCGGCCAGCAGGGTCAGGTCTATCGGGCCGACGTACGCGGCAGGCCCTCAAGGAGTCAACGGTTCATCCTCCGTGGGGGCCGTCCCGCAGACCGGGGTGCGCCGCCGCGGGTGATCTCAGCGGCGGACCGCCGGAATGGGCCTCAGAGCCGCCTCGAGTTCGTCGAGCCGAATGCGGATCGGTCGGGTGCCACACTGGTAGGCCGGGATCGTGCCGTCGCTGATGCGACGGCGAATGGTCCGCGTGGAGAGCGACATGATCTGGGCAGCCTCGTCGAGACTTACGTACACCGGCAACTGCTTAGTCGTGGTCATCGTGCACCCCGCCCTACACGCTCACCGAGCGATGACGCACCCCGAAGCGGCGCGACCAGAGTCATTGCGACGGCCAGTCCGGCGGCAGGCCTCATCACTTCACTGGGCACACAACTGGTCATGGAGACCTACGTGTCACGACACATCGGCTGAGGTCATCGACGGGCTGCGCGCGTGGCAGGCGTCGCGCGCTCGGCCCAGGCGCTCGTACGCATGGTCAGACGGTCTCGCCGATCCTGCGGTGTCGACCATTGGTGGGGCAGGTGTCGTCGGTGCAGACGCGGCGCAGTTCCACGCGCGGACCGGCCTCGCCCAAGCTGTCCGCGTCGACCCTTCGCGCGATGGTGACGGGTGACCCGCATGTGGCGCAGGGCGCTGTGTTGTCCATGACAGCAACGTAGAGCGAATAGCTGGGCGCTCCGCGTTCTCCACAGATCCAAGTGGGCATGTGGCAGATGGGCGTTGAGACAGCTCGAGCGATGGTGTTCTGCTCCTTACAGAGGTCTGAGGGGATCAGCACTCCGATGACACCGGGCGCTTCAGTCAGCGAGCCAAGGACTGCCCAGTCCTATGAGGTGCCCAGGCCATCGAGGTCCGGGCCGGCGTGATCTGAGCTTCACGGAGGGAAGTGGTTGAGCGGGTCGAAGAGTCTTCATTTCTTCGCGCGCAGGTGGTGGACGAGGGCACCACGTCGACAGTTGCGGTGGCGATCGCGCCGGCGGCGGTCGCGGCTTGAACGACGGTGTGGCTGGAGGCCTGGAGCGCGACGATGACGGCAACGGGTGCGGGCACGGTGCGCTTGGCGTGGATGTCCGCTGGCGAAACCCACGAAGCCTCATCGTCCAAGGCAATCGGTACGCGGCCGGCTTCTATGTCGTTGTGGGCGCGCCGTGACATGACTCTGGCGGGGCCCGTGAGTCCGGTGGCTGTGCTCTTCTCGTCGACGACGTGGGCGAGTTCATCGCAGTGGCGCAACGAGACCAGGAGTGCGCGCAAACCTTCGACGGCGCCGGGGCGCGCGAGCATCTCGGTCGACGAGGCTCGCGTGGCGCCGTCGTGGGTGAGTTCTCGCGCCGCACCTCGTAGTTCCGCTGCGGCAAGCAGCAGAACGTCGGAGGGTCGCGCGTGGGCAGGGGTGAGTTCGTCCCACCTGCAGCCCAGATCGCTCCACGCGGCGCCCGACCGGCCAATGGCTTCGACGAGGCGACTGGGGTAGCCGGCATGTTCCCGAGTGTCGGTATCCAACAGTGTCATAGCGGACCCGGCGATGAAGGCTTGCGTCCGGGTGACCAACACGACGTTGTCGTGCCAGTCGGGTCCCGCCAAAGCGCGATGTGCTTCGACGTCCCAACGTGCCAGCGCAAGATTCAGTCGGCTCGCGGACGACGGCGCGGGATGGTGCTCGCCGATGAGGAGGTGAGTGAACTGACGGCGGCTGACGAAGCTGGCCGCAGCGGCTTCAGCGGCACCGATGCGGCGGACCCACTCAGTGACCGGGGCGACGGCGTAGGGAATGCGCTCGCCCGGCGCAGTGAGTGGACGCGGTGTGGCGGCGGCAGCGTGTTGGGTGCGGCCGTGTTGGAGGAGGGCTACGGAGACGGCGTGGGTCGCAACGTAGATCGAGTGGAGCAGCCGAGCTCGGGCTGCTTCGAGGTCGTCTCGACCGGCCGCGGAGAGCGGCCCCACGTGGGCGAAGCGGCGGGTGAGGTCCGCTGCTTTCGAGAGGGTGTCCGCCATCTCCATGAGCCGCTGATCCGGCACGTTCGGGCCTGGCCACCGTTTCGTGGAGAGTCGATGGGAGACCCCGACGCTGATTACGTCCAGGCGGTCCATGCACGTGGCCGCCTGAGCTGCACGAGCCGCCGCAGGGGTGGGTGACGACACGGACTCGGGACGTGGCGTGGGGAGCGGTTCGGGCATCGCGTGCCACAAACTGCTGGCCGCTGAGATCAGGGCGGGCCAGCCATGGAGGAGTGGTGCGGCGTCGTGCTCGGACACGTCCATCAGAAGCAGGCGTGCGTGCCGGTCGACGTCGAAGAGCAACTCCCCGATGCTGCGCTGATCGGAGGTGTGGGTGAGACCGTCCACGTCGAACAGTTCGACGTCAGCGCGGTCGTACATGAGCGGTGGAGGGCTGTTCGTTGGGTCCGTCGGCGGGTTGGTCATGGCTCACCACGAGAGGCGGTCTGCGTCGCGGATGAGGTCGACAGGGTGACGGCGAGTTCCGCGACATCGGGAAGCGTTGCTGTCCCGAGCGGGAGGTTGCGCGTTAGCTGCTTCGCCGCGCGGAGCAGGTCGGGCACTCCCTCCTGGACGCCGCGCTCCCGCTGCACGACAGGGTGTGCTGGACCTAGCGAGAAGTAGGGCTGCGCTCGGACGAGGTAGATGCCCAGTCCGAGGTCCATCCGCGGTGGATCTGGCTGCGAGATGGCCCAGGTCTGGTCGTAGGCGCGGTCAAGCAGAGCGATGATCTCGCCGATCGCGCGTAGTTCGTCCTCGTGACGGGTGGGGTGTGGAGTCATCTCGGCAGGCTCCGGGAGAGACAACCTGCGTGGGATGGACCGGGTGAGTCTGTGGGATTCGGAAGGCGATCCGATCGCCTGTGGATAACTCCATGGCGGGCCGGCGGCGAACACACACTGGTCATGGGCACCTACGGGCCGAGGCCGCGCGGGTGCGCTCAGCTTCCACCTCGATGAGCCCGCCCAGATGGACCCACGAGGGAGAACCGGAAGGAGCCGACGTGAAGCGAATGCCGGATCGACCGCTGCGCCTGCTGCTGAATGTCCCGTCCGTGCTGGCCGGCCTCGTGATCTACCTGTGTGTCTTGTCGACCCTGCCGGCTGGCGTCGCGCTGCTCGTTCTCGTGCTTCTAGTTGTCGCGATGTTGCTGCCTGCCGCGGGTCGCGCCGAGATGATCGTGGTGCGAGCACTGTCGTGGTCACGCCCTGCGTCGCCTCGGGAACTCGAGCTCTGGACGGGCATCGAGACGCTGGTCGAGGCAGGCGGCGCTGGCCCCGACCCCGTTAGCAAGCGGCGTCTGCTCGTGAGGCGAGTCGCTCGCTCACGTGCCGCGCAGGTGGGTCATGCGGGCAGGGCAGTGGTGGTGGTCTCGCCTCTTGTGCTGCAGGGCTTGGCCACCAACCAGATCTCCGCGGTAGCGGTGGCTAGTGAGGTGGCCCGCAGTCGTGCCGAGCACCATTTCGAGCCGCATCGTGGCGCCGTCCGCGGATGGGTGGTGACGCTCCCCGTACGAGTCGTGGCAGCCGTTCTGCGTCCGCTGCTTGTCCGGCTGTTCAGGTGGCAGCCGATCGTCGTGGCGTGGCAGTTGCGAGCGGTGATCGGCGCAGTCTGTGTGGCCGACGGCGTCGCCCACCATCGGGCCTGGAGCGGCCTCGTGGCCGTGACCGTCGTGCTGATCAGCTACGCGGTGCCAGCCGCGAAGAGGCAGGTCTCTCGACGAGCGGCTTCGCGGGCCGAGACGGTCCGGAGCACAGCTGCGGTCGGGAACGGCCGCGTCACCGGGGATGGCTCTCCAACAGTTGGGGTACTCGCGCCGGTTGTGACCCACCCCGTCGAGACGCCGCCGCGCGCCATCCTCGGGGATCGACCTCGTCTGTATCTCGTGCCGACCGAGTAGCCCGCACGACCGCTCGTGAAGGCCTCGGCACCGGTAGCCGGCGCCGCGATGAGCGCAATCTCCAAGCTGACCGGCGTGCGACCTCGGTCTTGAGGGGATCCGTCCGGACCGGTCGGAACCCCGGCTGCAGGGACCCCGCTTGTTTGCAGTCGCCGGTGCCTCTTTTCATGCGGAGCAGTTGGGAGCACAATCGCGTCAAGGCGATCTTGTCTCACTTCATCGGGGGAGTGGACCGCCACCGGGTAAGGGAGGCCCTCGAGAGTGCGACTCCTTGCGCCCCTGCCCGGTGCCTGTGGATAACCGTTTCGCTCCGGCGCAATCGTCGTAGTTTGCGAAACGAGTCGGCGCGCGGTGAACGCTCCGCCTCGACTCCGATCCGTAGGTGGTCGGAGGACTCGGGAGGAACTGAGCAGCGATGTCGGTGGATGCAGACCGCAGGTCCGGCCCGGACGCTCGCACGGGCGTGCCGGCGGTGGGGGCTGCCTCGAGGCCGCTGCCCAACATCAGAGCTCAACGTCGCCCGTGGCTGTTCGCCCTCATGGCGGCCCTGGTGGCCGCTGGTGGGCTGCTGGCGGCGTACGCCTACACCTCACTCGATCGCACCCAGGCCGTGCTGGTCCTCTCCGACGACGTCGCACGCGGTGCCACCATCGAACCCTCGGACATCGCCGTTGTCCGCCTCAGCGTCGACCCTGCACTGTCGCCCGTCGCGGCAACCGACGAGTCCCGGATCGTGGGGCAGCGTGCCGCCACGGACTTGTGGTCGGGCACCTTGATCACCGAGGACTCAGTCGCCGAGTCCGTCGTTCCCATCGCCGGTCAGTCACTCGTGGGTGTCAGCCTCACGAGTGCCCAGATGCCGTCCGAACCGCTCTACGCCGGCGACGACGTGCGGCTCGTGCTGACCCCCGAAGGCGCAGCGGGAGCCGGATCTGACACGCAATCGCTGCGCACCGTCGACGCGGCCGTAGTCAACGTGTCCTACGTCCCCGAGACCGGGAACACGGTCGTCGACGTGACCGTCGCCGAAAACGAGGCCGCAGACCTGGCCGCGGCCGGGGCCAGGGGCGGTGTTGCACTCGTGCTGGACACGCGGGAGAAGTGAGATGGCCCTGATCGTGGTGTGCTCCGCCGGCGGATCGCCCGGCGTGAGCACCACGACCCTGGCACTGGCGTTCGCGTGGCACCGGCCCGTGCTCCTGGTGGACGCCGACCCCAGCGGAGCATCCGCGGTGTTCGCGGGCTACCTGCGTGGCGCCCAGACACCAGGCGGCGGACTGATCCGCCTGGCACTCGCACACCGCGACGGCGCTCTGGCCGAGGCACTCCCGCACGAGACGCTGGTTCTCGACCCGCCACCACACCAGCAGCGAAACGAATCCCCGGGCGCTGGCGCGGCGCCAGGTGCAAGGCACGGGGCAGGATCAGGTGCTGGGGGAGTGTGGTTCCTCGCCGGCATCCGCGACCACCGGCAAGCGCCCAGCGTGGTGCCGCTGTGGGAACCGCTGGCCGAACAACTGCGGGCGATGGACGCCCACGGCCAGGACGTGATCGTCGACGCCGGCCGGCTCGGCCTCGCCGGCTGGCCCCGCGAGCTGATCGTCGGAGCAGACCTCGCCCTCCTGATGACCCGGACCTCGCTGCCAGCCTTGGCGGCGTCACGGTCGTATGCCGACATGCTGCGCGAGCACTTCGCGTCGGTCGGCGGCCTCGACCGTCTCGGAATCCTGACGGTCGATGAACATCATCGTGGGCCGACCAAGACCCACATGCTTCCGTCGGTGCGCCCCTACACGCCGCGGCAGATCGAGAAGGCGCTCGCGATGCCCGTCGTGGCCTCGCTTCCGTGGGCACCCGACGCAGCCGAGGTCTACTCACACGGCGCGCGGCCACCCCGCAAGTTCGCCGAGTCCGTCTTCGTGGCCGGCTGCCGGGCAGCGTCCGGCGCCATCGCGGGCCACATCTCCACCCGCGCCACCACCCGTCACAGCATCCTGACGCCGACGACAGCAGGCCGGACATGAGTGCCGAGCAGCAGCAGCGGGCCGAAGCGCAGCCGCCCGACCGGCACCCGGGCGAACTGGGCGTTGCGTCCGGCGCCGCCGTGCCCGAGCCGCCCGCGCCACCCGAACTGCCCGAGACCTCGAACAGGTCCGGGTCGCGGTTCGCGCACCTGCGCGGCGAACCTCGATCGGCACCCCCGCCCCGAACGTCAGCCTCCCCAGCCGCCCCCGCCAGCCCCGGCAGTTCCTCGGTCGCTGCCCGACCCGCTGATCCGCCGGACCTGAGTGATCTCCCGATGTTCTCCACCGACACCGACGAGGTCCCGGTCCCAGGAGCCGGTGAGGGCGCCTGGGCCGCGCCGGTGCGCGCGCTGATCCCCGAGCCCTTGCTGGCCGACAGCCACGATGCCGGTGATGTGGGCTGGGAAGTGGTGGCCCAACTGCGAACTGAGGCCTCGAGTCGGCTCACGGCCCGGCTCGAGAAGGAGGGCAGCCGGCTCACTGACGACGAACGAGAGCAGGTCGGTCTCGCCGTCATCGCTGAGCTGGTCCGCGCAGAGTCGGAGGAACGCGTCTCGTCCGGACAGCCCGGCTGGAACGACGGGCAGGAGGAGCACCTCCGTCAGGCGCTCTACGACGCGATCTTTGGGTTGGGGCGCCTGCAGCCGCTGGTCGACGATGAGTCTTTGGAGAACATCATCATCACCGCCCGCGGTGCCGTGGTCACGGTGTGGCTTGAGGCCTCTGACGGCACCCTGTCCGAGGGACCGCCCGTGGCGGATTCCGAGGACGACTTGCGCGAGTTCCTCGCAGACCTCGGTGCCCGGCAGAACCGTCCCTTCACTGAAGCACGACCGAGCCTTCACTTGCGGCTGCCCGGCGGTGCACGCCTAGCCGCCGCGTCCTGGGTCACCGCCCACACCTCGGTCGTGATTCGGCGTCACCGGCTCGTGGAGGTGTCGATGGATGAGATGGTGCACGAGCGGGGCGCCTGCAGTCCCGCGCTCGCCGACTTCGTCTCTGCCTGCGTGAGGGCTGGCAAGAGCATCGTGGTCTCCGGCATCCAGGGGTCCGGCAAGACCACGTGGGTGCGCGCACTGTGCTCCCAGATCCCCTCGCACGAGATGATCGGCACCTTCGAGACCGAGTTCGAGCTGCACCTGCACGAGATGACCGGCCGGCACCGGATCGTGCACGCGTGGGAGCACCGCCCCGGGTCAGGAGAGATCGGCGTCGCCGGACGCCAAGCGGGGGAGTTCACCCTCGAGGAGGCCATCCACGACTCGTTCCGGTTCAACCTCGACCGCCAGATCGTCGGCGAGGTCCGCGGACCCGAGGTGTGGGCGATGCTCAAAGCCATGGAGTCCGGGCCCGGGTCCATCAGCACCACCCATGCGCGCAGCGCCGAGCACACGGTCGAGAAGCTGGTGTCCTGCGCGATGGAATCGGGCCCGCAGGTCACCCGCGAGCTCGCCATCAGCAAGATCGCCGCCGCGATCGACGTCGTGATCTACCTGCACGCCGACATCGTGGAGGAACCGGACGGCACCCAGCGCAAACGCCGCTGGGTCCACGAGGTCCTCGTCGTCGAACCCAGCCCCGACGCGGTGATGGGCTACTCGGCCACCTCGGTGTTCCGCCCCGACGGCACTGGCTCCGCAGGAGCTGCTGTCGCCACCGGGGAGATCTCGGACCGACTGTGCCGAGATCTGGTCCGTCACGGCTTCGACCTCGACGCCTACAACGCCGAGTCCACCCGCACGCGCCCCATCAACCGCGGCGGAGCTGCGTCGTGAACGCCTTCGTCGCAGCCATGGCCGGTGCTCTCGTGGTGGCCGGACTGATCGGCATGGTGCTCGCCCTACAGCCTGCTCCAGAGCGACCCGCACGGACGCGCGGGAGAAGCCGTCCGGGCGGCGGGGGCGTGCAGCGCGGCTGGCCGGGGCGGGTCGGACGGGCGTGGAGTGGTGCCAGCCTGCGCACCACGCGGCTGATGGTCGTCGGCGTGCTGGCCGGGCTGGCGGTCGCGCTCGTCTCGGGGTGGGTGATCGCGATCGTGGTCGTGCCGGCCGCCGTCGTGGGGATCCCGATCCTGCTGACGCCACCATCCTCCGGCACCCAGGTCGAGAAGCTCGAGGCCCTCGAGGAATGGGCCAGGTCGCTGTCCGGGAAGCTCACCGCGGGCCAGTCCCTGCGCTCGGCCCTCATCCGGTCCCTGCGCTCGGCGCCCGCACCGATCGAACGCGAGGTCGGACTCCTCGTCTCACGGCTGTGGGACAACAGCACCTCCACCGAGGACGTGCTCCGCCTCTTCGCCGAAGACATCAACGACTCCACCGGCGACGTGGTCGTCACCAACCTCATCCTCGCCGCCTCCGGCAGAGGTCAGGTCGGCCTGTCTGTCGCACTCGAGGCCCTCGCGGAGACCGTGGCCGCCGACGTCCGTGCACGCCGCCAGATCGCCGCCGACCAGGCCAAGCCGCGCACTACCGCCCGCACCGTCACGGCCATTACCCTCGCCGTGCTCGCAGTGCTGAGCCTGACCGGGACCTACATCGCCCCCTACGGCACACCCATCGGCCAGGTCGTCCTCGGCCTCCTCCTGGCCGCCTACGTCGCGACGTTGCTGTGGCTGAGACGCATGGCGGTGCTGGCTCCGCTGCCACGCTTCCTCAACCTCGCCAACCGCCAACTCGCACAGTCCGGAAGAGGGTCCGGATCGGGGGTCACAGTAGGCGGCTCGTCAGGGGCAGGAGGCGCCTCATGACCGGCCTCCAGGTCGCGCTGTGTGGTGGTCTGATGGTCGGCCTGGCATGTGCCTTGCTGGCCTATCGCCTCGCACCGTCCGACCCTCACCTCGGTGACGTCCTGGACCGGCTCGCCCCCGAACCGCTGGCCAAGAGCGCGTACGGCGATGTCAGCGCCAGCGCGGGCCTCGCATCGGCCACCTTCGCCGACCGGCTCGGAGTGTGGGCGATGCGCACCCTGCCCGGCGGAGCGTGGGCCCGCACACCGCGCCGGGACCTGGCCATCCTGCAGATCAGTGAGACCCGCTTCTACGGCGAGAAGGTCCTCTGGGCCGGACTCGGCCTGGTCTTCTTCCCTGCGCTGACGACCATCTGGACGCTGATCGGGCTGCCGATCCCACTTGTGGTCCCCACCCTGGGGTCGCTCGTCCTCGCCGCCGTGGGCTGGTTCGTCCCCAACTACAACGCCGTCGACGACGCCAAACGCGCACGGGTCGAGTTCCTCCGCGCGCTCGGCGCATACATCGAGCTCGTCGCCCTCGAACGCCGCTCCGGCGCCAGCGGCCACCAAGCGCTCGCCGCCGCCGCCGACGTCGGCGACTCATGGGTCTTCACCCGTATCGCCACCGAGCTGCGCCGCGCCCGCTATGCCTCACGAGCCCCGTGGGAATCCCTCCACGACCTCGCCGAGGAGCTCGGCGTCCCCGAGCTCGACGACCTCGCCGACATCATGCAGCAATCCAGCCAGGACGGCGCCCAGATATACACCAACCTCCGCGCCCGAGCCTCCGCCCTGCGCTCCGCCATGCTCAGCGCCGAGATCGGCAAGGCCAACGCCGCCTCCGAACGCATGTACATCCCCGCCAGCCTCCTCGGCATCGTCTTCATGGCGATCCTCATCACCCCCGCACTCCTCCGATTCACCACCTGACACGCACATAAATCATCGCTTCACATCCCTCTCACACCGAGGAGCACCACCAGCCCACGAACGCCTCCAGCCTCAGTCCCGAAAGGACACAGCCATGAAGCTTCTCCTCGACCTCCAGACCCAGATCTACCTCTGGCTCCACCTGCTCAACGCCAGCACCTCGCGCCTCGACCGCGCCACCACCGACGAGGTCGCGGCACCACTGCACGAGAGCCGGCGGCGCACTGACCGCGGCTCGGTCACGATCGAGCAGGTGATCTGGGCCGGCGCCGTCATCGTGATCGTGGGCATCGTCGTGGCCGCCATCACCGGCTACGTCACGACCCAGGCCGACAAGATCAAGTAGGCCCGCCACGATGTCGCCGCACAGGGACCCGACCCAGCACCGCTCCCGTAACGACCGCGGGTCGGTAGCCATCCAGATGGCGCTGCTGCTCCCTGCCCTGTTCGCGGTGATGCTCATCGGCGTGCAGGCATCCCTGTACTACCACGCACGCAGTGTCGCCCTCGCCGCCGCCGAGGAAGGCGCGCGCGAGGCGGCCGGACAGACCGGCACCCGCGACAGCGCAATCGCGGTGGCATCGGCCTTTCTGCGCGATGCCGGGGGAGACGACGTCATGACCGACACCGGCATCTCCGGCACCCGCACCGCCGCCACCGCCACGGTCACCGTCACGGGCAAGACGCTCAGCGTCATCCCCGGCTGGCGAGGCACCGTGACCCAGCAGGCGAGCATGCCCGTCGAACGGATCACCCCATGAGCCCCGTGCCGAGCTCGCAGCTCACCAGCCAAGCCATGCACCGCTGCCGCCGCAGTCGCGACGATCGCGGGTCGGTCGCCATCGAGGCCGTCGTCGGTCTACCAGCCTTCGCACTGTTCATCGCGCTCATCGTCATGGGAGGCCGGGTCGAGGTCACCCGCCAAGCCATCGAAGCAGCCGCCTACGACGGCGCCCGCACCGCATCACTGCAACGCACCCGCACCGACGCCGCCACTGCTGCTCGCGCTCAAGTCGCCACCAGGCTCGCCGCGCTTCCGTGCAGCACCAGCAGCGTGGTCGTCGACGCAAGCGGCTACGACGCACCACTCGGCACCACGGTGCTCGTCGGCGTCACCATCACCTGCCGCGTCGGACTCGCGGACCTGTCCCTGCCCGGCGTCCCCGGCCACCGACTCATCACCGAGACCGCCTACAGCCCCGTCGATGCCTACCGGGAGCGCCGATGACCACCGTCCCCCTCCTGCCGCTCGGGCACCACGGCCCAGCCGACAACACCTCCCAGGGCACGACAAACTGCACTGCCGACCGCGCCATCAAGGACGATCACTTGGCGCAGGGCCGCGGTCGCGACGACTGCGGTTCGATCTCGATCTGGTTCGCCACGACCTCCTTCATCATGGTCGTGCTCGTGGGCCTCGTCGTCGATGTCGGCGGACAGGTCCAGACCCAGCAGCACGCCCGCGCCGTGGCCGCGCAGGCCGCACGCGCCGGAGCACAAGAACTCGACGCCACCTCCGTCAAAGGCCAGGGCCTGTCCATCGACCCCAGCAGCGCTCGCGCAGCAGCCACCGCCTACCTCCGAGCCGCCGGCGTCACCGGAACCGTCGCCGTCAGCGACGGCACACTCCTCACGGTGCGCACCACCGACACCTACGAGCCCAAGTTCCTCAGCATCATCGGACTCACCCGCATGAGCGTCACAGGCGAAGGATCCGCGCGACTCATCCAGACCCCCGGGAGCCGGACATGACCCCAGCCACCCCCACTCGTCACGACCCGCGCCGGGTCCGGGACAAGGACACGAGCAAGGACACGGGCAAGGACACGGGCCAGGTCCACGGCGAGCGCGCTGCCCCCTCCTCGCTGCGGTTCGAGCAGCGAGCGAGTCGGCGACTCCTCGGGCTCGTGGCGAGCCTCGCCGTGGTCGGGATCCTCGGGGGATTGCCGGTGCTGCTGCTGGCCATCGGTGCGACCCCGTTGCCCGGTACCTCCCCATCGCTCACGTCCCTGACCGACAGGCTCCTCGCCCCCGACGACGGCACCCTCGTCCTCGCCACACTCGAGGTAGTCGCCTGGGCGGCATGGGCGTACGCAGCAGCCGGCCTGCTGGCCGAGCTGACCGCGCGCTTGCGCGGCGTTCCATTGCCACGACTGCCCGGACTGGGCACCTCACAGCTGATGGCCAGGACGCTCCTTGGCCTCGCCACACTGCTCTTCGTGGCCGCACCCAACCTCACCGGCGGCGCTCCCGCAGCGGCAACACCCCCAAGCGGCGCACCCTCAGTACCGGCCGCCGCACTCCCGCTCCACCTCACCCCAACCTCCACGAGCGGCGCCGCCACACAGGCTGACCACGCGACCGGCATTGTCTCCCCGGGAGAACCGAGCCCAGCCGCCCACCACGGGCATCCGCACACACCCGCGCAGCCGCCGGCGTTCGACTACACCGTGAAGCCAGGAGAGAGCCTCTGGTCGATCGCAACCCAGCACCTCGGGAACGGATCCCGATTCACCGAGATCGTCGACCTCAACCGCGACATCCTCGGCGACAAGCCCAGCTTCCTGCGGCCCGGATGGGTGCTCCGCATCCCCGCGAACACGACGGCTGCCGCCGCCAGCGGCCCAGTTTCCGACGGAACGGGTGCGCGACACCACACCGTGGAGCCCGGCGACACCCTGACGGCGATCGCCGACCGCTACCTCGGTGATCCCAGCCGTTTCCCCGAGATCTTTGACGCTTCCGCCAGCACCCTGCAACCCGACGGATCCCAACTGAGCGACCCCGACCTCATTCGCCCCGGGTGGACCCTCACGCTCCCCGGAGCGACATCCAGACCAGCACACTCAGAGGCCGCCGATGGCCGGTCTGCTGGAGCAGACGAGGAGCGACCAGACGGGGGAGACAATGGCACCCCCGGCAACCAAGCCGATCACCCGGACGCCAGTCACGACGGCACCGAGGCGGGATCGATGTCAGGGTCTCGCTCGGACCAGTCGACACAACGTCAAGATCACTCACCGACCCCGGACAGCTTCAAAGACCGCGGCGAGCACGCCGACCAGACCGACGACCGCGTGAAGACCGACGACGAGGGTGGACAGGACTCCGTGGTATCGGCGCCTTGGTTCATCACCGGACTCACCGGCGGCGGCATGCTCCTGGCAGGTGGCCTCCTCATGGCCCTGCGCGCTCGACGTCGATCGCAGTTCCGCGCCCGCCGACCGGGCCGGATGATCCCAGCGCCGGACTCCGCACTGGCACCAGTTGAGAAGTCCATCGCCGCCGCCACCGAAGCAGCAGTGACAGTCGAGTTCCTCGACCACGCCCTGCGCCATCTCGCCGCCAGCATCAGCGCAACGCGATCGAGCATGCCGCCGCTGGCAGCCGTCGAACTGGGCCGCCAAACGCTGACGCTGCACCTCAGCGCACCCTCCGACCTCCCGTCGCCATGGACAGGATCGTCCGACCGAACCCACTGGCACATCAACGGACCTCGCACCGATCTCGACGAGGGTTCCGGCAGCGGTCTGAGCGGTCTTGACCACGGTCCCAGCAGTACGGGCGAGAACGGTCATGAGCGGTCCGCCGGCTCGGGATCTGACGCGCCGGACCTCGAGGCGCCGTATCCGCTCCTCGTCACCATCGGCACCAGCGACACCGGCGAGACATGGATGCTGAACTGCGAGGAGCTCGGAGCCGTAACCATCTCAGGCGACAGGGACACCGCACAGAACCTCATCCGACACCTCGCCGCCCAAGTCGCGGTCAACCCGTGGTCGTCGCGCGTCACCGCGACCTGTGTCGGGGTCGCCGAAGAGGCCGCGTCCATGGACGAGCGGTTGACCTACATCGCCGGAGCAGAGGGGGTCGAGACGCTCGTCCAGGACACGATCACCGCGGCCGAGGCGAGCATCGCTCGCGCCGAAGCCCACGCCACCGACGTCTCCACGGCAAGGACCGGCTACGTCGACGACGACACATGGCCCGCACGCATCCTGCTCGTCGACGCGGCCTCGACTGAACCATCGACACTGGGGTCTCTCGAGCACCTCACCCAGCTCATCGTCGATCACCCCGGCCAAGCCGCCACCGCGGTCGTCCTCAACGACCCGGATCAGGCAGCCCGCGACGCGAGCGATCACGTGGTCACCTTGACCGTGACCTCCACCGGCCGCGTCGCTCTCGAAGAAGCCGGCCTCGACCTGACCGCGGTCGGGCTGTCATCCGAGGAAGCCGACGGGTGCGCACAGCTCTACGCCCAGCGCGCAGGCATCGAGGACATCGCGGTTCCCGTCGACGAACCCGCCCTCGACGACGGCGCGGACGCGTGGGAGATCTACGCCGACAAGGCCGGTGCGCTGCGCGACGAGTACACCCAACCCCGAGACACAGACCAGGTCGGCGACGAGGACGACGAATCCGGCTACGTCAGCCTCCTCGACGGACGGGACGAGGACTACCTGCGCACCGGTGCGCTGACCGAGGACGACCTCCAGACCGTCGCGCCGAACGTTTCGGCAGGCCTGCGAGCCGATGTCGAGACAGCAGACCCGCAACTCGACCAGGACGTCGACGACTGGTTCGACCCAGACTGCCTCCGGCCGCGACTCAGTCTGCTCGGACCAGTTGGCGCGCGCGCCCATGGCCACGCCTTGGCGAAGCGGAAGCCCTACTTCACCGAACTGCTGGCCTACCTCGCCCTACGTCGCCGCCACGGCGTCACCCGCGACGAGGTCTGCGACGCCTTCGGCATCTCGCCGGGCAAGTGCCGCGACTACATCAACATCGTCCGTGACTGGCTCGGAACCAACCCCAACACCGAGGAGCCGCACCTCCCGCACGCCGACAAGTCACCGGCGGCGCAAGCACGGGGCCTCAACCTGTACCAGGTGGACTCCGGACTGCTCGTCGACGCAGACCTGTTCAAGCGCCTCAGCCTCCGCGGCAGGGCTCGCGGAGGAACCGACGGGCAACGAGACCTCGCCACGGCACTACGACTCGTGACCGGGCGACCGTTCGACCAGCTGCGACCTGGCGGCTGGACGTGGCTCTTCGAGGGTGAAAGGCACGACGAGTACGCACTGGTCGCAGTCGCCGACGTGGCCTTCACCCTCACCACCGCCTACCTCGCCACGGGCGATCTCGTACGAGCCCGGGCCGCGACGGAGATCGCGATGCTCGCCGCGCCGGACGAAGAGATCACCCGGCTCTGTCTCGTCCGCATCACCGAAGCCGAGGGCGACGCAGCCGGCGCGCAGAAGATCTTGCGCGAACAGGTCTGCGACCGCACTGACGGCGACGAGGCCCCGACCGAACTGCCTGAACGCACGGAAACCATCATCCGCAACCACCAATGGCTCGCGAGCTAGCGGCGATGCGAGAAGGAGAAGCGGCATGAGCAATCAAACGCGCAGCCGAACGCTACGACGGCCCCGGCGAGGGTGCGCCGTCGTAGCGCTGGCCGCGGTAAGCACACTGCTGTGCGCCGCTTCCTGCGGCGGGGCTCCGGACAACGGCGGTCAGCCCACCGACCCGAGCCCGACGACAACTGCCTCAGGCACGACCGAGCCAACGCCGACCGAGCCAACCACGTCAGAGCCGACCACGGACGAAGAGAAGGCCGCAGCCGCGCTCCTCAGCTACCTCGACGTTCGCGACAAGGCTTACGCCACAGGTCGCATCAGCAAGAAGCTCAACAGATTCGCGACCGGCCAAGAGCACTTCGCGCTGCAGCAGTTCGTCCAACAGTTGACCGCTCCTCCTGAGACGCGCTTCCAAGGCGCTTGGGATCACGCGGTCATCAGCGTGGAGATGCAGTCAGGTGGCAGTGCTTTGGTGACCGACTGCGAAGACGGCAGCAATGTAGACGTCGTTCGCGTTTCCGATTCCTCAGTCCTGCCTTGGATCAAGTTCGAGGGGAAAGAGCTCCCGCGTCGGCTTGAGCAGGTGTATCGCGTCGAGCTGACGGGAGGTCGATGGAAGGTCTCATCCGCAGAGTCCTTGCCTAATGAGGTGGCTGCGTGTTGAGCCGTCTCGCGACGATCGCAGCAGTGGCGCTGGCTCTTGCGGCCACTTCAGTCGCGGGCAATGCAGGTGCGGCCCACGCGGGTGAGGACGATTGCTACAAGGTCACCTACAAGGATCCGAAGACAGGTGAGATCAAGATCAAGATCGTCTGCCCGGGAACACCCGGTGGAGGCGGCGAGAACGCTGGCGGCGGCACCGTCAAGTGCTTCTATCTGGGCAATGAGGTTCCATGCGAGAACCAAGGCGCCCCATGGAGCGCGGCTCACAATTGCTGGGTCACGCGTGTGGATCCTCAGGATCCGCCGCCGGAGGGAAAGGCAGACGAGGACGGTGACTGGTACTTCTGTTCACCGCCTCCGCCCTACATCGCTCCCACGGGCGGGCCTCCGAAGGTCTGGATTGAGGGTCCTGCGACGGAGTGGGTGAACCCGGGCGAGCTTGCTGCGCGTGCGGTGGCATCGATGGATCTTGAGCCGATCGGGATCGGCATCGTTCCGGAAGCTGGCCAGGATCGGATGGGCCTGATTGGGCTGCCGGTGTGGATGTGGGTGGGAAACCCGGCCCCGAACACGTTCGGACCGATCACGAGATCGGCGTCGGCCGCTGGCGTGACCGTTACAGCAACGGCGTCGGTAGCCAGGGTCGTGTGGGACATGGGCGATGGCTCCGACCCGATCACGTGCGGCGCAGGAACCCCGTACGCAGACCGTTACGGGAAGTCGGACTCCCCGACGTGCGGGCACCGGTACCAGCGGACCAGCGCCGACCAACCGGACGGGGCGTACCAGGTGACGGCGACGTCGTACTGGATCGTGGAGTGGGCCGGGGGCGGGATGACGGGTCAGATGGAGTTCGACCTGTCCAGTGTGGCTGCCATTCGCGTGGGAGAGGCTCAGGTCCTTACCCAGTAGGTCCGCGACAGACATGGCGCAGGGCGCCGGACGACGTTCTTGTCCGGCGCCCTGAGGTCTATCGCGCAGCTGATGAGCCGCGGACTCTCACCAGCAGGTTCCCCAGAGGCCGGCGTCGACGCGGCGGGCGCGGTTGATGCCGCGCACGTACTCACGGTCCCGGGCGACCGGCTTGCCGCCGAAGACGTAGCGCTTGGTGTATCCCTCCCAAGCCTGGCGGAACGAGAGGTCGTTGTAGCCGCCCTGCCGCTTGACGTACCGCAGCAGGCGCCCGTAGCGGTCCTTGGCGGCCTGGGACGGGTCGGAGACCAGCTGCACCGTCGAGCGGACGGGTGCCATCTCGCTGAGGTTGTCGGTGGCCTCGCCGGCGCCGCAGCGGCCGCGCTCGGGAGTGTTGATGCCGAGCATCCGGACGGAAACGACGCCACCCGTGCGGAGGCGGACCTTGAGGGTGTCGCCGTCGATGACACGGACGACATTGCCGGTCTCGCGGTAGATGCGCGGTCCCTGGTTCTGCTGGTTGTTGGTGTTGCCCGGGTTCTGGCCGCCGGGGTTGCCGCGTCCGATGCACGGGCACGGGTTGGACTCGCAGGCGATGCCGTTGTTGTCGGCGTCGAGTCCGTGCGGGTCTCCGGGTCCGGCATTGTTGAAGAAGTTCTGTGCCGCTGCCTGACTCGGAAAGTCGCCGCAGTCGCGGTCGACGATCGCGCTGGCGGGGAGCTGGACCCAGGTCGAGAGGCCGAGGCCGACGAGCAGCAGGGCCAAGGCCCTGACGGTGTGCTTGAGCATGATGTTCCCCCACGGTGGAGCTGATGTTGACCGGAGCACGTTGTCAGGAAGCGGCTGACGCGCGTTGGCGAATGAGGAGCGTTCCGACTTTGGAATGTCCTCGACTCACCTACGGCGGGCGGGCCGCCTCGCGCATTCACCGTCGGCGGCCTCGCGACGCTGATGCTGGAAGGCCGAAGATCCGCGGCTTCCAGAGCGTCACAGTGGCGAAGCTGACCCCATTCGTGCCCTGGGGCCGGTGACCCGATCGAACTGTTGGTCAGGCGGGTTCGAGCATGGCGGAATCGACCCAGAGCTCGGTGAGGCACCAGGTGCCGCTCTCGTCGAGCGCGATGGTGCAGATGAAGCCGTCGAAGTGCGGCGGCATCCCACGCTGACTGGTTTGGCGCCACTTGAGGAAGAGCGCTGGAAGGCGTCCGTGGTCGGGGCTCAAATAGAAGCAGTGGCGGACGAGCGGCGCCGGCGAGGTCGGTGAGGGAGGCAAGGCGGGCGGTGCCGCCCAGGACTTGGGCGGTGAGGCGGTGTGGCGGCTGTTAAACCCCGCCGTGGAGTGCGCCGCGATGGGTGCGTCCGACGGGACCCCCCGTCCGGCCTGGCGGGCTCGAGTGTTGGCGACTCGTTCGGCAAGTGTCTCGCGCGGGAATGCGTCGTCGCGACTGCCCATCCCGCCGGCCACGGCCCACCACCTTCCTCGAACGTGTGTTCGAGAGTGTAGGCGGTGTCACTCGTTTTCAGGAGTTCGGGTGGGCACCGGTCGGGGGGTGGGGCCAATGCGCGACGCGCTTGGACCGGGCATGCTCGCGATGCAGCTGCTCGTGCCCTGCCTCGTTGCCGGCGGTTCTTGGTACCACCTCGTGGTCCTCCACCGTCGGAGCACGCAACGCCGACAGCAACGCTCCGAACCGAGCCGCAGCGCTCGTCCACGTCACGTGCCGCAACGGGTGCATGATGACGGCGTGAGCGACTCGGAGACGTGGGTTTCGTGGGAGGAAGCCGCACGACTGACCGGTTTGCCCGTGCCGACCGTCGAGCACGCAGTCAGGGTCGGCCGCATCAACCGCCGGACCACCCACGGTTCGCGGCCGACGCTGGACCGAACCTCGGTCCTGGAGTGGGCAGCCTGGCACCGCACCGAGGCGGCAGGCAAAGCCGAGCGTCGCGCGACACGTGGGCGAGCGAAGGGCGCGCGCACCTCGAGCCGGCCACGTGCGGCGGCCAACTGGCCGCGCCTCGACGCCACCGGGCTTGCGAGCGGTGACTGGTTGACCGTTGCCGAGGCGGCGGACGCGCTGGGCTGCTCGGAGAGCTCCGTGCTGCGACTGGCACGCGCGGGCCACCTCGACGCCAGGTCCGCGATCAGGCCCGCGGGCCAGCGACCAGCCGCCGTGTACTCCAGCACCTCGGTCGAGAAGGTGAAGGCCGAACGGGCCGCGGAAGCCGACGCCTGGGTCACCTGGGAGGAGGCCGCGCGCATCGTTGGGTGCAGTCCGTTCCCGATACCTGCCCTCATCGCAGAGGGTCTGCTCGTACAGCGGCCCGGACCGCACTGGAAGCCCTCCATCAGCCGAGCGTCGGCCATCGCCGCAGCTCCGGTGTGGGCCAAGCGGCAGAGACGCGCCGCCAGAGCACCCCGGTAGAACCGCCGCAGCCCCGTTCCCGAACCAGCCGGTCACGCGACCTGGTCGGTGAGCGCTCGGCAGGTAGTCGGCGGCTGGCGGCCTCAACCTCGCGGGGACGCGTGACGTGCCACGGCCGCAGACTCCTCGCCGCGTCACCGGTAGTGGCCCCCTTCGCGGCCTACATTCCAGCCAGACGACGACGGTCGAAATGCGCAGCCGGCCGCGGGCGACACCCTCCACGAACCGCACCCCAGTCCGCCGAGAAGCCGCGCAACTCCGGAGACCGCCGTCACCACGAAGGGACGGCGCCACTTTCGGGGGGACGGCCTCTGACCTGCGCAAATGGCAGCCGCGACGTGATATCCACACCCACCCCCCACCCCGTCCCCACCCCGTCCCCAGGGCCCGGACTAGGTGGTGGCTGTGCTGTCGGGGGACGGGTGCGGGGACCTCGGTCGACCAGTTTCTGCGGCATCGATGAACGCGAGCCGGAGGGAAGTCGTCGTGATGAGTGCTGTCGAGAAGCTGCTGGGTCTGGAGGACGGAGGCGAGCTGCTGGAGGTCGCTCGCACGCGCTGGGATGACTGGTGCACACGCGACGAACGCCTGCCAGCCGTTGGTGGGTTCGACCAGCTCCGGCCGTGGCTTCGTCATGCCGACTACGACGACGTCGATGACGTCCTGCTCGCGCTGGCCGAGCTGGGCGCGACCGATGGCGGCAACGACAACGTTGCGGCGAGCGTGCTGGCCAAGTGCCTGCTCCCCGGCGCGTGTCAGCTGGCGGCCCGGCTGCAGCGCCAACAGCGGAGCCAGCGGTTCCGCGACCACCAGCCGGTCGGCGCCCTGCAGTCGGCCGGCGCAATCGACGAGCTGGTCGCCTCGCAGCTGTGGATCGAGGTGCGCACCGTCCGGTGGCGACGCATCCGACGGGTGGCCTCCAACATCCTGCTCGACACCCGCGCAGCCGTGCTGCTCGAGCTCGGCGACCACTTCCAGCTCGAGAGACGCGACCGGTCCTGGGCCCACACCACGGTGACAGGCGAGCAGGCCACGTTCGAGACGGTCATCGAGAACGCGAGCAGGATCACCGGTCAGAGCGCTCCTGGGGAGTCCGAGACGGAGAACAGGGCACGCACGGAGGTGACCGAGCTGCTGGACTGGGCCGGCACCGCGGAGGTGATCACTCCGTCCGAGGGCACTCTCCTGACGGCCGTGCTCCAAGCGGCGGCAGACGTCGAGACACGCAACGTGCGCCGCGGTTGCGGCGGCTTGTTGAGCAACGAGGTCTCGCGCCGGGTCGCGGCACAGATGGGCGTCTCGGAGAGCACCGTGCGACGTCGCACGTCACGCACCCTCCGGGCGCTGGCGCAGGCCGCTCCGAGGTCCGCCGAGGCGCTTAGCGATGCCTGCTGAACGCCAACCCAGCGCGAGTCGACGTAGGGGAGCGGAGGTGATCCGCATGCCCGACGGGATCCACGCGCCGCGCGTGATCGCGGCACGGCGGTCGAGCCAACTGATGCTGCCGATTCTCGACGAGCCGCCCGACCCGCGTACTACCGGCCGGACCGACAGCTCCGACAGCTCAGGCAAGACGACCGGCACGCGCGACCCCGGTCGGGTGACGGAACTGCTTGCGACCGCATCTCGTGAGGAGCAGATCATCCACGAGATCACGACGTGTCTCCAGGAGTTGATCGAGGCGCAGGCTGCCAAGCGCGAGCTGTCCGGGTTGACGGCTGCGGAGATCCGCGAGGCGGTCGAGAGCCGCCACGCCGCGGCCGACGACCTCGGGGCTGAGCTCACAAGTGAGCTCACCGACGCTTCGGCCGGTCTTCTGGCTGGTCCTCCGGCTGGAGTCGCGGCTGGTGTCCCGGTTGGTCTCGCGACGGTGCGGGGGGTCAGCGCATGATCCCCGGCGCCCACCCCGACCCGGACCCTTCCGTCGAACTAAACCTGACAAGCGGGCCGCACGGCGACATGCCTCGTCCGGATGCGCCGACGCCACGGACGGTCAACGTCGACGAGCTGAAGCGGGCATGGCGCTCGGTAGCAGCAGGCGACTTCCAACGCCTGTCCAAGCGACGCGGCCACCCCGGCCTGGACGCCGCCGACGGGTACGGACCAAGGCTCGGCTGGGAACCAGCCGCAGGGGAGCGGGTCGTCGCCGTGGTGGGGTGCGTGGGATCCGCCGGCGCCACGACCTTCGCCCTGGCCACCGCGTTGTCCAGTCCTGGTCCGACACGCGTCGTCGAGTGCTGCTCCGCCACCACATCCGGGCTAGCCGCGGCCGCGACGGCAGAGCTCGGCGTCGACGCTCACGGCTGGCGCCAGGGGCGCCGCGACCACGTCCTCCTGCAACGGGCGAACACTCCGCTCCTTGCCGTCGAACACGTCCTGCCACCCACACCGGCCGCCCCGGACACCCTCACGATCCTCGACGTCGGATGGGAGGCCACCCAGCTCGCAGGCAGCCGCGGATGGCTCACGGACGCAGTCGCGAACGCCGACGTCCTGGTCTTCGTGACGCCCGCGACCACCGCGGGAATGCGGCGGATGGCCGGTGCAATCAACCTGCTGACCGACCCAACCCCTCTCGCACGCAGTCTCGGAGAACGTCTCGAGGGACGCCTCGACGGGCGCGGGCAGCCCACGACGCAAATCGTGCTCGGGGTGCGCGGTCCCTCACAACGCCGATGGGATCGAAGCCTCCAACATGAGGCCGGCCCCGAAGCGGCAAGGCTCTTCGCCCACGGCGCCCTGGTCGAGATTCCCCACTGCCGCGACGTCGCCGTACGAGGTCTCGACTCCCGCCCCGTTCCGTCACTGCTGACGTCGGCCGCACGCGACGTCCTGCACCGCCTCGACCCACACGAGCAGCGTCTCGGGCAGCGTCTCGAACAGATCCCGGAACAGCGGACGCAGATCCGCCCTGACCTGCGTGCCGAACAGCGGCCCGAGCAGCGCCCCGAGCGCCTGAGCTTCGGATCGGTCCGTCAGTCGCAGCCGTCTTCACGAGGCCGCTGAGGATCCCAGTCTCGCTGCCGCGCCCAATCCCGCATGCCCCGGTGTGCACCTCGACCATCGAGAAAGGAGGTCCCGTCATGGACCTCGCCACCCTCACCCACTCCATGTACGTCGCTGTCGGCGCCCCGGTCGCCGGTTCCGCCTCGCCCTCCGGTCTGGGTTCCGCAGTCGAGCACCTCCCCGGACGGGTGTCGGTCACGGTGCTGGCGGTCTGTCCCAAGGCACCACCCGGCGCCCAGGTGCCCACCGATACCATCACCGGCTACGTGCTCTGGGGAGTCGGCATCCTCTTCGTGGTCGGGATCATCATCGCGATCGGCGCCATCATCGTGGGCCGTGTCTTCGCCATGCCCCACGCCTCTAAGGTCGGCGTCATCTCGGTGGTCGTCGTCTTCCTGGCCGCCATCGGCTACCTCGTACTCCCGAGCATGCTCAGCGGCCTCCTTGGGAACGGATGCATCTGATGCCTCGCACCGTCCCACCGGACTTGACGGTTCGCCTAGACGAGCACGGTGTGTGGAGCAGGCGGCGGCTCATCGCGATCCTCGCCGCCGCCGCGCTCGCGGCGACCTTGCTGGTGACAGCGTTCGGCTACGGCGTCTACCGCGCGGTCACGCCAGGACCCGATACGACGGGCAGCCGGTCGGTGGCTCCGACGGACGGCTGGCGTCTCGACCAGAGGTCGCTGGATGTGACGGGCCCCGCGCGACGTGATGCCATCGCCGGCGCCCCGATGCTCGACGCCCCGCCCTCAGCAGCCCACCCTCCCACCGACGCCAGTGGGCTCAGCGGGCTCGGTGGGCTCAGTGGCTTCGGTGGATTCGGTGAGAACACGGGGCCCGGCGAGACGGCACCCAGCACGACGAGCACGCCCACGATCGAGATTCCTGCCGGCCACACACCGGGTCCCGCCTTCGTCGAGACCGGGTTTCCTCGCACGTCGCAGGGCGCGATCGGACAGCTCGCCCAGATCGACATCGCGGTCCTGCAAGCCATGGAACTGGCCACGGCACGCGAGGTCCACGCTGCATGGGCACTCCCGGGCGGCGCTAGTCCGGAGGAGTGGTGGATCACCGCGAGCGTCCGCGCGTTCCTTGACGCTGCGTCCATGGGGGCGGCGAAGGACCCCGCCGCGTGGGTGCAGGTCGAGCCGGCGGCGGCACTGGTCAAGGGAACTGACGGATCCGACTGGTCGACCGTGTGTGTATTGCTGCGCGTGAGTGCCACCTACCGAAGCACCGGCGAGGTCGCCCTCGGTCACTGCGAGCGGATGCAGTGGGTAGACGGGCCGGCGGGTGGAGGCGCGGGTGAAGGCGCGGGTGGAGGTGTAGACGGTCGGGCGGGTGGTCGGTGGATGATCGCCCCGGGCACGCCGCCCGCACTCGCGCCGTCGACATGGCCGGGCACCCCCCTCGCGACACGGGCAGGGTGGCAACGCTGGAAGCACGTCAGCAGCACCTCCGCCACGCCGCCCGCCCCCTCGTCCAACACACCCCAACCACGCACCATGGCCCCGACCTCCCCAGCCAACTGGGAAGCAGATCCCGCCACCACGATTGAGCTGCCTGACATCAACCAGCGCGGCATCGACTGGCCCGATCTCAACCCGTTGGACGACCTGGGCTCCGTCATCGCCAAGGCCGCCGCCGATGCGTGGACGTCGGCCATGATGGCGGTCTGGGCCTCGGGGCTCTTCGTGCTCCGTGTGGTGCTCACCTTCGCCGAAGCGTTCCTGACCCCCGACCTGAGCACCGACGGTCCGGGCCGCGACGTCTACGCGTTCACGCTCTGGATGGCCGGTGGCCTTGCCACGATCTTGGTGCTCGTTCAGCTGGGTCAGGCCGCGTTCACCCGCGAGGGCAAGCGACTGGCCCGCGCGGCGATCGGCGCGGGCCAGTTCGTCCTCGCCTACGCCTGCTGGCTCGGCTACTGCTCGATCCTCGTCGCTGCCTGCGGCACCCTGTCGAGGGCGCTGATGGGCAGCCTGCTGGGCATCGAGACCTGGCCGGAGTTCGACCCGCTTGGCGGGTTCGACGCGGAGGACATCACCGACTCCGGAACGGCCACCGTGCTGGCATTCCTCGGGGTGTTCTTGTGGCTCGCGGCCATCGGTCACATCCTCGTCTACCTCGCTCGAGCCGCATCTCTGCTGGTCCTGGCCGCCACCGGCCCGGTGGCCGCGGCCGGTCTGGTGGCCGACAGCACCAGGTCGTGGTTCTGGAAGAGCCTGCGCTGGTTCCACGCCGCTGCACTGACGCCGGTACTGATGGTGCTGGTCCTCGGGATCGGCGTGCAGTTCGCCAATGGTGTCGCCGCATCGATGGCAGCAGGCGCCCAGCAGGCCATCGCGACAGCACTTCCTGCGGTGATGCTGATCCTGGTCAGCACCATCGCGCCGATGGCGCTGTTCAAGCTGTTGGCCTTCGTCGACCCCGGTACCCCATCGGGAGCCTCCTTCCGCCAAGGCATGGCCGCCGCCGGCGGAGTCCAGGGCCTGCTCACGGGCACTGCCTCATCAAGAGCAGGTGGGCCGAGTGGCGCTTCCACCGCTGACGGCACCGGCAGGTCCTCGGGCGAACAAGGCGCCGAAGAGGCCACCGGGGCTCGGTTCGCCAAGGCCACCCAAGGCGCCGCCGGACTTCTCGGCCCCGTCGGACAGGCAGCCGCTGCCGGGATTGGAGTCGTCACCAAGGCCGGAGCGCTCGCCGCCTCCCTCATGTCGGACCAAACCAACCAAGCCGGCGCCGGGCAAGGCACCTACGGACCCGACTTCAGCTCACTCGGCGGCCGCGCTGGAAAGAACGGTCACCAGACGACGCCCGGCCCCGCCGCGCACATGTCTCACCACGGCGGTGCTGGCGGCGACGACAGTGGTGACGACGGGTCCAGCGGCGAGTGGACTGGCGGCGGTGGGTCGGGCTCATCGGGGCCTGGTCCTGCGTCGTCGGTGCCACCGTCTCCGCACCAGCCACCCGACCCCAACCTGAACTCGAACCCGTCGTCGCCGGGAGGCGTGCCGGGCGCCGGGGCGGGACCGGTGAGCTGGCCGTCGAGCAGCTCGAGGCTGCCGACGCCGCCGTCCGCTGGGTCCGGCTCCGCTGGGTCCGGCTCTGCAGCGGGCGGAAGTGCTGCCGCGGGTTCCGGTGCGGCCGGTTCCGCTGCCGTCGTCCCGATTCCGCCGGTCGCCTAGCAAGGAGACATCTGGTGAGTACGTCCTACAGCTCCTACACCCGTGATCGGATCGGGTGGTTCTTCGGACTCTCGGGACTCCAACTGGGGTTCCTAGCCGTCGCCGTCCTTCCGGTGTTCTGGTCGATCAGCCGCGGCGCCTGGGCGTCGGCGATGCTTCTCGCGCTCGTGTGGGTGGGCGCGGCGCTGGTGACTGCCGTCCCGGTTCGTGGCAGGTCCGCGATCGGCTGGATCGCCGCGTCGACCCGATTCGCCGCTGGCGGACTGGCGGGCTGGACGACCTTCCAGTCCGCGGCCGCACGTGGACGTGCAGCCGACCTCGACAGTCCGGACCTGCCGGGTGTGCTGCAGGCCATCGACGTCCACGAGGGGCCACCGCACGGGGCGGACATGACGCGGGTCGCGATCGTCCAGAACCACGCGACCCGCACGTGGACGGTGACCGCGGCGGTGGTCCATCCCGGGGTGGGGATGATGGACCCGCACACGCGCCGCATGCAGGGCGAGGCGCTCTCGTCGCTGCTGGACGTGGCAGCCCGCACGGAGAAGATCGACGAGCTCCTGATCGTGGTGCGCACGGTCCCCGAGGACGGTGCCGAGCGGGATCTGTGGGTCTCGGGGCATCGCCGGCCCGGTGCGCCGGTCCTGGCCGAGCAGATCAATGCCGACCTCGCTCGCGGCCTGTCACTCGCGTCGGTACGGACCGAGATGTTCGTGACGCTGGTCGTGCCCGATGCCCGTATCGCGCGGTCGGCTCGTGAGTCGGGCGGTGGGCTCGAGGGTCGTTGCCGCGAGCTGCACCTGCTGATGGGCGAGGTGGGAGCCCACTTGACCGGTCCGCTGGGCATGACCTCGGTGCGGTGGCTGACGAGCCCCGAGCTCGCCGCGGCATGCCGCACGGGGTTCGCGCCGGGCGACCGGGCCGGGATCATCGACGCACTGGCCGCCCACGCCACGCATCCGGGCGTCAACGCTGACGTGCCGTGGGCGATGGCCGGGCCGTCCGGTGCGGACACGACGGTGCGGCACTACAGCCACGACGCGTGGAACTCCATCAGCTCGACCATCAAGCTCCCCACCCGGGGCGCGGTGATGGGAGCGCTCGCGCCCGTCCTCACGCCGAGCGAACCTGGTGAACGACGGTCCTTCCTGGTCGCCTACCCGCTGGTGTCACCGACCAAGGCGGACCGGCAGTCCGGCAACGCCGAGTGGGCTGCCGACCTCGCCCAAGGCATGAACGAGAAGCTCGGACGCAAGACACGAGCCGCCCGACGCGACGCCCAGGACGCCACGCGCGGGTTCGACGCCAAGCTCGCGCGCGGCAGCGCCATGACCCGCCCGTACGCGGTCGTCACGGTCACCGTCGCGAAGACCGCCCGGATCACCGAGTACGGCCGCCGGCTCGACTCGGACGTGCGACGAGCCGGGTTCGCGCCCCTGCGACTCGACCTCGCCCAGGACGTCGGATTCGCCGCATCCACGGTCCCGATGGGCATCAGCCTCACCCGCAGCGGAGGAGCGTGATGACCCCGCGACGACTGCGCCAACGTCGACGCGACGCGAGCGCGCGGGGGACCGGACACACGACGACCAAGCAACCCGGGGGACGGCGCTCGGGGCGCTCGGTGCGGTCTGGGAGCAGGGGAGTGTCCGCGCTGCTGGCCGACTTCGGCCACGACCTCCCCACCACGCCGACCCCCGCACCGCCGGTGAAGGAGCCCGCGTTGTGGCGCCACGCACCACGGCGCGGTGCTCCTCGTCGCGGCCGGGGCTGGGCTGCGGCCGACGCGCCGGCCTCGACGTGGCGGATGACCTCGGACCAGGCGCCGGTGCTGTGGCCGTTCATCTCCGCGCCGTCGCTCCCGCCCACGGGCGCGTTGATGGGCATCGACCAGCTCTCCGGCGGGTCGTTCTACTGCGATCCCTTCGGGTGGGTGCTGCGCGACGACGTCCCCGTCACGAACCCCAACATCTTCCAGTTCGCCAAACCCGGCACCGGGAAGTCCGGGACGACCAAGAGCTTCTGCAACCGGATGATGCCCTTCGGCTACCGCACCCTGATCCTGGGCGACCCGAAGGACGAGTACGAGGCCCTGTGCCGCGCCCACGGCGTGGAACCGTTCGTTGTTGGCCCCGGCATGGCGACACGGATCAACCCGCTCGCCATGGGACCCCTCGCCCACGGATGGGACGCCCTGTCGGGGGAGGAAGCCCGACGCCGCGCGACCATCATCTTCGGCCGATGGCTCACCCTCGTCCGCGGACTGGTGGGGAGCATGCGCATCGGGCAGGACCACGTGCCCTTCGGGCCCGACGAGAGCGACGTCGTCCGCATCGGGCTGCAGATCCTCACCGGCTACGCCGCCGGCGACACCCAGATCCGGGAAACCACCATCCCCGAGCTGTGGCAGCTGCTGCACAACCCCACACCCGACCTGCTGACGAGGTCGCGGTACGACACCGAACGGCAGTTCCTCGACGAGACCCGGCTGCTGCGCAACGCCCTCGGGCAGCTCGTCACCGGCACCCTCGCCGGCCTCTTCGACGCCCACACCAACATCGAGATCGACTGGCGCGCCCCCATCCAGTCCCTCAGCCTGTCGCGGCTCGACCCCCTCGGCGACGAGGCGATGGGCATCGCGCTGCTGTGCCTCAACTCCTGGGGACGCGGGCTCCGTGAGATCGCCGAACCCGGAGACCTCCGCATCGTGGTCCGCGACGAGGTCTGGAAGCAGATGCGCCTCGGCGTTGCCGCAGTGACGAGCTTCGACGCCGACCTGCGCCTGTCCCGCGGCATGGCCGGCAAGGGCGGCGACATCCAGTTCGCCAACCTCCACAAGCCCTCCGACCTCCTCTCGGTCGGCGACGCCGGATCCCAGGCCACCATGATCGCCAAGGACCTCCTCGAGCTCGCCGACATCAAGATCCTCGGCGGCCAGAAGCCCCGCGTCGCCGACGAGCTCGAGTCGATGCTCGGACTCGGACCCATCGCCCAATCCCTGATCAGCGGCTGGGCCATGCAAGGCAAGGGCCGCGCCCTGTGGAGCGTCGGCGACTCGGCCTACAAGGTCCAGACCGTCCTGCACCCCATCGAGCGCGACCTCTTCTACACCAACGACGCCATCGCAGCCGCTCTTTAGAAGTTCGCGCGTATTTTGACGGTTCTGCGACGAACCTGAGCGTACGCAACGGCCTCGACCCGAGGAGCACCCTCAGGTTCGAAGAGTGCGTGGGGGAAGCGTCTCGCGTCCCGGATATGCAGCCGTCACCGGGAACCCCTCCGGGCGGGGCATCCGGGACGCATGAGGAGCGACGGGTGTGCCTGGCCTGCGGCTTCACCGTTGCGGGTTCCCGCTGCGGTCACGCTCCGCGTGACGATCCTGCGCTGGCGCGCTCCGCGAGCCAATCCTGCTGCGGTGGCGCTCTGTGTGACCAGTAGTTTGTGGCGCGTTGACCAGCTCGCGCGAGTCACGGTAGCGCCAGCGATCCTCAACGAACTCGCGCTCTGCTCCGGGGTAGACGCCGGGCTCGTGGCCTCTCGGGGACTGCAAGCCGAAGCAGGTCCTCTGCCGGGCCGACCGGTCGCTGGCCGGTGAGCCAGACGGCACGTAGCGAGCGGTCGAGGTCGACTCCGTGAATGGGGACCTGGACTAGGCGGCCGGCTGCGACGTCGTCGTGCACTGCCAGGTCGGAGAGCACGGCCGGGCCGGCTCCGGCGATGACTGCGGAGCGGACGCCGCTGCTGGTCGACACCTCGAGCAGGGGTTGGGTGGGGGTACCGAACGGGGTCAGGGCTCGGTCCAGCGCGGTGCGGGTCCCCGACCCGGCTTCGCGGTGCACCAGCCGCGTTCCGGCCAGCTCCTCAGCCTCTACCGATCTACGGCGGTGGGCCCACGGGTGAGCGGGCGCGACGACGACCACGAGCCGGTCGGTCGCCACGACCTGAGCGGACAGGCCGGAGGGAAGGTCGGGGCCCTCGATGAAGCCGAGGTCGGCGTCGCCCGCGAGAACCGCGGCCGCCGTGGTGTCGCTGTTGCCTGCGGTCAGGCTGACGGCGGTGTCCGGATGCGTTGCGGCCAGCACGACGAGCCAGCCCGGCAGTAGATGCTCGGCCACGGTCAAGCTCGCCGCGACCCGCAGCCGCGCGATGCGGTCGCCGCGCAGGGACGCGATGCCCGCCTCGAGGACGTCCGCAGCAGCGAGGACCCCACGTGCCCACTCGGCCAGCAGTGCACCGTTTGGGGTGAGGTTCGAGCCACGGGCCGAGCGAGTGAGGACCGCGAACCCGACCAGCCGTTCGAGTCCGCGCACCCGTGCGCTCACGGCAGGCTGGCTTAGCCCGCGGGAGGCACCGGCCTTGCTCAGGCTGCCGCTGGCAACGATCTCGAGGAGCAGCGACAGGGTGTCGAGGTCGGGCACCCGGGTGAGAGTCATCGACCCACTCTAGAGCCCGCCATCAGTCCGGTGGATGACGTCATCGATCCAGGATGTCTACCGAGCGCCCGTCTGCCGGCGCAGGCTGGAAGTACCGACGAAGGAGAATGCCTGTGACCACGGCCCACGAAGCCCCTGTCCACCGACACCGCACCGGCAGCCGCTGCCGCCCGTCCTGCCCGCCCACTCCCGAGCCCGGGCACCGCAGTCCGGTACCTGGGTTGCTCGCCGTCGCAACCGCCACCGGCGTCGCGTTCGGCGTGCATGCCTTGGTCCCAGCGGTGAACCCCTCCACCGTCGCTGTGGTCATCGGCGCGCTCGCGGTCAACATCGGGCTGCACCACCCCTCCCTGCACGTCGGCACCCACGTCGCCTCACACCGGTTCCTGCGCCTGGCCGTCGTGCTGCTTGGCCTGCAGCTGGGGCTGCAACAGCTGCTCGACCTGGGGCCGCGCGGTGCCCTCGTCGTGGTCACCACCGTCACGGTCACGTTCACCGGAACGCGCCTGCTTGGGCGGCTGCTGGGTGTGCCGCCGGCCCGGTCCCTGCTCGTCGCCACCGGCTTCTCGATCTGCGGCGCCTCCGCCGTCGCCGCGATGGAGGAGGTCGCCGGCGGGGACGAGGACGACACGGCGGTCGCAATCGCGCTCGTCACGTTGTGCGGGAGCCTGGCCATCGTGCTGCTCCCGCTGCTTCGTGAGCCCCTCGGGCTCGACCCTGCTGCGTTCGGCAGCTGGGTCGGCGCAAGCGTGCACGACGTGGGCCAGACCGTCGCGACAGCCGACCGCGTACCGGGAGCCCTGACGACCGCGGTCGTCGTCAAGCTCAGCCGCGTCGTGCTCCTCGCCCCGCTGGTCGCCGGGACCGCCGTTGCGCTGCGGCGTCGCACTCCCGCGGCGGCGACGGGGCGCCGCCCACCGCTGCTTCCCCTGTTCGTCGCCGGCTTCCTGGCAGCGATCGCCGTCGCGAGCACCGGGCTCCTGCCCGACCCGGTCCTGCACGGCGCGAAGGTCCTCCAGGAGGTCTTGCTCGCCGCAGCCCTGGTCGGTCTGGGCACCGGGATCCACCTCCCGGTGCTGCGGCGCACCGGAGGCCGCGCGCTGGTGCTCGGCCTCATGTCATGGGTCCTCGTCGCGGGGGTCGCCTACGCCGGCGTACAGCTCACCGGCGCATGACGGGCAAGGGGTGGTGGTCGGTTCGACCAACCCCGCGGTGGGTGGGTCGTGTGGTTCGGGCACTCCTGCGCCCAACCTGGCCCAACATGGCCCGACCCTTCGGCGTGGTCGTCGGGGATCCCAAACGCTGGGCGGTCCGCGCTGATGTGTTCGGGGTGTCCGGGTTCGCCGGTGAGTGTCGCAGTTGGTTAGCATGAGCGCACACGATGGCGGTGGGGCTCGCCGACAACCGTGGCGGCAGGCCACCAACAGTCCCTACCTGAGACAGGTAGGAGTTCGTGTGCCCGAAAATAGTGACCCCGACGTCGGCGATCTGCCGATCGATCCCGATACGTCCGGTGACAGGCTCACCGGCACGGTCCACCGGTTGCCTTCCTTATTCACGTCGCAGTGGGACGTGCTGCTCGCCATCAGCGCCGGCGGTGCACTGGGGAGCCTGGCACGTTGGGGTGTCGGTGAGCTCCTCCCATGGTCCGGGACCGAGTTCGCGTGGGGGACCTTCGTTGAGAACGTCTCTGGTGGGTTCGCGCTCGGCGTGCTGATGGTGTTCGTGCTGGACGTGTGGCCGTCGCAGCGGTACGTGCGCCCGTTCCTGGGCGTCGGCCTCCTCGGTGGCTACACCACCTTTTCGACCTACATGCTCGACGCACGCCTCCTGCTCGGCGAAGGACAGGTCCTCACCGCGTTCGCATATCTAGGAGGGTCCCTCCTGGCCGGCCTGCTCGCCGTCTGGGCCGGGATCGCCTCCGCACGGTTGATCGCACTCAGGCCGAGACGGTCACGACCCCGACATCCAGCACCTCCCGAGTCTTCCATGTTCGCGCACGACGATGACGAGGTGAGGAACCGATGACGCTGCGGGGTCCAGCGAGCAGGCTGACGATCATGGTGGGGGAGTCCGACCAGGTGCACCACCATCCCGTTTACACCGAGATCGTGCATTTGGCGCACCGGGCCGGGCTGGACGGGGCCAGCGCCTTTCGTGGCATCGAGGGGTTCGGCAAGTCGAACCACATCCACACCCCCAGGTGTGGTCGCTCCGCAAGGACCCGCCTGTCGCGGTGGTCATCGTGGACACCGACGAGCAGATTCGTGGCTTCCCCGAGCTGGAGCGGCTGGAGCTCGAGGGCATGGTGATCGTGGAGCCGGTCGAGGTCATCCGCTACGCGGGCAGAGGACCAGCCGGCCCGGCCGGCCCGGGGGAGGACCGGCGATGACAGTTGCGATGGTGCTGCTGGGTGGCGCTATCGGCGCTCCGTTGCGCTACCTCACCGACCTGGTCGTCCAGTCCCGCCACGACAGCGTCTTCCCGTGGGGAACCTTCACCGTCAACATGACCGGCTCGCTGGTCTTGGGCGTCACGGCGGCTGCGGTGACCGGCGCTGGGGTGCCGTCGTGGGTGTTGGCCTTGGTCGGCACCGGGTTCTGCGGTGCCCTCACCACGTTCTCCACCTTCGGGTTCGAGACCGTCCGGTTGCTCGAGGAAGGCTCGGTCCTCGCCGCGGGGTTGAACTGCCTCGCGAGCCTGGCGATCGGTCTGGGCGCGTGCGCCGGCGGGTACGCCATGACGGCCGCGCTCCTGTGAGCGAGGTGACGCCGGTCCGAGGACCGCGGCCGCGCTGGGTGAGATGGCTGCTGGCTGTCGCGGCCGTCCTGCTGTGCGTGCTGACCATCGCGTTGGCCGTGGGCTCGGAGCAGCTCGCGCGGCTCGACCAGACGGTCGCTGACTGGGGCTACCACTCCACCTGGGGCCACGCCGGTCGAAGCTCGTTCTGGGTCGCGGTGGCGACCTACGGGCAGCCGATGGTCCTGCGTGCGGTGCTGGTGCTTCTCGCGCTGGTGCTTCTCCCGCTGCTGCTGGCCCGGAAGCGCAACTGGTGCTTGGCGGCGTGGCTCGTCGCCGTCACCGTGACCGAGAACGTCATCGCCCCCTCGACCAAGCTCCTGCTCAGCCGCCCGCGCCCGGAGTGGCTCGAGCCGATCGCGGTCGAGCACAGTTTGTCCTACCCCTCGGGGCATGCCGCGATGGCAGGGACCTTCGCGGCCGCGGTGATCCTCGTGGCGCTGGCGATGATGGGTCCGGGATGGAGTCGGCAGCTGGTCGTGCTGCTCGCTCTGCTGGTCTACCTTGTGATCTCGGTGGACCGGATCTTCTTGGGTGTCCACTACCTCAGCGATGTCGTCGCCGGAAACCTGCTGGGGCTGTGCATCGCTCTAGCGGGGTGGCTGCTGCTCCTCCGGGTCACGTCCTCCGGGAGCGGGTGGTGAACTTGTGGGAGGCGGTGCTGCTGGGCATCGTCGAGGGGGTCACGGAGTTCCTGCCGATCTCGAGCACCGGCCATCTCACGATCGCCGAGGAGCTGCTCGGGTTGCCGGTTGATGACCCCGGCGTCACCGCCTTCACCGCTCTCATTCAGGTCGGGGCAATCGCTGCGGTTCTCGTCTACTTTCGCACCGACATCCGCACACTGGCGGTGGCGTGGTGTCGGGGACTTGTCGTGCCCGGGGAGCGGCACCGACCCGAGTACCGGATGGCCTGGTGCGTCATTGCGGGGTCCGTCCCGATCGGTGTCGTGGGCTTGCTCGCCAAGGACCTGGTCGCCGGCCCCCTACGCTCCCTGTGGGTCGTGGCCGTCGCACTCGTGGCGTGGAGCTTCGTCATGGTCTTGGCGGAGCGGTCTTCCCCGCGGCGCGGGCAAGCGGGCCGCGACCTCACCGTGCGCGATGCGGTGGTGATCGGGATTGTCCAGTGCGTGGCGCTGGTGCCGGGGGTTTCTCGTTCCGGAGCCACCATCAGCGCAGGGCTCTTTCTTGGACTGGACAGGGTCACTGCCACCCGGGTGTCGTTTTTCTTGTCCATTCCAGCGCTGGTCGCGGCCGGCGCCTACGAGGGGCTAATCACGGCCTCGCAGATCTCCACCACCGTCGGCTGGTGGCCCACCGTGGTGGCGACGGCGGTGAGCTTCGTCGTGGCCTACGTATCAATTGCGTGGCTACTCCGCCTCGTGGCCGGACACCCGATCACCGTCTTCGTCCCCTACCGGTTGGGATTGGCAGCGGTGCTCGTCGGGGGACTGCTGACAGGCCTGGTCAGCGCCACGTGACTCGTCCTTGGTCCGGAATCTTCAAACCGAGGAGGGTGGCACCGAGCGGCACGGCCCTCGTGGCGTTTGGGCTCAGGGTTGGGGTGACCTCGCCGTAACGGCTCGTCGCTCCGCGCGCCCATCCCGCATCGGGTCGCTCCGCGAGCCCATCCCGCATCGGGTCGCTCCGCGAGCCCATCCGCTTGCGGGACTCCTCCTTCACCGTCCGAGCGACCGGGTCTCAGGAATTTCCTTGGATTTCGGGGGGACGCTGTTTGACCTGTGCAAACGTAACGCGGGCTGCCGCGTCCCCCCGCCCTTCGACGGCCCAGGGGGACGCATAGGGGGACGCTGAGCCGCCACGCTGCGGCCGTGACCAAAGTCAGTGGCGTCAAGGTGTCCGATTCGTGCGCCTCGCGGTTGCTTATCCGTGGCGTGAGGATGTTGCGACGACTCTCGGCCCACGCCGCGCGGTACGCAACGACATGGTCATGTCTGGCTTCCGGGGTGATCCGTATACCTCAGGTCGGGGTGCTCGATCGTCTTGAGGTAGCGGGTGGCGCCTTCGACGCTAAGTCCGAAGAGGTCGTAGATGCGGCGTACGTCGCCGCCGGTGGCGTGGATCTCGTGCAGGATGCGGTCCTCTCGCAGGGCGCGCGGGCGGATGCGGCTGTCCCTCCAGGGAAAGGACGGACCGCCGGGGACGAGACGTGGCGCGGTGCGTCGGTTGATGAGCAGGTGCGGGTTCGCGGTGGCCGGCCAAGTGCGGTTGCGGTGGTCGAGCCAGGCGCTCAGCCGTGTCCTCACGGGTGCGGCGAGTGGGATGTCGCGGCCATCGAGGTGGAGGCGGCCGTCAACGATGTCGCTCAGCTGCAGCTCACGGACCTGCTTGCCGGTCAGCCCGTGGAAGGCCACCACAGCGACGGCCAGCGCGACGGCCGGGTTCGGCGAGTCGAGCTCGGCGCGGATCAAGGCGGGGTCCAGCGGCAGCGGGAGGGTCGTCGGCACGCGGGTCAGGTCGATGCCGCGCATGGGGTTGGTGAAGACGAGTCGGCGGCCTTTGAGGATCTTGAACAGCGACTTCAGGCCGATCTCGGCGAAGTGGCGTTGGCTGGTGCCGGGAGGCAGGGCCGCGAGGGCGGCCAGGATGTCGTCGGTGCTGATCTCGGCGAACGACTGGCGCCCGGTTTCGACCCATCCCTGTACGACGGGCGCGAGACCTTGGATGTGGATCTCGACGGTCTCGGGTTCGCGGGGCAGCTGGCGTGGTGCTTGTCGGGATCCGCCGAGCATGATCTGAAGCCACAACTGAAGGTGATTGCGCATCGTGTCCGGGAGGGCTCCGGACGCGATGAACTTGGCGTTGAAGTACCGCTCGACCCGGGTCGGGACGTCCTCGATCAGGAGCCCCGCTTCCGCGAGGACGTCGAGGGTGGATGTGATGGTGCCGTCGTAGCGGCGCAACGCCACGACGTCACTGGCGCGGACCTTCGCGGCGGGAGTAGGCCGCAGGACCTGCAGCAGCCGCAGGGACTGGATCACGGCATTGCGCTGCCTGACGCTCCAGCCATAGCGGCGGGCGTGATCGGCGACGATGGCCGCGCAGTACCGGGTCAGTTCGCTGTCCTCGACCAGGAGGCGTTGGCGCAGCACCTCGGGGTCGGGGTGCATGTCGAACAGGGTCAGCTGTTCGAGCGCGTGGTCGTCGAAGCTGGTGCCGGGCTGGCAGGGCAGCTGGTTCTTGTTCTTCGTCGACCAGCGATGGTCCCAGCGGACGTAGTCGGGCAGCGGTGTCACGCGCCGCTTGAAGACCATGTTCGCGAAGAAAAGCTGCTGGCCGTCCTTGCTCGCCGCGGCGACGTCGCGTGCTCGGCCGGGTTCCTGTTCGAAGCGGGCATTCTCGAGGCACAGGCGACAGGCTTGACGGTCGCTGACGTGGCTGGTGCGGCCGCAGTAGGCGCAGGTGCCTTTCCGGTAGTGGCTCTGCCACCAGCGACACGACCAGCAGGTCCAGTTGTGGCGGGGGTAGACGCCCCAGGCCAGGCAGCCCTTGCAGGATCCGATGTGCTCGGGGCTGCGGGGATGGCACCGGCTGCACAGACCCTGGCTGAAGTAGTCGGTTCGTGTGCGGCAGCGGTTGCACGGTGGAGCCGTGAATGGCCCGCCTGGCAGGCACTGGTAGCAGAAGTCGACCCTGGGGCTCGTCCACGCGACGCGGTTGCTCTGGCAGGCGTTGCACTTGGGCGGCAGCCGCAACGCGGCGTTGGGTCCGGGCGCGGGCATCTCGATCGTCTCGTGCTCGTCGTGTCCGTGAGCGGTGGGGGTGCGGGCTACAGCGGTGGGGTCGAGCGGGGCTTGCCGAGCCGCGGTGTGACCGCCGGTGGCGTGCCGCCGTTGCCGTTCGGATCGCCATGGCCGTTTCCGCCGTTGCCGTTGGCTGCGTCGGTGTTGCGGGGACGCCGCGCGGCGACCTTGTCCGGCTCGGTTTTCATCAGGTCGTTCGGGGTGCATTCGAGCACGGCGCAGAGCACGTCGAGCTCTTCGAGGCGCATCGTCGGCGGGGTCCCGGCCCACCACGACGACATCTTCCCGGCGGAGATCTCGAGCCCGGCATCTGCCAGCATCCGCCGCAGCTCTGCGGACTTCCAGATCCCTCGTTCGGCGGCCCGAAGCCGCAGGCTCCACTGCATCTGGATCCTTTCCTTCAGTGCACTAGTCGGGTCAGTTCGATCAGTCGATATGGAGGCCCAGGCGCGCCTCGACGCGGTCGCTCGCGTTGTTCCACGCGCGTTCGATGTGGTCACTGCGGACGTGGAGGTACCCCGAGGTCGTTGCCAGCCACTGGTGCCCAAGCAGCTCTTGGAGCGCCTTGATGTCCATCCCGGCCGCGTACAGCGACGAGGCGCAGTAGTGCCGCAGCACGTGTGGCGTCATCCGCCCCGACCACGCCGGGAGCCACAGGTCGACCTGAATCCCCAATGCGCGGCGCAGCGCGTTCGCGCCGACACGTCCGCACCGGTCCAAGTCGCGGTCGAACCGCTCAGACGGCAGCAGCGGCGCGTCCGGGGCGGCCCAATCCTCGCCGTACTGCGGGCGGACCTCGGCCAGCCACCAGTCGATCAACTGGTTCGCGCCGTTGATCGCCGGCACCAGCCGTGGCTTTGGCCCGCGGCCGCCGGAGCCCTTGCCGTGGCGGACGTGGAGCTTGCCGAACTCACCCAGATCGGGGCGCCAGTCGCGGATGTCGAGCATGACGGTCTCGTTGATCCGCAGCCCGAGTCGGCGCCACAGCGAGGCGGCGAAGTAGTCGCGGGCCGCCGGCCGGTACTTGCGCGCCTGCGTGACCGACCCGCGCCACGCGGTGAACAGCGAGTCGATCTCCTCATCCGAGGGCGGCACCCGGACCTTGCCCAGCGACGCCCCCGACTGGCGGTTGAACTCATCGATCGGCTGCTCGACCAAGACACCGGTCGCGCGGCGGATCGTGCCCTCGTAGCGGGCGATCACGAAGTCGTAGAAGCCCGCCAGCGCGCCGGCCTTGCCCGCGCGGGTCGACACGCTGAGTCCCCGCCGGCGCTGCTGGGCCAAGAAGGCGTCCGCGTCCGCGCAGGTGGCCTCCCACAGGGGAGTCGACAGCGAGCGAGCGAACTCGATGACGATCGCCCGAGTCCCCCCGATGTGGCGGTCCGTCAGACCTGCTGCGGACATCGCCAGTGCGTACTGGTCAACGAGCGCCTGCTCGAAGTCCTGGACCGCCTGCGTACCTATCAGTGCCGGTCCAGCAGCGCTGCCACCCGGCAATGCCACCAAGCCCATCAGTCACCATCTTCAAGCGAGACGATCATGCGTCGACAGTACATCGAAACCATCAGCCAGAGTGACGAGTCTTCAATTCAAGTGCTGACGAGTGTCGAACCGGCACGACCTGCACGAACTCAGATCAGGGCCTCCGGGCGTCCGATCGAACCTGAGTTCCTAGAGACAGCGTCCTGACCAACGGCCAACACGTCAGCCCCGCCGCTGCCTGTGAAGATCCCTCACCAACCCAGGGAGATGCCGTGACGCTCGCACCGACCCTCGAACCGTGGATGCGGCCGTGGACGCCATGACGAAGGCACTCGCTCCTGCCAGCGCCGTCCTCGTCCTGCTGCTCGGCCTGCCGCTCGGGGCAGCCGTGATCGTCTCCATGGGAGTCGGCGCCGGAGCCGCGTGCACCGGACAGGCCATCACCGCGCCCACCACCGCCCCTGTCACCCCTGGGGCGATGGTCGTCGAGGGGCTACCGGCCGACGCGCCGGTCGGCGCACCAGTCATTGGCGCCGTCACCGTCGCTCAGGCCAACATCCCCGACCGCGTCGGCGACGCCGGCTTCAACACCTCCATGCCCCGCGTGCTCTCCACCCGCCCCGACTTCATCTCCCTCAACGAGATGGCCGGCCGCAGCCTCACCCAGATCGAAGCCGCCGCCCCCGGATACGCCGCCTACCGCGACCCCACCCCCGTCCCCGGCTCCAGCGCCCGGGAGTCGCTCAGCAACGTCGTCGCCTGGCGCACCGACACCTGGACCCGCGTCGCCGGAGGCCGCGTCACCATCGTCAACGGCGACCACGGCTTCTACGACGGACACCCCATCCTCTGGGACCGCTACGTCACCTGGACCATGCTCCAACGCGCCGACGGCGCCGTGGTGTCGATGCTCTCGGTCCACCACATGATCAACCCGCACAAGTACCCCCGCCAGTGGGGCACCCCGGCCCTGACCCGCGCCGAGCAGTACGGGTTAGGCATGGACACCCTCCTCGCCCTCACCACCACACTCGCCGCGCACGGTCCCGTGGTGATCGCGGGAGACATGAACACCCACGCCACCTACACCGACCTGCCCTGGTCAGCCGCCGCGAAGATGAGTGCCGCGGGCTACGCCTGGCACGACATCGCCATCGACTTCATCTTCTACCCGCGCCACCTCGGCGTCACCCTCGTCAACGACTGGACCGGACCCATGCAGTCCGACCACCCCTGGATCGCCGCCCGACTCGCCATGAACGGCGCCGGCCCCAACGCCACAGTCACGCCGACCTCGACCACGCCGCCCGAAGCCACTCCATCCGCAACCACTCCACAGCCCGCGACGACCGTCGAAACCCAGCCGGAGGACTGCAGCCGTTTCGGGACGGTCCTTGTCAACGCGTGCACCCAGCAACCCGACCCCTACCAGCTCGGCCCGGTGCAGCCCCAGCTCGCACGGCTCGTGTCGATCCTCGTGCCCCTGTTCGACATCGCAGTCGTCGGCGGATACCGCCCTTCCGCCCGCGACCCGGACGGTCACCCCGCCGGCCTCGCCGCCGACTTCATGGTGCCCCTCACCCCGGCGGGGGAACAGCAGGGCGCCGCACTCGCCGAGTACGCCCGCGCCCACGCCACCGAGCTCGGCATCGACTACATCATCTGGCGCCAACGGATCTGGTCCCGCGCGAGAGCGGACGAGGGCTGGCGGGCCATGAAGGACCGGGGGAGCCCGACGGAGAACCACCAAGATCACGTCCACATCAACGCCCTCCCGACCACCAGCCAGAGAACTAGGCAGGGCACCGCCAATCAGGACACCGACCCGGCTGCAGCGGCATGCGGAGCCGTCGTCTATCCGGTCCCACCCGCCTACATCGACGCCAACCGGCACAACTGGCACGACGCCGGCCCGGACTGGTCGTCCTGGCACACCGGAACCGACTTCTCAATGCCTTGCGGCACCCCTGTCTACGCTGCGCACGCCGGCGCGGTCGAGATCGACACCACCCAGACCTGGGCCGGACCCCAGCTCGTCAGGGTCACCACCGGCCCCACCTCACTGGCCACCTGGTACGCCCACATGGAGACCGTCACGATCAGCCGCGGCCAGAGGGTGGCGCCCGGCGACCAGATCGGCACCACCGGGGACCTCGGCAACGCTCGAGGCTGCCACCTCCACTTCGAGGTCCACGAGCACAACGGCACCATCTACGCCTCCGACAACGTCGACCCCAGCCTCTGGCTTGCCGAACACGCCGACCCTGCAGCAACTGCAGACGGTCCGACCGGGCCTGACGCCGAGCGCATGACGGTGCCGACGAGCGTGCCCGCCCGGACGCGTGTCCACGCCGTAGGTCGAAAGGAACATCGGTCGGCACACGACGAAGGCAACCTGCATGCAGCGTGAACGTGTCAGAACGCCCTACCCGTGGACGTGGGAGATCCCGGCCGCCGTCACCTGCCTCGTCCTGACCGGCTTGGTGTCGGGGATTCAGGTCGCCCGGACCTTGGCCAACCTCGCGTACGGAGCTGGACTCACCTGGCCCGCCGCGCAGCAGGCGGCGGATGGTGCCGCGGCATCGCCGATCCCGACGCCGTCACCGGTAGGCGCCGCGTTCTGGACCAGCCTGCCGGGGATTGTCGCCGGCAACGCCGCAGCCGGGCTGCCTCAACCGGTCCCGCCCGGCCTCGCACCGCCGTGGCTCGTCTGGGTCAGCCTGGCGCTCACGGAGCTGCTCATCCTCGGCGCCACGACATGGGCGTGCGTCCAGTGCCACCTGCGGTGGGGTCCCGGCCGCATGCGAGGCATGGCCTCACGCGCCGAGGCCGAGCAGCTGCTTGGACTCCGACGGATCCGCCGCGTGGCGTCCCTGGTCCGGCCCGACCTGTACGGGCGCTCGGCCGCGCGCCGGCGACCACCACCGAGGTCGGTGGCGGGTCAGGTCGACCAGCCTGACCGGGGTCCGGTCAGGACGGAGGCCGCAACCGGCACGCAGGTGCACCCGCCGCCCAGCGATCAGGGAGACGATCGCCTGACGTCGTGGCTCGGACGTCGCACCCGTGAGGAAGTGCGGTGAGGCTCCGGGTCACACCACGCGAGGTGGGGTGGCGGATCGGTCGCGCCCACCAGCCGCGCGGCGGCGAGCTGTGGGTGCCGTGGGACCGCACCGCCGGCGTGATCGGACCTCAAGGCTCCGGGAAGACCCTCGATCTCCTCACACCTGCGCTCCTCGCCGCGCCCGGTGCAGCGCTGGTGACCCTCACCAAGGTCGAGGACCTGCTGCTCAGCCTCACCGACCGCGCCGCCGGCGGCCGGCCGTGCGTGGTGATGGATCCCTTCGGGCTCGCCGACGGGTTGTGGGACGACACGGTGCGCGAGCTCGTGTGGGATCCAGTGGCCGGATGTGTCGATCCCCAAGTGGCCGAACGCCGTGCGAAGGCCTTCACCGCCGGCACCGTCAGCGGCGCCGTCAACGGCGGCACCGGCGACGACGCGGCACGCTTCTACGCCGCCGAGTCAGCCAAAGTCCTTCAGGGCTACCTCCACGCCGCCGCGCTCTCCGGAAAGACCCTTGACGACGTGCTCCGCTGGGTCGCCAACCCCGCGGTCGCCACCGAACCCACCGAGATCCTGCGCCGCCACCCCTACGCCGAACCCTTCTGGCACGGCCTCTTGCACGGTGCGCTGCGAGGCGACGACCGAACCGCCGGCAACACCGTCACCACCGTCCAGCAGGCCATGTCGCTGTTCTTCCAGGCCTCCACCCGCCGGCGCTGCGTCCCCGGCACTGCCCGACCCGCCACCGACCTGACGGACGTCATCCGACGGCGCGGAACGATCTACCTCCTCGGCCGAGAAGACCCGTACGCCTCGGCAAGCCCCCTCATGACCGCGGTCGCCGAGCACGTTCTCGACACTGCCCTCGCCCTCGCTCATGAGTCACCGTGGGGCGGGCGACTGTGCCCACCGATGCTCGCCTGCCTCGACGAGCTCCCGTCCACCGCACCCTTGCCGACGCTGCGCACCCGGATGGCCAACGAACGCGCCCTCGGGCTCTCGTTCATCTACGCCGCCCAGACCCGCGCGCAGCTCACCTCCCTGTTCGGCGAGCACGAATCCCGCGCCCTGATTGGACTGACCAACGTCCTCGTCGTCTTCGGCGGCTCCAAGGACGTCGCGTTCAACCAAGAGATCTCCGACCTCCTCGGCACCGTCCGCGTCGGACGCGTCACCCACAACTCCGGCGGGCACGGCTCCGCCCGCAGCTTCTCCGGCGACGACATCGCCATCATGCGTCCCGAAGAAGTCCGCCGCCTGCCCGAACGCAAGGCCCTCGTCATCGCCGAGAACGGCAAACCCATCGTCGCCACACTCGACCGCTGCGTCGACGGGAAGCAGGGCGCCACGCTCCTCGCGCGACAACGCGACCACAGGGCAAGGCTCACCCAGGACCGTCAACCCCACCGCACCCTCGGGGCACGCACCCTCGATGCCCTCGCCGAATCACGCCGCCTCGGACTCAACGACGACCCCGAGGTGCCCACCGATGCGGGCGACGCCACGCGCGGCGAAGCGCCCGGGGCAGGACACTCCAGCCTCCTGGCCACTCGCCACGGTGAGAGCGGCCACCACTCGTGAGCGTCCACCGAGAGCCCCTCCCGCGAACGCCAATCGTGCTGCCGTTCCCACAACCGGGCGTGCTGGTGCGACTTGCCTACCGAGAGATCCACACCGCCACCAACGGCACACCCGAAGAACAGAAGGCCCTCGGACCGCACGCACTTCTGCCTCGCCCGTGGGCGCCCGACACCTGCGTCCAACCCGACCTACGGCGAGAGCTGTGGCGATGGCTCGACCAAGTCGTGATCTGGCTGAACCACGAATACACCTGGGATACCGCCGCCCTCATCCCGCCCTGCTGGCCCGAACATCCACACCTCGTCCACGAGCTCGCCGTCATCGCCGACCAGCGCCGACGCGCCAGCCTCGCGAAGACCAGCGACGCCCTCGAGGAGTGGCACCGCTACTGCCTCCCGGCGTTCCTCGACCGCATGCGCAGCCGCCTGAACGGCCACTGCACCGACACCCACTCGCCCTGGCCCGGACGTCCCAGCCACAACGACCACACCGACGCAGCCTGGACACAACGTCGCCACGACCTTTACGCAGCCGACACCGACCGCCCACGGCCCGACCAATCCTCCGGCCCGATGCCAACGACGCCACGGCTGGGAATGGTCGACCTCGAGACAGGCGAGATCATCGGCGACGCCCCGCCCGGCGCCTTCCCACGGACCCGCACCCGCAAGGGCCCCCACGACTGAGCCGCTTCGGGCGCCGGTCGCGAAACACCGTCACCGCGGCAGTGACCTGCGACAGCGACCGGCTGACCACGAGACCCATCTGCGCGTGCACGCGACGCCGGCCGAGCTGATCGCCGGAGACCACGCGACGGACCTAGGGAGTGGACCCCGAACCCAGGTGCCAGCTACTCGAAGGGAACGCCATGTCCGCCACCGCGTCAGAAGAGAGCCCCACAAGCACCGTCGATGCAGGCGACGCCCAGGGACGACCGCGACCCGGACCTCGCCGCCGAGACAGGCGCGCACGCCCGACACGGAGGACAGCGTCTGGGTGCACCAGGCCCACGCCGCACTGCTCCGGACTCCAACACGTCGTTGCGGCTCACGCCGGCGCCGCGACCTCGACGTCGTTCGGTGCCGACTCAGTCGTCGAGGTCGGGTGAACGTCATGGGGCCGGTCAAGCTCGTCGTCCGATCACCCGAGGAACTGCTCGCCGCAGTCCCACACATGCTCGGCTTCCAACCCGAGGAGTCCGTCGTCCTCGTCCCGTTCAGGCAGGGTCTCCCCAGCCTGCGCGTCGACCTCCCCACCACCACTCAAGCAAGGGCCGACGTCTGGGAAGCCATCCATGAGGGGCTCTACCGTCACGTGCACCCCGGCGCTCAAGTCGCCCTCATCTGCTTCACCCCCGACGACGCAAGCGCCGAACGCGCGAGCCGCCACCTGACCGCCCACCTCGAGACCATCGGTGTGACGACTCAGCTGCGCTTGCACGCACACGCAGACACCTGGCGCGACCTCGACACCGGCCGAACCGGATCGCTCGCCACCTCCGCGACCGACCGGCTGGCGGCACAGATGGTCCTCGCCGGGGCCGCACAACCGGTCAGCAGTCGGCAAGCGCTCGCCGCCTCGCTCGTCGGCGATCGAGATCCCGTGGCCAAGGTCCTTACTGGCGTTCGCGCAGCAGCATCGAAGAACACGGTGCTGGCTGAACGCAGCTGGGCGCACGCACAACTGCAGCAGTTTCATGTTGACGGCAACCGCCTGTCCGACACCGACAGTGCACGAATGCTCGTCGCCGTCGAAGACATTGGTACCCGCGACGTGCTCTGGTCCAACATGACCCGACAGAACGCACCGTCGCACGTCGCCCTGTGGAGCGACCTGACCCGCCGCGCCCCAGACTCAGTCCGCGCGGCGCCATCGATGCTGCTCGCGTTCAGCAGCTGGCTCCGCGGAGACGGAGCCCGCGCCTGGTGTGCCCTCGACCAGATCCCCCCAGGACCGCCCTACTCCATGGCCGCCCTCGTCGCCTCTGTACTGGAACACGGCCTTCATCCCCGAGAGTGGGAACGCCTGAACACCCAGATGCGCGACGCTGCCACTGACATCGACGAATCAGTCGCCCATCCATGGCCCTGCCGACACGAACGAGAAGTCCCTCGATCAGAGCCCACGTCGTACAGGCGTGGGCACTCTCGTTGAGTCCGGGGCATTATCGGTCCTGGGAATCAGGCCACCCCGGCTAGCGGCGCAAAGACGCGCTGGTCGCCGCAGTTCGGATCGTCACGCCGCTAGCTACGTCCATTCGGACTACCTCGCCTTGCCTCTACGACGGGAGGGTTGCGGTCTCGCGGCGCCGGTCGGAGCAGTCTGTTGCGACACCGCCTCTACGTTGGGGTCTATGACACCCCCGCCCGCCGCATCGTCGCTGCCTACCGACGAAGCGGCTGCTCCCCGCCTCAAGCGCGTGCTCGTCACCGGCGCCACGGGCTACGTCGGGTCACGGCTCATTCCTGAGCTGCTCGAGCATGGCCACATCGTCCTGGCTGCGAGCAGGTCGGAGTCGGGCACTGCTGACTATCCGTGGGACGACGAGGTCGAGACCCGCGAGATGGATGTGTCCGACCCCACGCAGGTCGCAGCAGCGGTCAAGGACGTTGATGCCGTCATCTACCTCGTCCACTCCATGGATGTCGGCGACTTCGCGCGCAAGGACCGCCAAGCAGCCGAAGACATGGCCTCCGCATGCACCGAGGCCGGGGTACGCCGCGTCATCTACCTCTCCGGGCTCGTACCGAACGGGGAGCTGTCTGAACACCTCCGCTCGCGCCAAGAGGTCGAACAGGTGTTGCTGGACGCACCAGTGCCAGCGATCGTGTTGCGGGCTTCCATGGTCATTGGCGCCGGGTCCACGTCCTACGAGCTGCTCAAGCGCCTCAGCGACCGAGTGCCGCTCCTGACCCCTGTCCCGGCATGGATGCGTTCACGCATTCAACCCATTGCAGTCGAGGACGTCGTGCATCTCATCGTCTGCGCCCTCCAGGCACCCGACATGAACACCCACCTCGACGTCGGCGGCCCCGACGTTCTCACCTACCCCGAACTCCTCGCCACGTACGCCGACGTCGCCGGCCTGCGCCGCCGCAGGTTCCTCGTCCCTGGCCTCCCCACCAGGCTCGTCGGCCGCGCGTGCGCCGCGATCGCACAGATGCCGGTCGCCGAGGTGGTCACCCTCATTGCCAGCCTGCGCCACGACATGGTCTGCGGCAACGATCAGTTCCGACACGAGCTGCTCGAACCCGACTATGCGCTCGTCGGGGTCGAAGAGGCACTGCGGCGTTCTCTGGCACCCGATACCGGATCCGGTACTTCCCACCGCGGCGACGTCCAAGCCGCTGCAGCCACCGACCCCGCCTAGACCACCGACTCGCGGACGTTCGTGCCCGCCAATCACTTCTCGGCGTAGGTAACTGCGACCGCTGACACCACCGGGTGTAGGTCCCTGCGCCCGAGCAAGACCCTCACCCAGCCCTCCCTTGCACACAAGGGCGCTAGATTCCGGTGTACCTGACTCGCGGTGCTATGACGCGCTGTAGCGATAGTGGCTACCCACGCTCTAGTCCAGGTGCTCCATCACAGCTTGCAGTCGAGAAGTGATGTCCATGGTCCCAGCTACATCTGCGAAGCGCGTCTTGGTGTTCACTCGGGCGGCAGTTGCCCCCACGTGAGGGACTGGCGCGGCTAGCGCTTGAACACCAGCCGCAGGCACCTCCCACGCCTGCATCACGTCGTACGAATAGGCGTCGAACGTTATGAAGACGCACACGTCGAAGTCCCAACTTCGAAATGGCGAGTACTGCTGCGTGCCTTTGGAGTCTGGGACGACGAGCCTGCACTTCACTTGGATCTTCCGCCCATCCTTCCCGCGCACGTCCCAGCTCTTCTCCGACGGTGGCGCGAGCTCACCGTCGTAGGCGATGCTCACCAAGAACTCAGCGATGTCACCGACCGGTGCGTTCCGGGATCGCGTCACCCCACGCTCGACGAGCTCCGTGAGGATGGAGGCGTATGTCTGGAGAAGTACGCGGGAACTCATGTCGGCGATGTCCATGCGGTGAGTCTGCTCGACCGGAACGGACCAGTCTGCGGAAGCTGAAACAGGCAACGGCTCACGCGGCGGAATGGACTAGGTCCAGGTGTCACCACTTCGTTACCTCCCCACCCGTCGTCGGGGAAGTGCGAACGCTTGATGGGGATCGCGACGTCGATGTCGCGGGCGGCTGAAGTCGACGAGGACGCGGACCCAATCGGTGCAAGTGGTCTACCCACTATTCGCCGGCACATCGCCGCTGGGCCTGGATGCTCGGCGCGCGCGATCCCAGGCCCTGTGGGTCACGGTGTATACCGTGCCGCGGGTGAGCAGTGAGGTGCCCCGGCACGCGCGCGTGGTCCTTCCTTCCTGGCTGTACGGAGGAGACCCCTCCGCCCTGCTGGACGAGGCGAACGTCGAGGTGCGTCGTGACCGCGCTACGGGTGAGTGGACGGTTCAGACGTCAGAGAGCTACTTGCGCCAAGACCCGAACCTGATTTCCTATCGCCACATCGCAGGTCCGACGGTGCATCAAGAGGACTTCGCCTACCTCAGTTCGCGCACGGACCTGATCGAGCATCTATCCGATGAGTCGACTGATCGGCAGGTGCAGAAATGGCACGAGGAGCTGGAGCGCACCCGCAATCCGGTGCACGCTCTTGAGTTGATCCGTATCGACACACTCACGGTGCCAACACATGAGCTCGGCGCCCGAGTCGAGCACCACTTCAGGGATCTTCGCGAAATCGGCGTCGAGAGCGATCCGGACCAAAAGGTCTTCGCGAACGCCGGCGTCCACCTGATGGAGCGTTCAGAGGCACTCACGTGGCGATTCAAGCTGCCCATGATGTTGGCCCAGATCTCGCAGGACGAGCGGATGCAGGCAGGCGACATCACCCACCTGATGCGGGCGTTCGAGACCCAACACTCAGCGTTCCGAACGGCACTAGGTCTCTCTGACGGGCTCTTCTCGATGGACGCCTACTTGGGGCCACTGCTCGGTGCCCTAGCCCCGTCCGTTTGGGGCTTCGCCGTCCCGCGTACGTTCGGCACGGTCGTGTATTCGCTCGGCCAACCCCTGGCGGGGACTACCGGCCGGGCCGAAGAGATGCTCCACCTCATTGGCGTTCCGGGAGCCAACCGGGCACTGGCGGTTCCCCAGCTCGCGCCTGCTGCTGCACACAGTGCCATCAACTGGTGGGCTACAGCATTGGACCGGATGTTCGGCGTGCTCTCGAACTTCGCCGTCTTCACTGGCCGCGACGGTATCTACCGCGCGGACAAGCACATGCAAGCCATCCTGACGGTCGAGCAGCTCTTCAGGCGTACTGCCTCGGCGCTCACCTCAGATCGCGACATCAATGCCCGGCGTGTGCTGGCCTTCACCGCGCTGGACACCGTTGACCGGCTGACGGCGGTGAAGCTTGAGAAGCTGGCCGATCCTCGCCACGCCTCCAAGACCTTGCAGCGGATGCGTGACGAGCTGCCATCAGCCGGTGCCGAAGTGCTACTGGATGCGGCGGGTCGTTCCGTGCAAGCGCTGCACGAGCTTCGCGACGGATTCTTCGTGCACAAGCTTCTCGGATCTAGCCAGTTGCGACTCGTCTACGGCGACGGGTCGACGCTCGCGATGGACCAGGACGACGCCACTGCGTTCTACGTCAAGGCTCTTCGCGATGCGACCCACGGCCACGGGTCCAACAAAGCCAACGCGCGCGACCGGACTGCAGCGCTCCTCGCCCAGCACGACGGCAACGTTCCGCACGATATCGGACTCCTGCCCCTGCTCTACCTCGTTGAGATTCTGGCGACACCCGGACGACTCCGGCAGGTGCTCCACACGTGGTCACGCAGCTCGTAGATGCGTGGATGCCCGAGCCGCACTCCCGACAAGGGCATCGAGTTCCCCAAGACAGTGGCCACGTGCCGGGCAGTATGAGCAGGACGATCGGGTAGATGGCGGCGGAGTGGGTCACCGTCAGGAACGCAACAAGTCCACGTGAGCGTCGGTCCACGAGACATAAGAGTCGACTGACATTAGCTCGACGGACGATGAGGTCCCGGGCTTGACAGTCACGCTGCCGAACAGCTCACCAACGTTCTGGTCACCCTTGAACAGATCCACCGTCACCAGGACGTCCTGATACGTGGCGCTCGGGTTGTCGATCGAGATCGTGCCGGCGAACTTGCCGGCATCCCCTTGTTGGACCTTCAGGTCGCTGAAGTCGGAGTCGGTGCCGCTAACGGTCCCCGCCCCGCCTCCTCCGAGCGCGTCGGGGATCGGTATGGGTTCGCGACCGGTGAAGCCTGACCAAGCTATGTAGCTCGACACGACGAACGTGCAAACAAGGAGAACCGCGAAGGCTCTCTTGATGCGTTTGATCATCTGTGGACCTTCGCTCGAGATTGACCAGCACATGATGTCGCGGGCGGTCCATGAGCGCTGGAGATTGGGGCATCTCGGGCTACGCGGCTCGCGGCGTTTTGACGCTGTTCGAGACAGTTGCGGATCAACTGCCACATCCTCGAGGCAATATCGACGGGCGGACCCAGTTGTATCCTCGGTCCAATGGCTGGCGAGTTCGATGACCCGGGTGAAGCTTCCGAGCGGACGCTTGCCGAGATCATCGCCGACCTCACTTGGGAGGACATCGTCGCTGACGGCGTCACCACGACCGAAGAGATCGATGCGGCTCTCCGCGCAAGGGGTCTGGACCCAAACCGGTACGACTACCTGTACGAGTGAGCCGTACGGCGAATGCCACGACCACGCACCGACCTGTTGTGGCATGCACCGCGACCACCATGGCGGCGGAATGCCGCGTGTCAGAGTCGGTCACGAGCGAGACCTCGATCGTCTTGGGCCTTTGCCGGCGAGAGATCGTCAACGGATCCGACGCACCTGGTAGTCGATACGACCGAAGGTTTTGGTGGTCATCGGGCTAATCGGGCCCTGTAGCGTCAAGAGTTCCTGTTCTCGATCGGCCAACGTCGCAGACAGTGTCGAGACAGTCCCCACCCGGACACTGTCTGCGTCCGCCAAGATCATGGAGACCTCGAACATCGCCGGACCTCCAGCGAAGTTCGTGAGCGTCACTGCCGTCACAGCGCGTCGCCCAGCGACCACGTTCACCTTGTCCCGGCTGGCAACCTTTAGCATCCAATCGGGACCCTTGAGGAAGAGCTTCTTGACCTCTTTCTCAATCTCAGCCCGACGAGCAGCCTCCTTCTGCGCGTTGAGCTCGGCCTGCTGCTGCTTGAACTCGGGACGTGAAGTTGCATACGCGGCCCAAAAACAGAACCCGACGAAGAGCACTATGAAGATGGTTCCGACCACTGAGACCTCGTTCCAGACGGCGACCCGCCGAGGATCGCTCACGTATGCGCACCAGATCCTCTCCCGCGGCTACTTGATCTGTCCGCGAAAGTGGGTGCGAATGGCGACCGACGTCCGCTAGCTCGAAGGTCAACGTGGGTCGTCGATCCCTACCAGAACCGTCTCGAGATGAAGCGGGGTCGGCCGTCTCTTACTTATGGCCGCTGGCCCGAGGAAGAGATCGGTTCGCGGCCCGGCACTACACGCTAGGCGGCGAAAGGACGCAACGCGGCTTCGACCCAAGCTCAAGGTCACTCTGGTTTGCGCGCAAACCACACAGCGTTTGTCGCCGGTTGTTCGGCACCGAGCTCGACGGTCGCCTCCATCTGCAAGCCACATTGACTCAGCAGATCTGCGTACTCCTTTGCAGGCCGCCGGACGAACCAGACCCTCATTGGAGTTCCGCCGTACCCCGCGGTCTTGATGTACGAGCCCTCGCCGGTGTGTCCGCCAATCATGATGAGACCACCGGGCCTCGTCACTCTGGCGAGTTCCGTCAAGCTTCCGAGCAAGTCCTGATCGGGCACGTGATGCAACACGTACCAACAAAACAAGCCCGCGATCGATGCGGACTGAAGTGGAATCGCGGTGAGGGCTGCACCAAACACGCGAGCGCTGCCATCGTCACCCGCCGCCAGCTTGAGCATGCTCGTGGACACGTCAAAGCCGTAGGCATCGAGGCCCCTGGACCTGAGGTCGCGTGTCAGCACTCCTGGACCACATCCCGCATCGAGAACGGGCCCGCCACCCGAGCGTTGGATGTCATTGGCGAAGTAGTCCAGAAGACGGTCCTCGAATGCCTGTCCCTTGAGTCCTTCAGCCACGACATCCGCGTAGCGAACCGACACTCGGTCGTACGACTCGCGTGTTGCGCGAAGCCAGTACTCGTCAGCCATGGCAACACCATAGGGACGACACTGACAAGCCGCGCAGCTCCTTGTGCCCACACCGACAGGCGGCGGATAGACGCAGTCGTCGCGTCAGATCTGGTGTTGATGTTTCGGGGCGTAAGGGTCGCCTGGTTGGTGGGATGTTCCAAGCGCGTGAGCCGCTGGATCTGGCACGTTGCCCGCTAGTCGACCTCGGGTTCGGGAGGCGCGCTGACTGCTTCTCCGGGGTGCTCGCTTTCCTGGCGCTGCAATGGATCTGGCGATGGCGAGGAGCCACAGTGCGACGACGAGCGGTATCGAGAGCGTGCCGAGCTCGTCGGCGAGGTTGCCGATCGGGTTGGTGGCCCCGAGGCGGGCGGCGAGCCATCCCAGTGCGGCGGTGCCGGTCGCTGCGGCAGCTACGACGCGCAGGCGCTGGTAGCTGTTGGTGCGGGCGAGCAGGAGCAGGGGCGGCAGCACGAGCGCGACCACGATGAGCTGCATGGCCTCGATGCCGACGTTGAAGCCGAGGAGGGCCAGCACGAGGTGCGGCCCGGACAGGTCCAGTGCGCGCAGGGTCTCGGAGAACGCCAGCCCGTGCACCAGCCCGAATGCGCCTGCGACCAGCGCCTCGCGCCCCGGGAAGATCGGGCGAACCGCGTGGATGGCTGCGACGAGGATGCTGAGGGCGATGGCGGCCTCGACCAGACGTTGTGGGGCGGGGAGTCCGAGCGCGCCGAGCGCCAAGGTCAGCGAGTGGCCGAGCGTGAAGGAGAGCGTGATCGCACCGATCCGGCGCACGGCGGTGCTGGTCGGCACGAATAGGCCCCAGCGCCGGCGTACCGCCAGCAGCGGCGCCGGGAGCAGCAGGGTGAGCAGGAAGAGCTGGTGGTCGGTGCCGTCCTTGATGTGCTGCATCCCGAGGCGGACCATGTCGAGGAACGCCGCGCGGCTGGTGCCGGAGGTGAGGTCGACGTGGAGCTCCTCGACCGTGTTCGTGACGGTGCTCCGCTGGACGGTGCCGACCTCGTAGGCGCCGCTGAAGTCGTCGTCGGTGGTGTCGGACTCGATCGTGACGATGGTGACGTGGGTCGCGACCTTCTCGACGACGGCGTCGTAGCCGAGGTTGAACGAGCTCTCCTCCTCGGCGGTGTCGCTGCCGGCAGGCGGGGAGAGGGTGAACGTCGTCTCGAGCGCCTGGTAGGTCCCGGTGGTCGCGGTGTCGCCGGTGGTCTCGACGACGAGGTCGCCTTCCGTGACGGTCCAAGCGGTGCCGTCGTTGCTGGTCGGGGTGAAGTGCTTGAGAAGGTAGGCCTCGATGGCGGTCGCGGCGGCGTCGACGTCTGCCTGCGTCTCGTCGCCCAGGTCGATGCCGGCTGCGGCCGCGAGGTCGTCGAGAGGGATCTCGACTGTGGCGACGATGTTCGTGTCGGTGACGGCGAGCTCGATCGTCGAGGTGGGTACGACGTGTGCTGAGGCCGGTACGGCGAGCGCCAAGACCGCGACGATGCAAGCGAACGCCCCGACCAGCGTGCGACGCAGCCAAAGCATCAACCCTGGGTCCCGCCGTAGTCGGTCACTCGGTCGCGCCACACCGAGTGGGGGTGGTTGCCGGAGAGGACGATGCCGCGCTGCATGGAGAACTCGATCCAGACCGACGGCCCGTCGATGCGCACGTAGTCGTTCTGTTCGGTGAGCGCGGTGGTGCCTGAGTAGGCGACGTAGGTGTCGTCGAGCTCGGACTCGTAGGTCGCGAGGATGGTCTCAGCGTCGTCGTCGGCGATGTCCTGGACGTAGGTGGCGATGGCGGCGAGGACGAGCTTCTTCTCGGCGCTGGTCAGGTTCACGGCTTGGACTCCGAGCTTGTCGGTGGGGAAGGCCCAGTCCTGGCCGGGACCGAGGACCAGGTCGCTGTAGACGTCGGACAGCTGCGCGGAGGTGAGCGCGTCGCCCGACAGTCCGGCGAGCATCGCCTCGAACGCGGCCTCCTTGACGCCCATCACGTCGTAGCTGGTGGCGTCCTGGGTGAAGTCGCCGTTGGGCTCGACACCTCGGAAGGACGGTGTGGCGCCCACGAGCTTGCCGTCGACGTAGGTGTTGGCGACGGCGAGGTGGTGGCCACCGAATTGGAACTCCCAGGTGCCGGAGTCCTGTGGGCTTCCGAGCAGCGCGACGTAGTAGTTGGCGCGGCCGTAGTCGTCACCGCCCCCGTTGGCTGCCAGGTAGTCGTCGGCCGCGAGCTGGGCGACGACCTGGTCGTACCCGAGGCCGGTTGCCGATCCGGTGGCAGCCTTGAGGACGGCGTTCAGTGCGCTGGTCTGGTCGTCGTCGAGCTCGCCGATGCTCAAACCCACGCGGGCGCCGTTGCCCCCACCCGGGCCACCGCCCATGCCGCCAGCCAACAGACCCTGGGGGAGGTTGGACCACTTCGCTGCGTTCTCGAGGCTGTAGTCGAGCAGAGTGGTGGCCTTTTGGTCGTCGGTCAGGGTGTCGTAGAACGCCTGCGCCAGAGCAGCGACCGAACCGGTAGCCGCCGTACCCGTAGCGGTCGCCGACGACGACGCCGAGGCGCTGCCGGACGTCGTAGAAGGGCTGGACGACGTGGTCGAGCCGGAGTCAGAGGCGCATCCGGCCACGGTGGCGACCGCGACTGCGGAGAGTCCACCCAGCACCCAGCGCCGGGACAAGGAACGTCGGGCAAGTGGAGGTTCAGAAGTCATGCCGGAAACGTAGGCAGTGCGGTTTGGAGGTTCCGGTGGACCCGCTGTGATCTCTCTGTGAGCGATCCAGTTCCGCTGAACATCAGTGCATAGGGCATTGGGCACAGCTCACCGGGCGACGCTTCTCGACTGTGGATCGCGGTCGTTGTGAGAACGACCGTTCCCACCCTCGAAGTCATCGCAATCGATGCTCTCCGGCCCCACGTCCAGATCCGCTACCCCCGACGCGGCGGTTTGACGCAGGTCTGGTCAAGTCCAGCGCAGGGACCGCGGCGCCTGACGAATGGCGGTATGTCTGCGGACCTCAAGCGGACCAGGTGCGGCGCGCGATGGAAGATCGTCGACCAGGCGTGGCCTGTTGACACCTGAAAGGCCTGCGGCCTCCATCACAACCGTGTAGAAAGTGTCGGCCCAGCGGCACTCGCCGTGCGGCAACGTCACGACAGGGGAGACACGCACATGGAGTACGTCGTCATTCAAGTCACGCTCAAAGAGAAGTTCCTTGGCACTGGGTCTGGCAATCTGCCTGAGCTTGAAGGCGCGATCAACAAGCAAGCGTCGAAGGGCTACCGGCTGCACACAATCACCACCTCGTCGGCGAAAAGCAGTGGTTTCGGTGGCGGGGACCGCATCCAAGCGACCATGGTGTTTGAAAAGCTCGTGTGAGGCTTCGGAGCGGTGCCCGCTGCGCGACATCTCACGTCGCCGTGGGCGCCGTTTCAGCCAGAGCTGACTGTGCGCGTGATCGCGGCGCAATGGGCTAGGTACACCCGGCCGGGACGTTGGTAGCGGCTCCGATTGTCGGTTTCCGACCGCTCGGGACAAAACTGCGCCTACGGTTCGGACATGGCTCAACTACTCAAGGAAGCGCAGGGCGTCGGCATCTCGACTGTTCGTCGCGGCGAGTTCTATGACCCTTACGGCGGGATGCGTGACATGGGCTACCTGCCGCAAGAACTTGGCCTCGATCCGGATGAATGCGCCGACTTTGAGCCGCCAGAGCCTACGCGTGTGGGTGCCGCCGACCTTGCGTTCGAAGAGATCGAGGCACTCATGGATGCCGGAACCCTGTTCCACGTGTCTGCGGGTGGGTCCAGCTGCTATTTCCGTGACGACACCATGCGACTGTCGATGCTGGAGCCAGTGAGGGTCTGCGGGAACCACAAGACGGATGTCTGGATCTATCAGGGCCGCGTCTTCACGAGTACAGACCATGCCTTGAGTAGCCAAGACGTTCTCGCGCTGGTCAACGAGTCGGCGAACCGGCGGCGATTGAGGTTGGCGAAGGCACACGCGGCTAGCGCATTGGTCGAGGGCGGAGACTCCCGAAGGACCAGGCCGTCAATTCCAAGTGAGGTCAAGATTAACGTCTGGCAACGAGATGGGGGCCGGTGCGTGGAGTGTGGCTCGAACGAATCGCTGGAGTTCGACCACATCATCCCGTTCTCGATGGGGGGCTCCAGCACCATGCGCAACTTGCAACTCCTGTGCGAGCCCTGCAATGGACGGAAAGGTGCGACGCTTGGCTAGTCAAGTGCCTTAGTAATCGGCATCGGCTGAGACAACGGGACTGATCGATGGTGTGGGGCACGCTCACGCGGCGGAATGGGCTAGTTGGCGGTGATAGCGAAAATGGTTCGGTCCTGCAGGTCGATGAGCGCCGACGGAACCATAGCTAGATCGAACTTGCGAAGGTGTACCAGCGACCAACGCTGATGAGGACCCAAGCGAGAATATCGAGGTCGGCACGGCCGTCGCGTTCGACTGCCACTCGCTCGCTCCGCTTCGATGCTGCCGTCGCGCGGGCTCTCAGTCGACCGCTCTCCACCCATAGCCACCTCACGGCTTGGATTGTGCTGCCGAGCGCAACGAAGAGCGCCCCGACGGCCACCGGGGTGACTTGCATGTGCCAGACGTTCTCACATCTACGCTTTGGACATGCCGCAAACCGTCCCCGAGTTGCTCAATCACCTAGACGAACAACTTGCGTTCATCGACGCATCCTGCAGCGCCTTTGATGACGGAATCGAATATGAGTGCAAGCGGCTAGCCACTCACGTCCGCACGTTGGTGCACGACACCGGCAGGAGCAGAAGCCTGCTTGCGCTGCTTCAGGCCAAGGACCGTCTCTGGTTTCACGACTCCATCGCCGCCAAGCGAGAGCGGATCTCGGCCTTCCGTGCAGCGGGTGCGATACCTGCGTTCATGGGAGGCTTGATGATCGTCGAGATGGGAGACCAGGGAACGCGTTACGTCCCGCACGGACTAGAACCGTCGACATCAGACGAGTTGCGCATGACGCGGTTCGAAGAGTGGTGGCGCGAGCCGGCGATGTTTCCAACCTCGGGTCCTGCAGCTACGAGGTACGACCTCATGGACTGGCTCGCCCACAAGGACGGCGGCTCGCACATTGATGAACTACCGCCTACCTACGTCGCCCTCACCACAGGTAACGCCATGGGCGCACGTTTCGACGTCCCTGCGGGCCTTGCTCCGGCTCGGAATTCGCCCATCCCTGCTGCCATGCGTCAGATCGCTGAAGAACTGCGTCGGTCACTCCGCGACCAGCGGGCCCTAATCGACACCGCGGCCACACTGGTCGACTGACTGCCGATCAGAGGTCGCTGTAGGTGTGGTCGACCCTGCTCGTCATCCAAGACGTCGGCAGGCGACGGTGTGACGCGCGGACACGGCGTCCGCGGTCCAGGCGCAGAAGCCCAACGAGTGGAAAGGGATCTGAGTGCTTCAGCCACAACCTTTGTTCACTAGCCGCCGGACGGCAGCGGACGCAAATTCACCAATTCGCTCTCAGGTGCGTCACCAGGCACGGTAGCTGCCGTCGCCGGGACTGACGCCGTGGGAGACCGTGTTGAGGCGTGACGACGCGAAAAGACCGAGTGCCTTCGTGGCCAGCGATTGATCTGAGGTAGGGCCGCATATCGCGTGGACTGCAGCACTATCCATCCTGTCGATGGCGAAGCGGAACTTGACATAGGGAATCAGCGAGCTGGTGCCCTCGCGGAATTCCCACACCGCGTGGGTACCATCTCGCTCTTCTCTAACGAGGCGCCACTCCTGCTCGGCCATAAAAGAGCCATGCTTCATAAGCGGTGCGTGCTTGGTCAGATGGTCGATCCACCGGGAAGCCAGAAGTTGCGCTTGGTCGTCGGCAGAGTCCTTGTTCGCGCCAGCTCGGCGCACGAGCGAGTCGATCAGCCCGTTTACCCAGTCCGCCACATCCGTGCCATACGTGACCGGCGCAAGCGACCACCCGTCTTGGTGCGCCTTCTCGGTCAAGGTCGCAGTGTCAAAGGCAATAGAGTACGCATCTCCGGGCCTTGTGTAGCCACGCCACAAGCTTAGGTCATTCCCGTGAGGAGTGAAGGACGCGGCAAAGATGTTTGGCGCACCTTTGTTCAGTCGAGCATCGATGGCCGCTGCGATCTGCTCGTAGATTGGTGAATGCTTCCGCAACGAGTCCAGCTTCCTGTGAGTGCCCAGTCGCCTCGGGTCTCGGACGCCCAACGCTTGGGCCGCGAGGTCAAACACGAATAGGTACTCCTGCGAGTCGTTCAGGAACGCACAGTGTGTCGCCCACAGTTCTCCATGGCCGAGCATTCCAAGGAGTCCACGCGCGCTGGTGTAGTGGTAAAGAAGCTTCGGAACCTGAAGTTCGGTACCAGTTGCGTGCGGGGCAGGGAACTGTTCCATGAATCGCAGTGAACCATGACGACCAGCGACCGTTGGGAGCGCACGACAAGCACGCGCACGCTGCCCGGCCAGCCGTCCCCCTTACGGCGCCGCAATCGAGGCAGTCGCGTTCGCTTCGGCTGCATTGCGTCCGATCATTCAGACGCCGGCGACGTACGCGGTGAGGAAGTGGACGCCGTGGCGGTCGAGGTTGCCGCGGGCGCGGTCGTAGTGCTCGGTGGTACGTGGGTCGGAGTGCCGGGCTAGGATCTGCGCATCGCGTAGCGGGACGCCGGCGTCGAGGGCGTTGGTGATGGCGGCGTGGCGTAGCGAGTGTGGGCTGACGTGGCGTGGGATGGCTGCTGCTTTCGCGATGCGGGCGACCATCCGGTAGACGTCGCGGCGATCGATGGGGTTGCCGGACACGGGTCGCAGGATGAGTCGGCCCTCCACCCGATCACCTCGGCAGGCTTCGAGGACCCGCAGCACAGGAACGGTGATGGGCATGGTGGCGGGCTTGTCGCCCTTCCCGACGAGGTGGATTACTCGGTGTCCGCGGAGGGTTTCGGCGTAGTCCTCGATCCGGACCGCGGCCGCTTCGGATGCGCGCAGGGCGTTGATGCCGAGGAGGAACGCCAGCGCGCCGTGGTGGACGGTGAGGGTCTGGGCGACTTGGAGGAAGCGAATGAGCTCGAGGCGGTCCAGCCCTTGGGTGCGCGATTCGTCGCGATGAACTCGTGGGAGGCGCGCGTAGACGGCCGGGTCGGAGACGATGAGTCCGTCGATGTGGGCGTACCTGAAGTACCCGCGGACGGCGTGCATCGAGGTGACCACGGAGGACGCCATTAGCCCGGCTTGTCCGAGGTGTCGGATGTAGAGCTCGATGTGGGCGCGCTGGATCCCGATCAGCGGGTCGAGTGCGTTGGTCTCGCACCAGGCGAACCAGCGCCGCAGTTGGGAGGAGTACAACGTGTGGGTGTGCCCGGAGTAGCGGGCAAGGTACGACACCGCAGCGAGCTGGGCTGGCGTCATGGCATCGGGTTGGAACGGCAGAAGCGTGTTCATGAATGGCACCTGGCGGAATCGGCCAAGCCTCGCCCCTGGTCCGCCGAACGAGGACGAGGCACTTGCCCGACGCTAAGACCGCAAAGGCTTGACGAGCGCTGCCACCTTCGGCAATGCGCGGACCTAGTCGGCGGTCGGCGGCTACGGTCCAGGCGTGGACGACGCGACGGCTTCAGCCGAGAAGCGCATGCGTCTGCGGTACGCCGGCGCGTGCCGGGTCTGCGACGCGACGCTGCCTGCGAAGACTGAAGCCGTCTACGACCGAGAGAGCAGAACCGTCCGCTGCCTGACCCACGAACGCGACGCGCCGGAGCCGGACACCGAGGTTGATATCGGTGAGGCTGGGAGTTCCGCGCGACGCGAGTTCGATCGTCGCAAGGCCGGCCGCGAGAAGCGCATCCGAGCCAAGCATCCGAAGCTCGGCGGTCTCATCCTGGCCCTCAGCGACGATCCGCAGTCCACGACAGCGTGGGCCACCGGAGCCGTCGGCGAAGAACGCCTCGGTGGCCGCCTGAACTCCCTGCAGTCCGAGACATGCCTGGTCCTCCACGACCGACGCGTACCCGGCAGCCGCGCGAACATCGACCACCTGGCTGTGACACCCACGGGCGTCTACGTGATCGACGCGAAGAGGTACAGCGGACGCCCGCAGCTTCGGGTCGAGGGCGGGCTCCTGCGCCCACGGGTAGAACGACTGATCGTCGGCCGCCGGGAGTGCACCAAGCTGGTCGACGGAGTACTCAAGCAAGTCGGAATGGTCAGCACCACCATCGGTGACCAGACCCCGGTCCATGGCGTCCTTTGCTTCGTCGACGCCGACTGGCCGCTGATCGGCGGGGCATTCACCACACGCGACGTCCAGGTCCTCTGGCCTAAGCGACTGCAATCGACCCTCACGTCACCCGGGACACTCGACGCTCAGTCCATCGAACGAGTGCACCGCGAACTCGCAAGGGTCCTACCGTCAGCGTGACGGTAAAGAGGGCACGCGGCGGAATGCCGCACTCATCGCGCGAGATGGGAGCACGCGCGAACTCTCATCGCCTAACGGCGGCGAGGATGGCTGGGTGCTGTTAAATGCACGGGAGCCAGCGGGTTGTCCGCTGCGTCGAAGGGGGATTGCCAGGGTGCCTGATGAGATCTACCGCTCACCCGCGGCCGCCACTGTGGCCACGGGTATCGCGTGGGTATGCGCCGTCCCCGTTCTGGGACTGGCCGGGTGGCTTGCGTCTACTTCTAGCGCGGGGGCGTTCGGGGCCATATTCTTGTTCGTGATCGGGCTGGTTGTCGGCGCTATCCCGTACATCTTTGTGGTGCCGGTGCTCCAACGGCCGTTCAAGACGAAGGCGGCACGAGCCGATGAACGTGCCGAAAGCCGAGCGATCTCCGAGAAAGCGCGCAAGGAGCGGGAAGCGGCCAAGGTCGCACTGAAGGTCGTACCCGTCGCGCGGTGGCGGGGCCTTGCTTACATGACGCGAGCGGCAGAGGTGCGGGCGTCATGTCTTCGATGCGGCAAGGAGTGGAACATCGAGGGCAAGGTGGCCAACACCATCGCCGACACGCAAAATCTCGGTAACCGCCTCATCCGGGGTGGCACCCAGACAGAGCAGCTCGGGGCCAC
>NZ_JBHLXH010000001.1:267226-340533 GCF_042432345.1 Nocardioides zeicaulis | reverse complement strand
GCAGCGCGAGCTCGGCGCTATTCTGCGCCTTGCGCTGTGCCCCGGCTGCGGGCAGCTCGACGGTGTGCGCCTGCACCGCGACTGACTTCGGGCTGAGGAAAGTCAGCCACCGATCGCACGATTGCACCGCGCCGTCGCACGCAGCCGGAGGCCCCCTTCCGCCTTTAGAAGGCTGGATGTCAGCTCGCACGCGCGGGATAGGCGTGGTCGACAGGCGGCGGTAAGACGCACCCCATGAAGGCCTCCTCACGGCTGATCCGGGCAACCATGCGATATGCCCCTGATGTGGCCACCAGAAGTGCGGATTGCCATCCGAGAAGAAGTCGCGTGGGGCTGGCTGCGTTCGAGGGGGCAGCTCGTGTTTGGCTGTCTCAGCGCGTGCTAGACCGCCGCGTCGGCAGACTGGATCAGTGACAGGACCGTTTGCACAACGACGTCTGGTCGTTCGAGCGCGATCTGGTGGCCCGCTCCTTCCACCTCGACGATCCGGCCCCGTTCCGACATGGACGCCCAGGCGCGCTGCCCGGCCAGCCAGACCGCGTGCAAACGCTCGGGCTCCATCACCGACGGGAACTCCGTGACGGTACCGTGCATTACCACCAGCGGCACCGTTCCGATGCGCGGGAAGGGGTCCAGAGCGGCATACGAAGCCACCACGTCCACACGCTCGATGTTCGTCTGCGGGTCCTCGAAGTCGTCCAGGAAGGCCTTCACGGCCATGACGTCGGGATCCTCCGACCCGTCACCGAGTGCATTCGCGACTGCCACACCGATCGCTTCGTGGAAGGCGGGCCCACTGCCGTCGAGCAGCACGACAGCACTGACGTCTGCCGGTCGCTGCGCCGCCCATGTCATCGCGACGGGGGCGCCCATCGAGTGGGCGACGAGCACGATCGGTCGTGCCACACCCAACGCAGTGATCACCCCGTCGAGCTCCTCAGCGAGCTCTACGAACGTCCGGGTGCCCGAAGGTGGGTCGCTGTCCCCGACCCCGAGCCGGTCGTAGGCGCAGGTACGGACCGACTCCCCGAGCCGCTGATGCACCGACGACCACGCCTGGGACATCGACTGGCCGTAACCGGCCACCAGTATCACGGTCGCAGGACCCGCCCCGATGTTGCGGACCGCGAACTCTCGGCCCCCCACGGACACCGACGCCGTCAGACGAGGTTGGCTGCCCGTCATGGCCTCGAAGGTCCAGCGGCGTGAAGGGCGTTGGTCACGCCGTTGCGTTGAGCGTGAAGGTTCGAGTTCAAGTTGAGCCTTTCGATAGGGATGTGCTGGATGATGATCAGCGGACTGCAGGGTAGCGGCGTAGTCAGCCTCGCAGGCGAGCGGCGACTGGTGGGCCCGACCAGGAAAGGTGCCGCTCGGAGCTGCAGCGTTACTCCCTTCCGCTCGATACGCCGTTCCGGCCAAGTCGCGCCGCCTCCCCCCCGAAGCTCATCTCGGCAGAACGGATGTTGCGAGCGTCCCGACAGGCGGCGGTGTGACGCATGACGAAACCCGGGTTACGAGTCCTCACTAACCACTGGACCACCGTCCCCACGCCACTGGAGACGCGGCAGTCTGTGATCCAAGTCGTAGCGAGCGATCACAGCGTCTAACGCCTCACGAGCGTGCGGTTGCCAGTCACGCATCTCTTGCGACCCTCGATCGAAGACGTCTACTAGGGCGCTCAGCATCTGGAGCGTTCCGCCGACGACTGCTATCGCGTTCTCGGTTCGAAAAGCAACGTAGTGCCAGTCGACCCCGCGATCGAGGTCCGGACGCTCAATCGCTTCTCGAAATTCTGCGTCGGCGTGGACGGCCCAACCGCGAAACCGGAACAGGTCCGAGATGCGTCGTTTGTACTCGGGCGCGGCGACCGGCCGGATCTTTAGGTGATAGCGCAGCGTCTCGAACACAATTGAGTGTCGCGCCGTACGGCGTCCGTTGGCGCGCGGCGTTCGCCACCTCTCGCGATCAGGGTGGTCCGGCGACCGCGCCTGGACTGACGCGTAGAACGAGTCCACGGCGAAGGCAGCCGCGGAAATCGTTCTCATGGACGCCCGGAGTTCCGCGTCCAGCAGGTCTTGGAGGGCTTGCTCATCCGGTGGCGGCGTAGGTCCTTTGAGCGACTCCACCTCGGCCGCGATCGCCGTCTGTGCATCTAGTGCGGCGATCGCTCCGTCCACGGCTTCGTGGAGCCAGTGCGACCACAGCTCGACGCGCAGCTCTGGCGATACCGGGTCCAGCTCAACTTGGCCGTCGTCCGTTACCCGGACTCGGATCGACCCGGGCGGCAGCCGCAATTGGGCACCACGCGGAAACATAACTCCTGGCACGGAACGAGATTAGGCGCTTAGTCGGCCGGCACCGGCCCCGCGCGGCCGAAGGTCTTCGCGGCGGAAAGGGCAACCACGCGGCCAGTTCGGGTTCACGCTTCGCCGCGCAGGGTGGCGCCGCGTCCTGCCACTTCCGATACTGCCGGAGTCGCCGCGCGAACAGACCCGGGCGTTTCGTGGCGAAGAGATATTGGGGTGACGTGGCCCGAGCCGTTCAGCGCCAGCGAGGTCGTTGACGGCACACTAATCTCCCATGAACGACTCGCACCCGAAGTTCTCAATGCCGGCCCTCGAAGAGCTTCAACGTGGGATCGACTCCCAACGCGTTACGGCGGAGGCCCTAAACGCCTCGATCCAAGAGGCCCAGGACCGAAGGTGGCAAGCAGAGGACGAGCGGGTCGAGCGCGAGAAGTTGTCCCTTCAGCTGACCGAGCAGCTGGCGACAGCCCAACGCGACCTCGTGCAGTCGCAATCCCGTCTCCTCCAGATCCAGCGCGATCAGGCGAACGAATCTCGCCGTGACCGACGGATTCAGTACGCGATCTTGAGCGTCGCCGTGGTTGCGCTAGTGGTCGCCATCTCTGCGCCGGTCGCGCTTGAGACCAAGAGCGTGGGCTGGGTATTGGTCAGCGCGCTAGGAACCCTTGCCGTATCGGCGCTCGCTGCGGCCCTTCTAATCCGTGGCCGAAAGTCAGTCACACCGAGTTAGGAACCGTGTCCCTGGGGCGCCAAGGCGACCTCTCGTCACGGCGCCAAAAGTGCCCATCGGCAGATTGGGACTCCTGAGCGACGCCGGAAGGCGGCGGTTAGACGCGCAGGAGTCGCCGCGGCCACGTTTGGAAGTCCGCGAGGCGCAGTGCCGCGTCCGACGGGCCTGAGCCCGCCCGCCCTGTCGGAGGCATTGCCTAGAGTCCTGCACGTGAGCTACGTGCAGATCGGAACCAGTCGGGTACGCCTTGAAACGTGGGAGGACATCCTTCTGGCTGTTGGTGAGGGCCTGCTCGACGAACGTTCCTACTGCGAACTCAAGAAGGGTCTCCCGCCGCCCGGACAGAACACTGAAGTCTCACGCGACTTGGCCTCCTTCACCGTCGAAGGAGGGGTGATGGTCTATGGGATTAGCGACGCCGGCGCTGGGAGGGCAGGAGAGGTCGTCGGCATCGCCGACCCCGAATCTGCTAAGACCCGACTGGTCGGGATCGCCATGGGCAAGGTTTCTCCCGCGATGGTCTGCGACGTGCGTGTCGTCATGGATCCCGACGATTCGGCACGCGGGTGCGTGATCGTTGAAATTCCGCCCTCCCCTATCGCTCCCCATCAAGCCGATGAGCGGTATTGGGGGCGGTCCTCCGAAGGCAAGCGGGTCCTACCCGAACCGCACGTCGCCAACATCTTCGCTACGCGACGCAATCGCGACGATGGGCTGAACGAGCACCTGCTCGGTCTTGCCGGAACCTTCGACCCTGTCCCTGCGCGGGATCGCTCCCATGGACACCTCTACTTCACCGCCGTCCCGCTCACGCCACCGGTGGGACCGCCTCCGTGGGATCACAATAAGCGGCCGATGGAACTGGCGGTCGAGGCCCGATTCCCTGCCCACGAGTACGGCGGGGGCGACTTAACTTCGCTTAACTACACCGAGACACACCCTCGGGGAATCATGGCGACGTCTGTGTCGGACCGCGAACTCGATGAGCTGTACGCCAAGCGATTGCTCATCCGTGACACCGGCGGGGTCGACTTCGCGGCAGGACTTGGCACCCGCAGTCGCTACACGGGTGGCAACAGTCCCAAAGCCACGGTGGTGCCGCTCAGCGTCGTCCTTATCCACGTCGACCAGTGTGTCCGTCTAACCGCCCACGTTGCCCGATTGCGAAGCGACAGCGGCACCTGGCACTTGGGTGTCCATATGACATCGCTTCTCGGCGTTCCGTCCGGGGCCGCACTCGACGAGAGATCGTTCGAGCGTGCGGCGAAGTATCCCGAAGAGACCTTCACGAACGACGTGTATGCACCGGCAAGCGAGATGAGCGACTCGCCGCAGCGCGTCGTTGAGGCACTGATGACCCCGCTGGCGCGTGGTCTCGGGGCGCTGCGCGCCTTTCCCTATGAATCTCCCGTCGAGTTCATGCGACGCAATGTCTAAGACCGGCGAGGGGCTTGTTAAACGAGCACGGAGGCATCGCGCGCTGGCTCAACCGCGCGTGATTCGCGTCCTCGGGCGGTCAAACCGGTGGTTGGCGTTGATGGGCCGACAGGCGGCGGACGAACTCAACGGCCCCCGAGTCTGATACCGCAGCATCCTTGAAGAAGCCACAAGCTTGACGATGGCTCAAGAAAGCGGTTCCTACGCGGCTGGTTCGCGCCGACCGATCGTGCGCGGTGGAGACTCGATGAGACGCCACGCGACGAGCGTGCTCGGTCCGTCGCCGATCTCACGTAGCGTCGTCCCCGCCGATGCCACTAGGGGGATGTGATGGTTGAGAATCTAACTCTGAGCGACGAGCCGCTCGACCCTTCGCAGCCCGCACAAGACCGACTGGGCCATGCATCGCTGGCGCAGCGAATCGCCGAGGTCCTCGAAAGCTTGCGATCTGAAGACAGCTCCAGCGTTCTTGCGTTGATTGGCGCCTGGGGCGCTGGTAAGACGTCGACTTTGCGTTCAGTCGCTTCGCGCGTGGAGACCATGGAGGGTAGATGGCTCACTGCCACATTCAACCCTTGGCTCTTTTCGGACGAAGAGTCCTTGCTCTTGGGGTTCTTGAAGACGCTTCAGGATGTGATGCCACGCGATCGGCGGTGGAAGCGGGCACGTGAATCTGTAGGCAGGTTTGGCCAGGCGATCAGCCCTCTTGGAAAACTGACTAGCCTGGTGGGGGTTGACTCATCCAGCATCTTGGAGTCGTTCGGTCGTCGCTTGGCCGAGGGGCCTAACGCAGCAAAGGCGCAGGCCATCTTGACAGGAGAATTGAAGGCGCTCCAACGTCCCATCCTAATTATTTTCGACGACTTGGATCGACTGGCTCCTAGTGAATTGCTTCAAACGCTAAGACTTGTGCGATTGGTGGGTCGCCTTCCTCACGTTTACTACTTGCTCGCCTACGACGAAGAAACGCTGCTTGAGACCTTGTCCCGAACTGAGCTCGTGGGCGATGAGCGAGGACGGGCCCTAGATTATCTCGAGAAGGTCATTCAAGTGCGCTTGGACATGCCACCCCTCCGGGATCACCAGGTTTCCGAATTGTTCAACGATTACTTCTTCAATGGTCTCTTAACGCGTGCTCCGAGTGTGACTATCGATGAGACGGCCGCTGAGCGACTCGGTAAGGCGTACTGGGACACTCTCATCCACACGCTCCGGACGCCGCGGTCAATCAAGCGCCTATTCGCGCAGGCAGAGGTCGCGGCCGGACTCGCCGCGGAGGGAGAAGCTGATCTCGTCGACCTTTTCCTCATCAACTACATCAGGACGCATGAGCCGTCGCTTTATCGCGCCCTTCCGAGGCTCCGGGGGGACCTGCTGCGAACTCCTGCCGGTCTATTTTCAAAACAGCGGGACTTCGCAGAGCTGCTCGAACAGTGGCGGGATGCATTGAAGAAGGCACATGTCCGTGCTGACAACGTCGAGGGCCTCCTGAGGTTGCTTCGAGTCTTGTTCCCCGCGCTAGATGCGAAGCTCTCTGGCTCGTCCCTGCCGCGCGGTGACTATGACATGGTGGCACGACGCCGCGGCGTTGGGCATGAGGACTATTTCGATCGATACTTCGCTCTTGAGGTGCCACGAGAGGATCTTCCAGACGCAGTAGTCGCCGAGGCATTCGCGGCCGCAGATAACGAGACGCCGTCATCGAATATCGATGCAGTACGCGATACTCTAGCGAAGGAGCCAGGTCGCGTTCTGCGCAAACTGGAATCGCAACTCAGGATCGCTGATGACTCTGTATTGCATGCCGTCCGATGGGTCGGGGCTGCCTACCATCACATGCCAACAGACCAGGGTTTATTTGACTATCGAGGCCGAAGTGAGGCGGAAAAGTTCGTCGAGCGAATCTTCTCACAGGTGGACGATGAGCGCGGGCTCCAAATGTTGTCGGAAATGTGCGACACAGATGGCGGCATTCTTCTCGCCGTGACCGTATGTGCGTCAATCTTGCGCGACGGACACGAACCTGCAATACATTGGCGGGAGCGAGCTTCGGCATTCGTGGCGCAGAGAGTGCTTGTCGCGATGGATCCATATACCGACGAACCTCTAACTGCCCTCGGGAACCGGCCGATGCACTTCCTGTGGATGTGGTGGCATGTGGACCCCGAGGCCGCGACCGGGTGGGTTCGCGCTCAGATCTTAGAGGGGAGATGGGACGCTCTGGAGTTCGTTGCCGCCAACGTTCCGATCGCCGTCGGGGCCACAGGCGAGGTCATCTCACAGTTTGACGTGGCAGATTTGGAGCGTTGGGTGCCTCTTGACTTCGTTCTTGAGCGCTTGCGTCCGGACTTGGAGCGGCTGGCCGACGACATCGAAAAGTTCGATCGTTGGGAAAAGAAGCCGACCCCCGAGAATCTTCGACTCGCAGCACTCAAGGCATTGGCGGCCTTAGCCGCACGACGGCAGCCAGGCGGAGGCGCGCAGCAGGATAATTCCGAATAGGTCGCCCGGGCCTGAGACAAGCGGTTGAGACGGCGACGGAAAGGCTTGCGTCCTTCTAGGCCGTTCGCAGCAGTTCGACGCACGCCCATTCTGGGCGAATCGGGGCACATTCCGTTGCCTCTGATACACGCCGTGACGACGGGTGCCTGTGCCATCGCGGTTCCCCGTGTTCCCGTCAAGGCGGGCGTGAGACCTAGCGCTGGGGTGGTGGGGGCTCGGGTGTCCGTGGTGATGGGAAGGCGGCGCGGTCTGTGTCTGGTCGCTGGGAGTTGACTGCCATGGTTTCCACCGCCTGGTTGGACTCATTGTCTGTGTCGAGGATGAAGGCGAGTCGGTAACGAAGGTCTCTGGCGGGCCGGTCGTTGAGTGGCGAACCTCCGATGGCAACCCTGATCGTTGTCTCGACGTCGTCGCACAGATACTCGGCACGCTGGATGGCGTCTGCGGTGGCAGGCCAGTCGGGCTGTCCCACGAGTCTGGTGTCGAGGCTGCGGGCGAGAGGAGCCCATCGTTGGGCTGGAGGCCTCGTGGATGCGATCTGCATGCGTGCCTGGACGTGGCTGACGTTGGCAAGGTCCCCTCGGGCGGTCTGCCGTGGGTCGAGGTTCCATGTCGTCACGGCATCGCGGAGCGCGCGAGCTGTATCGGATTGGGGGATCTCGAGCCGGGTGCTGATGCGGTGGGTTCCTGCCATCCAGGCGTGGCGTGGGCGTGCTGCCAAGACGCGTACGGCGGCGGAGTGGGCTTCGTCAGGGTGAAGGTTGGTGAGGCGTTCGGTGATCAGGCGGTCGCCGAGGGGTTGCGCGCGGTCAAGTGCTGCGGCGAGCGCTGCTGGTCCGGCGGACGTCATGAGCGCCGCGGGGTCGAGGCCGGGGGGGAGGCGGGCGAAGGTGGGGTCGAGGCCGTGGGGGGTGAGGGTCCAGTAGTCGCGTTCAGCGCCGACCTGGCCGGCGAGGTCGGCGTCGGTCGCGACGACTGGGCCCACCGGTCGGGCTGTTTCTGGGCTTGTGGCTTGTGTGATGGCGGCGAGCTGGCGGGCTTGTTCGTCGGTGAGGGCGGTGCCAAGGGGTGCGAGGCCGAGGTAGCGGCCGGCGGTGGTGAGGGTGACGGCGATGGCGTCGATGGGGCCCTCGACTATGACGGGGATGGCGCCGTCGGCGATGAGGTCTTCGGATGCGCCGTAGAGGTGGGCGCCCTTGTGGAAGAGCGGGGTGTTGGGGGTGTTGAGGTACTTCGGTCCCACCTTCCCGCCATGGGTTTGGTCGTCAGTCAGGTCGGGGTGGCGTCTGCCGACGAAGCCGAGGATCTCGCCGCGATGGGTGATGGGGAGGATGAGTCGGTCGCGGAACCGGTCGATGAGGCGGCCGCGTGACGAGGTGGACGCGAGTCCGGCGGCGAGCATCTCAGCGTCGGTGACGCCTCGAGTTCGGAGGTGGTCGACGAGCGTGGTCCAGCCGGCGGGGGCGTGCCCGGGACGGAAGTGTTCGTCGCCTGCAAGGTCTATCCCGAGGCGTTCGTGGAGGTGGCGTCGTGCCCACGAGCCGTCGAAGTTCGCCTCGAAGTAGGACTGAGCGAGTTGGTTGACCTGGAGCATGCGTTCGCGGGTGACGGGGGAGAGGTCCCAGTCCTCGGCGCGCTGGAACATCACCCCCAGTTCAGCCGAGCTGAGTTCGAGCGGCACGGTGCTGAGGTCGCGGACGAGGCCCGCGACGGTGAGGTCCGGCTCGACGAAGTCCTGCGAGTCGACGTCTGTCTCGCCTTCGTCGGGTACGGCGGGTGCCCCGGCGTTGGTGTCGGCATCGACCGGCTCGTAGTCGTCAATCCCGTCGAAGTCACGGTCGTGATCGGCGGGGAACTGGACGAAGGTCCCGGGGTCGACCTCGACACCGGACCACAGGTCCGCGGGCGGCGGGTCGAGCTGGTCATCAACCGTGTTCCCGTGAGGGATGGGGTCAAGTGCGATCGAGGTGTGCCACACCAGCACCTGGCATTCATCCAATCCCCTTTCGGCGTGAGAGGTGGTGCTGCCATCGACGGTTTCTATTGCGCGGCAGCCGCCGAGCAAGTCCTCAAGTCGCCACCCACGCTGGATCGCGTGGTCGATATTGGTGACCAACGCGGGCCACCAGGTGCTCGTTCGGATGCGCTCGGTCACGTCGACGCCGAGGAGGTCCGGCAGCATGCAGGACCACGTGCCGGAGGCCCGTGCCGCCTCCGGGCTGACGACGTGGGCGGCTACAGCGGGGGTGAGGTGACGTGCCATTCGCCACCACAGAGCGTCAGCAGCGTGGTCGTCCGGGAGTGGGTTGCCTGTGGAGGCTGCGCTCCGCAGCAGCTGCTGCGCGGGCAGACCTGCTCGCGACATCGCGGCCAAGCGCTCAGCAAGCAAGGGCGTGAAGTCGTCGTCGTGGATCTGTGGTGCGAGCGAGACGAGGAGGTGCCGCCATTCGAAGAGGGCAGGAGTGCTGGCGACGGTTATGGCTCGCGCGAGCTTTCGTTGGTAGGTGGCAGCGGCCTTCTGGAGCTGGCGCGGACCTGTGGGCCGACGATCGTCATCGGCGACCTGCATCGCTGCCCGCCAGACCTCGACGTCACGGATGGCGTCGAGGGTGGGAAGGAGGCCGTTTTGCGCCCAGAGCGGCACGTTGGTCTGCTCGGCGATCTGGGCACGCAGGTCGGCTTCGAGCGTCCTGACCAGTTGTGCCCGCTGGGTGAGGTAGCGGCCCCATTGGGGGTCTTCGGCGAGTAGCCGTGGAATGCCTGGCATCCACGGCATCGGGCCGGGGCGCACGGTCGATGGCGGCGATCCGAGCGACGGGGGATGCGTGGTGGCGTGTCTGGAGGTGGCGGTGGCTGTGTCGAGACGCCAGTCGAGCACGGCGGCGCGGTCGGTGGCCGTGTCCAGGTCGCCGGCGGTGACCGTTCGTGTCAGCAGCGCTACGGGGTCGTGGCCGTCGGCTGCGAGGAGCAGGAGATGGGCGCGGAGGGTCGGCCACGCCGGCTCGTCGGACAGACCTGGCACGACAAGGTTGGCGGTGACGTCGAGCTCGTCGACCGTGTTGCGTGCGGGAGCGTTGTCTGCGGTTGTAGCGCCATGATCGACGGTTGCTGGAGTGGCCGCGGCTGGGTGGCGGCGGAGGATGTCTTCGGCTGCGACATGGAGGCTGTCGAGGTACCGCTGGGCGGCCTGTCCGAGCCGGAGGGCGGGGTCTGTCTGCTGGTGGAGAAGGCTGGTGGCGGAGTGCTGGGTGTCGTCGCGGGCCAGGACCTGCTCGAGGATGTCGGTGGGTGTTCGGGGATGGATGAGGGTGGGGTGGATGACGGTGTGGCGGTCGCCGTCGCCGACGACCTGGAGGTAGAGGTGGTTGGCATCCGATCCGCGGGTGAGCATCGTGTAAAGCTGCTGGCGTGACTCGGCGCCGGTGGCGAGGCCGTGCATGGTGTCGGCGGTGAGGCCTTGGGCGGCGTGGATGGTGCAGGCGTAGCCGAGGGCGGTCGAGCGTGCGACGTAGTCGCGGGGGAGCCGGATGATGCGGTGGTTTCGGATGTGTCGGGCGGTGAGGTCGCCGTCGTGGTGGATGTGGAGCACGGTCCATCGGTCGCCGTTCTTGACCCAATCGGTGGCGGACGTGCGCAGCCGGCGGTTGTTCTCCCGGGTGATGATCTGATCCCCGACGGACGCGTCGTTGTCGTCACCGAGCCGAGCGGTCGGCCCGGCGATCGGAGGGGTCGATCCGGTGCTGTCGGAGGATGACTGGTGGACGCGGTGTGCTTGGGCACGGCGGTTCAGGTGGCTAACGAGGTCGCGGGTCGGGGCGAGCATGATCGAGTCCCGGCCGTCGGCACGGTCGAAGAGCCAGGCGTTGAAGACGTCCTCGCTCAGGGCGGTGAGGTCGCCGACGTGGATGCGACCGCGGTCGAGGTAGAACCCGAGCGCCTCGGTCCTGCCGTTGCGTAGGGCTAGGGAGGCGGCTCCTTCGGCGGGGTCGGTGAACCGGACGAGCTCGCTGAGCTGGAGGGCACCGTGGGTGGTCTGGATGTCGCGGAGGACGCCGCCTGCGCCGATGGCGGTGAGCTGTTGGTCATCGCCGATGAGACGGACGCTGCCGCCCTGGGCGAGGACGTAGGAGACGGCTGCGTCGAGGGAGAGGGTGTCGGCCATCCCGGCCTCGTCGATGACCACGAGCGTGGTCGGCCCGATGTCGGCGACCCAGTCCGGGGTCCCAGCGACGGCCGCAGGTGAGTGTGGGGTTGAGGCTGGGAGTGGGCCGGCTGCTGATCCGCTGCTCGTGCCGTCTCGCAGTTGCAGGGCGTGGGTGAGCATGGCCAGCGTCTCGGTCCGCACCCCTTCATGCACCGCTAAGGGTGCCGGTGTCGCACCTTCGGCAGATGCTGGTGGGGAGGTGATGGCGGTGCGTAGGGCGTCGGCTGCGGCGGCGGATGGGGCGAGCCCGACGATGGTGCCGCCGGCGTCGGTCCACGCGCGGGCGAGGGTCCGCATGGCGGTGGTCTTGCCGGATCCGGCGGGCGCGATTGCGAGCTGCAGTCGAGCACCAGAGGTGGCCATCTCTCGTACGAGGGTGGCTTGGCCCGCGTTCAGCGCGATGCCGTTGGCGGTCGACTCCAGGAGTGCCAGGTCGACCGTGCTGGTGTCGACGGTGTAGCCGTCGCGGCGGCCGGCGGCGTCAACCAAGCGCTGTTCGGCAGCCAGGATCCGCTGCGAGGTGTACAGCTCTGAGCCGGCTGAGGTGTAGACCGAGGTCCCGTCTGTGCGGCGCAGCACGTCGGGCTCCGCGACCCCGTCTGCATCCGCCAACGAGCTGGCGCCGGGTCGCGCGAGGGACACAGACCCGGTATCGAGGACCTCGCCGACCAGCAGATCGACGACCCGAGCGACTGGGCCGGTCGGCACGTTCGCGGAGCGAACCTGACGCTGGGCTTCGGCGTAGACGTGCCAGTACTGCCACGTGCTGCGTGTTTCCTCGAGCGTGGTGGTGATGCGGTCGACGGTCGCGGCGAACCATGCCGAGTCTGCAAATACGCCTGCGCCCGCCGCCTGCGACCTCCCAATGCGCGTGGGGTGGAGTGCAGCGTGCACCATCGCGGCGACCTGCGCGGGGGTGCCGAGCACCTCGATGGCCTCGCGGTGCCATGCCTCGCGCTGTTCGGCCAGGGAGCGTGGTTCGTGCTTGGCGTCGCGGGTCTCGAGTGTCGCTTGCTGGGCGAGCTGGAGGGTTTCGACCGGTGTCGGCGGCCGCCCATGCGTAGCCTGGAAGTCGACGACCAGGACAGCGCGCCGCGCCTCGACGCTGGCACGCCGCCTCGAGAACCGGGCGTTCAACCGAGGGTCGACACCGACGATCTCGCGCACCGGGTGCTTGCCTCGATCCGCGCCAGTCCTGTCGGCCGTGCCTTCACGGCGCTCCTCGAACCGAACACCGAGCGCATCGGTCAGGTGGCGTTCGAGGGCGGTGTTGTAGGTCTCGGACGCCGACACGATGGCCTTGTGCAGCGGTCGCCCGTCGATCGCCAACCACTTCCCAGCCACGGTTCCGGTGACTGGGGTGACGGTTTCGACCTTGTTGGCGACGGCGACGTGGGTGTGGAGGTCGGGGTCGCCGGCGCGCGAGTCGCGGTGGGTGAACGCGGTCGCGACCAGCCCGCGGACGTCGACCTGCCGCACGCCGTTGGCGCCCTCGCGCGTGTAGAGCGCGGTGGTCTCGAGGAAGGTGAGGGCGTCGTGGACGGCGGCCTGGTGCGCGCGTTCGATGATCACAGCGGTGGTGGGGTCGGCGATCGCCCAGAGCGTCGAGACGCTCTTGACGGGGGAGAAGGTGAGGTCGTACCCGGCGACGGCCGTGGTCTTCGGGCGGGAGTGCTTGGCGATGGTGGCGGCGAGCTCGCGGGCCCCGTCGGATCCGGGGGAGGGGTCGCGACCGTGCTCGGCGCGGAAGAAGTCGCGAGCGACCTCGGTGCGCACCCGGGCACGTTCCGCGGCGGGTACCGGATAGTCGGGGCGCACTCCGTAGTCGGTGTTGACGGCGGCGAGCCGCTTGGCGACCTCGATCCGGAACGAGCTGACGTCGTGGTCGTACACCTTGAACGGCGCCCCAAGACGAGCCACTGTCCGGTACTCAGCGTCGGTCGGGCGGGGGAGTCCTGGCCGGCCGATGCGGAGGTCAAGGGCGTGGGTGCGGGTCGTGGCGAGAGGGTGGTGGCCGGCGCCGAACAGGTTCTGCATCTGCTCGGCGGTCACCACGTCGCCGGCGTCGAGGCCGTCGATGCCGGCCATCCCGGACCCGACCCAGACGCCGGGCATTTCGCCCTTCTCGGTGTAGTACGACGCGAGTCCGACGTGGCCCTTGTCGGTGGCGTCGAGCGCGGCGACCTGCCGAGTCAGGTAGTCGTACCCCGACCCGGCGGTGAGCTTGTGCAGGCTCATGGTCACCCGCACCTACGTGCCCGACTCCGCCCGCGACGGTCGCCCGCGCGGCAGTGCGCGCGGGTGGGGACGCCGACCGTCATCGGAGGGGACCAGCCGGCAATGCAAGAGGTGTGTGTCGCTTCGTTTTTCTGCCCCAGTGCGGGGGGATGTACTGCAGCGCGCGCAGGTCGGGGCTTGCGAACTCCGTTGGCGGGGATCTTGCTCGGTCCAAACTTGGTGAACGCGGGATAGGGGACTGGTGCCGTAGGTCAAGCGGGTACGGGCCTGAATCGAGGAGTAGATCAAGATGAGCACTCACAGCCTGCGACAGGCCGCGCGCCGCGACGCCCGGACGGTGGCGTCGGTGTGACGCACTCCACCGCGAGGCAGATACGGATGCTCGATGCCAGGTCAACCTGTGCCCGAGGGTGCCCCGCGGTTCGATCCATCCGTGTGACACAGAAGCCGCACAGGAATCGCACAGACGGCGACGCGACCGTTGCGTCATGACGACCTCAACCTCCACGTCCCCCCGCCGTCGCCGATTCGCCGGCATCGCTTCGATGGCGCTGGTCAGCGTGCTGGCACTCGGTGGGTGCGGGAACTCCACCGACTCGACGGCCGCCGACGCCACCACCTCTACCTCGGCGTCCGCGACAGCGTCGTCGGGCTCGGTCAGCTCGGTCTCCACATCCAGCACCACCGAGGACGCCACCACCACCGCCGACACGATCTCCGACACCGCAGCCGCTGCCCAGGCCTTCCTCGACACCCTCAGCGAGGATCAGCAGGAGACGGTCCTCTACGCCTACGACGACGAGACCAAGACGACTTCGTGGTCGAACTTCCCGGTCACCTTCGTCCAGCGCGCCGGCCTCGACCTCGCCGACCTCACCGACGAGCAGCAGGCCGCCGCGCTCGAGGTGCTCGAGAGCCTGTTGAGCGACGAGGCCTACGAGACGGTCACGGGCATCATGAACGGCGACGTCTACCTCCACGAGAACAGCTCCTCGACCGAGGCGTCGCTGGGGCAGTACTACATCGCGTTCTTCGGTGACCCGTCCGACACCGGCGCCTTCGAGGTGCAGTTCGGTGGCCACCACCTCGGTATCAACGCCACCCTCGACGGGTCAGCCGACGACGGCACGGGCGCCATCACCTTCGCACCCACCCACCTCGGCGTGCAGCCAGCCGTCTACACCGACGAGGACGGCAACGAAGTGCAGCCGTTCGACGGTATCTACACCGACGCGTTCGCATTCTTCGACAGCCTCACCGACGAGCAGCAGGCCACGCTGACCTCCGGCGACGTCACCATGTGCGCGCCCGGTGACACCTGCGACTTCACCACCGGTGACGGACTCACCGGCGCCGACCTGACCGGCGAGCAGCAGGACCTGCTCCTCGACCTCATCGCCAACTGGGCCGGGATGGCCGACGAGCAGACCACCGCCACCGAGCTCGCCGAGATCGAGGCGACGCTCGACGACACCGTCATCGCCTGGTCCGGCGAGACGACCTACGACATGTCCACCGGTGACGGCATCAACTTCTCCATCTCCGGACCCAACGTCTACGTCGCCTTCCAAGCCCAGCAGGGCTCCGCCGGTGCCGACGTCAACGGCGTGAGCACGTCCGGGTGGGGCCACGTCCACACCATCTACCGCGACCCGACCAACGACTACGCCGGCAGTGTCACCCAGCAGGCTGCGAGCGGAATGGGCGGCGGGGACATGGGTGGTACGCCCCCCGGTGACGGTGGTACGCCCCCCGGTGACGGCGGTACGCCGCCGACTGACGCGCCGTCGAGCGCGAGCTGAGACCGGAGCCGGCCCGGGCATCCCCCGCCTGGGCCGGCTCCTCCCACCGAATAGCCCGCCCATGGAGGGCGATCACGCCGACCAACGAAACTCTCGATGTGGCGAGTTCCCCGACAAGCGGCAAGAGGACGCACTCGTTGCGGCAGATCCCGGACGTCGCCAGTCCTCTCGGACGCAATCCAGCCGGAGGGGGAGGGGGCATGCGGGTGCCTGTCGTTCAGCCCCGACCATCCGGTGTCGTGTGGCGCGAAGTTCTGAAAAGTCTTGCGCAAGGTCTTGACGATGTGCCGTGCGTCACGTGACACTCCTCTCATGAGAAACCGGTTTCCTGCCACGCAGAAGGTGACGATTGCAGATGTCGCCGCACGCGCCGGAGTCTCCAAGGGAACCGTGTCCAAGGTCCTCGGCGGCGGTGAGTACTACGTCGCCGACGAGACCCGGGAGAGGATCTCCGCGGCCGTCGCCGAACTCGACTTCCGTCCCAATGCCATCGCCCGCGGGCTCAAGCGCCGCCGTAGTCAGACCATCGGCGTGATCGTGGCCAGCATCGCGAACCCGCTTTACGCGGAGCTCATCTCCGGCGTGGAGGAAGCGTTGGCCGGCTCCGAGTACACCCTGATCTTCGGCAGTTCCGAGGGTTCTGCCCAAAAGGAGATGGCGGTCGTCCGCTCCATGCAGCAGCGCCAGGTCGACGGCATCGTGATGGCCTCAGTAACACTCGACGACGGCGAGGTCGAGAAGCAGATCGAGGCCGGCCTCAACGTCGTGCTCGCGAGTCGCAATCTGGCGCGAGTCGTCGCCGACGCGGTAGTCAGCGACAACCACGCCGGCGCCACTGCCGCCGTCGAGCACCTCGCCGAACACGGGCACAAGCGCATCGGCCACATCTCTGGCCCCCAGGACGTCGTGCCCTTCGCACAGCGCCGTGCCGCCTACGACGAGACTCTGTCGCGTCTGTCCCTCGAGACCTCTGACGAGCTCTGCGTGATCGCGACGGCGACGTCGCTCGAGGCCGGCGCCGATGCAGCAATCCGCCTGCTCGACTCTCACAACCCGCCCACCGCCGTGTTCGTCGGCTCCGACGGTCTGGCGCTCGGCGTGCTCGACGCCTGTGCCAAGTCGGGCGTCCGGGTCCCCGAGGACCTCGCCATCGTCGGTTTCGACAACATCTGGGTCGGACGCATGCCTGGTATCGGTCTCTCGACGGTCGAGACCGACGCTCGACGCATCGGGCGACGCGCTGCTGAACGACTGATCGAGCGCATCGACGAGACCTTCCGTGAAGGGGCGTGGCTTCACGAGCCCGAGGTCGAAGTCCTTCCAGCCACCCTTGTGGCACGCCGAACCTGCGGCTGCCCCGGGGACTAACCCGCACGGCCACCGACTATTACCAACCCATAGGAAAACGATTTCCGAACTCGGGACCAACGGTTCTCTCGACAGAGCGCCACTCCAGAAAGGCACGACCAGAATGACCCGACAGAAGCGTTTCGCGATCTTCATCGCTGTCCTTCCGCTCTTGGCGCTGGCCGCCTGCAGTTCGGCCGACGAAGTCGCTGGCGGCGGAGCCAGCGAGGACTCCAAGTACACCTACAACAGTGACGCCGCCGACGCCCAGGAACTGGAGGGGGCGAAGATGGCGGCCACGCTCGGCGATGTCGAGCCGAGCAAGGACTACCGGGTCGGTGTCATCCTCAAGGCGCTCACCAACCAGTACTGGCAGGGCATCGAGAAGGGCGCCAACGCCGCTGCTGAGGACTTCGGGGTCGAGGTGACGGTCCAGGCCGCGTCTAGCGAGAGCGCACAGACCGAGCAGCTCACCATCGCCCAAACCCTCCTGGGGCAGAACTTCGACGCCTACGTCGTGGCCCCGGAGAGCACCTCCAACCTCACCCCGGCGCTGCGCCAGATGCAGTCGCAGGGAGCACCCATCGTGAACGTCGACGACGCCCGCATCGCCGCCACGACGTACGTGGGTCCGTCCCACGAGCTCGACGGCACTCAGGCAGCGGAGGAGTTCGCAAAGCTGTTCCCGGACGGCGCCAAGGTCGCGCAGGTCGAGGGTCAGGCCGGCTCTAGCGCGGCGACCCTGCGCATCCAGGGCTTCAAGGACGGCGTCGAGCAGGCGGGAAACCTGGACCTCGTTGCCAGCGTGCCCGGCGACTGGGACCCCGACAAGGCGTTCGCTGCCGCGCAGCAGATCATCCAGCAGCACCCTGACGTGAAGGGCATCTACGCCAACAACGACACCATGGCCGTCGGCGTCGCCAAGGCCGTCAAGGCTTCGGGCAAGGACATCGCAGTCGTCGGCACCGACGGCGTCCCGGAGGCGATCTCGGGGGTACGCAGCGGCACCATGACGGCGACCGTCTCGCCCCTCGCCTACTGGGAGGGCTACTGGGCCGTCGAGTCCGCCGTGCGCCTTCTCGAGGGCCAGGACGTCCCCGCGTGGATCGTTGCCCCGGCGCAGCTGATCACGAAGGACAACGTCGACGAGTTCTACGACAAGGACGGGCAGGTCCTCACCGACCTGTTCAACTGACCGAACTCCCGCCAGCCGATCCCCAAACGGAGACTTCGATGACTGCCACCGCGAACCCTACGCCCGACACAGCGGCCGGAACTCCGGCTCTGGAGGTGAAGGGGCTGACCAAGTCCTTCCCAGGCGTCAAGGCCCTGACTGAGGTCAGTTTCGCCGCCTACCCGGGCGAGGTTCACACCCTCCTCGGCGAGAACGGTGCCGGGAAGTCGACCCTCCTCAAGACGGTGTTCGGAGTCCAGCTTCCCGACTCGGGGGAGATCTGGGTCGACGGACGCCAGGTCGACTTCCAGCGCCCCTCGGACGCCATGGAGGCCGGCATCGCGATGGTGCACCAAGAGCTCAGCCTGGTTCCGCAGCTCACCGCGATGCAGAACCTGGTCCTTGGACGCGAACGCAGCCGGGCCGGAATCATCGACTGGCGAGAGGCACGGGCACGGGCACGGGCAGCGCTCCAGAGGTTGCGCTTCGACGCACCGATGGACGTGCCCGTGTCCCGGCTCAGCGTGGCGCACCAGCAACTCGTCGAGCTGGCTCGCGCGATCAGCACCGACGCGCGCACCATCATCATGGACGAGCCGACGGCCTCACTGACCACGGCCGAGAGCGCGCGCCTGTTCTCGATCATCGCGGACCTGAAGTCGTCCGGTACTGCCGTCATCTACGTCTCGCACCGGCTCAAGGAGGTTCTCGAGCTCAGCGACCGGGTGACCGCGCTGCGCGACGGTCAGCTGGTCGGAGTCCGTACTCGAGCCGAGCTGAAGTCCGAGGAGGACCTCGTGCACCTGATGGTCGGGCGCAACCTCGCCGCGATCGGTGTCCCTCCGGGCGACGTGGAGCCGGGGGAGGAGCTCTTTCGTGTCGAAGGAGTCACGGTGCCCGGTGTCGTCGAGGACGTCTCGGTCACCCTGCGCCGAGGAGAGATCGTCGGGATGGCCGGGATGGTCGGTGCCGGTCGGACCGAGTTCGCCCGGGCGGTGATCGGGGCCGACAAGCGCACTTCCGGTGATATCTACGTCGCTGGCCGCAAGGTCCGTATCCGCCGCCCCGGGGATGCCATCGCCGCGGGTATCGCGCTGCTGACCGAGGACCGCAAGCACCAAGGCCTGGCCCTGGACATGAGCACTGCATCCAACGTCACGCTGATGGACCCGCCCGCGAAGGGCGGATTCCTCAACCGCCGTGAGCAGCGCACCAACGCTGTGGAGGCGCTCAAGCCCCTCAACACCAAGATGCAGGTCGACCGGCCGGTGCGCACTCTGTCGGGAGGCAACCAGCAGAAGGTGGTGCTCGCGCGCTGGCTGCGCACCAAGAGCGAGGTCTTCATCTTCGACGAGCCCACCCGCGGCATTGACGTCGGCGCCAAGGGCGAGATCCACGCGATCATGCGTGGCCTCGCCGAGGCCGGCAAGGCGGTGCTGATGATCTCGTCCGATCTGCCCGAGGTCCTCGCCATGAGCGACCGAATCCTCGTCATGCGGCGCGGCCGCGTCGTCGCAGAGCTGGACCGCTCGGAGGCCACCGAAGAGGCGGTGGTGCGTCATGCCGCCGCCGAGTGAGTCCCGCGAGCCCAGTTCCAGCGTCCCCCAAGGAGAAAGCACCATGTCCCAGCCCACGATAACCACCTCCGGAGCCACCCCCGGAACCGGTTCGGGAGCCAGTCCCGGCACCGAGACCGCGCCGCAGACGGGTCGAGGAGTCGACATGCGTGACCTCGCGGGTCGTGCCGCTCGTCAGGGCGGCCTGATCGCCGTCATCATCGTCTTGGTCATCGGCTTCGGCATCGCCAAGCCGTTCTTCCTCGACGGCAGCAACCTGATGAACGTGCTGCTCCAGGCCGCCGTGGTGGGTATCCTGGCCCTCGGTCAGACCTACGTCCTCCTCACCGGCGGCATCGACCTGTCGATCGGGTCCACGGTCGCCGTCACCGCTGTCGTCGCTGGCCTGCTGTCCCACGATGTGCCGGCAGTCCTCGCCGTCGTCGGCGCGATCCTCGTCGGTGCACTGTTCGGCCTCATCAACGGCGTGCTCATCACGACAACCGGGATCACCCCGTTCATCATCACGCTCGGCACCATGAGCATCTACGCGGGACTCGCGCTGATCATCGCTGGCGGCCAGGCCGTCTACGGCATCCCGGTCGCGTTCGAGAACACGCTGGCCGGAGGCATCGCGGGACTCCCGATCCCGGTCTTCTTGTTCCTCATCCTCACCATCATCTCGGCGCTGGTACTGCGCTACACGCTGTTCGGGGAGTACCTCATCGCCATCGGCGGCAACTCTGAGGTCGCCCGGCTCGCCGGCATCCGGGTGGGCAAGCACACCGCCACCGCCTACGTCGTGGCCGGCGCTGGCGCCGGACTGTGCGGCGCGATCCTCACCGCGCGCCTCGGCGCGGCCGACCCCACCCTGGGCGCCGACCTGCTGCTCGTCGCGATCGCTGCCACCGTCATGGGCGGCACCAAGCTCGAGGGTGGTCAAGGCTCCATGGCCGGCGCTGCGTTCGGCGCCATCCTCATCGCCACCCTGACCGCCGGGCTGACCTCACTCAACGTGCAGGCCTTCTACCAGCAGGTCGCCGTCGGCGCCGCAATCATCCTCGCCCTGCTCGTGGACAAGCTCGCCAAGTCCCGCCGCGCCTGACCGGCGCCCGAGACCAAGCAGCAGATCACTCCACACGAAGGAGCACCCCCATGCCGGTGTCGCTGACCATCGACCCAGACGGCGTCGCCCATCTGACGCTCGACCGACCCGAGAAGCGCAACGCTCTCGACAACGCCATGGTGGCGTCCCTGCAAGCGCAGATCGACTTCCTGGCACACCGCGACGACGTCCGGCTCGTGGTAGTGCGCGGAACCGGCGGCACGTTCTGCGCCGGAGCCGACATCGCCGACTGGGCCACCCCGTCCAACGCCACTGCGGCGAAGCAGTCCATCAGCGGCAACCGGGCCTTCGACGCCCTCGCCGCACTGCCGCAGCCCAGCATCGCGGTGCTCGAGGGCACCACCGTGGGCGGTGGCCTCGAGCTCGCCATGGCCTGCGACCTGCGGGTGGCCGCCGACAACGCGGTCATCGGGCTGCCCGAGCTCGGCTTGGGCAACCTGCCCTCCTGGGGCGGAACCGCACGGATCGTGGCCGTCGCCGGACTCGGTGTCGCCCGCCACCTCCTGCTGTCCGGAGAACTGATCACCGGGACCCGAGCAGCCGAGCTGCACCTCGTCACCACCTCGTCCACCACCGGAATGCTCGATGACGCCATCGCAGCGGTCGTGAACCGCCTGCTCGCCGCAGAGCCCCAGGCAGTCGCGTTGGCGAAGGCCAACCTCGCCACCTTCGACCAGCGCCTGCCCGCCGAGGACGCGATGGCCGCCTACACCGCAGGCCTGGACTCGTCGCGTCAGCGCAAGCAGGACTTCCTCGACCGCAAGGCCGCAGCCAAGGCCGCACGCACCAACCCCACCAATGCCCCGGAGGCAACCACCCGTGTCCAGTCCTGACCTGTCCCTCATCGGCAACGCCCTCCTCGAGAACCGTGACGGTGTCGCTGTCATCGGCTCCGTCATCGCCGGCGAAGCCATCCCCGCCGCCGAGGAGATGTCCGCCCGGATCAGCCCCGCCACCGGCGCGCCGCTCTTCGTGGGCGGCGACGCGACCGACGCACCTGTCGAAGCAGCCGTCGCCGCAGCTCGCACGTCGTTCCTGACCGGTGCGTGGGGCAAGGCCACCGGCCGCGACCGCGCCCGAGTGCTCGCCCGCACCGCCCAGCTGCTCGACGAGCGCTCCGAGGAGATGGCACGCCTGCTCGTCGCCGAGACCGGCAAGCCCATCCGCGAGGCCCGCGGTGAAGTCGGCGCGGCTGTCAACGCGTTCGAGTACTTCTCCGGCCTGGCCCGCGACATCAACGGCCGTACCCTGCGCGATGTGGGGGAGAACGTCTTCGCGTTCACGCTGCGTGAGCCGGCCGGCGTCGCCGGCCTCATCGTCCCCTTCAACTTCCCGCTCGGCATCCTCGGTCAGAAGCTGCCCCCCGCACTCGCCGCTGGCTGCACGGTCGTCATCAAGCCCAGCCCGCTGACGCCACTGACCGCCCTCGCAGTGGCCGGGATGCTCTACGAAGCCGGCCTCGAGCCGGGTGCCCTGTCGGTAGTCATCGCCGAAGGTGTCGCTGGCGCGACGATGGTCAGTCACCCGCACACCGACGTCATCAGCTTCACCGGCTCCACCACGACCGGCAGGCACATCGCGGCACGCGCCGGCACCAACCGCCTCAAGCGCGTAGCGCTCGAGGCTGGCGGCAAGACGCCAGTGATCGTGACCGCCAACGCCGACCTCGACAGCACCGTCGAGGGCCTGCTGTTCGCATCCTTCTTCAACCAGGGCCAGGTGTGCGTGGCCGGATCACGCATCATGGCCGACCGGAGCATCGCCGACGAGCTCACCCAGCGCCTCGCTGCCCGGGCGGCGCAGATCCGCCTCGGTGACCCCTCGGACGAGGCGACGGAGATGGGCCCGCTCATCTCCCAGCAGCACTTCGACGGCGTCTTGGCCTCGATCGGCAAGGCGACCGGTGAAGGCGCGACCCTCGTCGTTGGCGGCGAGGCTGCGACCATCGACGGCACGGACGCGACCCCGTACCTACGGCCCACCGTCCTAGCCGCGGACTCCGACACCAACTACGCCGTGCGTGAGGAGTTCTTCGGCCCGGTCACCACCGTGCAGACCTTCGACGGCCTCGGCGAGGTCCTCGACCGCGCCAACGACCAGGTCTTCGGCCTGGCCGCGTCGGTGTGGACCCAAGACGTCGATGAAGCCTTCGACCTCACCCTCGCCCTCAACACCGGCACCGTGTGGATCAACGGCTCCACCGACGCATTCCCTGAGATCCCGTTGGGCGGCCGACGCGACTCCGGGTACGGCGCCGAATTCGGTCGCGAAGGCATGGAGTTCTTCACCGAGAACAAGACCGTTCAGCTACGTCGCGGCGCACGTCAGACGTGGTACGACCGATGAGTGACGCCACCAGCCTGGCCGGACGCACTGTCCTGGTGACAGGAGCACCCGGCGGACTCGGGCAGGAGATCTGCCGCGAGTTCGCTCGCCAGGGCGCCCACGTGGCGATCCACCACCTCGGTCAGGCCGAGCAGGCCGCGGCCCTCGCAGTCGAGCTCGAAGCCCAAGGCGCCAAGACCGTCGTTGTCGAAGGCGACGTCACCGACTGGGACGCCGCGGCGGCGTTCGTCGCCGCCACCGAGGACGCGCTCGGCCCGATCGACGTGCTGGTGAACAACGCCGGCTACATGGCCGCCGGTCGCATTCTCGACATGACGCTCGAGGAATGGCGGCGCACGCTCAGCATTGACCTCGACGGCGTCTTCATCGTCTCCCGTCACGTCGTCGGCGGGATGATCGAGCGGGGCAACGGCAGCGTGATCAACATGTCCAGCCAGCTCGCAGCCAAGGGTGCCGAGGACTTCAGCAGCTACTGCGCAGCGAAGGCCGGAGTGCTCGGCCTGACCCGCGCCATGGCGCGCGAGCTCGGGCCCACCGTGCGCGTCAACGCCGTCGCCCCCGGCCCCATCACCACCCCGATGACTGCCGCGTCCTTCGACGACGAACTTACCCGCCAGCGCACTGCCGGGCTGGTCGCAGGACGGATGGGCCAAGCCAACGAGGTTGCTCCCGCAGTCGCGTTCCTCGCCTCCGACGGCGCCTCGTTCATCCACGGACAGACGCTTCACGTCAACGGCGGCGGCGTCATGGCCTGAGCGTTGCGAGCCCACCCGCACCCGAACCCCCCACCTCCCGAAACCCACGAGGAACCCTGATGACCACTCCTGGCACGGCCCGCCCCTCCCGCCGAGTGCGCGGCGGACCGCTGTTCCTGAGTGCCGACGAGGCCATCGCGATGGTCCAGCCCGGCGACACCCTCGCCATCGGCGGCTCAGGCGGCGGACTCGTTGAGCCCGACCTGCTCATCTCCACCCTGGGGCGACGATTCGCCGAGACCGGCGATCCCAGTGGCCTCACCCTCGTACACACCACCGGCATCGGTGACCGTGCCGGCGGCGGCATGGACCACCTCGCCCACCCCGGCCTCGCCCGGCGAGTCATCGCAGGCAACTGGGGGATGGCGCCCCGGATGAGCGAGATGGTGATCGAGAACCAGTTCGAGGCCTACAACTTCCCGCAGGGCGCGATGAGCCAGCTGTTCCGCGAGATTGCCGGCGGACGCCCCGGTCTGCTCACCCATGTAGGCCTCGGCACCTTCTGCGACCCACGCATCGAAGGCGGCCGACTCAACGACGTCACCACCGAGGAACTCGTTCAGGTCGTCGAGCTCGCCGGTCGCGAGTGGCTGTTCTACCCCCGCATCGACCTCGACGTGTGCTTCATTCGCGGCACCATCGCCGACGAGAACGGCAACATCTCCCTCGAGCAAGAGGCCGCCAACCTCGAGATGCTCTCGATCGCTCAAGCCACCCGGAACAGCGGCGGCTTGGTCATCGCCCAGGTCAAGTACGTCGCCCGAGCCGGGTCCCTTCCGCCTCGCTCGGTCGAGATCCCGGGCATCTGCGTAGACGTCGTCGTGGTCAACAAGGACCAGCGCCAGACAATCACCCACGATTACAACCCCGCCTTCTCCGGGCAGATCAAGCAAGCACTCAGCCACCTCGACCCGTTCCCACTCGACCAGCGCAAGGTCGTGGCCCGCCGCGCCCTCGCCGAAATCCGCGACGGAGACGTGGTCAACCTCGGTGTCGGCATCGCCGACGGCGTCGCCTCGGTGGCCGCAGAGGAAGGGTGGTCGGACCTGTTCACCCTCACCGTCGAGCAGGGCCTAGTCGGCGGCGTCCCAGCTCGCGGCGTCATCTTCGGGGTTGCCACGAACCCCATCGCGGTGATGGACCAGCCCTACCAGTTCGACTTCTACGACGGCGGCGGCCTCGACATCACCTTCCTCGGCTTCGCGCAGATCGACCGCCGCGGCAACGTCAACGTGTCGAAGTTCAGTAAGCGCGTCGTGGGCACCGGCGGGTTCGTCAACATCTCCCAGAACGCGAGCACGGTCGTGTTCTGCGGCACCTTCAACGCCGGAGGCCTCAATGCGGTCCCAGGAGAAGGCACCCTCGACCTGCGCTCCGAAGGCCGCCACGGCAAGTTTGTCGACGAGGTCGAGCAGATCACCTTCAGCGCCGAGCAGGCACAACTACGCGGACAGCGGATCCTCTACGTCACCGAACGTGCCGTGTTCACCCTGGGTGACTCCGGTCTCCTGCTCATCGAGATCGCCCCGGGCATCGACCTCCAGCGCGACGTGCTCGACCAGCTGCCTGGCCCGGTCGAGGTGTCGCCCAACCTGCGCACCATGGACGCCTCGCTCTTCACCGACCAGCCCCTGGGCGAGGAGTGGCGCCGCGTCGTCATCGAAGGAGAGCACGCATGACCAGCGCCAACGCCAGCAGTAGGACCGGCACGATGGAGCCCCTACTGCTTCCCGCCTCAGACGGCACCCTGACGCCCTACCGTCTGCGACCGCGCAGCGAGGCCTTCAACGCCGAGCTGACGGGCAAGCCCGCAACGCGGTCGGTCTACGCCGCGGCCCACGTGGTCGCCAACCCGTTCGTCGACCCAACTGACCGCGGCACCGCGAACGAGATCGACTGGAACGCCACCATGGCGTTCCGCCGCCACCTCATGAGTTTGGGGCTCGGGGTCGCCGACGCGATGGACACCGCACAGCGCGGCGGCGGCCTTGACTGGACCCTGGCCAAGACGCTCATCCAACGCTCGGGAGCAGAGGCACGCGCCATGGGCGGCAATCTGGTCTGCGGCGCCCTGACCGACCAGCTCGCGCCCGGCCAGATCTGGCCGCTCGAGCAGCTCGTTGACGCCTACCTCGAACAGGCGACCTGGATCCGCGAGTGCGGAGGCGTGCCCGTGCTGATGGCCAGCCGTCACCTCGCCGCCGCCGCCGCATCTGTCGCCGACTACGAGCGCGTGTACGACGACGTGCTCCGCCAGGTCGACGGGCCAGTGTTCATGCACTGGCTCGGCGAGGCCTTCGACCCCTCACTGCGCGGCTACTGGGGCACCACTGACCTTGATGCGGCGGCCGACACGTTCCTCGCCATCATCGGGCGGCACAGCGCGAAGGTCGCCGGCGTGAAGATCTCCCTGCTCGACGAGCAGCGCGAGGTCGACATCCGACGCCGCCTCCCTGAAGGCGTGCTCATGCACACCGGTGACGACTTCAACTACGTCCCCCTCATCGCCGGCGACGGCCCCGACGGCCACGACCACAGCCACGCGCTTCTCGGCGTTTTCGACGCCCTCGCCGTACCGGCCCGCGCTGCACTCGCCAGGCTCGACGACGGTGACATCGGCGGCTTCGCTGCGATCCTCGAGCCCACCGTGCCGCTCGCACGCCACCTGTTCACTGCCCCCACCTCGGCGTACAAGACCGGCGTCGTGTTCCTGGCGTGGCTCAACGGCCACCAAGACCACTTCCGGATGGTCGCGGGCGCCGAGCTCCAACGCTCGGTGCTGCATCTGACACGAGTCCTGACTCTGGCTGACGAGGCCGGCGCCCTGGCCGACCCGGACCTGGCTCACGCTCGTATGCGGAGCTTCCTAGCCACAGTGGGGATCGAGTCGTGAGCCCGACTCCTGCGGCCGACGCCCGGTTGAGCATCAACCAGGCCACCGCCCAGACCACCGCGGCGGAAACCTTCCTCGAGGCGTGTGCGGCAGGCGGCGTCCGCGCCGTAGCGCCGTGGCGGCACCAGTACGTCGGCGGCCAGGCCCGCACCATGCGACGCGCCCTGGACCAGCACGGACTCCGCGCGTCCAGCCTGTGCCGCGGTGGCTTCTTCACAGGTACCCGCCCGGCCGACGAAGCTGCGCGGGACAACCGGGCGGCCGTCGAGGAGGCGGCCGAGCTCGGTGCCCCGATCCTCGTCCTCGTCTGCGGGCCGGTCACCCCTGCCGGCCCGGCAGTAGCCGTCGACGCCATCCGACGCGGCATCGAAGAACTCCTGCCACACGCGGTCGAACACGACGTCACCTTGGCCGTCGAGCCGTTCCACCCCATGCTGGCCGCCGAGCGGTCGGCGATCGTGACCCTCGATCAGGCCATCTCCCTCGTCGATGCCTTCGACCACCCCCGACTCGGCGTGGCCGTCGATACCTACCACGTGTGGTGGGACCCGGACATCCTCAACGCCATCGACCGCTCCCGCCACCGCACGGTCGCGGTGCACGTCGCGGACTGGCTGGTCCCCACCACCGACCTCCTTGCTGGACGTGGCCTGCCCGGCGACGGCATCGTCGACCTGAGCCAGCTCCTGCGCACGCTGGAGGAGACCGGGTACGACGGTGACGTCGAGGTAGAGGTTATGAACCCAATTGTGTGGTCCACGCCAGTGGACGAGGTCGTGGCCGACGTGCGTACCCGCATGCGCACCCTGCTCCCCGTGCAGGCGCCCGGATGACCACGCCACTTGCGAGCTGCGATGAGGCGCTGCGCGTGCTCGTCGCCCCCGACTCCTTCAAGGGCACGATGAGCGCCATCGTCGTCGCCGAGGCGCTCGCCGACGGCGTGCGGCAGGCAGGCGGGCTTCCCGTCGTGTGCCCGGTCGCAGACGGCGGCGAAGGAACCCTCGCCGTCCTCGAACCCGTCATCGGCGGCACCCGCGTCCACATCACCGCCACCGCGCCCGACTCACGCCGTGTACCAGCATGGTTCCTGCTCTCTGCCGACGGAAGCACCGCCGTCGTCGAGACCGCCACCGCCAGCGGCCTGCACCTCGTCGACCCCGAGACAGTGGACGCGTTTGCCGCGACCAGCGCAGGTACCGGGGAGCTTCTCGCCGCTGCGGCAGCGGCAGGAGCGATCACGATCCTCCTGGGTGTAGGCGGAAGCGGCTGCAGCGACGGGGGACTCGGTGCCCTCGCCGCGATAGATGACGCAGGAGGCCTGGGTGACGCGCGCGTGACCGTGCTGTGCGACGTCACCACCTCCTATGAGGAGGCGGCCCGCATCTACGGCCCACAAAAGGGCGCCGACCCCACTACCGTGGCTCGACTGACCGACCGCCTCAACAACACGGCCGCGTCGCTCCCGCGCGACCCGCGCGGCTTCGCGAAAACCGGGGCCGCCGGTGGCCTCTCGGGTGCTCTGTGGGCACGCCATGGCGCGGACCTGGTCTCCGGCATCGACCGTGTGCTCGAGGAGGTCGACTTCGCTCGGCTGCTCGCGGACGCCGACCTCGTCCTGACCGGCGAGGGACGCCTGGACGCCCAGACCAGCGAAGGGAAGGTGGTCGCTGGTGTGGTCCGCTGGGCCACCCGGGCCCACGTACCCGTCCACGCCGTCGTCGGCCGCAATGACGCTCCCGCCGACCTGCTGACCACCCTCGGACTCGCCAGCGCCACCGAGGCCGGCGAACCCGACACCCTCCGCGACAGCGCCGCCACGCTCACCAGGCACGCAACTCGTACCTCTCCCGATCCGCGCACGACATCAAGGAAGTGACACCCATGAGCTCCTACACCTACATCGTCATCGGCGCCGGCGCGGCCGGCTGCGTGCTCGCCAACCGGTTGAGCGCTGACCCCTCGAACACGGTGCTCCTCCTCGAGGCCGGTGCCAAGGACAACCACCCGCTGCTGAAAATCCCGGCCGGCTTCGCCAAGCTCATGGGCACCAAGGCGAACTGGATCTTCGACACCGCGCCGCAGAAGCACCTCAACGAGCGCTCGATGTTCCTGCCGCAGGGCAAGGCCCTGGGAGGGAGCACGTCGGTGAACGCGATGCTCTACGTCCGCGGCAACAGGCTCGACTACGACGAGTGGGCCGAGATGGGCTGTGAGGGCTGGTCCTACGACGATGTCCTGCCCTACTTCAAGGTCCACGAGCGCAACGAGCGTCTGGCCGACGAGTATCACGGCATCAGCGGCGAGCTCAACGTCGCCGACCAGGTGCAGCACAACCCCACATCCCGCGCGTTCGTCCGTGCCGCGCAAGAGGCCGGGATCAAGCGCACTGATGACCCCAACGGCGCCAGCCAGGAGGGCGTGTTCTTCCACCAGGTCACCCAGCGGAACGCACGCCGCGAGAGCGCCTCGACTGCGTTCCTGCACCCCGTCATGGACCGGTCCAACCTCACTGTGCTTACCGGGGCCGAGGTGTTGAAGATCGAGGTCAAGGACGGCCGCGCCACCGGCGTGCGCTTCGTCCGTAAGGGAAAGGAAGAAGTCGCCCACGCCAACAGCGAGGTCCTGCTCGCCGCTGGCGCACTCAACTCGCCGCGCCTGCTGCTGCTCTCGGGTATCGGCCCCGCCGACGAGCTCGCCGCAGCGGGCGTGAGCGTGGTCCACGACCTGCCGGGCGTCGGCAAGAACCTGCGCGACCAGCTCGAGGTCTACATCACCCGCGAGGCGCGCCAACCCATCACTTACAGCGGCGAGGACAGGTGGGATCGCGCGCTGCGCCACGCCATCGAGTACGGCCTCTACCGCACCGGACCGGCCACAGCCACGATCACCGAGGCCGGTGCGTTCGTCAGCAGCAGCGACGACGTGCGCTCTCCCGACATTCAGCTGCACTTCCTGCCGGCCTACGTGGTGTGGAAGGACGGGGCCCGCAACGCCGAGAAGATCGCCGGACACGGAGTCACCCTGCTGGCGTGCAACATCCGGCCCATCAGTAGCGGCGCCGTCACCATCACCTCACCCGACCCCAGCATGCCGGCCATCGTCGACCCGAACTACATGTCCGACGAGCGCGACATGGACGTCGCAGTCGAGGGTTTCAAGATCATGCGCCGCGTCTTCGAGCAGCCGGCGTTCAAGGAGTTGCTCAAGGACGAGCAGCTGCCTGGGCCGTCGGTGCAGACCGACGAAGAGATCCGCGAGTTCATCCGAGCCTGGGGCAAGACCGACTACCACCCGGTGGGTACATGCAAGATGGGTGTCGACGAGCTGTCCGTGGTCGACCCGAAGCTGAAGGTGCACGGGCTCGAGGGCCTGCGCGTCATCGACTCCTCCATCATGCCCACCATCATCAGCGGCAACACCCAAGCCCCTTCCATGATGATCGGTGAGAAGGGTGCGGCCATCATCCTGGGCTCGGGGCCGGCGTGATTGACCTGACAGGTCGCACAGTTTTGGTTGCAGGCTCCTCACGAGGCATCGGCGCCGCCGCGGCGCAACTTGCGGCACGACTGGGTGCGAGGGTCGTCGTCCACGGGCGCACTCAGTCCAATGCCCTCATCGAGCTTGCCCGCGAGCTGGACGCGGAGATGATCGCCTGCGATGGGACAGACTCAGCAGCCGTGCACGCGGCTGTGAACGGTCTCGTGGCCGACGATGTGGTTCCAGACGCCCTTATCTGCACGCTCGGGGCGGTCGCATCTACCCCTCCTCTGGAGCCCGACGAGCTCGGCTGGATCGACATGTTCCGCGCGAACGTCCTAGCACCGGTCAACTTCGTTCAGGCTCTAGCGCCGCACCTGCTGGCGCGGGGTGGAGGGTCCGTCGCGCTGGTGTCCTCCATCCGCGGACATGACAACCTCTCCAGTCCGGACACCCTGGCCTACGGTGCCGCGAAGGCGGCGGTGGAGAACGTCACGGCAGGCTTCGCGAAGGAACTGGCACCCGCCGTGCGGGTCAACGCAGTGGCTCCAGGGTTCTCGCTAACGGACATGTCAGCCACCTGGACACCCGAAGTGCACAGTCAAGTCGGAACGGCTTTGCTGGGTCGCGCCGCACGGCCGGAGGAGATCGCACAGGCTCTGGTGTTCCTCGTCAGTGACGCGGCCAGCTTCGTGACCGGGCAGGTCCTGCTCGTCGACGGCGGGTTCGAGCTAGCCGACTGAGAGCTCTGGCAGGTAGGTGCGAAGCATGCTACGGGCTTCCTGGGTTCGATGGGCTGCGGCTCTGGAGACGGTGGCACCGCGCCCAGACGCTGCTACAGCGAGCGGGGGTGCGGCGCACTCTCCAACGGCTTCTACGCGGTACCTGGATTTGTGTCGCGGTTGGTGTCGCGGCTGGAGTCGCGGTCGGGCATCCGCACGCCACCATAAAATGGTGGCCTCGCGGCGCTGCGCGAAATGGAATCGGGTGATGAGCTATCGGGCGTGAACGGGCCACCTCATCAAGTCAGGTCCTGCGGGACCTGGTCGAGGTGCGCGCAGCCCCAGGCAGCTGGCGAGTAGCGCTGAGGGCTTCGCTGACTCTTGCGGCCGGCTTGACCTCGATTGCCCTCATCGGACGTCTCGACCTCGCCGCTTACGTCTCCTTCGGTGCCTTCGCCTCGGTCTACAGCGGCGCCAGCACGGTCGGATCGAGGTGGAGTGTGCAGGCGCGCATGGGGGTCCTGCTCACATTGGCAGTGACGACTGGGGCGTTCGTCGCGACGTTGGACCAGACGCGTTGGTGGCTGGTCCCGGCAGCGGCCGGGTGGGCCGCACTGGGCCAGGGCTTGTCATTGCGTCACGCATGGCGTCCGCCCGGCCCACTGTTCGTCGTGTTTGCCGTGGCCACCTCGTCATCGATTCCCACCCAGCCCGGCGACTTGCCCGTCGTCGTCCTAGCCGTTGCGACAACTGCCGCTGTGGCAGTCCTCTTCGGTGCAATAGAGGAGCGCGCTTGGTCGCTTCACAGCCCCGAAGGCAAGCTCGAAAGGCCACACGACTGGGACTGGACATCCATGCTCGTCTGCGCCGCAGCCGCCTTCCTAGCGGGCCTATCGGCCACCATGCTCGGCCTCTCCCATCCTGCGTGGGCGGTGGTAGCCGGCGTGGTCCCGTTCGCGGCAGTGGTCCGACGGGGCCAGCTGGTTCGAGGAGTGCAGCGGGTCCTGGGCACGGCTGTGGGCCTGGTGTTGGCCGTACCACTGCTGGCGGTGGAGGATCCGCCCTGGTTCCTGTTCGTGCTCGTCATCGCTGTTCTGCAGGGTGCAACCGAGCTCGTAGTGGCACGCCACTACGGACTGGCGCTCGTGTTCATCACTCCTCTGGCTTTGCTGCTCACGCAGTCTGCTGCGCCGGAGCCAGTCAGCTCCCTGCTGGCATCGAGACTGATTGAGACGGTGCTTGGAGTCACCATAGGCATCACGGTCGGGCGCGTGAACCGTCGCTGAAGCACGCGAAAGCCCCCGCACCGGGTGCGGGGGCTTTCGCGTAGAGAGGTCAGCCGAGGTCCATGCCCCGTCGTCCGGTCTCGTTGAGCTGCTCGACCTGGAAACGGTTGGTCCAGTTCCGCTCGTAGTGCTCTTCGGGGAAGTCGCCGGGGCTGGAGCCGGTGATGAACGCCTCGCGCACCGTGGCCGCGTACTTCTCGTTGCGCTCGCACCACGGAGCGGCCGGGATGTACATGACGTTGCCCCATCCTTGCTGGTCCTTGATCGGCGCGACGCTGTGGATCATGTCGCAGTGCCACCAGACCGAGTCGCCAGCGCGCACGTCCGGGATGCCGCTGAGCGCCTCCATGAGGAGCGGGTGCCACTTCTCGCTGGCCGGGAAGACCTGGTTAGTGGTGACTCCACACATGTCGTCCTCGGGGACGTCGTCCAGAAGCGGTCGGAGCATGAGGTAGGCCATCGCCTCCGGGATCGGGACGGTGTGAAGCACTCCTTGGTCGTGCGCCATGTCGGAGAGCGCGGTCCAACCCTGGAAGGTGCGGAAGGCGGAACACATGGTCGACCCCGGGTACTGAGGACCGGAAGTGCGGTACGCCGCGTCCCACGGGTCGTACTCCTCGATGGTGCCGTCGAAGAGATGCCGGAACGCCTTCTGGTAGGCCTGCGTCATCCAGAGGTCGAGCGTCCCCGGGTCGGAGTGCGTGCCGAGGCCGCCCGAGTCCGCGCCCGGGGGGCGGCGTCGAATGCGGTCGGGATACAGGGAGTCGCGGTCGGGGTCGAACCACTGCACCCCTTCGCTCTCGCTCTTCCACTGGGAGTTCAGGAACGACTGCACGTTGGCCATGCGCTCGCTCTGCCGGGCCTCCATCTGCGCGGCGGACCAGTAGATCGGGTAGATCTCGGGCTTCGATCCGACGCTGCCGAAGAAGTCGTCGCCAGGGCCGCGGTAGTCCTCGAAGAAGTTGTTGCCGTCGACGTAGTCCACGATCTCGGCGTCCCAACGGCGTGCCTGCTCGTGCTCGAAGTGGCCGCGAACCACCAGGCAGCCGCGACGTCGCAGCTTGTCCAGCTGAGCCTGGCTCACGGTGCCGTTGGCGATGTCGGCGTAGTCGATGATGGGCCAGATGGCCTCACCGCGCTCCCTGTCGGCCTTGATCTCTGCCACGCGGTCGGCCACGGCCTGCTCAGCGACCGCGAACACCTCGTCAACGGAGCGTCCCGAAGCCTCGATGTTGCGACGGAGCGCGGTCTTCACCTCGCGGATCGCCGCGGGCAGGTCCTCCGGAGGGGTCTCCCAGTGAGGCACGCTGTGAGTCGGTTGCGATGCAGTCGATGTCATGTTCACGTCCTTCGGTTAGGACTCTTTACAATACAGATCCGAACGGCGTCCGGCAAGGGCGCACAGGTGGTGACTACGATCGGGACATGTCGGCCAAGCCCTCGCTCGATCTGCTGCGCTCGCTGACCGAGGAACACATCCTGCGGGCCTTGATGAGTGCAGGGAAGTTGACGAGGTCCGACATTGCCGCGCTGACTGGGATCTCTAAGCCCACCATCTCGGGTGGAGTCCGACGATTGACCGAGGCCGGCCTGGTGTTGGACACCGGAGAGCGGACAACGGGCCGGGGCCAGGCGGGCTCCTACTACACGCTTTCGCCGACCTGTGGAGCGGTGCTGGTCATGAGCATCAGCCCCAACGGGGTCGTCGCTGAGGCGATCGACGCGTTTGGGGAAGTCAGCGCAAGGTCGACCCTGCTGTTGGGACGTGACGTGCCGGTCGACCAGGTCGCCAAGGCGGTCCGGGCCACGGCCGCCCAGATCAGCAGCGCCACGGTGCTTCCATTGCGGACGGCCGTACTGAGTGCCGCAGACCCGGTTGATCGCGTGACCGGCAGGCTGGTCCACCTGCCCGACGCTCCCTTTCTGGTGGGCGACCTCGACCCCGTTACCGCGCTGGCCGGTCTGGTCGAGGGGCCCGTCATGGTGGACAACGACGTGAACTGGGCGGCACGGGCTCAGCACGCGGCCGACTCCGCGGTGAAGTCGGACAACTTCCTCTACCTCCACCTTGGTGAGGGTCTCGGCTGCGCAGTGGTCAGTGATGGGGACGTGTGGCGCGGGCACTCGGGGCTCGCCGGCGAGGTGGCCCACCTCGTCACATGGGGCCCGGACGGACGAGCCATGCACTTGACCGAGGTATTTGCCGAGCTGGGTCTTCGCCGAGAGTCCTCGACGGCCATCGACGTCGAGGCGCTGCAGGCTCGCATCGGGGCGGATGGCCCAGGCCCGGACCTTCTCGCAGTGATAGCGCGCGCGATCGTCGGCGCGATGATGGCAGCCATCGCCCTGGCTGACCCCGAGTGCATCGTCGTGGGCGGGAGCTGGGGACGAAGCACCTTGGTGATCGAGGCGCTCGGCGCCGAGTTCGCCCGGCTGCCGCGGCAGGTGGCAGTCGTCGGTACGACGCTCGGCGCCGATCCTGACTTCTGCGGGGCACGCGACGCAGGACTGGACCAGTTGCGGGACCTGATCGTAGGGGAGCTCAGGCGCGGCGACCTCGACACGACTGATGACGTGGCGGTGCTGTGAGCCCGAGCCCATCCTCATGATCCGGCACTGCGTCTTCGTCCGATTCCGTCCCGACATCCCATCTGCTGTACGTGCGACCATCTTCGGCGACATCGCCTCTGTAGCCGAGCGCATGCCTGGACTCGTGGCAGCGCACGTCGGCGCTAACGTGAGCCCGGAGCACGGGATGGATAAGGGATTCTCAGAGGGATTCATCCTCGACTTCCTCGATGCAGGCGCCCGAGACGCCTACCTGATCGACCCCGAGCACCAGCGGATCGGGGCCCGCCTCGTAGCCGCGGCCGATTCCGGCGCCGACGGGATCTTCGTCTACGACCTGCAGATCTCCTGAGTTCTCACTGAGCCAGGAGCAGCGGTTTGCGCCTGCTGCGCTCGTGCACATTCGCGCGCCTCGACTTTGTCACGAGAGTGTCTCAACTCGTGGACCGGTAAGGACTACTTACATTTGCGTGTATGGTCCCTCCAACCGCCGGGATGTGATGCAGATCGCACATAAGGCGGTCAGCAGCGCACACCCAAGGAGATGCAGTGATCACAAAAAGGACAGCCAAGGTGGCGGGCGCTTGCCTCGCCCTCAGTCTCGCGGCGGCCGCTTGCGGCGGCTCGGGTGACACCGGCGGAGGCGGAGGGGGCGGAAGCGACTCCAACGGAGTCGAGGTGTTCTCGTGGTGGACGTCCGGCTCGGAGTCAGAGGCGCTGCAGGTGCTCATCGACAAGTACGACACCGAGACCGGCGGTGAGGTCAGCAACGCCGCCGTGTCCGGGGGAGGCGGCGCCAACGCACGCCAGGCCCTGGCCACGCGCCTCCAGGGCGGGGACCCCCCGGACAGCTGGCAGCTGCACCCCGACCAGGATCTGTTCGCCGCGGTCGCCGACGGCTCGGTTGCCGACATCACGAGCACCTTCGAGGACAACGGCTGGGTTGACGTCATCCCGCAGGACGTGCTGGACATGCTTGCTGTCGACGGGAAGTACTACGCGGTGCCGGTGAACGCGCACCGCGGGAATGTGCTGTGGACCAGCCCGAGCGTTCTCGAGGAGAACGGCATCACTTGGGACGACTCGACCACACCCGACCAGTTCATGGCAGATGCCAAGACGCTCTCCGATGCCGGTGTCACGCCGGTGTGCCTGGGGGACAAGGACGTGTTCGCAGCCTCGCAGCTGCTCGAGACGCTGATCATGGGCCGGGTGGGAGGCGACGGCTGGAACTCCCTGTTCTCCGGTGATCTGTCGTTCGACGACGCAGACGTGAAGAGTGCCGTTGAGGACTACGTGGACCTGGTGGACATGGCCAACGAGGACCACTCCGCGCTGACCTGGGACCAGGCGGCCGTCATGGTGGGCGAGGGCGACTGCGCAGCCAACCTGATGGGCGACTGGGCCTACGGCGAGCTCCTCAACAAGGGCTTCGTCGAGAACGAGGACTTCGGCTACGTGACCATGCCCGGTACGTCGGAGGTCTTCGACTACGTAGGAGACGCCTTCGTCAAGCCGGCCGAGAACGCTCCCAACGCCGAAGGCGAGGACGCATGGCTGTCCCTGCTCCTCGACCCCACCGTTCAGGCTGACTTCAACCTCAAGAAGGGCTCGACGCCGATCCGCACCGACGTGCCGTTGGACGACTTCCCGCCGTACCAGAAGGGCGCCGCAAACGACTTCAGGTCCAAGCAGATCGTCAGCTCCCTTGCTCACTTCCAGGTCGCTCCGGCCGAGTTCGCACAGGCGTACGCCGACGCAGTCACAGCGCTCAACGGTGACGGCAACGTCGACTCCTTCCTTGAGTCGATGACTGCTGCTCAGAGCAGCCTTCTCGGCTGAGGTCTTCCGAACCAGCGGGGGACTTGGGGCTCATGGGTTCAGGCCCCAGGTCCCCCGCTTCCAGCGACACGAAGGACACGGCGATGGCAGTGATCACCTCCGAAACCATCCAGGCCGAGACGGGGCCGCCGAAACCGAGGAAGCAACGAGGTGCTCGCTTCAGAGCAGCACCCTGGGCGCTCCTGCCCAGCCTGGGCGTGTCAGCGATCTTCGTCTACGGCTTCATTGCCTTCAGCCTGTGGATCTCGTTCTCCAACTGGAAACGACCGACGGCTCGCGACTTGTCGCTGCGTTCCCCGCTGGGAGCCACCTACAAGGAACTGTTCCAAGAGCAGCGCTTCCAGGCCGACCTGCGCAACATGGTCGTCTTCACCGTGGGGTTCCTCCTGCTGGCGATCATCGGCGGGCTGGTCACGGCTGTCCTCGTAGACCGCGTCGTGATTGGTAAGGGACTCTTCCGCTCGGTGTTCCTCCTGCCCTACGCGCTGAGTTTCATCGTCACGGGCGTCGCCTTCCGATGGATCTTCAACCCGACCTCCGGAATCAACGTCGTCCTGACAAAGCTCGGCGTCGACAATCCTCCGGGCTGGACCACCGACACGAATGTCTTCGCGGTTCTCTACGGCCCGGCAGAGGCGATCAGGATTGAGATCGGCATCCCGGTCGCGCTGATCCCCATCGTGCTCGCGGCCGCTTGGCAACTCATGGGGTTCTCGATGGCCATGTACTTGGCCGGACTGTCCTCGATCCCGCACGACGAGATGGAGGCAGCCTCGGTCGACGGCGCCACCTCGTGGCAGACCCTGCGGCACGTCATCCTCCCGCAGCTCTGGCCCTCGACCGTGACGTGCTTCGTCCTCTTGCTTCACATCGCACTCAAGATCTTCGACCTCGTCGTCGCCATGTCGGGCTCCGGGCCGGGCTTCGTGACGGACGTACCCGGCATCTACGTCTTCGACGCGATGACCAAGAGCCAGCGCTACGACAAGGGCACCGCAGCAGCGCTCGTCGTGTTCGCGCTGACCTGTCTGGTCATCGTGCCCTACCTCGCTCGCAGCTACCGCACCGAGAAAGGCCGCTGACCATGAGCACCATCGCCGTCGACGATCCCGCCGACACCTCCATCCAGGACGGCGGTGGCCCACCCGAGGACGCGCCTCGCGCTGCGAGCAGGCCGAGCAAGCCATCGAGGCGTCGCAGGCCAAGGAGTTGGGCCGAATGGGCGATCCTGGGCGCGTGCGTGCTCCTGCTCGCCTGGTTCGCGCTGCCTCTCTACGTGGTCGTCGCAACAGCCCTCAAAGGGAGCGCCGCTGGCACGACCTCGTTCCTCAGCCCTCCCACCTCGATCGACCTCGAAGGTTTCCGGGTGGCCTGGGACAGCTTGCACGGCAACCTGTGGAACTCCCTGCAGATCGCCGTCCCGGGCACGATCATCTCGTGCCTCATCGGTGCTCTCAACGGGTTCGTCCTGGCCAAGTCGCCGTTCCGGGGGTCCAACCTCCTTTTCACCCTGATGCTCCTAGGGATGTTCATTCCGTTCCAGTCGATCATCATCCCGCTGTTCCAGTTCCTCATCGCCCTCAACCTCACCGGCACGCTGCCCGGGGTGACACTGGTCCACATCATCTACGGCATCCCGATCACGACCCTGATCTTCCGCAACTACTACGAGTCGATCCCAACGGCCGTAGTCGAAGCAGCCGAACTCGACGGCTGCGGACTCTTCGGCACGTTCTTCCGAATCATCCTGCCGCTGTCCTGGCCCGGGTTCGTCGTGGCTGGCATCTTCCAGTTCACCAACATCTGGAATGACTTTCTGTTCGGCCTGGTCGTCACTAACCAGCAGACCTGGCCGGTCACCGTGAAGCTGAACAACCTCATCGGCACGACCACGGTGGACTACGGCAGCCTCATGGCCGGCGCCATGCTCGTGGCCGCGCCGACGCTCCTCGTCTACGTCGTCCTCGGAAAGTTCTTCATCTCCGGGCTGACGGCAGGCTCGGTCAAGTAGATCAGCGTGGTCGCGAGCGTCTACGACATCTGCGGCCAGCTGCCGCACTTCGGCTGTTGCATCACCAGCCGCGACGGCAAGAAGCCGACGCCTGACAGGGTTAACCCACGCGCCCGGCGACGCCGACGAGCCGAGCCCAGCCGGTTCGGGGAGAGACGGTCTGCTGTTCGGTCACGCACCCGGCGCCATCCGGCAGACGACGGTGTCGACGGCCGATACCACTGCGACCCGTCAGCGGAACAACTGTTCGACGACAAGTACTGCTCCGATGACGACCATCGCTGCACCTGAAACCCTGGTGACCGCTCGCGCGGCTCCTGGGCGTGCCCGGAGCATCTTCCTCGCGCTAGTCGCGACCAGCGAGTACACGAGCGCGCAGCTCGCGACGTGGACGAGCCCGAGGGCCACGATCTGACAGGCGACCGGCCATGCCTCGTCAGGGTCTATGAACTGCGGGAGAAGCGCCAGGAAGAGAAGGAACACCTTGGGATTGAGACCGCTGACACCAAGACCGCGTGCTGCTTGCGGCATCCATCCTTCAGCGCCACAGCTGCTCCCGTCGTGCATGCCGTCGGCCGGCAGGTGACCGAAACTCGTGGCGGCGCCGTTGGTCAGACTCTGGGCGGCACTGCGATTGGTAGCGGACTGAGCGGCGGATGAGGCGACGCCAACAGGCTCGGGCTCCTGAGTGGTCCCCACGTCGGGGCTCCGCAGCATCCCCACCCCTAACCACACCAGGTACGCCGCCCCAGAGATGGTCATCGCCATGAGTACCGTCGGCGAGCCTGCGAGGAGGGCAGCAACGCCGGCCGCGACGGCCAGCGTGGCGATGACGTGGCCGGCGAGGAGGCCGGCGATGGCCGGCCCGATCGAGCGGTGGCGCAATCCAGCGGTAATTGCGTAGGCCCAGTCGGCGCCCGGGGTGATGACGAACAGGATCGAGACGGCCCAGAAGGCGGCGAACGTACTGATGTCCATGGCTACATCCGTGTGGAGGGTGGGAAGGGAACGGCAACCGTCCGGCAAGGCTCGCGATCTACCCGAGCCGGTCGTCGGCGGGAGTACCGGCGAGACGGATCGGCGGCCTAAGTGGCCGGTGGCTTGTCAGCGAGGTTAGACCGGATTCAGCGGAAAGTGCTTCCAACTTCTAGCCCGTGAGCGCTTGTTCGGGGCAAGATCATCTCTGTGGATGATGTTGACCGGAGAATTCTTGCGGAACTGCAGCGCGATGGTCGTCGGACTCTGACCGACCTGGCCGAAAGTGTCGGCGTCAGCGCCTCCCCGTGCCACCGCAGGCTCCGTGCGCTCGAACGCGACGGCGTCATCATCGGATACCGGGCGTTGCTGGACCCGACTGCGCTGGGGTTCACCTTCGAGGCCGTCGTCTTCGTGAGCATGCGGCACGGCGACACCGACACCGTCGCGGCGTTCGAGGCTGCTCTGGGCGAGGTGCCCGAGGTGCGCGACGCCCACCGCCTGTTCGGCGACCCCGACTACGTGCTGAACGTGGTGGCCCGCGACTTGGCAGCCTTCACCCAGCTCTACGACGAGCAACTGGCGGCGTTGCCCGGTGTGGACCGGCTGCGGTCGACTCCGGTGATGAGGACGGTGGTCGCCGACCGGCCCCTACCTCCTTTCGTGGGTCTGTGAGATGACGCTCCCCCCGGGGGGATTCCCCTGCGCTCGAGGGCCGACCTACATTCCGCGGCATGACGAGACTCAACGGACGAACCCTTCTCATGTCCGGCGGCAGCCGCGGCATCGGCCTGGCCATCGGCGTAGCAGCGGCACGTGAAGGCGCCAACGTGGTGCTCTTGGCCAAGACCGACGTACCCGACCCGCGCCTGGCCGGAACCATCCACACCGCGGCCGCGGAGATCGAGGCTGCAGGCGGCCAGGCCCTCCCCGTCGTGGGCGACGTCCGCGACGAAGCGTCGGTCGAGAACGCCGTCGCCCAGGCCGTGGATCGGTTCGGCGGCATCGACATCGTCGTCAACAACGCCTCGGCGTTGGCGCTCGACCCGACCGAGCAGCTGCCGATGAAGAGGTTCGACCTCATGCAGGCCATCCAGCTGCGCGGCACCTACCTGCTCACCAGCAAGGCATTGCCGTACCTGCGCAAGAGCGAGAACGCACACGTCCTGTCGCTGTCACCGCCGCTGAACATGTCGCAGAAGTGGCTCGCAGCCCACCCCGCGTACACGCTCGCGAAGTACGGGATGTCGCTGACCACGCTGAGCATCGGCGCGGAGTACGCCGAGCACGGCGTCGCCGCGAACTGCCTGTGGCCCCAGACGCTCATCGCGACCGCGGCGGTACAGAACATGCTCGGCGGCGACGAGGCCATGGCCTCAGCGCGCAGCCCTCAGATCGTGGCCGACGCCGCCATCGAGATCATCACCCGCCCGGCACGTGAGTGCACGGGCAACACGTTCCTCGACGTCGACGTCCTCGCTGCGGCCGGCGTTACGGACCTCAGCGCCTATGGCACCGGCAGTGACCTCGAGTACGACATCTTCGTCGACCCGCCTGCCTGAGGGCCTGCTGCCGAAGGAGCTCAACGAGGTGCCGACCGCGTCCAGCTGAGGGGTCCAGCTGAGGGCGACGTCGACGATGTTCGACCGGCGTAAGCCCTCACTCAATGGCCAACCCACCACTACGTGTGCCTGAAGCAGGTGTGGGTCGACTCAGCGGATGAGTCCCGCTTCGCGGGCCACGAGGGTGGCCTGGACGCGGTTGGCGGCGTGCAGCTTGCGCATCGCGGTCTTCAGGTACGACTTCACGGTGTTCGGGAGGAGGCCAAGCGCTTCACCGATCTCGGCGTTGCTCAGGCCGCGGGCCACAGCCTCCAGAACGTCGACCTCACGCGGTGCCAGCGGCGAGACGGAGCCGGTCGCCGCAGCGGAGGGGGGCTTGGGAGCAAACCGGTCGCGCATGGCCTCCATCTTCGCGCGCAGAGTCGCGTCCTGGATCTGGCTGGCGAGGTCCCCGAGCTCCGCGGCGATGTCACGCAGCTCATCGCGGGTCAGGCCGTTGTCGGCCGGCGCCGGGACCGACGCACGGAACATCGCCAGCCGGCGGCGGACCTCGTCGTCAACGGCGATCTCCCGCTCGAGCTTGCGAATCAGAGGGGCAAGGCTGTCGAACCACCGGTCACCCAACCCGACCTGGGTGCGGTTGCACAGGTAGATGCCCCACCGCGGCTGGCCCTCGACGATCACCGGCAGCACCGCGACCGTTTCGATCGCCTCGGGGCGCACCGCGTGGTCGTAGGCGTGGGTGATGCCTTGCGCGGCAAGGTAGCTCGTCACTGACACGGGACGCCCCAGGGACAGGGCCTTGCCACCGACCCCGGCTCCGCTGCGGACAGCCAGGTTCGCGACCGAGCGTGTCCGCGTTCCGCAGAACTCGGTGATCTCGAGCGCCGATGCGCCTCGAAGCACCTGGGCGCCGAAGGCCATGTCCATGCCGCCACGGACGCGGAATGTCTCGAGCGTGCGCGGCATGACGCGCTTCGCGAAGGGCAGCTCGGGCTCGAGAGTGGTGATCATCGGTTCCTCCATGTGCAGCAATCTCTTTCGAGAGTAAGTGAGGGCCGTCACAAGAGCCACCGGTACCCACGAAAGTGGGTGTCAGCAATTTCACCACCTGCCTAGCGTCTCCAGCGCACGGCAGCCGGTTCGTCACCGTCGAACCACAAGTTGCTCGGAACGACCACCGCACGTCGAGAACACCCACGAAGGAGCGTCATGAGCTGGACCATCGACCGACACGGCCGCGTTGCCGTCGTCACGATGAACACCAACCCGGTCAACGCGCAGAACCGTCAGTTCTTCGCCGACCTTCACGACGCATTCGACAGCCTCGAGAGCGACTATCCCGATGCCCCAGTTGTGCTGACCAGCACGGGCAAGCGGTTCTCCGCCGGCCTCGACCTCGACGAGCACTTCCGGCTCTTTGCCGGCCACCGCGACCACGTCGAGTCCTGGTTCGCCGACTACCGCGCCACCAACATGCGGCTCTTCACCTATCCCCGCCCGACCGTGGCTGCAGTCAACGGGCACGCCTTCGCCGGCGGTCTCATCACTGCCGCCGTGTGCGACCACCGAATTGCGGCCGACGACCCCGACGCCCGCTTCGGCATCAACGAGGTCCCCATCGGCATCCCCATGCCTGCGGTCTACCTGCGCATGCTCCAGTACGCTTGGGGCGAGCCGGTCGCCGCTCGGCTCAGCCTCCACGGCGACGTGTTCACCGCGGCCCAGGTCAACGGGCTGGGCGTTGTGCACTCCCTGGCCCCGGCCGACGAGCTCCTCGAGAGGGCCATCGCGGTCGCTGAGCTCACCCCGGCCGACTGCATCGAGGCCTACGCGTACAGCAAGAAGGCCCTGCAGGCCCCCGCTCTGCGCGACATCGCCGTTCTCTCCGACGTCCTCGACCAGCAGCTCCCGGACGGCATGACCAGCACAGAGTCCCGCCACGCCCACCGCCGCTACTGGGAGCAGCTCAAGGGCCGCGCCGCAGACTGGTGACCATGACGCCTCCTAGCAGCCACGCAAGCGAGCCGGAGGGGGATCTGCCCGACTGGATCGTGTGGCAGCAACGCCCGTTCCCCGACGCCAACCTGCTCCTCCTCAACGGCGCCACCCCGGCGTTGATCGACAGCGGCTACCGCTCGCACGCCACCGCCACCGTCGACTGGGTGGCCCGCCGCACCCGCGACCTGGAGCTGGTGGTGAACACGCACTGGCACAGCGACCACGTCGGCGGCAACGCCCTGCTCCAGCACAGAGGAGCCGGCATCGCCGCCAGCGTTGTGGATGCTGAGGCGCTCAACGGTGACGCGCCCGACTGCTGTCTCTCGAAGTACCTCGACCAGCCGGTCGACCCCTACGTCGTCGACCAGCCTCTGGCTGACGGCGACATCATCCGCCTAGGCAACGCCGACTGGCAGGTCGTGGCAACACCGGGCCACACCCCGGGACACCTGGCGTTCTGGCAGCCCGAGGAACGCGTCCTTGCTGTCGGAGATCTGCTTTCCACCTACGACGTCGGGTGGGTCAACCTCGCTCTCGACGGACCAGCTGTCGCAGCGACCGCACTCGAGTCTCTACAACGGGTCACCGACCTCCAGCCCCGGACACTGCTACCCGCCCACGGAGCACTCCCAAGGGACAGCGCCGCCGCCCTGGATGCCGCCCTGCGTCGTGCGCAACGACTCGTGGACGACCCCACTGGTGCGGTCTGGTACGGCGCCCGCCGCATCTTCGCGTTTGCGCTGATGATCCGCCACGGCATCGCCACCAGCCAGGTGGAGGACTACCTCGTGGCTCGAGACTGGGTTCTCGACGCAGCTCGGCTTCTCGAGCTCGAACCCGTGGAACTGGCCCGCGAGCTCGTCGCCTCGATGACCGCCAGCGGCGCCGTCGCCGTCAGCGACGGTCAGCTCCGCGCGACAGCCGACTACAGCCTCTGACCGTTCACGCGAAAGCTGGGATGCGGATGCCCCACGAAAGTGGGCAGTCAGTTCACCTCGTTGCGACGAGCATCGGTTCACCCGAGGACACCGATCCCGCGACGGAAGCGTCGCCGCCCAGGAGAACACGATGAACGCCACGCCGAACCCCGCCCTGAGCTACGCAGCCGGACCGACCGACCAGCCGCTGCTGGACGTCACCATCGGCGACCACCTCGACCTGACGGTGTCGCGGTTTCCCGACCGCGAGGCACTGGTCGACGTCCCGTCGGGGCGACGATGGACCTACCGCCAGCTGAAGGACGACGTCGACGCACTCGCGTCCGCGCTCATCGACGACGGCATCGAGCAGGGCGACCGAGTCGGGATCTGGGCACCCAACTACCCCGAATGGGTCCTCGTCCAGCACGCCACCGCCAAGATCGGCGCCATCCTGGTCACCATCAACCCGGCCTACCGCACCAGCGAGCTCGAGTACGCGCTCAACAAGGCCGGGATCCGCACCCTGTTCGCGGTCGAGTCCTTCAAGACCTCGAACTACTCCGACATGGTCGCCGAAGTTGCCGAGCGGTGCCCGGCCCTGCGACGCAGCGTGTACTTCGGCACCCCGGAATGGGACGCGTTGCTCGAACGCGGGCGCAGCCTGCCGCCCGAACCGCGCCAGACGCGCCAGGCCGGTCTGCGACCTGACGACCCGATCAACATCCAGTACACCTCGGGCACCACGGGGTTCCCCAAGGGCGCGACGCTCAGCCACCGCAACATCCTCAACAACGGCTACTTCGTCGGCTCACTGGTCGGCTACTCCGAGATCGACCGGATCTGCGCTCCCGTGCCGTTCTACCACTGCTTCGGGATGGTGATGAGCAACCTCGCAGCCGTCGCACACGGCGCCTGCGTGGTCATCCCCTCCCCGGCATTCGACCCACGTGCCGCCCTGGAAGCCGCCGCGAACGAGAGGTGCACCTCCCAGTACGGCGTGCCCACCATGTTCATTGCCATGCTCAGCCAGCCCGACTTCGACTCCTACGACCTCTCCGCCATGCGCACCGGCATCATGGCCGGCTCGCCGTGCCCCGTCGAGGTGATGAAGCAGATCACCGCGTGGGCCCCCGAGGTGGCGATCTGCTACGGCATGACCGAGACCTCACCGGCCTCCACCCAGACCCTCCCGCACGACTCGCTCGAGGCTCGAGTCTCGACCGTCGGCCGCGTCCACCCGCACGTCGAAGCCAAGGTCATCGACCCCGACACCGGCGAGGTTGTCGCGCGCGGAACGGCAGGAGAGCTGTGCAACCGCGGCTACTCGGTGATGCTCGGCTACTGGGACGACCCCGAGAAGACCGCCGAGGCCATCGACACCGACGGCTGGATCCACACCGGCGACCTCGCGGTCATGGACGACGACGGGTTCATCGCCATCACCGGTCGCATCAAGGACATGGTCCTGCGCGGCGGGGAGTGCATCTACCCACGTGAGATCGAAGAGTTTCTCTACACCCACCCCGACATCCTCGACGCCCAGGTCATCGGCGTCCCCGACGCCACCTACGGCGAGGAGCTCATGGTCTGGGTCCGACTGCGCAACGGCGCCCCCACGATGGACGCCGGCTCACTGAAGGACTTCGCCTCCGGCAAGCTCGCCCGCTACAAGATCCCCCGCTACGTCTACGTGGTCGACGAATTCCCGATGACCGTGACCGGAAAGATCCGCAAGGTTGAGATGCGCGAACACTCCGTGGAGATGCTCGGCCTCACCACCGCCAGCTGACGCGCGTCCGAACAACCCTGCGAAAAGCACCCAGGCACCCAGGCGCCCAGGCACGGGCACCCGCAACCCTCCAGGTAGCGGGTGCCCGTCGTCATGCCCGAGGCACGACCTGTCCGAAGCCCACGAAGAACCGCGGGCTAGCCCCGAAAGAAGGGGCCACCAGCCCTACCCACCATGGAGGGTGCACACCTACAGGTGACCGCGCTCACACTCTCGCAATCCAGTCCCGCCGCTGACGAGCGGGACACGTCCATGCAGGAGTTCACATGTCCCGGACCACCACCGAGGCGCACGGCGACGCCAAGACAATGCGACGCGTCGCATTCGCCAGCGGCACCGGCACCACCATCGAGTTCTACGACTTCTTCATCTACGGCACCGCCGCCGCGCTGGTCTTCCCGACCGTGTTCTTCCCCGCGCTCGGGTCCACCGCCGGCACCGTCGCCTCGTTCGCCACCTACGCAGTCGCGTTCGGCGCCCGCCCCCTCGGCGCCCTGCTCTTCGGCCACTTCGGGGACCGACTGGGCCGCAAGACGACCCTCATCACGACGCTCCTGCTCATGGGTGTCGCGACCGTTCTCATCGGCCTGATCCCCAGCTCAGACAGCATCGGCGTCGCCGCCCCGATCATCCTCATCGCACTGCGCATCTGCCAGGGCCTGGCCGTCGGCGGCGAGTGGGCCGGTGCCACGCTCCTCGCGGCCGAGTACGCGCCCCCGACCAAGCGCGGCCTGTACGCCATCTTCCCGCAGCTCGGTCCGGCGATCGCGTTCGCGCTCTCCAGTGGCACGTTCCTCATCGTCAACCAGTTCGTCGGCGAGACCTCGGACGCCTTCGTCACGTGGGGCTGGCGCATCCCGTTCATCGCCAGCGCGCTGCTCGTCCTCGTCGGGCTCTACGTCCGCCTCAAGGTCGAGGAGACGCCTGTGTTCAAGCGCCAGGCCGCCGAGGCCGCCAACAACCCCGCCCCCAAGGGCTCCGTGCTCGAGGTGTTCTGGAAGCAGCCCCGCGAGCTCCTCCTCGCCGGTGGCGCGCTGGCCATGATGTTCGCGTTCTTCTACACAGGCACCGCCTACCTCACCGCCTACGGCACCACGGCCCTCGGCCTCGAGCGCGGCACCGTGCTCTCGCTGGGCATCGGCGCCTCGGTGATCTTCGCGGCCTCGGTGATCGTGTCCAACCTGTACTCCGACCGCGTCGGGCGCCGCAAGGTCGTCATCGGCTCCTGCGTGCTGTCAATCCCGTGGGGCTTCGCGTTGTTCCCCATCCTCGACAACGGCACCCCGCTCGCCTTCTTCATTGGGCTGTCGCTGACGCTGTGCATCATGGGCATCTCCTACGGCCCGGCCGGAGCGCTCCTGCCGGAGATGTTCCAGACCCGCTACCGCTACACCGGCGCCGGCATGGCCTACGCCATCGCCGCCGTCATCGGCGGCGGTACGGCCCCCATCCTCGCCACCGACCTCACCGCCGACCACGGCAGTGGAGCCGTCGGCTGGATGCTCGCCGGGTTCGGTCTCCTCAGCCTCCTGTGCGCGCTGGCCATGCCCGAGACCCAGCACCGTGCCCTCGAGGGCCAGCCGACCCCGACCGAGAAGCGGCACCCGATCCCCGAGACCGCCTGACGCACCCCGCTCGCCTGCCCCGGACCGGACACCCCGGTCCGGGGCAGGAGCACGATGAACTACCGAACGCCCGACCCCAAGCTCAACGCCCAACGCCCACTCCGAACAAGAAGGCTCCCTCCCCAATGACCGTCGATGCCTGGCTTCAGCACCCGACCGCTCGATTCTCGCGGCACGAGATGTTCGACTCGCTGCGACGGTGGTCGTCTTGGCCGACGCTGGACGACGAGCTCGACTTGAAGGCCACCGACGCCGCCCTTGACGAGGCCGGAGTCGACATCGGGCTGCTCTCGGCGTGGCACTCCCCGCGCGACGGCGCCATGATCTCCAACGACGAGGTCGCCGCCTGGGTGCAGCAGCATCCCGAGCGCTACCGCGGCGTCGCGTCAGTCGACCTGGCCCGTCCCGTCCCGGCCGTCCGCGAGTTGCGCCGCATGGTGCGCGACCACGGATTCGTCGCCCTACGGGTGCTCCCGTGGCTCTGGGAGGTTCCGCCCACGCACCCGCTCTTCTACCCCCTCTACGCCGAGTGCGTCGACCTCGACATCCCCATCTGTACCCAGGTCGGCCACACCGGGCCGCTACGGCCCAGCGAAGTCGGCCGCCCCATTCCGTACATCGACCAGATCGCCATCGATTTCCCCGACCTCAAGATCGTCTGCGGCCACATCGGCTACCCGTGGACGACCGAGATGATCGCCGTCGCCGACAAGCACCCCAACGTCTACATCGACACCAGCGCCTACACCGCCCGCCGCTACCCGGTTGAGCTCGTCGACTACATGCGCGGCCGTGGACGCAAGCGCGTCCTGTTCGGCACCAACTACCCGATGATCACCCCAGCGAAGGCACTGTATGGTCTCGCCGACCTGAACCTCGACGAGCAGATCGCCGCCGACTTCCTCGACGGTAATGCCCGCCGCGTCTTCGCGTTGTAGGTCCACTGCAAGAGGCCACCAGTCCCCACGGGACTCTCGCCGTACCCCTCCGTTCTCGAGCAGGGACCTTTGGCTCACTCGAACCCCAGCAAGGACATCGACATGACAGCCAACGCACCCGAGACGCACGCCGCCTACGGCGCCGACGCCGCTTCCACCCCGACAAGGCGCGCGCCGATCAAGCGCGTTCGCACGCACCACCTGCAGGACATGAAGGACCGAGGCGAGAAGTTCACGATGCTCACCTCCTACGACACCTACACCGCCCAGGTGTTCGACGAGGCCGGCATCGACGTCCTCCTCATCGGCGACTCCGCATCCGGCGTCGTCTACGGCCACCCGAACTCGCTGCCCATCACCGTCGACGAGCTGATCCCGCTGGCCCGTGCCGTCGCCAAGAGCACCAGCCGGGCCCTGGTCATGGGCGACCTCCCGTTCGGGTCCTACCAAGCCTCGCCCGAGCAGGCGTACGCCACCGCGACGCGGTTCATGAAGGAAGCAGGGGTCGCCGCGGTCAAGCTCGAGGGTGGCCGCGACATGGCACCCCAGATCGAGCGCCTGGTGCGAGGTGGCATACCGGTGTGCGCCCACATCGGCTTCACACCCCAGTACGAGCACGCGCTCGGCGGCTACCGCGTCCAAGGACGCAGCGACGCAGCCGCGCAGGTTCTCGCCGACGCACAAGCCGTTCAGAATGCCGGAGCCTTCGCAGTCCTCGTCGAGATGGTGCCGGCCGACCTCGGCGCCGAGCTCACCGCAGCGCTCGACGTCCCGACCATCGGCATCGGCGCCGGAAACCAGACCGACGCACAAGTCCTCGTCTGGCAGGACGCGTTCGGCCTCAACACCGGCCGACTGCCTCGCTTCGTCAAGCAGTACGCCGACCTGCACCGAGTACTTCTCGACGCAGCGAGTACCTACGCACGCGAGGTCAAGGACGGCACTTTCCCTGGCCCCGAGCACACCTTCTGAGGCACCGCTCTCAACCAGGGACCCCCTGATCAGCGGTCCATCAAGAGCGCAGATGCTCGGGCGGGATCCACCCGGTTTCGTATCCGCAGAGCCCGGCTGCGACGCACCTCACACGGCGGACCCACGCTCCGTGGCGGCACCCACCGAGCCGATTGCTAGGACTACCTACTATCTAGGGTTCTCGCCTCGTCACAGCTCAGCGAACGTTCTCGCTGAACCACCCCGTGACGAGGAGAACCCATGCGTGCAGCCGAACGGACCAGCCCCTTCGAGGGGGTGCTCGTGGTCGACCTCACCCGTGCTCTGGCCGGCCCGCAGGCGACGATGATGCTGGCCGACCTCGGCGCCCGGGTCATCAAGGTCGAGGCCGCGGCCGGCGACGACAGCCGCCACTGGGGCCCTCCCTTCGTTGGCGACGACGAGGTCTCCACCTACTTCCTGTCCTGCAACCGCAACAAGGAGTCGGTTACCGCCGACCTGAAGTCGACCGAGGGCCGCACACTGCTCGAAGCCCTGGTGCAGCGAGCCGATGTCCTGGTCGAGAACTTCCGTCCGGGCGTCCTGGACCGGCTCGGCTTCTCCCTCGACACCCTCCACCAGCTCAACCCTCGCCTGGTCGTCTGCTCCCTGACCGGGTTCGGACACGACGGACCCGAGGGTCAGCGCCCCGGATACGACCAGATCGCCCAGGGCGAGGCCGGGCTCATGAGCCTCACCGGCGAACCCGACGCACCCACCAAGGTGGGCGTCGCCATCGGGGACCTGCTCGCCGGCATGAACGCTGCGTACGGCATCGCCGCCGCCCTGTTCGAGCGAGAGCACACCGGCCGCGGCCGGGTCGTGCGCACCAGCCTGCTAGCCAGCATTGTCGGCATCCACGCGTTCCAAGGCACTCGGCACACCGTTGCCGGACTCGTGCCCGGCGGCGAAGGGAACCACCACCCCTCGATCGCGCCGTACGGCCTGTTCGAGACCGAGGACGCGCCCATCCAGATCGCGTGTGGCAACGACGCCATCTGGCGCAGGCTGTGCGGAGTCCTTGACCTCGTCGCGGACGACCCGGTCGTAGCCACCAACGCCGACCGTGTCGCCAACCGCCGCCAGCTCACCGCCGTGTTGAACGAGCGGTTGCGCTACGGCCCCGCCGAGCACTGGCTCAGGCTCCTCGACGACGCCGGCGTCCCGGCCGGCCGGGTCCGCACCCTCGACGAGGTCTACGCCTGGGAACAGACCCGCTCCCAGGGCCTGCTCGTCGACGTCGAGCACCCCACCCTCGGCCACCTCCAGTTGCCGGGCCCCGCCTTGCGGTTCGACGACAACGCCTACGCAGGCGCCAGAGCCGCCCATGTCCACCCGCCGCTGCTTGGCGAGCACAACGACACCGTCCGGACCTGGCTAGGCCTCACGCCCGCCGCCGCGGACACGACCGACATGAAGGAGGAGGCATGAGCCTCGACGATGACGACCTGAGAGCGATGATGCAGGCGGTGCGGAAGTTCGCCGAGAGCGAGCTCGCACCCCACGCGCAGGAACGCGACGAGAACAAGCACTTCCCTGTCGACGTCCTCGCCCGCGCCGGCGAGCTCGGCCTCGGCGGCATCTACATCAGCGAGGAGCACGGGGGAGCAGAGCTGCCGCGCACGGTCTCCGTCCGGCTCTTCGAGGAGCTCGCCCGCGGCGACGTCGCCCTCGCCGCCTACATCAGCATCCACAACATGGTCGCCTGGATGGTCGACTCGTTCGCGACCGACGAGGTCCGCGAGGAGTGGCTTCCGGAACTGGCTGGTATGGAGAAGCTCGCCAGCTACTGCCTCACCGAACCCGACGCCGGCTCCGACGCCGCCGCGCTGCGCACCACCGCCGTGCTCGACGGCGACGAGTACGTCCTCAACGGCGTCAAGCAGTTCATCTCCGGTGCCGGCAGCACCCACGTCTACCTCGTCATGGCTCGGACCGGTGACGACGGCCCTCGCGGCATCACCGCGTTCCTCGTCCCCGGCGACAGCCCGGGCCTGTCGTTCGGCGCCAACGAACGCAAGATGGGCTGGAACGCCCAGCCCACCCGGCAAGTCATCCTCGACGGAGTCCGCATCCCCGCCCGCCTGCGCCTCGGCGAAGAGGGCGACGGGTTCGGCATCGCCATGCGCGGCCTCAACGGCGGCCGCCTCAACATCGCCGCCTGCTCCCTTGGCGGAGCGTCGTGGGCCGTCGAACGCGCCAGCACCCACCTGCGCGAACGCATCGCCTTCGGCAAACCGCTCAGCGCCCAGCAGGCCCTCCAGTTCCGCCTCGCCGACATGGAAACCAGCCTCGAGGCGTCCCGTTGTCTGCTCGACCGCGCGGCCACCGCGCTCGACAACGGAGCCCCCGACGCCGTGAAGCTCTGCGCGATGGCCAAGCAGTTCGTCACCGACCACTGCTTCGACGCCGCCAACGCCGCCCTCCAGCTCCACGGCGGCTACGGCTACCTGTCCGAGTACGGCGTCGAGCGCGTCGTACGCGACCTCCGCGTCCACCAGATCCTCGAAGGCACCAACGAGATCATGCGCCTCATCGTCAGCCGCTCCGTCCTCGAAGGCGCAGCATGAGCGACCACAACACCACCCCCGACACTGCTACCGATGTGAACGAGGCGACTGACGCGACGGTCCTGACCGAACGCCGCGGACCCAACGGACGCCTCGGCATCATCACGCTCAACCGGCCGCGCGCCATCAACGCCCTCACCCACGACATGGCCATCCAGATCCGCGCCGTGCTCGAGGAGTGGGCCCGCGACGACGACGTCGAGGCGGTCGCCCTCACCGGCACCGGAGACCGTGGCCTGTGCGCCGGCGGAGACATCGTCGCCATCTACGACGACGCCCGCACCGGCGGCACCGCCACCGAGAACTTCTGGCGCGACGAGTACCACCTCAACGCGTTCATCGCCTCCTACCCCAAGCCGTACGTCGCCCTCATGGACGGCCTCGTCCTCGGCGGCGGAGTCGGACTCTCCGCCCACGCCTCCCACCGGGTCGTCACCGACCGCACCCGCATCGGGATGCCCGAGGTCGGCATCGGGTTCTTACCAGACGTCGGCGGCACTTGGCTGCTCTCAAACGCTCCCGGCGAGCTCGGCACCAAGCTCGCACTCACCGCCGGACACGTCGACGCCGGCGACGCCATCGCCGTCGGGCTGGCCGACCACTACGTGCCCGCCGCGGAACTTGGCACGCTGCTCGACCTCCTCGCCCAGCTGCCCGTCGACGCCGCCCTCGACGAAGTGACCCGCCGCGCCCCCGGCTCAAACCTGCTCCATCAACAGGAATGGATCGACGCCGCCTTCGCCCACGACACCGTCGACGACATCCTCAAGGCCCTCACCGCACGTCCCGAGGACGGCGCCGTAGCCGCGCGCCGCGCCCTGAGCAGGAACTCCCCGACCTCACTCGTCGTGACGCTCCGAGCCCTGCGCTCAGCCCGTGACGTCGCCTCCTTGGAGGACGCGCTCGACCAGGAGTACCGCATCGCGGTCCGCCTGCTTCGCAGCCACGACTTCCCCGAAGGCATCCGCGCCCAGGTCGTCGACAAGGACCGCGACCCGAAGTGGCACCCAGCAACCGTCGCTGACGTCGACCCCGCTGACGTCGACGCCTACTTCGCGCCGCTGGACGACGAGCTCGCCGCACACGCCCACCGCCACGAACCGACCAGCAGCTTCGCCCAGCAAGGAGGAACAGCATGAGCACCCCGGACACCAGCCACAACACCGGCCAGAACACCGGCCAGAACGTCGCGTTCATCGGACTCGGCAACATGGGTGGCCCCATGGCCGCCAACCTCGTCAAGGCCGGCCACACCGTCACCGGCTACGACCCCGTCCCCGCAGCCGCCGAGCAGGCCATCGGCAACGGCATCACCATGGCCGCCTCACCCGCCGACGCCGCGGCGAACGCGGACGTGGTGATCACGATGCTGCCCACCGGCGACCACGTCCTCGACGTCTACCTCGGCCGCCGCGGCAACGACGCGGTGCTCCAGGCAGCACCCGCGGGTGCTCTGTTCATCGACTGCTCCACCATCGCAGTTCAGGACGCGACAGCCGCCGCCCAGCACGCCAACGAGGCGGGTCATCGAGCTGCGGACGCACCTGTGTCCGGCGGTGCCGTCGGCGCAGCCGCCGGGTCGCTCACCTTCATGGTCGGGGCTCCTGCCGACTTCATCGAGGAAGTCAGCTCGATCCTCGACCCGATGGCCGGCCGCGTCGTCCACTGCGGCGAGCCGGGCGCCGGGCAGGCCGCGAAGATCTGCAACAACATGATCCTCGGCATCTCGATGATCGCCGTGTCCGAGGCCTTCGTCCTCGGCGAGCGACTCGGGCTCACCCACCAGGCCCTGTTCGACGTCGCCTCTACCGCCTCAGGCCAGTGCTGGGCGCTCACCACCAACTGTCCGGTCCCCGGGCCGGTCCCCACCAGTCCCGCCAACCGCGACTACGCACCCGGGTTCGCATCCCCCCTCATGGCCAAGGACCTCACCCTGGCGATGAAGGCCGCCGACCTCACCGACACCGACGCCAGGCTCGGGCAGATGGCCACCAACATCTACCGCCAGTTCGGGATGGGCGAGGGCCGCGAGAGCGACTTCTCCGCCATCATCAACGAGATCCGCAAGGAGCCCGTCGAGGGCCTGCACGTGGAGCGCACCGCATGAGCGCCACCGAGTACGCCACCGACGCCACGCAGCAGACGACCGAGCACATCACCGTCGAGTGGCGCGGCCGGGTCGGGATCATCACCCTCAACCGCCCGCACGCGCTCAACGCCCTCAACCTCGCACTCGGTGCCGAGGTCGTCGCGGCGGCCGCCGCCATGGACACCGACCCGAGCATCGGCGCCATCGTGCTCACCGGCTCGGAGAAGGCGTTCGCAGCCGGCGCGGACATCAAGGAGATGGCCGGACGCAGCTACGCCGACGTCATCCGCGAGGACTTCTTCTCCGTCTGGGACCGCTTCGCCGCCGTCCGCACACCCACCATCGCCGCCGTCTCCGGGTACGCCCTCGGTGGTGGCTGCGAGGTCGCGATGATGTGCGACCTCCTCATCGCCGCCGAGAACGCCAGGTTCGGGCAACCCGAGATCACCCTCGGCACCATGCCCGGCATAGGCGGCACCCAACGGCTGGCACGTGCCGTCGGCAAGGCCAAGGCCATGGACCTCGTCCTCACCGGCCGCATGATGGACGCCGAGGAAGCCGAACGCGCGGGCCTCGTCTCCCGCATCGTCACCACCGACACGCTCCTCGACGAGACGCTCGCCATCGCCGAGAAGATCGCCTCGATGTCGCTGCCTGCCGCCTACGCGGCCAAGGAAGCCGTCGCCCACGCCCACGAGTCCACTCTCGCTGCCGGCGTCCAGTTCGAGCGGCGCACCTTCCACGCCACCTTCGCGCTCGCCGACCGTGCCGAGGGCATGGCCGCGTTCGTCGAGAAGCGCCCGCCGACCTTCACTCACGCCTGACCGGTAGGCAACCCGGACCGCCAGAGGTCCGTGCTCGCAGCCATCGCGACCCGAACCGCGACCCGAACCGCCCCTGACCTCTCACCTAGCCCGCATCGACCTCGTACTGGAGGAAGCACCATGAAGTACCAGACCGTTCTCGAGCTCGACGGCACCGACGTCCCCGACTGGCCCATGTACATCGACGGTGACTGGGTCCCCTCGGTCGCCGGCGACTGGTCCGACGCAGTCTGCCCGTCCCGCGCGGGCACCGTCCTCGCCCGGGTCCCGGCCGGCACCGTCGAGGACGTCGACCGTGCTGTCGCCGCGGCCCGTGCCGCTCACCCCGCCTGGGCCGCGCTGCACTTCACCGCCCGCCAGCGCGCCCTGAACAAGATCGCCGACGCGCTCGAGGCCGACGCCGAGGCGCTCGCCGTCCTCACCGCGCAGGACACCGGCAACGCGCTGCGCACCCAGGCCCGACCCGAGTCCGCCACCCTGGTCGCGCTGTTCCGGTACTTCGCCGGTGTCGCGGGCGAGTTCAAGGGCACCGTGCTGCCGGCCGGGGAGGACCAGCTGCAGTACACCCGCATCGAGAGCCTCGGCGTCGTCGGTTGCGTGCTGCCGTGGAACAGCCCGCTCATGATCGCGGCGATGAAGATCCCCGCCGCGCTCGTCGCCGGCAACACCGTCGTCGTCAAGCCGGCCGAGGATGCGCCGCTGACCATCCTCCGACTCGCCGAGATCGCCGGTGAGCACCTGCCCGCAGGTGTCCTCAACGTCGTCACCGGCCGCGGCAGCGTCGTCGGCGAGGCCATCGTCCAGCACCATGGCATCGACAAGGTGTCCTTCACCGGCTCCACCGAGGTCGGCCGCCACGTCGCCGCGGTGGCGGGTGATCGGCTCGCTCACGTCAGCCTCGAGCTCGGCGGCAAGAGCCCCAACATCGTGTTCCCGTCCGCAGCCACCCCCGACCGCATCACCGCGACCGCCGCTGGTTCGTTGCTCGCGATGCGGTTCACCCGACAGGGCCAGTCCTGCACAGCCGGGTCACGGCTGTTCGTCCACGAGGACGTCTACGACGCCTTCCTCGACGAGCTGGCCCAGCACGTGAGCGCCCTCAAGGTCGGCGACCCCCTCGAGGAGGACACCGACATGGGCACCATCATCAGCGCCAAGCAGCACGAGGCCGTCCGCGCCTACGTCGAGGAAGGCAAGCAGCAGCCCGGCGTTCGGGTCGTGCTCGACGGCAGCGACAACAGCATCGAAGGTCTCGATGGGTTCTACCAGGGCCCGACCATCCTCGCCGGAGCCAGCAACGACTGGCGCATCGCCCGCGAAGAGGTCTTCGGCCCGGTGCTCGTCGTCATCCCGTGGCGCGACGTCGACGACGTCGTCGCCATGGCCAACGACTCCCACTACGGGCTCGCCGCCTACATCTGGTCCGCCGACCTCGACGAAGCCGTCACCACCGCGAACCGCATCCAGTCCGGCTGGGTCCAGGTCAACCAGGGCGGCGGCCAGGTCGTCGGGCAGTCGTACGGCGGCTACAAGGAGTCCGGCATCGGCCGCGAGTTCTCCCTCGAAGGCGCCATCGCCGGGTTCACCCAGACCAAGCAGATCAACATCAAGCTCAACAGCTGAACCATCACCGGGTCAGGAGGAGAACCACATGAAGCAGGAGAAGGTCGTCGTCCTCGACGGCGCACGCACCCCGATCGGCAGCTTCGGCGGCATGTTCAAGGACGTCCCCGGCTTCGAGCTCGGCGCGACCGCCACCCGGGCGGCGCTGAATCGCGCCGGCGTCCAGGCGCACGACGTCGACGAGGTGATCATGGGCTGCATTGGCCAGGTCGGCCCAGATGCCTACAACGCCCGCCGCGTCGCAATCACCGCCGGACTGCCGAACAACGTCCCCGCCTACACCGTGAACCGGCTCTGCGGGTCCGGGCTGCAGGCCGTGTGGTCCGCCGCGATGCAGATGCGATGGGGCGGCGTCGACATCGCCGTCGCCGGCGGCGACGAGTCCATGACCAGGATGCCGTTCTACGACTTCGGCGCCCGCACCGGCTACAAGCTAGGCAACCGTCAGCTCGCCGACGGCACCGTCATGATGCTCACCGACCCCTTCGGCGGCATGCACATGGGCGTCACCGCCGAGAACGTCGCTACCAAGTACGGCGCCAGCCGAACCGAGCAGGACGAGTTCGCCGTCGAGTCCCAGCGCCGAGCCGCCACAACAGAAGCCGCGGCTGCGTTCGCCGAGGAGATCGCCGCCGTCGAGGTGGGCGGCCGCAAGCCGTTCACCGCCGACACCGACGAGCACCCCAAGCCGAACACCACCCTCGACGCCCTGGCCGGTCTACGCCCCGCCTTTGCCGAAGGTGGCACCGTCACCGCCGGCAACTCCTCCGGCATCAACGACGGCGCCGCCGCCCTCGTCCTGGCCAGCGAAACCGTCGCCGACGACCGCGGCCTCACCGGCCTCGTGTCACTCGAGGCCGTCACGACGGCCGCGATGGAACCCGAGCTCATGGGCTACGCACCCGTCCTGGCTCTCAACGCGCTGTTCGAGAAGACCGGTACCGGCCCGGACGACATCGGCATCATCGAGCTCAACGAAGCCTTCGCCGCCCAGGCCGTCGTCTGCATCCGCGACGCCGGCCTCGACCCCGAGCGCGTCAACCCCTACGGCGGCGCCATCGCCCTCGGCCACCCCGTCGGCGCCACCGGTGCCAACCTCACGCTCCGCGTGGCCAAGGACATGGTCCGTCGCGACCTCGAGCTCGGCATCGTCACCATGTGCATCGGCGGCGGCCAGGCACTCGCCGCCCTGTTCCGGCGGGTCTGAACCGTGACCGGCCACGACTCCACCAGCAACACCGGCGAGACTCGCAGCACGGCGCCGGTGCTGCTCGACATCCGCGACGGCGTCGCCACCATCACCCTCAACCGCCCTGAGGCCTCCAACGCCCTCGACCTCGCGACTGCCCACGCCCTTCACGACGCCGTCCGGGAAGCTGACGCCAACGGGTCGGTCGCCGCGGTGCTGGTGCTGGGGGAGGGGCGGCGGTTCTGTGCCGGCGGCGACGTCGCCTCGATGGTCCGAGGCGACGACCGTGCCACCCACCTCGACGAGCTCGCGACCGCAGCTGACGCCGCGCTCGTTGCGTTGGCGGCCATCGACAAGCCGGTCGTGGCGGGCGTCCAGGGAGCCGTCGCCGGTGCGGGGCTGGCCGTCATGCTTTCCTGCGACCTGGTGGTCGCTGAGGCGGACACGAAGTTCCTCGCGGCGTACGCCGGTGTCGGACTGACCCCTGACTGCGGACTCTCCTGGCTGCTGCCCCGCGCCGTCGGGCAACAGCGCGCCCTCGAGCTGCTACTCACCCCGCGCACCCTCGCCGCCGACGAGGCGCTCGCCTGGGGCCTGGTCACCGAAGTCATCACCGCCGACGAGACCGACAGCCCCACCGTCACGGCCGCCGGACGGGCCCGCGCCCTCGCCCGCGCCCTCGCCGACGGCCCTGCCCACGCTCACGGCCAGGCACGCCGCCTGGTCCGCAACGCATGGGCAGTCGACCGGACCACGGCCGGGCGAGACGAGGCCACCACGATCGCCCGCGCCGTCACGCAACCCGCCGCCGCCCAGTTGCTGCAGCGCTTTGCCCGCTGACACCACCACGTACGGAGAGACACACCGATGGACCTCAACAACACCACCGCGATCGTCACCGGCGGGGCGTCCGGCCTCGGCGCAGCGACCGCCACCGCCCTCAGCGCCCGAGGCGCCCACGTTTACGCCGTCGACCTACCCCAAGCAGTCGAGGACGCCACCACCGGCGCGAGCGACAACGTCACCTACCTCGCTACCGACGTCACCGACCCCACCCAGGTCCAAACTGCCGTCGACCGGGCCTCCGCAGGCGTCGCGCCCCTGCGCATGGTCGTGAACTGCGCCGGCATCGGACCATCCGCGCGCATCCTGTCTCGCAAGGGCGTCCACGATCTCGACCTGTACGCCAAGGTCGTCACCATCAACCTCATCGGTTCCTTCAACGTCCTTGCACTCGCCGCTGAGAAGATCGCCGCCACCGAACCCCTCGCCGACGGCGCACGTGGGCTCATCGTCAACACCGCCAGCGTCGCCGCCTTCGAGGGGCAGATCGGACAGGCCGCCTACTCCTCCTCCAAGGGTGGAATCGTCGGACTTACCGTCCCCGCAGCCCGCGACCTCGCCCAACACGGCATCCGGGTCAACACCATCGCGCCCGGCATCCTCGAGACACCCATGCTCGCCACCGTCTCCGAGGAGTTCCGCGCCGGCCTCGCAGCCGGTATCCCCTTCCCGCAGCGTCTGGGCCGTCCCGAGGAGTTCGGAGACCTCGTCGTGTTTCTCGCCGAGCACGAATACATCAACGGGGAGACGATCCGCCTCGACGGAGCGCTTCGGATGGCCCCCCGGTGACTCTGTTGGCGTCGCCGGCATCAGGTCTGATTAGCGGCACCAACCTGCGTCGAATCGTCAGCGGAGATCACGTGCTCGGCGTGTACCTCCCCTTATCAGCGTGCCGAAAACGATCCCAAACAGCGTGAGACGACTGACGTCGCTCGATCGAGCGCGACCTCGCTCCTTCTAAACTTGTGACGAGTGCAAGGATGCTTGGGTAGGCGCGTGCCTGCGGCGTACCCTCGCGGTGCAACTCAAGCGAGTGTTGCCATTGCTACCGGTGCATTCCACGGCGAGATTCCTCGTCGACGAGCGGTTGCGGTCGTTCGGGGTGAGACGGTCGACCGATGCTCATTCTGCCTGGGGGCGAGGGCTGCGATCCCACACACCAGGGAAAGCTCCATAGGTAGGAGACCGATTCAGGCCTTCGGAGGTACACGTGGCGACTCAAACCCTGCGTCAGCTCGCCAGACGCGACGCACGCAGCGTCGCGGCCAAGCGACGAGCGGAACTCCTCAAGAGGGCCAAGCGCGTTGAGGACCTGGCTGTCGAGGTCGTGACGGCGATTGGCGAACGCGATGCCGTCATCGAGGCGACGGAGCTGCGAGCGGGTGAGGCTCTCGAGCGGATGATCTCGGTTGAAGGCCTGGCCGTCGCGGAAGCCGTGGAATGGTGCGGGATTGATGCGCACGCGGTGAGGCGGTTGAGGCGGCTCGCCGCGCACTCCGAGAGCGACGAGCAGCCGGGCGTCAGCGGAGTCGGCGACTCAGCCCGACCGAACTGACCTTCTACCAGTCGCCGGAGGCGGCGAGCTCAGACATCCGCGCGGCCAGGTTCTTCATCCTTGACCTCGCTGCCCGTACGTAGCGCTGCGCCGCCGCGGGAGTGGAGTCACCCAAAAAAGCTTGAATCTCGGCTTCGGTGGCGCCGAGCTGGGCCATCAGGGTGGCTCCGGTTGCTCGGAGGTCGTGGAAGTGGAGGGAAGGCACGCCAGCCGCGGTTCTGGCCGCATACCAGGTTCCCGCGCGGTTTGGCTTGCCGTAGAAGGTCGCGGGTGCCAGAAAGCCTCCGCTGGGGCCTGGGAAGAGCAGTCCGTCGCGTTCTGTGACGTTGCTGCGGAGGTGGGTCCTGATGTCCGGCATCACGTGATCAGGAATGTGGACGTCTCGGACTCCGGCGTCGCTCTTGGGCCCCTTGAGCCCGATGCCGTCAGATCGTGATCGGCTCACAGACTTGCGCACTCGCACTACGTGCTCGTTGACGTCGATGTCTGAGCGACGCAGCGCTACGACTTCGGAGTAGCGCAGCCCGGTCCAGGTCGCCAGGAGCACCAGAGCACGCCACTCTGGTCGGATCGTGTCGAGCATCAGCGCCAGTTGAGCGCCTGAGGCGACGTGGTCATCCCGCCGGCGTTTGGGTGCGGAACCGCCACCGCGTACGGCAAACGGATTCACCATTCCTACGATCGGACCGTGTGCACCGGTGGCTGTGTTCATCACCGCGCGAGCGAGTGAGTACGCGTGGGCTCGAGCCGTCTCGCCGCCCGTCTTCTTGCCGTGCGATCGCGAGCGCGAGGGAGTGAAGTCGTCGAACCAGATGTTGACCGCGCCGGGTGTGATGGCGTCAAGAGACGTCTGCCCGAAGGCGGGTGACAGGTAATCCTCGAGCAGTTGACGGTAGTGGTCCCGGGTACGGGGAGCGAGCGGCCTGCCCTTGACCCGGCGCTCTTCAATCCATCGCGATGCATAGGACTCGAACAGCGGCACGCGCGAAGTTTCGACTGCTACGACGGCTGCTCGCCGGGCAGCCGGAGATGTCCAGACCCCAGCCGAGATCAGGCGCCGCTCGTCAGTCAACCAGGCCTCCGCGTCCATCCTGTTGTCGAAGGTGTTGGGTGCGTTGTGTAGCGCCAGGTCGGGCCCCGTGTAGCGCGCTCGGTGACGTCCGCTCGGCAGCTTGGCGACCTGCCCGAAACCCCTCTTGCCGCCCATGCGCCTCGCCCGTTTCGTGTCGGATACGTGTCGGATACGTGTCGGATCAGCGTCAGAATCTGGCGCTCCGTGTCTGCAACTGACCTACGTCAAGAACAGTGTTTTCGCAGGTCAGGGGCATATTAGTGCTGGTCAGGGGGCATTTCGACCAGAGCCCTACGCAGAGGTTCGAACCCAGTATCGCCCACCCCGAGCAGCACGGCCCCGGTCCACGACCGGGGCCGTCCGCGTTCCCGGTCCTCCTCGTTCCGGGAGGTGCAGCAGGTGATCCACCGGGAGGGATGGGCCCGGTGAGGTGCGGGGCGCTGGGTACGGGGGACGCATGACCCCCGCAGAGACCCGGACCTCGGACCCCGAGGCGACGGACACCCCCGACTCGCCGACCGACCTCACCAAGCCGTCGTGGACCTACGTCGCGCGCAAGACGGTGCGCGAGTTCTCCGACGACCAGTGCACCGACCTCGCCGCGGCGCTCACCTACTACGCCGTCCTGGCGCTGTTCCCGGCGGCGCTCGCGATGCTCTCGGTGGTCGGGCTCGTCAGCGACGGCCGGCAGACGGTCGAGACGCTGCTCGGCGTGATGCGCCAGGTGGGTGCCGGCAGCGCGGCCGACACCCTCAAGCCCACCTTGCTCCAGCTCAGCGAGAGCTCCGGCGCCGGGCTCGGCCTGGTGCTGGGCCTGGCCGCGGCGCTGTGGTCGGCGTCGGGCTACACCGGCGCCTTCGGCCGCGGGATGAACCGCATCTACGAGATCCAGGAGGGCCGCCCGATCTGGAAGCTCCGGCCGATGATGCTCCTGGTCACCCTCGTCACGGTCGTGCTCGCGGCTGCGGTCGCGGTCGGGCTCGTCGTCACCGGCCCCGCCGCGCAGGCGGTGGGCGACGCGATCGGCCTCGGCTCGACCGCCGTGACGGTGTGGAACATCGCCAAGTGGCCCGTGATGCTGCTGGTGGTGATGCTCATCGTGGCGCTGCTCTACTACGCGACGCCCAACGTGAAGCAGCCGAAGTTCCGCTGGATCAGCATCGGCGCGGCCGTCGCGATCGTGGTGTGGATCGTCGCGTCGGCGGCGTTCGGCTTCTACCTCGCCCACTTCAGCTCCTACGACAAGACGTACGGCTCGCTGGCCGGGGTCATCGCCTTCCTGCTCTGGCTCTGGATCACCAACCTGGCGCTCCTCTTCGGAGCCGAGCTCGACGCCGAGCTCGAGCGCGGCCGTGAGCTGCAGGCCGGTCTGCCTGCCGAGGAGGAGATCCAGCTGCCGCCGCGCGACACCCGCAAGATCGACAAGGCGGCGGAGAAGGAGCGGGCCGACATCGAGCGCGGCCGCCAGCTCCGGGAGAGCCGCGGCGAGGACGCGAGCCGGGACGAGGACGCGGACGCCGGGAAGTCGTGACGATCGGGCCCCGGTGAAGCGCATGGGACTCACCGGGGACGGGGTACCGGACCGCTCGCACCCCTTTCCTGAGGAGCACCCATGAATCCCAGCAAGCCCGTCGAGGCCGCGAAGAAGGTGGCCGGCGAGGTCGCCGACGCGGTCCACGACGCCGTCTCCATGACCGGCCCCGTCCCGGGCGCCCCCGGCAGCGAGCCCCCGACGCTCGAGGAGCCGACCGAGCCGCGCGAGGTCCCGCCCCCCAAGCCGGACCAGCAGCAGCCGACGCCGCTCTCGCCCACCGGCGCCCCCAGCGCCGACCCGCCGACCGCGAGCGCCCAGCAGGGCGCGTACCTCACGACTGCGACGGGTGTGCGCATCGGCGACAGCGACCACTCGCTCAAGGCCGGCCCGCGCGGCCCGACGCTGCTCTCGGACCACCACCTGCGCGAGAAGATCATGCACTTCGACCACGAGCGGATCCCGGAGCGCGTGGTCCACGCCCGCGGCGCCGGCGCCCACGGGGTCTTCCGGTCCAACGGAGCGGCGTCGAAGGTGAGCCGCGCGGCGGTCTTCGCCGACGGCGAGGAGACGCGGGTGTTCGTGCGGTTCTCCACCGTGCTGGGCTCGCGCGGCTCGGCCGACACGGTGCGCGACACCCGCGGGTTCGCGACGAAGTTCTACACCCGCGAGGGCAACTGGGACCTCGTCGGCAACAACATCCCGGTCTTCTTCATCCAGGACGGGATCAAGTTCCCCGACGTCATCCACGCGGGCAAGCCGCACCCCGACCGCGAGATCCCGCAGGCCCAGAGCGCCCACGACACCTTCTGGGACTTCGTCTCGCTGCACACCGAGGCTCAGCACCACGCCATCTGGAACATGTCCGACCGCGGCATCCCGCGCAGCTACCGGATGATGGAGGGCTTCGGCGTCCACACCTTCCGCCTCGTCGACGCCGAGGGCGGCACCACGCTGGTGAAGTTCCACTGGAAGCCGCGCCTGGGCGTGCACTCGCTGACGTGGGAGGAGGCGCAGCTGGCCGGCGGGGTCGACCCGGACTTCCACCGTCGCGACCTCTACGACGCGATCGAGTCCGGCGCCTTCCCCGAGTGGGACCTCGGCATCCAGGCCTTCCCCGACACCCCCGACCAGATGTTCGAGGGCATCGACCTGCTCGACGCGACGAAGCTCGTGCCCGAGGAGCTGGCTCCGGTGCAGGTCATCGGCACCCTGACCCTCAACGGCAACCCGACGAACTTCTTCGCCGAGACCGAGCAGGTCGCCTTCCACACCGGCCACCTCGTGCCCGGGATCGACGGCACCGACGACCCGCTGCTGGCGGCTCGCAACTTCTCCTACCTCGACACCCAGCTGACCCGGCTGGCCGGGCCGAACTTCAACCAGATCCCGATCAACCGGCCGCACGCGCCCGTCAACGACAACCACCGTGACGGGTACCACCAGCACGCCGTGCACGGCGGGGTCGCGCCCTACAAGCCGAACACGCTCGACGCGGGCTGCCCATTCTTCGCGGGCGCCGAGGAGGGCGCGTTCGTCGACGTCCCGGTGGAGGTCCAGGGCTCGAAGGTCCGCGAGAACCCCGCGTCGTACGACGACCACTTCAGCCAGGCGCGCCTGTTCTGGAAGAGCATGTCGCCGGTCGAGCAGCAGCACATCGTGCACGCCTACACCTTCGAGCTCGGCAAGTGCTACGAGCAGGCGGTGAAGGAGCGCCAGCTGCTGGCGCTGGCCAACATCGACGCCGGGCTGTGCTCCCAGGTCGCGCGCGGGCTCGGCCTGCCCGCACCCGAGCGCTCGGTGCAGTACGACGAGCCGGAGCCGAGCCCCGCGCTGTCGCAGGTGGGCGGCACCTGGCCCACCGACGGTCGCATCGTCGGGATCGTGGTCGACCCCGACGGCGACCTGGCCGGCGTGGCCGAGGCGCGCGAGTCGCTGATGGCGCAGGGGCTGCTGCCGCTTCTCGTGGCACCGCGCGGCGGCGAGCTGGGCGAGGGCCTGGTCGCGCAGCGCACCTTCGCCACCGCCCGGTCGGTCGAGTTCGACGCGCTCGTCGTGGCCGGTGCCGCGCCACCCGCGGCGGACGCCCTGCCGGCGCGCGACGCCAAGGCGGGCGACGACTCGGCCGTCGCGAGCGACCCCCGGGTCGGCCTGCTGCTCACCGAGGCCTACCGCCACGACAAGGCCATCCTCGCCTTCGGCGAGGGTCGCCAGGTGCTCGTCGAGCTCGGCATCGACGGTGCCGGCGTGACGTCCGGTGACGCCGCTGGCGACGTCGTCGACGACCTCGTCACGCTGCTGGGCTCGCACCGCGTGTGGGAGCGCTCGGCCGCCCTCGGCTGAGACCTGCACCGTCGAGGGGCTCGCGCCGGGAAACCGGGGTGAGCCCCTCGTCGCGTGGCCGATACGATCGCCGGGACATCCGTCCCACCCCACCAGCCCCTCAGGAGCTCCCGTGTCCGACATCCAGGTCGTCCGCATCCACGCCGATCAGCGTGCGGAGACCACGGTCACGACGGGCACCAAGGCGTGGGAGCTGTTCCGCGACGACGCCGACGTGGTCGCCGCGCGCGTGGCCGGCCAGCTCAAGGACCTGTCCTACGAGCTCGCCGACGGCGACGAGGTCGAGGCCGTGGCCATCGACAGCGCCGACGGCCGCGACATCCTGCGCCACTCCACCGCCCACGTGATGGCGCAGGCCGTGCAGCAGATCTGGCCGGAGGCCAAGCTCGGCATCGGGCCGCCGATCGAGAACGGGTTCTACTACGACTTCGACGTCGAGACCCCGTTCGTGCCCGAGGACCTGGTCAAGATCGAGTCCGCGATGCGCAAGATCATCAAGGAGAACCAGCGCTTCGAGCGCCGGGTCACCACCGACGCCGCCGCGCTCGACGAGCTCAAGGACGAGCCCTACAAGATCGAGCTGATCGGCCTCAAGGGCGGCGCCGGCACCGACGGCACCGAGGGTGCCAGTGTCGAGGTGGGTGCCGGCGAGCTCACCATCTACGACAACATCGGCCGCAGCGGCGAGGTCAAGTGGTCCGACCTGTGCCGCGGTCCGCACCTGCCCACCACCAAGCGCATCCCCGCGTTCAAGCTGATGCGCAGCGCGGCGGCGTACTGGCGCGGCGACGAGAAGAACAAGCAGCTTCAGCGCATCTACGGCACCGCGTGGGAGTCCAAGGAGGCCCTGGACGCCCACCTGGAGCGGATCGCCGAGGCCGAGAAGCGCGACCACCGCAAGCTCGGGCGCGACCTCGACCTGTTCTCCTTCCCCGACGAGATCGGCTCCGGCCTGCCGGTGTTCCACCCCCGGGGTGGCGTGATCAAGCGCGAGATGGAGGACTACGTCCGCCGCCGGCACATCGAGGAGGGCTTCGACTACGTCGGCACCCCCCACATCTCCAAGGAGGGGACCTTCCACCTCTCGGGACACCTGCCCTACTACAAGGACACGATGTTCCCGCCGATGGAGTTCGAGGGCGCGGACTACTACCTCAAGGCCATGAACTGCCCGATGCACAACCTGATCTACCGCTCGCGCGGTCGGTCCTACCGCGAGCTGCCGCTGCGGCTCTTCGAGTTCGGGCACGTCTACCGCTACGAGAAGTCCGGCGTGATCCACGGCCTGACGCGCGTGCGCGGCTTCGCGCAGGACGACTCGCACTCCTACGTCACCGAGGAGCAGGCGCCCGGCGAGATCAAGCACCTGCTCGACTTCGTGCTCGGCCTGCTGCGCGACTTCGGCCTCGACGACTTCTACCTCGAGCTGTCGACCCGCGACGACTCCAAGCCCGACAAGTTCGTCGGCTCGGAGGAGCAGTGGACCAACGCCACCGACGTGCTGCGCACGGCCTGCGAGGAGTCCGGGCTCGAGCTCGTGCCCGACCCGGGCGGGGCTGCGTTCTACGGTCCCAAGGTCTCGGTGCAGGCCAAGGACGCCATCGGCCGCACCTGGCAGATGTCGACGATCCAGTACGACTTCAACCAGCCGCAGGGCTTCGACCTGACCTACCAGGCCGCCGACGGCACCCGGAAGCAGCCGGTGATGATCCACTCGGCGAAGTTTGGGTCGATCGAGCGCTTCCTCGGCGTGCTGGTCGAGCACTACGCCGGCGCCTTCCCGCCCTGGCTCGCGCCGGTGCAGGTGCAGGCGATCCCGGTCGCCGACTTCGCCGCCGACTACCTCCACGACGTCGCGCGCCGGATGAAGGCCCAGGGCCTGCGCGTGGAGGTCGACGACTCCGACGACCGGATGCAGAAGAAGATCCGCAACGCGCAGCTGCAGAAGGTGCCGTTCATGATGATCGCCGGCAACGACGACATCGAGGCGGGCGCGGTCTCCTTCCGCTACCGCGACGGCCGCCAGGACAACGGCGTACCGCTCGACGAGGCGATCCAGCGGGTGGCCTCGGCGGTGGCGGCGCGCGAGCAGGTCTGAGGCTTCGATGGTCGAGGTGCGAGCGGAGCGAGCCTCGAGGCCCCGTCGACCTGTCGTCGACCTCACCGACGAGCAGGCGCGCCGCGCCCTGCCGCTGAAGTGGGGCACGGTGCCCAAGGACGTGATCCCGGCGTGGGTCGCGGAGATGGACTACGCCGTCGACCCGGTGGTGATGGAGGCGGTGCAGCGCGCGCTCGCCGACGGCGTCACCGGGTACCCCCTCGAGCACGACCCCGCGCTCGGTGAGGCGTACGCCGGGTGGGCGGGGCGGCACTTCGGCTGGGCGCCCGACCCCGAGGCCGTGCGCGCGGTGGTCGACGTGACCGCCGGGGTGCGGGTGGCCATCGAGGTGCTGAGCGGGCCCGGGGGAGTGGTCTTCCCGACGCCGGGCTACAACGCCCAGCACGGCCTCGCCGGCATCACCGGGCGCGCCGAGCACCTCCTCGAGCTCCCCGCGTCCGCAACCACGGCCGAGATCGACCTCGACCGCCTCGACGCGCTGCTCGCCGGCGGGGCGCAGACCCTCCTGCTCACCCAGCCCCACAACCCGTGGGGCCGGGCGTTCACCCGCACCGAGCTGGAGGGGATACGCGACGTGGTGGTGCGCCACGGCGCCCGCGTGGTCAGCGACGAGATCCACGCGCCCCTCGTGCTGCCGGGCGCCGAGCACGTCTCCTACCTCGCGATCGAGGGCACCCACGACCACGCCGTCGCGGTCGTCGCGGCGTCGAAGGCGTTCAACATTGCGGGGTTGCGGTGCGCCCAGCTCGTCGTCCCGGACCCGCAGGCGCGCAAGGCGCTCGACGCCGAGCCGATGGCGCGCAACGACTCCTGGTCTCCGCTGGGGGTCGTGGCGGCGCGAGCGGCGTACGACCACGGCGACCCGTGGCTCGCCTCGCTCGTCGAGCGCCTCGACGAGCAGCGCACCCTGCTCCAGGAGCTGCTCTCCACCCACCTGCCCGAGGTCCGGATGCGGCCGCTCGAGGCGACGTACCTCGCCTGGCTCGACGCGTCGGCCCTCGGCCACGACGACGCCGCCGCGGTCGCCCTGGAGCGCGGCCGGGTGATGGTCAGCGACGGCGCCTCCTACGCCCCTGGCTCCACCGGTCACGTGCGGCTGAACATCGCCACCTCTCCCGAGCGGCTCACGCGCATCGTCGAGCGCCTCGCCCTCGCCTGGACCTGACCCGGCCCCTGCGGGGTCAGGGGGCCGGCGTCATGCCGTAGATCGCGAAGCCGACCCAGGAGTCCACCTGGGTGACGTCGGGACCGCTCACGCGACGCCCGGCGACCCGGCCCCAGGCCTTCGCCTCCGGGAAGAACTCGTCGTAGTAGAGGCTCGTGCCGTCGTCGCTGGGGAAGAAGGAGACCGACGGGTCGCCGAGCGCCTTGATCGTGATGTCGATCGGGACCCGTCCGATCGGCTGGTTGGGGTCGTCGTCGATGACGGCGAAGTCGCCCTTCATCGTGAGCAGGTCGCGCTGGTGGTCGTAGCGGGCGAAGTCCTGCACCGAGAGGTCGTAGATCGTGGTCCTCCCCTTGACCTTGCAGGTCGTCACCGGCGCAGGCGACGAGAGCGGACCGGGCGGCTCGACGCCGTCCGGGCAGCGCCAGTCGACGATCGAGCCGTAGACGCCGTCGTCGTCCTCGCCGAGCGTGAGGTCGCCGACGTGCCAGTTGCCCTTGGCTCCGGCGTACCAGCCGTCGTGGACCCAGGTCACCCGCCCCCAGTCGGCCTGGCTGCCGCCCGTCCAGCCGTCCGGCGGGTCCGCCTGGGAGGCGCCGGCACCGCCGACGAGCACGAGGGCGGACAGGGCGGTCGCGGCGCCGAGGTGGGCGATCCGGCGGGACGGTGAGGTCATGACGTGACGGTAGGCGTCCCCTGCGCCCGGCCGCATCGCCGATCTGTGGGATGCGGCGCGCACGGACGAGTGCCTCGACCCGGCTGGACCCGAGCGCTAGCGTCGAGGCATGCAGCTCGGCGTCCACTACGCGAACTTCTCCCACCCCGACTGGCAGCAGCGGCTCACCGAACGGCTCACCGAGACCGCGCAGGTGGCCGACCAGGGCGGGATCACCCAGCTCACGGTCATGGACCACTGGTTCCAGATGGAGCAGCTCGGCGGACCCGAGGAGCCCATGCTCGAGGGCTACACCACCCTGGGCTACCTCGCCGCGGTGACCGAGCGGCTCCGCCTCGGCCTGCTCGTCACCGGTGTCACCTACCGCCACCCGGGGCTCCTGGCCAAGACCGTCACGACGCTGGACGTGCTCTCCGGGGGCCGGGCGATGCTGGGGATCGGCGCGGCCTGGTACGACCGCGAGCACGCAGGGCTCGGCGTGCCGTTCCCGCCGCTCAAGGAGCGCTACGAGTGGCTCGAGGAGACGCTCCAGGTCGCCCGCCAGATGTTCGCCGGCGACCGTACGCCCTACGCCGGGACGCACGTGCGGCTCGAGGAGCCGGTCAACGTGCCCCCGCCGGTGCGCGGGCGGATCCCGATCCTCATCGGCGGGAGCGGCGAGAAGAAGACGCTGCGCCTGGTCGCGCAGTACGCCGACGCGTGCAACCTGTTCGGCGGCCCGCCCGAGGTGGTCCAGCACAAGCTCGAGGTGCTGCGCGGCCACTGCGACGCTGTCGGCACCGACTACGACGCGATCGAGAAGACCGTCATCGTCAGCGCCGACCCGGTGGGCCAGACCGACGAGTTCCTGGCCACGGCCGAGGCCTACGCCGCGCTCGGCGTCGACATGGTGGTCGCCGGCCCGGCCGGTGACGACCCGGTCGCGTGGACCACCGAGGTGGCGGAGCGGGTGCTGCCCCGGCTGACGTCGGTGTAGCTCGCAGCGCTCCTCCGGCTGTCCTCAGCGCGACCCCTCGCTGGTCGACGACTGTCGGATGCTTCGCCTAGAATCGAACACATGATCGACATGCGGACGGGATGCGGAGCAGGCGAGGTCACCGACGACCTCGAGGCCGCCGGCCTGCTCGCTGCCATCCGCCGTGAGCGCCGGACAGAGGACGCTGCTGCGGCCCGTCAGCTCGATCTCGCCGCCCGGTGGGCCGACCTGCACCCGCCCGGCTCGATCCACGACGCTGCCGCGTTCACCGTGCCGGGCGTCGACCACGAGGAACCCATTGCCGGCGATGGGTGCCCGCTGGTGACGGAGTACTGCATCCCCAAGCTCGGCACCGTCCTGGGGATCTCCACCACCGCGGCGAAGAAGCTCATCGGCCACGCTCTCGAGCTGCGGCACCGCCTCCCCCGTCTGTGGGACCAGGTCCACACCGGCCGCGTGCCGGCGTGGCGAGCCCGGATGGTGGCCGAGACGACCATCCACGCCGTCCCGACGCTGACGGTCGAGGCGGCGGGGTGGATCGACACCCAGGTCGCTGCTGTGGCAGGGAAGGTCGGGACCGCGCAGCTCGACCGGCTCGTCGCGGAAGCGATCAAGCGCTATGACCTCGCCACCGACCCGCGACCCGACTTCGAGGCGGGCGAGGACCACGAGGACTTCGAGGCCGACCAGTACCTCACCACCGAGCGCCGTCACGTCACGTTTGACACCCGGCACGTCCACTACGACGGCCTGATGCGGATGGAGGCCGAGCTCGACCTCGCCGACGCCTACGACCTCGACGCCGCCATCGCCCACGGCGCGAGCCTCCTCAAGGCACTCGGCTCCACCGCACCGCTCGGCGCCCGACGTGCCGCCGCGCTCGGGGACCTCGCCCGCACCCAGACCGCCCTCGACCTCCACACACCCAAGGCGTTGCCGTGGCTCGCAACGATGACGGGCTCCCGGCCGCACGGGAGGTCGTGCTCCACGTCCACCTCGACGCCAACACCGTCGGTGATGACACGGTCTTCGGACCGACGGCGCGCCTCGAGAAGGGCCAGCGCCTCGCGCTCCTCGACCAGGTCAAGAACTGGTGCACGGCGTCGCGGACCAAGGTCGCCATCCGACCCGTTCTCGACCTCAACACCGAGCTCACCACCGACACCTACGCCATCCCCGACCGGATCCGCGAGCAGGTCGTCCTGCGCGACCGGACCTGCGTGTTCCCGTGGTGCACCCGACCCGCGCGAGCCTGCGACCTCGACCACATCGTGGCCTTCGACCACGACGCAGCAGCCGCCGGCCAACCACAACCCGGCCCCACCGCGACTTCCAACCTCGCCCCGCTGTGCCGGTCGCACCACCGGTTGAAGACCCACACGGCCTGGCACTACGAGCACCTGCGACCGGGCGTCTTCGAGTGGACCAGCCCCCATGGGCACCACTACCTCCGCGACCGTGACGGCACCACCGCCCTAGACCCACCCGCACCACCCCGGACCACAGCGCCGCCGTGGATCCCGCAGCCCTGCCGACCATGACCCCGCCCCGCACCCCGCCACCCACCCGGTGACGGGGCCACCGGCACGTCCAGGACGCCTACGGCCTGAGCAGCTCGGCGTGGTCGCGTACCCACCGCACCCCTGCGGCAGCGCGTTCCTGGCTGCCCTCGGCGACCCAGGTCCGCTGCGGCTCGACGCCGGCGCGTGCGATCCGCAGCTCGAGCGCCATCGTGGCCTCCATCCGTCGCGCGACCACCTCGGGCACATCGAAGGGCGGCAGGTCGCCGTACGCGTCCAGGAAGCTGTGCACCCGCGCCGCTCGGTCGGGCACTTCGGGGAAGTGGTGCCAGGTGAGCGCGAGCTCGTCGTCGCGGGCCGGGGCGAACCACTGGAGGGCGTAGGCCACGTCGTCCACCCGAGGTGCCCGGTGGAGGAAGTCCCAGTCGATCAGGGCCACGGCCTCGCCGTCGTGCCACACCATGTTCCACGGGCCGACGTCGCCGTGGCACCAGACGGCCTCGCCCTCCCCGACCACCGCGACCGGTTCCTGCAGGACCCCGTCCGGAGGTGGACTCCAGTCGAGCGAGGCGTCGTGGATGCGTCGCAGCAGGGCCGCCGCCGAGCGCAGGCCGGCCTCGGAGTGCTGGTGCCGCCACCCGTCGCCGCCGGAGTCGCCCTCGATGTGGACGAGCCGCTCCATGCCGTCGGCGACGCCCAGCGGCTCCGGCACGCAGGTGAGTCCTCGCGCTCGGAGGTGCCGCAGGAAGTCGTGGACCGTGGGCGACCACGGCCCTGCGGGCCGGGTGACCACGCCGTCCTCGATGGTGACGGGTCGGGGGTCGTCCACCGGGTCCTCGTCCACGGACGCGACGCTAGCCACCCGGCGACAGCCGCGACAGCGGGTTTCGCAGCCCAGCACGTCGTCCGCCCGCCGTGGCCGCCGCGGCAGCTCGCCGCGCTGGTCCCGCACGGGTCGTTCGAGGTGGTGCCGGGCGTGCCGCACGACTTCTGGTCCACCCACCCCGACATCTGGCGACGCACGGTGACGGCAGCCTGCTGCGCAGTCCTGCGCGATCGGGATCTACCCGGAGCCTGACGCCCTGTGGTCGCTCGACCAGGGCTCGGACTGGGTCAGGACGAACAGGTAGGCGAGGGCGGGCAGCACGATCACGCCCGCCAGCACGACCACCACCAGCAGTCCCTGGAGCGTGGCCTCCGCGCCCGCAGCCTCGGCGATCGTGACCTCGCCGACCAGCATCCAGGGGTACTGCGCCAGGCCCCAGCCGCTGATCACGGTCGCCACGGCCAGGACGGCGGTGACGCGCGCGATGCCGAAGCGTCCCGCGTGGACGAGCGCGAGCGTCGCCACCCCCGTGACGGCTGCCACCACGACCAGCGGCAGGGCGCGACCGGTCAGGCCGTCCCACAGCACCGGGGCGTCGCGCTCGAGCGGGAGGAGCCCGGCGAACACGACCACACCGGTCAGCACCCCCACCGCGAGCGTGCGGCGCCGCAGGGCCGCGGCCAGCTCGTCGTGACCGGTCCGTCGCGCGTCGGCGGTGAGGAAGACGCCGGCGAGGAACGCGCAGGTCCCGACCGCCAGCACACCGCCGACGAGGGACGTGGGGTTGAGCCAGGAGCCCCAGAGGTCCCCGCGCTCCTCGAGCGGGACGCGTCCCGAGGCGACCGCGCCGGCGACCGTGCCCAGGAAGAAGGGGGTGATGAGCGAGGAGCCGGCGAACACGACGCCGAACAGGCGGGCCTGGCCCAGGGTGCCGGCGTACTTGCGGAAGGCGAAGGCGGCGCCGCGCAGCACGATCCCGAGCAGTGCGAGGAGGAGCGGGAGGACCAGGGTGCGCATCGCGGCCGCGAACGTCTCGGGGAAGCCGGTCCACCAGGTGACCAGGACGTAGATCAGCCAGACGTGGTTGGCCTCCCACACCGGACCGATGCTGTGGTCGACCAGCGTGCGGAGGGCTGCGCCCGAGCGTGCCCCGCCGGCAGTCAGGTCGTAGAACCCCGAGCCGAAGTCGGCGCCGCCGAGCACGGCGTAGGCGACGACGCCGACGAAGAGGGCGGCAGCCACCGCGACCGCGAGGCTCACGGCA
>NZ_JBHLXH010000001.1:225849-267194 GCF_042432345.1 Nocardioides zeicaulis | reverse complement strand
AGGGGCTCGGGAGGTCCTCCTCGCCGGCGCGCCAGCGCGCGGCCATCGACCGCAGCACCACGACGGCCCCGTAGGTCATCGCCGCGTAGACCAGCGCGGTCACGGCCAGCAGCAGCCACAGCCCGCTGTTGCTCCCGGCGGCCTCCGCGGTGCGCATGTGCCCGAAGACCACCCACGGCTGACGCCCCACCTCGGTCGCGACCCAGCCGGCCTCGAGCGCGACCACCGCGAGGGGTCCCGACGCGACGGCCGAGCGGAGCACCCAGCGGCTGCGGAGCGGGTCGCGTCCGCGCCACCGTGCGATCCAGTAGACCGTCACCGCCACCGCGAGGAGGGTCCCGATGCCGATCATGGTCTGGAACGCGAGGTGCGTGAGGTTGACGGGCGGCCGGTCGGCCGGAGCGAACGTGTCCAACCCCTGCACCGGCTTGTCGAAGGACCCCCGGGCGATGAAGGAGCCCCACTTCGGGATGTCGATCGACCAGCGCACCTCCCCGTCGACCAGGAGGCCGCCGAGCCGGAGGGGCGCCGGCTGCTCGGTCGTGGTCGCCAGCTCGAAGGCGGCCAGCTTGGAGGGCTGGGTCTCGCCCAGGCGCATGCCGAGGAGGTGGCCCACGACCGGCTGGACCAGCGCCGCCACCGTCGCGAAGGCGAACGGGACCGAGAAGCCGAGACGGTGGTGGGCGTCCCTCCGGCCGCGCAACATGCCCGCCGCGTAGACGGCGGCCACGCAGAGGCCGACCACCAGGTACGCCGCCACCCACATGTGGGCGAACTGCAGGAAGGCGCCGCTGCTCAGCAGGACCGCCCACGGGTCGACGTCGGTCACCTCCCCGTCGACCACCCGGAACCCGGTCGGCATGTTCATCCACGCGTTGACCGAGATGACGCAGTACGTCCCCACGACGCCGGCGAGGGCCATCGGGACGAGCATCAGGAGGTGGCGGCGCGGCGGCATCCGGTCCCAGCCGTAGAGGTACAGGCCGATGAAGATCGCCTCGACGAAGAACGACAGCCCCTCGAAGGCGAACGGCAGCCCCAGCACGTCGCCGAAGCGGCCCATCAGGCCGGGCCACAGCAGCCCCATCTCGAAGCTCAGCACCGTCCCGGAGACGGCGCCGATGGCGAACAGCACCGCGGCGACCTTGCCCCACCGGCGGGCGAGGGCGAGCGCGACCGGGTCGCCGCGCACGACGCCGCGCCAGTGCACCACGAAGATCATCGCGGGGAACGCGACGCCGAAGCAGGCCAGCACGATGTGCCAGCCGAGCGACAGCGCCATCTGCTCCCGGGCCGGCAGCAGGCCCGCCGGGTCGGTCACCAGCACGGTTGCTCCGACCATGGCGTACCTCCGGCTCGTCGGGAGTGCTCTCCCTCCGTGCCCGTCTGCGGTGCTGCCATGCGACCTCCGGGGCCGCCGGTCCGTCAGGGCGTCGTCGAGACCGGCTTGACGTACCTCCGGCAGGGCGAGACGTACGTCTGACCACCGGCCGACACCTCGTAGGGCAGGTCACCCTCGTCGGACCAGCCGCGCCGCTCGTAGAAGCGCCGGGCGCGGGCGTTGCCGGCCACGACGGCGAGCCACGCCGTTTGATGGCCGCCGGCGGCGACCTGCTGCTCGGCACCGTCGAGGAGCTCTTCGGCCAGCCCCGACCCGCGGGCGGCGCGGGCCACGAAGACCTGCTCCACCTCGTCGCGGGACACCATCGTGAAGCCCAGCAGCGTGCCGTCGTCCGCGACGGCGACGGTCGTGTCGGCGACCCGGCCGGGGGTGCGCTCGTGAAACGCCTCCAGCGTGCGGGCCGCGGTCAGGCCCTCGGGCACGTGGCCGGCGTGGCCGTCGTGCCACCCCTCGTGCCACAGGTCGGCCACCGCCGCCATGTCCGCGGGCTCGGCCGGTCGGATCGAGGTCATGGCCCCACCCTAGGATCGCGGCATGGCAGAGGGCACGAGCAGCCAGGCTCCCGACGGGCTCGAGCGGATCTGGACGCCGCACCGGATGGCGTACGTCCGCACGGCGGTCGACGAGGAGGGCTGCCCGTTCTGCGCGATCCCCTCCCACGACGACCGCGAGGGCCTCGTCGTGGCGCGCGGCGAGTCGACCTACGCCGTGCTCAACCTGCACCCCTACAACCCCGGCCACCTGATGGTGCTGCCCTACCGTCACGTCGCCGACCTGACCGACCTCACCGCCGACGAGGCCGCCGAGCTGATGGCGCTGACGCAGCAGGCGCTGCGCACGGTCCGGGCGGTGAGCAGCCCGCACTCGTTCAACGTCGGGCTCAACCTCGGTCGATCGGCCGGAGGGTCGCTCGCCGACCACCTCCACCAGCACGTCGTCCCGCGCTGGACCGGTGACGCCAACTTCATCACCGTCGTCGGCGGCACCAAGACGCTGCCGCAGCTGCTCGAGGTGACCCGCGACCTGCTCGCCGACGCGTGGCCGGGCGGCTGAGCGCTACTTCTTGCGGGGCACCACCGGGTCGGGGGCGTCGGTCTTCCCGGCCGCCTTCGCGTGCTTGTCGGCGCGCTTCTCCTTGATGGACTTGCCGGACTTCTTGGACATGCCTTGCCGCGGCGACTTGTCGCTCATCGGGGCTCCTCGGTCGGGGGCCTGAGTGGCTCCGTCCTGCCACACTACGCCCGGCGACTAACGTGGGTGGAGTGGACGACCCGCAGCTCGCCGCCGACGCCTTCCTCGCCGCCGACCTGGTCCGCGAGGCCGCGCTGCTGGCCGCCCGGATCCGCGCCGAGGGCCTCGACGTGGAGCGCAAGACCAGCGGCTCGGACATCGTCACCCAGGCCGACACCGCCGCCGAGCGCCTGATCGTCCAGCGGCTGTCCGCCGAGCGTCCCGACGACGGCGTCCTCGGCGAGGAGGGCGCCTCCCGCGAGGGCACCTCCGGGCGCACGTGGGTGGTCGACCCCGTCGACGGCACCTACAACTTCTCCCGCGGCAGCGACTGGTGGTGCAGCGCCCTCGCGCTGCGCGACGAGGGCGACGTGCTGCTCGGGGCGGTCCACCACGCCGCCTCCCTGCGCACCTGGGTCGGGGGTCCGGACCTCCCCAGCACCTGCGACGGCGTCCCCTTGGCGCCGCTGCCGGTGACGCCGCGCGAGGCGCGCTGCGCGGTGACGTACCTCCACCCGCCGTTCTACGGCGGCCCGGTCGGCGAGGTGTTCGCGCGGGCGCTCGGCGAGGTCGGCACCCTGCGCATGCTCGGATCGGGGACGATGGACTGCATGGCGATCGCGTCGGGGGAGTGGGACGTGCTCTTCCAGCACTCCGTCGCCGACTGGGACCGCCTCCCGGGCGCGGCGATCGTGCGCGGCGCGGGCGGGGAGTCGGTCGTCGTGCCTGCGGCCGGGGTCGACTGGACCGTCACCGGCGCGTCCGCCGCGGTGGCGGACGTCCGGGCCGCGCTGCTCGGCAGGTAGCCTGCGGCCCGTGCTCGATCGGTTCAAGCAGTTCTGGCAGGGCGTCATGCTCGCGCCGTTCATCAACCTGTTCATCCGGCTCGGGGTGAGCCCCGACGCGGTGACGCTGGTCGGCACCCTCGGCGTCAGCTTCGGCGGCCTGTTCTTCTTCTCCCAGGGCTGGGTGTGGCAGGGCGTGCTGTTCGTGACCGCCTTCGTCTTCAGCGACCTCGTCGACGGCGCCATGGCCCGCAAGGTCGGCCGCACGGACGACTTCGGCGCGTTCCTCGACTCCACCCTCGACCGCGTCGCCGACGGCGCCCTCTTCGGCGGACTGGCGCTCTACTTCGCCTGGCACACCGACAGCCACCTCTACCTCGTGCTGTGCCTGGTCATCCTCGTGATGGGCGCCGTGACGTCCTACGCCCGCGCCAAGGCCGACCACCTCGGCTACGACGCCAAGGTCGGCATCGCCGAGCGCCCCGACCGGCTCGTCGGCATGCTCGTGCCGGCGTTCTTCGCCGACCTCCTCGACCTGCCCTGGCTGCTGTACGTCGCCCTGTGGGCGCTCGCGGTCGCGGCCAGCGTGACCGTCGTGCAGCGCATCTGGGTGGTCCGGCGCCAGGCCCTCGCCCGCGCCGCCGCCCGGGCCTGATCGAGCGCTCGACCAGCCGGTCCCCGGTGCATCCTTTCGGATGAGCCGGGACTACGATCCAGCCATGGCTGAGCACACCCCCCAGACGACCCCCTCGACGCCTGCCGAGACCCCCGTCGAGCACGGCACGAGCCGCGTCAAGCGCGGCATGGCCGAGATGCTCAAGGGCGGCGTCATCATGGACGTCGTCACCGCCGAGCAGGCGAAGATCGCCGAGGACTCCGGCGCCGTCGCCGTCATGGCCCTCGAGCGCGTCCCCGCCGACATCCGCGCCCAGGGCGGCGTGTCCCGGATGAGCGACCCCGACATGATCGACTCCATCATCGAGGCCGTCTCGATCCCGGTGATGGCCAAGGCTCGCATCGGCCACTTCGCCGAGGCGCAGGTGCTCCAGTCGCTCGGCGTCGACTACATCGACGAGTCCGAGGTGCTCACCCCGGCCGACTACGCCAACCACATCGACAAGTGGAACTTCACGGTGCCCTTCGTCTGCGGCGCGACCAACCTCGGCGAGGCGCTGCGACGGATCACCGAGGGCGCCGCCATGATCCGCTCCAAGGGCGAGGCCGGCACCGGAGACGTCTCCAACGCCGTCATGCACATGCGCACCATCGGCGGCGAGCTGCGCCGCCTCAGCAGCATGTCCGAGGACGAGCTCTACGTCGCGGCCAAGGAGCTGCAGGCCCCCTACGAGCTCGTCAAGGAGGTCGCGGCCGCCGGCAAGCTGCCCGTCGTCCTCTTCACCGCCGGCGGCATCGCCACCCCGGCCGACGCCGCGATGATGATGCAGCTCGGCGCCGAGGGCGTCTTCGTCGGCTCGGGCATCTTCAAGTCGGGCAACCCCGCCCAGCGCGCCGAGGCGATCGTCAAGGCGACCACCTTCCACGACGACCCCGACGTCGTCGCCAAGGTCTCCCGCGGTCTCGGCGAGGCCATGGTCGGCATCAACGTCGACGAGATCCCGCAGCCGCACCGGCTCGCCGAGCGCGGGTGGTGACGCACCCCACCATCGGGGTGCTCGCCCTGCAGGGCGACGTGCGCGAGCACCTGGCCGCCCTGCGCTCGCTCGGGGCCGAGCCCGTGACTGTACGCCGCCCTGCGGAGCTCGCGGCCTGCGACGGGCTCGTCATCCCGGGCGGGGAGTCGACCACCATGGTCAAGCTCGCCCGGATCTTCGACCTGCTCGAGCCGCTGCGCGAGGCCGTCCGAGGCGGTCTCCCGGCGTTCGGGACGTGCGCCGGGATGATCATGCTCGCCGACCGCATCGAGGACGGCGCCCCGGGCCAGGAGAGCATCGGGGGGCTCCACGTCACCGTGCGCCGCAACGCCTTCGGGCGGCAGGTCGACTCCTTCGAGGAGGACCTGCACCTCGACGGCCTTGACGACCCCGTGCGGGCCGTCTTCATCCGCGCCCCGTGGGTGGAGTCGGTCGACGACGACGTCGAGGTGCTGGCCCGGGTCGAGGGGGGACCGGCCGCGGGTAGGATCGTCGCGGTGCGCCAGGGTCCCCTGATGGCGACCTCGTTCCATCCCGAGGTCGGCAGCGACGACCGGGTCCACGGCCTGTTCGTGGACCTGGTGCGCTCGGCCCGTTGACGCATCGCGCCAGACCCCGCGACAGACAGAGGTACTCATGTCAGGCCACTCCAAGTGGGCAACGACCAAGCACAAGAAGGCCGCCATCGACGCCAAGCGCGGCAAGCTGTTCGCCAAGCTGATCAAGAACATCGAGGTCGCCGCCAAGCAGGGCGGGGGAGACCCCGCGGGCAACCCGACGCTCTACGATGCCATCCAGAAGGCCAAGAAGAGCTCGGTCCCCAACAAGAACATCGACTCCGCGCTCAAGCGCGGCTCCGGCGCCGAGTCGGGTGGGGTCGACTACAAGAACATCTCCTACGAGGTCTACGGCCCGCAGGGCGTCGCCATCCTCGTGGAGTGCCTCACCGACAACACCAACCGTGCCGCGATGGAGGTCCGCACCGCCGTCACCCGCAACGGCGGCACGATGGCCGACCCCGGCTCGGTCTCGCGCCTGTTCACCCGCAAGGGCGTCGTGGTGGTGCCCAAGGCGCAGGAGGGCCGTGAGGTGAGCGAGGACGACGTCCTCGAGGCCACCCTCGACGCCGGCGCCGAGGAGGTCATGGACCTCGACGACACCTTCCAGGTCCAGAGCGAGGCCACCGACGTCGTCGCGGTGCGCACCGCGCTCCAGGAGGCCGGCATCGACTACGACTCCGCCGACGTGGAGTTCGTCGCCAGCCTCGAGATCCCGGTCGACGCCGACGGCGCGGGCAAGGTGCTCCACCTCGTCGACGCGCTCGAGGACCTCGACGACGTGCAGGACGTCTTCACCAACGTCGACATCCCCGCCGACGTGATGGCCGAGCTCGAGTCCGCCGACGCCTGAGCCCTCCCCGGCTCGCCGTCGCCCTAGCAGCGGCCCCGCCGCGCGTGTCGTCGTCGTACGACGTGCGCGGCGGGTTAGCGTGTCGGCACGAACACATGTTCGGACGACCGCAGGGAAAGGGGAGACGCGTGCGCGTGCTCGGCATCGACCCCGGGCTGACCCGGTGCGGCGTCGGCGTCGTCGACGGCAGCGTCGGACGGCCCCTGTCCATGGTCGACGTCGGCGTGATCCGCACCAGCTCCGGGCTTCCGGTCGCCGAGCGGCTGGTGACCATCGAGAAGGGCCTCGACGCCTGGATCGAGGAGCACCGCCCCGACGCGGTCGCCGTCGAGCGGGTCTTCGCCCGCTCCGACGTCAGCACCATCATGGGCACCGCCCAGGCCAGCGGCATCGCGCTGGTCGTCGCCGCCCGCCGTGGCCTGCCGATCGCGATGCACACCCCGAGCGAGGTCAAGGCCGCCGTCTCCGGCAACGGCCGCGCCGACAAGGCCCAGGTCGGCGCGATGGTGGTCCGCATCCTGCGCCTGCCCGAGCTGCCCAAGCCGGCCGACGCCGCCGACGCGCTCGCGCTCGCCATCACCCACGTGTGGCGCGGGTCGGCGAGCAGCCGGCTCGAGGCCGCCGTGGCCAAGGCCGGCCCCCGACGCACCAGCCATCCCGTGAGGACCCGATGATCGCCTTCGTCCGCGGCGAGGTCGCCGCCGTGACCCTGTCCAGCGCCGTCCTCGAGGTCGGGGGCGTGGGGCTGGAGCTGATGTGCACGCCCGGCACCCTCGCCACGCTGCGCGTCGGCCGCGAGGCGCGGCTGCCGACGAGCATGGTGGTGCGCGAGGACAGCCTCACGATCTTCGGCTTCCTCGACGACGACGAGAAGTCGATCTTCGAGATCGTCCAGACGGCCTCGGGCGTCGGGCCCAAGGTGGCCCAGGCGATCGTCGCGGTGATGAGCCCCGACGACGTGCGCCGCGCCATCGCCGCCGAGGACGTCAAGGCGCTCACCCGGGTGCCGGGCATCGGCCAGAAGGGCGCCCAGCGGATCATCCTCGAGCTCAAGGACCGCATCGGTCCGCCGGTCGGCAGCATGCCCACCGGGCCGGCCGCGCCGGTCGTCGAGCCGTGGCGCGAGCAGGTGCAGCAGGGCCTCGTCGGCCTCGGCTGGTCGGCCAAGGAGTCGGAGAAGGCCGTGGAGGCCGTCGCCGACCAGGCCGGCGACGCTCCCGACGTCGGTGCGCTGCTGCGGGCCGCGCTGCGCACGCTGAGCAGGGCGTGAGCGACGTGAACTGGGACGACACCGACGAGGACGTCGAGCTCTCCGAGGCCGAGCTCGCGCACCTGCAGCGCCTCACCGACGCCGAGGCCGACGGCGACGAGCGCGCCGTCGAGGCGGCGCTGCGCCCCAAGACCCTCGACGAGGTCGTCGGGCAGGCGCGGGTCCGAGACCAGCTCGGCCTCGTGCTCGAGGCCGCGCGCCGCCGCGGCCGCGCGCCCGACCACGTCCTGCTCTCCGGCCCACCCGGGCTCGGCAAGACCACCCTGGCGATGATCATCGCCGCCGAGATGAGCACGCCGCTCCGCCTGACCAGCGGCCCCGCCATCACCCACGCCGGCGACCTCGCCGCGATCCTGTCGGGCCTCAACGAGGGCGACGTGCTCTTCGTCGACGAGATCCACCGGATGTCGCGCCCGGCCGAGGAGATGCTCTACATGGCCATGGAGGACTTCCGGGTCGACGTGGTCATCGGCAAGGGCCCCGGCGCCACCGCGATCCCGCTGGAGATCCCGCCGTTCACCCTGGTCGGGGCCACGACCCGCGTCGGCCTGCTGCCGGGCCCGCTGCGCGACCGCTTCGGCTTCACCGCCCACCTCGAGTTCTACGAGCCCCACGAGCTCGACCAGATCGTGCACCGCTCCGCGGGCCTGCTCGGGGTCCACCTGACGTCGGAAGGGTCCAAGGAGATCGCGTCGCGCTCGCGCGGCACGCCCCGCATCGCCAACCGGCTGCTGCGCCGGGTCCGTGACTACGCCCAGGTGCGGGCCGACGGCGTGCTCTCGCTGCCCGTCGCGCAGGCGGCCCTCGACCTGTTCGAGGTCGACGAGTCCGGCCTCGACCGGCTCGACCGGGCCGTGCTCGACGTGCTGTGCCGCCGCTTCGGCGGCGGACCCGTCGGCATCTCCACCCTGGCGGTCGCCGTGGGGGAGGAGCGCGAGACCGTCGAGGAGGTCGCCGAACCGTTCCTCGTCCGGATGGGCATGCTCGCCCGCACCCCGCGGGGCCGCGTCGCGACGCCCGCGGCCTGGCACCACCTCGGCCTGACGCCCCCGGCGCTGCCGACCGTCGACTCCACGCTCTTCGACGAGGTGTGAGGCGGCCCGGCGGCGCCGCGTAGACTCCACGCGCTCACGCAGCCCCGACCCTCCGCCCCCGATCCCGAGGAGAGCCCGACCGTGAACGACCTCGCCGCCCTGCTGCCCCTGGTGGCCATCCTGGCCCTGTTCTGGTTCATGGTGGTGCGCCCGCAGCAGCGCCGCCAGCGCGAGGTGGTCTCCCTCCAGCAGAGCATCCAGGTCGGCCAGCGCGTGATGATGTCGGCCGGCCTGTTCGGCACCGTCGTCTCGCTCACCGACGACCGCGCCACCCTCGAGATCGCCCCGGGCACCCACGTCGAGGTCGCCCGTGCCGCGATCGCGAAGGTCGACGAGCCCCTCACCGGCGACAGCCCGACCCACCTCGAGCCCGGCGATGCCTGATCGCCGCACGGCCGTCGAGGCGCTGCGCCGGCTCACCGTCGACGTCCCCGACTGGCCCGAGGCGGGCGTGACGTTCAAGGACGTCACGCCGGTGCTGGCCGACCACGCCGCGTTCTCGGCGGTCATCACCGCGCTGGCCGCAGCCGGTCGCGACGACCACGGCACGGTCGTGGTCGACAAGGTCGTCGGCATGGAGGCCCGCGGGTTCATCCTGGCCGCGCCCGTCGCGCTGGCGCTCGGGGTCGGCTTCGTCCCGATCCGCAAGGCCGGCAAGCTGCCCCGCGAGACCCACGCCGTCGCCTACAGCCTGGAGTACGGCGAGGCGACGCTCGAGGTCCACCGCGACGCGATCGCGCCGGGCGAGCGCGTCCTGCTCGTCGACGACGTGCTCGCCACCGGCGGCACGGTCGCGGCGACCCGCGAGCTCGTCGAGGCCTGCGGCGGGACGGCCGTGGGCGTCGCCGTGCTGATGGAGCTCGGCTTCCTCGACCCGCGCTCGGTGACCGGCGACCTGCCCGTCGAGAGCCTGCTCACCCTCTGAGCGCGCGGCCCACCCGATCCGCGCGCGGCGGCTGGCGCCGCGTCACTAGACTGGTCCAATGGCAGAGGAGCATGCGCCCGCGCAGGAGACGAGGTCGGCCCCGCTGACCGCGCGCGGCATGCGTGCCCGCCTCGCCCGGGTGGGCACCCGCCCACCGTCGTCCAACCCGGTGCTGGAGCCGCTGTTCCGCGCGGTCCGGGCCAACCACCCCAAGGCCGACCTGGCGCTGATCGAGCGCGCGTACCACGTCGCCGACAAGTGGCACACCGGTCAGATGCGCAAGAGCGGCGACCCCTACATCACCCACCCGCTGGCGGTCACCACGATCCTCGCCGACATCGGCATGACCGAGCCGACGCTCGTCGCGGCGCTGCTGCACGACACGGTCGAGGACACGCCGTACACCCTCGAGGAGCTGCGCGCGGACTTCGGCGACGAGGTCGCCCTCCTCGTCGACGGCGTCACCAAGCTCGACAAGGTCCAGTACGGCGACTCCGCTCAGGCCGAGACGATCCGCAAGATGATCGTGGCGATGGCCCGCGACATCCGTGTGCTGGTCATCAAGCTCGCCGACCGGCTCCACAACATGCGCACCCTGCGCTACGTGCCCGCGGCCTCGCAGGAGCGGTCCTCGCGCGAGACGCTCGACATCTATGCGCCGCTGGCCCACCGGCTCGGCATGAACACGCTCAAGTGGGAGCTCGAGGACCTCGCCTTCGCGACCCTGCACCCCAAGATCTACGACGAGATCGTCCGGATGGTCGCCGAGCGCGCGCCTTCGCGCGACCAGTTCCTCGCCGAAGTCGTCGCTGACATCGAGGCCGACCTCAAGGGCGCCCGGATCAACGCCAAGGTGACCGGACGGCCGAAGCACTACTACTCGATCTACCAGAAGATGATCGTCGGGGGCCGCGACTTCTCCGACATCTACGACCTGGTCGGCATCCGGATCCTCGTCGACGAGGACCGCGACTGCTACAGCGCGCTCGGCGTCATCCACTCCCGCTGGAACCCGGTGCTGGGGCGGTTCAAGGACTACGTCGCGATGCCGAAGTTCAACATGTACCAGTCGCTCCACACCACCGTGATCGGTCCGCAGGGCAAGCCGGTGGAGGTGCAGATCCGCACCTTCGCCCAGCACCGCCGCGCGGAGTACGGCGTGGCCGCGCACTGGAAGTACAAGGAGAACAACAAGGCCGGCGTCGACACCGACAAGCTCGGCGACCATGACGACATGACCTGGGTGCGCCAGCTGCTCGACTGGCAGTCGGAGGTGGAGGACCCGGGGGAGTTCCTGGAGTCGCTGCGCTTCGAGATGAACCAGCAGCAGGTCTACGTCTTCACCCCGCGCGGCGACGTGATCCCGCTGCCGGCGGGGTCCACGCCCGTCGACTTCGCGTACGCCGTCCACACCGAGGTCGGCCACCACACCATCGGGTCCCGCGTCAACGGCCGGCTGGTGCCGCTGGAGTCCACCCTCGACAACGGCGACGTGGTCGAGGTGTTCACCTCGAAGGCGCCCACGTCCGGGCCGTCTCGTGACTGGCTCAACTTCGTCCAGTCACCGCGTGCCAAGTCCAAGATCCGCCAGTGGTTCACCAAGGAGCGGCGCGAGGAGGCGATCGAGCGCGGCAAGGACCAGATCGCCAAGCTGATGCGCAAGGAGGGCCTGCCCCTCAACCGGCTGATGACCCACGACGTGCTGTCGCTTGTCGCCGAGCACTTCCACCACGCCGACGTCTCCGCGCTCTACGCCGCGGTCGGCGAGAGCAACCTCAGCGCCCAGGCGGTCGTGCGCCGGGTGATCGACCTGCACGGCGGCGACGACGGTGCGGCGGAGGACCTCGCCGAGGGCGTCACCATCACCGGCCGCTCCCGCGCCGCGAAGCGGGCTCCCACCGACTCCGGGGTCATCGTCAAGGGCGTCGACGACCTGTGGGTCAAGCTCGCCAAGTGCTGCACCCCGGTGCCGCCCGACCCGATCCTCGGCTTCGTGACCAAGGGCGGGGGAGTCTCGGTGCACCGCAAGGACTGCACCAATGCCTCCAGCCTGCTCGGCCAGCCCGAGCGGGTGCTCGACGTCGAGTGGGCGCCCACGTCGCAGTCGACGTTCCTGGTCAACATCCAGGTCGAGGCCCTCGACCGCGCGCGGCTGCTCTCCGACATCACGATGGCGCTCTCCGACGCCCACGTGAACATCCTCAGCGCCACGCTCTCCACCACCCGCGACCGGGTCGCCAAGAGCCGCTTCTCCTTCGAGATGGCCGACGCAGCCCACCTCGACGGCGTGCTCCGCGCCGTCCGCAACGTGCCCGGCGTCTTCGACGCCTACCGCGTGACCGCCTGACCCCGAGCTGCCGCATCTGCACGGCGAAGACATGCCGAGCTGACGCGTTTGCACGGCGAAGACATGCCGAGCTGACGCATCTGCACAGTGAGCGTGTGCAGATGCGTCAGCTCGGCACCGGGCAGGTGTGCAGGTGCGTCAGGTCAGCTGAAGTCGGCCGCGGCCTTGCGGGCCATGTCGAGGAAGGCCTGCTTGTTGGCGAGCTCGGTCTCGAGGTCCTTGGCCTTGCGGTCGTCGCCGGCGGCGGTGGCCTTGTCGAGGCGGGCCTGCGTCTCGGCGATGCCGGTCTCGAGCTTGGAGATCATGTCGTCGGCGCGGGCCGACTTCTCCGGGTCGCTGCGGCTCCACTGCTCGTCCTCGACGGCGCGGATGGCCTGCTCGACCTTCCGCATCCGGCCCTCGAGGTCCTTCATCCGGTCGCGGGGGACCTTCCCGGCGGCGTCCCAGCGGTCGGCGATATCGCGGAAGGCCTTCTTCGCGGTGTCGAGGTCGGTGACCGGCAGGAGGGCCTCGGCCTCGACGAGGATGGCCTCCTTCACCTCGGCGTTGGCGGCGAACTCCTGGTCGAGGGCGGCGTTCTCGGCGTCGCGGGCACCGAAGAAGGTGTCCTGGGCGCCGCGGAAGCGCTGCCAGAGCTGGTCGTCGACCTCGCGGGGAGCGGGGCCGGCGGCCTTCCACTCGCGCATCAGGTCGCGGTACTTCCCGGCGGTGGGTCCCCACTCGGTGGAGGTCGAGAGCGCCTCGGCCTCCTTGACCAGGCGCTCCTTGACCACGCGGGCGCTGTCGCGGCGCTCGTGCTCCTCGGCGAAGTGCGCCTTGCGGTGGCGCGTGTAGGTGGTGCGGGCGGTGGAGAAGCGGCGCCATAGCGCGTCGTCGGTGGCGCGGTCGAGGCGGGGCAGCTCCTTCCAGGTGGCGAGGAGGTCGCGCAGCCGGTTGGCGCCGTTGCGCCAGTCGGTGCCGGCCGCGAGCTTCTCGGCCTCGGCGACGAGCTTCTCCTTGGCCTCGCGCGACTCCGCGGACTTCTGCGCGCGCTCCTCGCGGCGGGCGGCGCGCTGGGCGGCGACCACCGGGGCGAGCGCGTCGAGGCGCGCGGCGAGCGAGACCAGGTCGCCGACGGCGTGGGCGTCCACGACCTGCTCGCGCAGGGACTTGATGGAGGAGCCGGCCTCCTCGGGCGCCAGCCGTCCCGACGCGACGCGCTGCTCGAGCAGGCGGACCTTGCCCTCCAGCTCGTCGAAGCGCTTGGTGAAGAAGTCCAGGGCCTCGGCCGGCGTGCCGGCCTCGTAGGACCCGACGGACCGCTCCCCGTCAGCGGTGCGGACATAGACGGTGCCGTCCTCGGCCACCCGTCCCCACGGCATCTCGCCGGGGGCAGAGTCGTCTCGGGACTGCTTGTCGGCGCTCATGGTCGCCCATCGTAGTCATGCCCGCTCCGAGCCTCGGTAGGCTTTCCGTCGGTCGGGCGCCACCCCGCCCGATCCGACTCCCGCCCGCCGCCTGCACTGCAAGGACTGACGCCTGTGTTCATCGCTGGTTTCCCCGCCGGCCCCTGGGGGACCAACTGCTACGTCGTCGCGACCGGCCCCGGCTCGGAGTGCGTGGTCATCGACCCCGGCAAGGATGCCGCGGCCGGCGTCGACCAGGTGGTGCGCGAGCACCGGCTCAAGCCGGTCAGCGTGCTGGTCACCCACGGCCACGTCGACCACATGTGGTGCGTCGCGCCGGTCGCCGGCACGTACGACGCCACGGCGTGGATCCACCCGGCCGACCGGCGCCTGCTCAGCGACCCGATGGCGGGCATGAGCCCCGAGACCACCCAGATGCTGCTGGGCGGCGACTACTCGTGGGCCGAGCCCGACGACGTGCGCGAGCTGTCCGACCTGGCCGAGCTCGAGCTCGCCGGTCTGCGGTTCGTCGTCGACCACACCCCGGGCCACACCGAGGGCTCGGTCACCTTCCGCACGCCCTACGCGCAGCAGGACGTCTCCGAGGTGATGTTCTCCGGCGACCTGCTGTTCGCCGGCTCCATCGGGCGCACCGACCTCCCCGGCGGCGACCACGCCACGATCCTGCGCAGCCTCGCCGACAAGGTGCTGCCGCTCGCCGACGACGTCGTCGTGCTGCCGGGTCACGGCGAGCAGACCTCGATCGGTCGCGAGCGCGCGACCAACCCGTACCTCCAGGACCTCGCCCCCGTGGCCGGACAGGACCCCCGATGAGCAAGATCGCCCCGCTGAGCGGGTTCCCCGAGCTGTTGCCCTCGCAGCGCGCCGTCGAGCGCGAGGTGATCGCCTCGCTGTCGCGCACCTTCGAGCTCCACGGCTTCGCCAACATCGAGACCCGCGTCGTCGAGCCGATCGATCGGCTCGCGAAGGGTGGCGAGGTCGACAAGGAGATCTACGTCCTCCAGCGGATCAACGCGGAGGCCGACGCGAAGGCCGAGCTCGGCCTGCACTTCGACCTCACCGTGCCGTTCGCCCGCTACGTCCTCGAGCACGCCGGCCACCTCGAGTTCCCGTTCCGCCGCTTCCAGGTGCAGCCCGCGTGGCGCGGCGAGCGCCCGCAGGAGGGTCGCTACCGCCAGTTCACCCAGGCCGACGTCGACGTCGTCGGCCGCGACGAGCTGCCGTTCCACCACGACGTCGAGGTGATGTCGGTGATGGTCGACGCGCTCGGCCGCCTGCCGATCCCGCGCGTGTCGTTCCAGTTCAACAACCGCAAGCTCATCCAGGGCTTCTACCGCGGCCTCGGCATCGAGGACGTCACCGACGCGATCCGGGTGATCGACAAGCTCGACAAGCTGCCCGCCGACGAGGTCGCCCGGATGCTGGTCGAGCGGGTCGGCACCACGCCCGAGCAGGCCCAGCGGTGCCTCGAGCTCGCCACGATCCGGGTCGGGGACTCCTCCTTCGTCGAGCAGGTGCGCGCCCTCGGCGTGAGCGACGAGCTGCTCGAGCAGGGCCTCGACGAGCTCGCGGCCGTCGTCGAGGGCTGCCGCGCGGTGGCCGGCGACCGGGTGGGCGTCGAGGCCAACCTCCGCATCGCGCGGGGCCTGGACTACTACACCGGCACCGTCGTCGAGATCTTCATGGAGGGATACGAGCGCCTCAAGTCCGTCGGCGGGGGAGGGCGCTACGACGCTCTCGCCAGCGACGGGCGCACGACCTACCCCGGAGTCGGCGTCTCGTTCGGCGTCTCGCGGACGCTCGTCCCCCTGATCGCCGACGGCGTCCTGGCCGGCGGCCGGTCGGTCCCCAGCGCGGTCCTGGTCGCCCTCAACACCGAGGACGAGCGCACCGCCAGCACGGCGGTGGCCACGGCCCTGCGCTCGCGCGACATCGCCTGCGAGGTCGCGCCCAGCCCCGCGAAGTTCGGCAAGCAGATCCGCTTCGCCGAGCGTCGCGGCATCCCGTACGTCTGGTTCCTCCAGGGCGACGGCACCAGCCAGGTCAAGGACATCCGCACCGGCGAGCAGGTCGACGCCGACCCCGCCAGCTGGACCCCACCGGCGGCCGACCTCCGGCCCGCCGTCATCAGCACCGCAGCACGTCACGACAGCAGCACGACCCCCGAGCACGAGGAGAACCAGTGATCCGCACCCACCAGGCCGGCGCCCTGACGCAGCCCGCACACGTCGGCCAGACCGTCACGCTCGCCGGGTGGGTGGCGCGCCGGCGCGACCACGGCGGCGTCGCGTTCATCGACCTGCGCGACGCCTCCGGCGTGGTCCAGGTCGTGATCCGCGACCCCGAGGTCGCCCACCCGCTGCGCAACGAGTTCTGCCTCAAGGTGACCGGCGAGGTCGTCGAGCGCAGCGAGGGCAACGTCAACCCGCAGCTCCCCACCGGCCACTACGAGGTGGTCGCCTCCGACGTCGAGGTGCTCTCCGCCTCGGCGCCGCTGCCGTTCCCGATCGACGACCACGTCGAGGTGGGGGAGGAGGCGCGGCTCAAGCACCGCTACCTCGACCTGCGCCGCTCCGGCCCCAACGCCGCGCTCCGCCTGCGCAGCAAGATCAACAAGGCCGCGCGCGACGTGCTCGACGCCCGCGACTTCGTCGAGGTGGAGACCCCGACGCTGACCCGCTCGACGCCCGAGGGCGCGCGCGACTTCCTGGTGCCGGCCCGCCTCGCGCCCGGCAGCTGGTACGCGCTGCCGCAGAGCCCGCAGCTGTTCAAGCAGCTGCTGATGGTCGGCGGCATGGAGCGCTACTACCAGATCGCGCGCTGCTACCGCGACGAGGACTTCCGCGCCGACCGGCAGCCGGAGTTCACCCAGCTCGACATCGAGATGAGCTTCGTGGACCAGGAGGACGTCATCGAGCTGATGGAGGACGTCCTGGAGGCGATGTGGGCGCAGGCCGGCCACACGATCCAGCGGCCGCTGCCGCGGATGACCTACGCCGAGGCGATGGAGAAGTACGGCTCCGACAAGCCCGACCTGCGCATGGGTCTCGAGCTCGTCGACTGCACCGACTACTTCGCCGAGACCACCTTCCGCGTGTTCCAGGCCCCCTACGTGGGCGCCGTGGTGATGCCCGGCGGCGGCTCGCAGCCGCGCCGGCAGTTCGACGCCTGGCAGGACTGGGCCAAGCAGCGCGGCGCCAAGGGCCTGGCCTACGTCACGGTCGCCGAGGACGGCGAGCTGGGCGGCCCCGTCGCGAAGAACCTCACCGACACCGAGCGCGAGGGCCTCGCGGCCCACGTGGGCGCCGCCCCGGGCGACTGCATCTTCTTCGCCGCCGGACCGGTCAGGAGCAGCCGCGCGTTGCTCGGTGCGGCCCGGCTCGAGATCGGTCGCCGCGGCGGGATGCTCGACGACTCCACCTTCGCCTTCACCTGGGTCGTCGACGCCCCGCTGTTCGAGCCGAGCTCGGACGCCGTGGCGAGCGGCGACGTCGCCGTGGGCGCCGGTGCGTGGACGGCCGTCCACCACGCCTTCACCAGCCCGAAGGCGGAGTTCCTGGACACCTTCGACACCGACCCCGGTCCGGCCCTGGCCTACGCCTACGACATCGTCTGCAACGGCAACGAGCTCGGCGGCGGGTCGATCCGTATCCACCGCGACGACGTCCAGCGCCGCGTGTTCAAGGTGATGGGCCTCGACGAGGACGAGGCGCAGGAGAAGTTCGGCTTCCTCCTCGACGCGTTCAAGTTCGGTGCGCCCCCGCACGGCGGCATCGCGGTGGGCATGGACCGCATCGTCGCCATGCTGGCCGGCACCGAGTCGATCCGCGACGTGATCGCCTTCCCGAAGTCCGGCGGGGGCTACGACCCGCTGACCGCCGCCCCCGCGCCGATCACGCCGGAGCAGCGCAAGGAGGCCGGCGTCGACGCCGTGCCGCAGGAGCCGGCCGACACGCCGGGCCAGGAGCCGGCGGACGCCTGACAACCCTTTCCGAGGCCCCTGACGGCGCCCGTGACCACCGCTCGGCGCGGTGGTCCCGGGCGCCTTCGTCGTGGGGGCCTGATCCCGCAAGGAACGCACCGCAGGCGGGCTCCGCGCCGGACGAACGTGCGTCCGGTGACCGAACGACGCGAGGTTTGCCGCGACCGGGAGGCGAACCTGTCGTAACTGGATCGTTACGCGCCAGTGATCGTCCGTGCGGCGCGGGTCACATAGAGTCCCGTTCGGCGCAGGGGCCCGGAGGACCTCCGGACCGCGCCGCTGAAGTCCCGAACCAGATGGGGAGAGCATGTCGGCAGACACCGCAGGACCGGAGACGCTGGGCTCGCTGAGCCAGGAGCCGGACCGCCAGGATCCCAACAGCCAGCAGGCCAAGGAGATCGCCGGGAAGTCGCCGCTGAAGATCGCGTTGGGCCGCCTGGTCCGCGACAAGGTCGCCGTGGTCTGCGCGGTGGTCGTGCTGTTCTTCATCATCTGTGCGGTCTTCGCCGGCCCGATCAGCCACCTGTTCGGCGTCAGCCTCGACACGCCGCTGGCCAGCGAGCGCATCGACGGCCTCAACAACAACCTGCCGAAGCCCTCGATGGGCCCGCCCAACGGTCCCTTCACCTGGGACCACCCGATGGGCGTCGCGCCGCGCACCGGCCAGGACAACCTGGCCTACTGGCTCTACGGCTGCCGCGTGTCGCTGACCATCGCCACGGTGGCCTCGATCTTCGCCTCCGTGGTCGGCATCATCGTGGGCCTGGTGAGCGGCTTCCTCGGCGGCGTGACCGACAAGGTGCTGTCGTTCTTCGTCGACATGTTCCTCACGATCCCGTTCCTGCTGGCCGCGCTGACCCTCGCGCCGATCCTCAACGAGCGGTTCAACACCTACGACAACTACGGCACCATCCAGAAGTTCAGCCTGATCCTGGTGCTGTCGATCTTCGGCTGGATGGGCACCGCGCGACTCATCCGCGGCGAGGTGCTCTCGCTGCGTGAGCGCGAGTTCGTCCAGGCCGCCCGCGTGATGGGCATGCCGACCACGCGCATCCTCTTCAAGGAGCTGCTGCCCAACCTGGCTGCGCCGATCATCATCAGCATCTCGCTGATGCTGCCGGCCTTCGTCGCCCTCGAGGCGGGCCTGGCGTTCCTCGGCATCGGCGTCACCGACGGCATCTCGTGGGGCCAGATGATCCTGGACGCCGCCACGCCGGTGTACTTCCGCGACTACCCGCAGTACCTCTGGCAGCCGATGGTCGGCGTCGTGGCCCTGGTGCTGTCCCTCAACCTGCTGGGCGACGCGATCCGCGACGCCCTCGACCCCAAGACCCGCCGCTGAGCCACGGGTCCGGGCGCCGCCCGGGCCCACCTCCCAGGCAGGTCACTGCACGTCGCCGGAGACGCCGTCCTCGGTGAGAACAAAAAGGAAAGGCTGGACAGCATGAAGCGGAACAAGCCGCTCGCACTCGTTGCTGGTGCCGCTCTTCTGAGCCTCGCTGCCTGTGGCGGCGGGTCCTCGGACGACGGCAGCAGCTCCGGTGGCACGGAAAGGAAGATCGGCGCCCAGGATGGCGGCAGCAAGGACGAGACCCGCCAGGGTCCCGCCGCCGACATCGAGGGCGCCACCGCCGGTGGCACGATCACCGTCTACCTCCCCGGCGACCCGGGCCCCGACACCCTCGACCCCACCGCGGGTTGGTCGGTCACGGGCAACTCGATCCAGCAGGCGCTGACCAGCCGCTCGCTGACCCAGTACGCGCGTGACGAGAACGGCCAGCCGGTGCTCGTCCCCGACCTGGCGACCGACCTCGGCACGGCGAACGACGACTACACCGAGTGGACCTTCACCATCCGCGACGACGCCAAGTGGCAGGACGGCAAGCCCGTCACGCCCGAGGAGGTCGCCTTCGGCATCTGCCGCTCGCTCGACTCCGACGCGTTCCCGTCCGGCCCCGGCACCGAGTACTCCAAGACGTACTTCGCCGGCGCTGCCGACTACAAGGGTCCCTACACCGGCAAGGACCCCAACTGCGAGAAGTACTCCGGCATCTCGGTCGACGGCCAGGACATCACCATCAAGATGGAGAAGCCGTTCCCGGACATGGACTACTGGGGCGCCTTCATGGCGATGGGCCCGGCTCCGCTCGGCAACGCCTCCAAGCCGCCGAACTACGGCCAGAAGCCGCTCTCGAACGGCCCCTACAAGGTCGAGAGCTACAAGCCCAACGAGGAGCTGGTGCTGGTCAAGAACGACCAGTGGTCCGCTGACTCCGACCCGGCGCGCCACCAGTACGCCGACCAGTTCGTCTTCAAGTTCAACCAGGACCAGGCCAAGGTCGACGAGATCATGCTCTCGGACAACTCCGACAGCCAGACCGCCGTCTCGACCTCGCTCGGCTCCGGCAACTACAACGACGCCAACGGCCAGCTCGGTGAGCGCCTGGTGCAGCAGACGTCGCAGTGCGTCTCCACGCTGACCCCGGACTACACCAAGATCACCGACATCAACGTCCGCAAGGCCCTCGCCTACGCGTACCCCTACGAGGACGTGTGGATCGCCGGCGGCGAGGTCCCGGGCGTGACCCGCGACTACGCCAACTCGGTGATGCCCCCCGGCATGGCCGGCAAGAAGGACTTCCAGGTCGACGGCGAGCAGATCAAGTACGACCCCGAGAAGTCCAAGGAGCTCCTGGCCGAGGCCGGCTACGGCGACAAGCCCTACGAGATCACCATGGTCTACTACGAGGTCGACCCGCTGGCCAAGGACGCCCAGGACCAGATCACCAAGGGCTTCGAGGCCGGTGGCTTCAAGGTCAAGGCCATCCCGGTCCAGGAGTCGCCGTACAACATCTGGCTCGACCCCGACAACAAGGTCAACAAGACCCTCAACCTGCGTGGCGTCAACTGGTGCTCGGACTGGCCGGCCGGCTCGACCATGCTCCCGCCGCTGCTCAAGGGTGGTGCCGTCTACAACACCGCCCAGTTCGACGAGGCCTCGGTCAACGACGAGATGGACAACATCGCGACGCTGCCGCTCGAGGACCAGGCCGACGCCTGGGGCGACCTGGACGAGAAGATCATGACGGACTACTTCCCGATCATCCCGACCGCGTTCCGCAACGACCTCTTCGTCTTCGGCACGAAGGTCGGCAACCCGACCGGCGACGGCTCCATCGGTGCGCCGAACTACAAGGACCTGTACGTCATGCAGTGATCCTGGTGACCACCCGGGCTCGGGCCCGGACCACCACGTAGTACCCAGTAGCAACCACTGACGGGTGGGGGCTCCCGACACACCGGGAGCCCCCACTCGGCAGCCCGGACCCGGTAGGCTTCCTGCCTCAGGGGGTCCGACTCATCCACCATCCCCGGAGAGTGACCTGCGATGTTCGCGTATGTCGTGAAGCGCCTTGTCTCGGGAGTCCTCGTCGTGACCCTGGTCTCGATGGCGATCTTCCTGCTGTTCTGGTACGGCCCTTCCAGCCCCGCCCAGCCGATCTGTGACCGCGAGACCAGCAACCGCTGCACCTCGGCCAAGCTGGACACCTACGAGCGGACCCTGGGCTACCAGAACCCCGTCTACGAGGAGTACGGCAAGTACGTCAAGGGCATCTTCGTCGGCCGCACGCTGACCATCGCCTCCAACGAGTACGAGTGCAGCGCGCCGTGCCTCGGCGTCAGCTTCCGCACCAAGCAGCCGGTGAAGGAGGAGCTGGTCAAGCGGATGCCCGCGACCTTCTCCGTGGCCATCGGCGGCGCCTTCCTCTACCTCCTCTTCGGCGTCCCCATCGGCGTCGCCGCCGCCCGACGGCGCGGCAGCCTGTCGGACAAGGCCCTGGTGTCGAGCTTCCTGTTCATCAGCTCGATCCCCTACTACCTCTTCGCGCTGCTCACCTGGCTGTACCTCACGATCACGTTCGAGGTCCCGCTGTTCAGCGACACCGGATACTTCTCGCCCATCCACGACGGGCCGTGGAAGTGGTTCAGCGGCCTGTTCCTGGCCTGGGTCGCGCTCGGCATCTTCGGCTGCACCCAGTACACCCGATTCACGCGCGGCGCCATGGTCGAGGCGCTGAGCGAGGACTACATCCGCACGGCGAAGTCCAAGGGACTGCCGACGCGGACCATCGTCTACAAGCACGGCCTCCGCGCGGCCCTCGTGCCGGTCGTGACGATCTTCGGCATCGACTTCGGCACCCTGCTCGCCGGCACGATCTTCACCGAGCGGATCTTCGAGATCCAGGGCATCGGCTGGTGGAGCCTGCAGGCCGTCCAGGGCCGTGACCTGCCCGTCGTCCAGGCGACCGCGCTGTTCAGCGCCGTCGTCCTGATCCTGTCCAACCTGCTCGTGGACGTCGTCTACAGCGTGCTCGACCCGAGGGTGAGGCTTTCGTGACCAGCGTTCCCATGACCCAGTCGTCCGCGGCCGAGAAGTCGGCCGGCGAGGGTCCCTTCCTCCAGGTCGAGGACCTGAAGGTGACGTTCCCGACCGAGGACGGGCCGGTGACCGCGGTCAGCGGCCTGACCTACTCGGTCGAGAAGGGCAAGACCCTCGGCATCGTCGGCGAGTCCGGCTCCGGCAAGTCCGTCTCGAGCATGGCCGTGATGGGCCTGCACGACGCCAAGTCGGCCCAGATCTCCGGCTCGATCCGCGTCGGCGGCACCGAGGTCGTCGGTCTGAGCGAGTCGCGCATGCGCGCCCTGCGCGGCAACTCGATGGCGATGATCTTCCAGGACGCGCTCGCCGCGCTGCACCCGTTCTACAAGATCGGCAAGCAGCTCGAGGAGGCCTACCTGGTCCACCACTCCGGCGCGTCCAAGCGCGACGCCCGCCGCAAGGCGATCGAGATGCTCGACCGCGTCGGCATCCCGCAGCCGGACCGGCGCGTGGACGACTTCCCGCACCAGTTCTCCGGCGGCATGCGCCAGCGCGCGATGATCGCGATGGGCCTGATCAACGACCCGTCGCTGCTCATCGCCGACGAGCCGACCACCGCGCTCGACGTGACGGTCCAGGCCCAGATCCTCGACCTGCTCCAGGACCTGCAGCGCGAGTTCAACTCGGCCGTCATCATCATCACCCACGACCTCGGCGTCATCGCCGAGATGGCCGACGACGTCCTGGTGATGTACGCCGGCCGCTGCGTGGAGTACGGCACGGCGAAGCAGATCCTCACCTCGCCCGAGATGCCCTACACGTGGGGCCTGCTCTCCAGCATCCCGGACGTGACCGCGTCCACCGATGCCCGCCTGATCCCCATCCCCGGCAACCCGCCCAGCCTGCTGCGGCCCCCGTCGGGATGTTCCTTCCACCCGCGGTGCGTGCACTCCGACAAGGTCGCCGGTGACCTGTGCTCCACCCAGCTCCCGGAGCTGCTCCCGGCCAGCTCCGGCACGGCGCACCTCAAGCGCTGCCACCTCGCCGACCCGGTCGCGGTCTACCAGACCGAGGTGCTGCCCGAGATCGCCCCCGACCTCGTCGAGGAGACCCGATGACCCAGGACCCCAACGCCCGCGCCCAGGTCGAGCCCACCGAGGTGGGGGCCAACGCGGCCGAGACCGGTGACCGGGTGCTCGACGAGCGGCACGACGTGACCAACGACCACGACCTGCTGCCCGAGAGCCTCGACTTCGCCACCGTCGCCGAGCAGGGCCACGTCGCCTCCGAGCTCGACCCCGACGCGCCGGCGGTGCTCACCGTCGACAACCTGAAGATGTACTTCCCGGTGAAGTCCTCGGGCGTCGTGCGTCGCACCATCGGCCACGTGCAGGCCGTGGACGGCATCTCCTTCGAGGTGCCGAAGGGCGGCTCGCTCGGCCTGGTCGGCGAGTCCGGCTGCGGCAAGTCGACCACCGGACGCCTGATCACCCGGCTCTACAAGCCGACCGGCGGCTCGATGATGTTCGACGGCCACGACCTGGCCAAGCTGTCCAACCGGGAGATGAAGCCGCTGCGCCGCGACGTGCAGATGATCTTCCAGGACCCCTACACCTCGCTGAACCCGCGCCACACCGTCGGCACGATCGTCGGTGCGCCCCTCGAGGTGCACAACATCGTCCCGAAGAACCAGGTGCTCAAGCGGGTGCAGGAGCTGCTCGAGGTCGTGGGCCTCAACCCCGAGCACTACAACCGGTACCCCAACGAGTTCTCCGGTGGCCAGCGCCAGCGCATCGGCATCGCCCGCGCGCTGACCCTCAACCCGAAGGTGCTCGTCGCCGACGAGCCGGTCTCCGCGCTCGACGTCTCGATCCAGGCGCAGGTCATCAACCTGCTCCAGGACATCCAGCGCGAGTTCGACGTGGCGTTCCTCTTCATCGCCCACGACCTGGCCATCGTGCGTCACTTCTGCCCCGAGATCGCCGTGATGTACCTCGGCAAGATCGTGGAGATCGGCGACCGCGAGACCATCTACGGCCGCCCGCACCACCCCTACACGCAGGCGCTGCTCTCCGCCGTGCCCGACGTGAAGCAGGCTGCGGTGGGCGGTCGGCGCGAGCGGATCCGGCTCGAGGGCGACGTCCCGAGCCCGATCAACCCGCCGTCGGGCTGCCGCTTCCGCACCCGCTGCCAGTTCGCGCAGGAGATCTGCGCGAAGGTCGAGCCGCCTCTGCTGCAGATCGGCTCGCGCCACAAGGTGGCCTGCCACTTCGCTGGCGAGCTCGGCGCCCACCCGGCCACCCCCGTCACGACCGACCTGCTCGGCGTCGACGACCAGGGCAGCCCGGTCCCGGGTGCCACGCCGTCCAACACGCAGCTCACCATCCCGGGCTACGAGAAGACCTGGTACGACCTCGACAAGAAGCAGACCGTCGGGGCCTGACCTCCCGTCCCGGCCGTGAGGCCGGGGCTGGGATACTCCAGCTGTGGACGGACTGTTCGAGATTCCGGGCGCGGGGCACCCCGCGCCCGGATCCATGTCCGGACCCGGTGACCCGGGGGCCGGCTCCCTGGGTGCCAACACGCACGCCTCGGCGCCACTCGCGGTGCGGATGCGGCCGCGGACCATCGACGAGCTGGTCGGCCAGCAGCAGCTCCGCGCGGCCGGGTCGCCGCTGCGGCGCCTGGTCGAGGGCGACCAGTCGATGTCGCTGCTGCTGTGGGGCCCCCCGGGCACGGGCAAGACCACCATCGCCTCGATCGTCAGCCAGCAGACCCAGCGCCGGTTCGTGGAGGTGTCGGCCGTCGCGGCCGGCGTCAAGGAGGTGCGGGCCGCCATCGACGGCGCCCGCGCCGAGCTGGTGCGCAGCGGCCAGGAGACCGTGCTCTTCGTCGACGAGGTGCACCGCTTCACCAAGGCCCAGCAGGACGCCCTCCTGCCCGGCGTGGAGAACCGCTGGGTGACGCTCATCGCCGCGACGACGGAGAACCCGTTCTTCTCCGTGATCAGCCCGCTGCTCTCGCGCAGCCTGCTGCTGCGGCTGCAGTCGCTGACCGACGACGACGTCGCCGAGGTCATCGAGCAGGCGCTGGCCGACGAGCGCGGCCTGGCGGGCCGGACCTCGCTGGAGGAGGAGGCGCGCGAGCACCTCGTACGCCTCGCCGGCGGCGACGCCCGGAGGGCGCTGACCTACCTCGAGGCGGCCGCCGGTGCGGCCGCGAGCAACGGGCGCGACACCATCGACCTCGCCACCGCCGAGACGGCCGTCGACCAGGCGGCGGTGCGCTACGACCGCCAGGGCGACCAGCACTACGACGTCATCAGCGCCTTCATCAAGTCGATCCGCGGCTCCGACCCCGACGCCGCGCTGCACTACCTCGCGCGGATGATCGAGGCGGGAGAGGACCCGCGCTTCATCGCCCGCCGGCTCGTGGTGCACGCCAGCGAGGACATCGGCCTGGCCGACCCCACCGCGCTCCAGGCGGCCGTGGCCGCCGCGCAGGCGGTGCAGCTGATCGGCATGCCGGAGGCGCGGATCAACCTCGCGCAGGCGACCATCCACCTCGCCGTCGCGCCGAAGTCCAACGCCGTCATCGCGGCGATCGACGGAGCCCTCGCCGACGTGCGCGCCGGGAAGATCGGGCAGGTGCCGGCCCACCTGCGCGACGCCCACTACGGCGGGGCAAAGGACCTCGGGCACGGCAAGGGCTACGCCTACCCCCACGACGAGCCCTACGGCGTCGTCGAGCAGCAGTACCTCCCCGACGTCCTGGCCGACGCCACCTACTACGAGCCGACGAGCCTCGGCGCGGAGGCCGGCGTGCGCGAGCGCTGGGAGCGGGTGCGCCGGATCGTGCGTGGCCGGTAGCACACCACCTCGCCGCATCGTTCCGCGCGCGGATCCGCCTGCGTCGTGATGGACTGTCCGGTGACCGGACATACCGGCACCGACATCGGGGGACAGAAGCAGCATGAGCATGACCAGGCCGCTGGCGGTCGTCGCGGCAGGGGCGGCCCTGCTCGCGTTGGCCGCTGCCTGCGGGGGCGGGGCGGACGAGCAGGCCCACCGGCCGGGTGCGGGACACCACTTCGTGGCGTCCGCTCCCGGCACCAAGGACGCCGGCGCGACCGGACCGGCGGCTCCCGTCGCCGGCGCGGTCGAGGGCGGCACGCTGACGGTCTACCTCCCCGGCGCGCTGGGTCCCGACACGCTCGACCCCACCAAGGCCTGGTCGGCCGTCGGCAACCCGATCCAGCAGGCGCTGGTCAGCCGCTCGCTGACCCAGTACGGGCAGGACGAGGACGGTGACTCCGTCCTCGTGCCGGACCTCGCCACCGACCTCGGGCGGCACAACGACGACTTCACCGAGTGGACGTTCACGATCCGCGACGACGCGACGTGGGAGGACGGCAGCCCGGTCACGCCCGAGGAGGTCGCCTTCGGCATCTGCCGCTCGCTCGACTCCGGTGCGTTCCCCGACGGGGCAGGGGCCCAGTACTCCCGCACCTACTTCGAGGGTGCCGACGGCTACGAGGGCCCCTACACCGGCGACGACCCCGACTGCGAGGACTGGGACGGGATCTCGGTCGACGGCCAGGACGTCACGATCCGGATGTCGCGACCGTTCCCCGACATGGACTACTGGGGCGCGTCGACCGCGATGGGCGCAGTGCCCCTGGGCGAGGCCTCCGACCCCGCGACCTACGACCACCGCCCCCTCGCCAACGGCCCCTACCGGGTCGAGTCGTGGGACCCCCACGAGCAGCTGGTCCTGGTGCGCAACGACGAGTGGTCGGCCGCGTCCGACCCGGCGCGGCACCAGTACGCCGAGAGGTGGGTGTTCCGCTTCAGCCAGGACCAGGCCACGGTCGACGAGATCATGCTCTCGGGCGGCTCGCGCAGCCGCGCGGCGCTCTCCACCTCGGTCGGCGCCGGCAGCTACCGGCGGGCCGACCGGGTGCTGGGGGACCGCCTGGTGCAGACGTCCACGAGCTGCGTGGCGACCCTGGCGCCCGACTACACCAAGATCACCGACGTGCGGGTGCGCCGGGCCCTGGCCTACGCCTTCCCCTACGAGGACGCGTGGATCGCGGCCGGCGAGGTGCCCGGCGTGACGCGCGAGCCCGCCGGCTCCCTGATGGCGCCGGGCATGCCCGGCGTGCCGGACACGGAGCCCGGCCCCGAGCCGATCGCGTACGACCCGGGGCGTGCCCGCGAGCTGCTCGCCGAGGCAGGGCACGGCGACGAGCCCTACCCGCTGACGATGATCTTCCCCGAGCTCGACCCGAGGGCGCGCGACGCCCAGGAGCAGGTCACCAAGGGCCTCGAGGCCGGGGGCTTCTCGGTCAAGGCCATCCCGGTCCAGGACTCGCCCTACGGCATCTGGCTCGACCCGGGCAGTCCGCTCAACCAGAGGCTCAACGTGCGCGCCGCCAACATCTGCCCCACGTGGCCGAGCGGTTCCGCGGTCCTGCCGCCGCTGCTCCACACGGACGGGATCTACAACACCGCGCACTTCTCGGAGCCGTCGGTCGACGCCGAGATGGAGCGGATCGCCACCCTGCCCGCCGCGGAGCAGCCGGCGGCCTGGGGCCGGCTCGACCGTGAGGTGACGGAGCGCTGGTTCCCGGTGGTGCCGATCGCCCACGTCAACCGCCTCTTCGCCTTCGGGCAGGACGTCGGCCACCCGAACGGCGACCCGGCGACCGGCACGCCCGACTACAAGGACCTCTACGTCGTGCGGTGATCGGCGCGGCTTATAGGCTGTCCCGGTGACGACGGAGCAGGCGTGGCAGCTGGCCACCGCGGTGGCGTGCGTGCTCGCGCTCCTCGCGCTGGTCCTCGCCGCCCGGGCCGGCGCCCGCGCCGCCCGTGCCGAGCGTTGCGTCAGCGACCTCGACGCTCACATCGCCGCGCAGCCCGCGTCGAGCCCCGCGTCGACCCCCGCGTCCATCCCCGCGTCCACCCCCGGGGCAGCCGCGGCGGAGGTGCCGCAGGAGCAGGCGGCGACGTACGTCATCACCGGTCTGACCACCGACGCGGCCCCGGTCCCGGTGGCCCGCGACATCGACGGGCGGCTGTTCGCCGACATCGTCGCCCGGGAGACCGTGGTCAAGGCGGCTGCCTGGACCCACGGACTGCGGCGCGCGCTCTCGCCCGAGAGCCGCAACCGGATCCGCTTCGAGGCCCGGCAGGAGGCCCGCCGGGCCGGCCGGGAGCGCCGGGCCGAGATGAAGCAGGCACTGCGCGAGTTCCGTGCCCGGGCGCGCACCGAGCTCGGGGAGGACGTGGCCTGATGGGACGCCCACTCTGGTTCGTCGCCGGGGCGGGGGTCGGGGTCTACGCCGCCGCCCGCGCCCGCCGGGTCGCCGAGTCCCTGACCGCCGACGGCCTGCGCGACCGCGTGCGCGGCTGGCAGGCCGGCGCACGGGTCTTCGCCGAGGAGGTCCAGCAGGGCCGGGCCGAGCGCGAGACGGAGCTGCGCGAGCAGCTCGGGCTCCGGCCTCATGGACCGCACGAACTGACCGGATCCACCGATACCCCCAAGGACCTGCACTGATGGACACCGCCGAGATCCGCCGCCGCTTCCTCGCGCACTTCGAGGCCGCCGGTCACGCCGTGGTGCCCTCGGCCTCCCTGCTCGCCGACGACCCGAACCTGCTGTTCGTGCCGGCCGGCATGGTGCCGTTCAAGCCGTACTTCCTCGGTCAGGAGACGCCGCCCTACGACCGCGCCACGAGCATCCAGAAGTGCGTGCGCACCCCCGACATCGAGGACGTCGGCAAGACCACCCGCCACGGCACGTTCTTCGAGATGTGCGGCAACTTCTCCTTCGGCGACTACTTCAAGGAGCAGGCCATCGAGCTGGCCTGGAGCCTGCTCACCGGCCCCGTCGACGACGGGGGCTACGGCCTGGACCCCGACCGGCTCTACCCCTCGGTCCTGGTCGGCGACGAGGAGGCCATCGGCTTCTGGACGAAGACCACCGGCTTCCCCCGCGAGCGCATCGTCCAGCTGGGCAACAAGGAGAACTACTGGTCGATGGGCGTGCCCGGACCCGGCGGCCCCTGCTCGGAGATCCTCTACGACCGCGGGCCCGAGTGGGGACCGGACTTCGACCCCGCCACGCTGGGCCCCGACATGCCCTACGAGCTCGAGGACCGGCTCCTCGAGATCTGGAACCTCGTCTTCATGCAGGACGAGCTCAGCGCCGTGCGCTCCAAGACCGACTTCGACATCTCCGGCTCGCTGCCGAAGAAGAACATCGACACCGGCATGGGCCTGGATCGCGTCGCTTTCCTGCTGCAGGGCCGGAACAACATGTACGAGATCGACGTGATGTACCCGGTCATCGAGAAGGCCGAGGAGCTCACCGGCAAGAAGTACGGCGCCGACAAGGACGACGACGTCCGCTTCCGCGTGGTCGCCGACCACGTGCGGTCCTCGATGATGCTCATCGGCGACGGCGTCACGCCCGGCAATGACGGCCGCGGCTACGTGCTGCGGCGGCTGCTGCGCCGCGCGGTGCGCTCGATGCGCCTGCTGGGTTGCGAGGACCGGGTCCTGCCCGAGCTGATGCCGGTCTCGCGCGACCGGATGGGCCAGACCTACGACAACCTCCTCACCGACTGGGCCCGCATCTCCCAGGTCGCGTTCGCCGAGGAGGACGCGTTCCGCAAGACCCTCCAGGCCGGCACCCAGATCTTCGACACGGCCGCCGAGGAGGTGAAGGCCACCGGTGGGTCGACCCTGTCGGGCGAGCGTGCGTTCGCCCTGCACGACACCTACGGCTTCCCGATCGACCTCACCCTCGAGATGGCGGCCGAGCAGGGACTCGTCGTCGACGAGCAGGGCTTCCGCGGCCTCATGGCCGAGCAGCGCGAGCGCGCGAAGGCCGACGCCCGCGCCAAGAAGGGCGCTCACGGCGACACCGCGGCCTACCGCAGCATCTTCGATGCGCACGGACCGACCGAGTGGCTGGCCTACGAGACGCTCGAGACCGAGTCGCGCCCGCTGGCGCTGCTCAGCGGTGGCGCACCCGTGCAGCGCCTGGGCGAGGGCGAGGTCGGCGAGCTGGTGCTCGACCGCACCCCCTTCTACGCCGAGTCCGGCGGCCAGGTCGCCGACGCGGGCACGATCGTCTTCGACGGAGGCCGGCTCGAGGTGATCGACGTCCAGCGCCCGATCAAGGGCCTGGTCGTCCACCAGGTGCGCGTGCTGGAGGGCGAGCTCGACCCGGGCCGCGAGGTCCACGCCCGCGTCGACCCCGAGTGGCGCACCGGCGCGCGCCAGGCGCACTCCGGCACGCACGTCGTGCACGCCGCCCTGCGCGAGGTGCTCGGCCCCACCGCGCTCCAGTCGGGCTCCTACAACCGCCCCGGCTACCTCCGCCTCGACTTCGGCTGGACGAAGGCGCTGAGCCCCGAGCAGGTGCGCGAGGTCGAGCGCGTCTCCCAGCAGGCGCTGCGCGCCGACCTCGCGGTGTCGTGGGACTACATGACCCTCGACCAGGCCAAGGAGTGGGGCGCGATCGCGCTCTTCGGCGAGACCTACGACAACACCAAGGTGCGCGTCGTCGAGATCGGCGGACCCTGGTCGCGCGAGCTCTGCGGTGGCACGCACGTCGACCACTCCTCGCAGATCGGCACCGTCGTGGTGACCGGCGAGACGAGCGTGGGCTCGGGCAACCGCCGCATCGAGGCGCTCACCGGCGTCGAGGGCTTCGGCTACCTCGCCCGCGAGCGCGACGTGGTCGCCCAGCTGACCGGTCTGCTCAAGGCCCAGCCCGACGACCTCGTCGACCGGGTCCAGGCGATGACCGAGCGGCTCCGGTCGACCGAGAAGGAGCTGGAGAAGATGCGCCTGGCCCGGCTGCTGGGCGCCAGCGCCGAGCTCGCGGCCGGGGCGGAGCAGGTCGGGCCGGTGCGACTGGTCGCCCACCGTGCCGACGGCGCCGCCGGCGGTGACGTGCGCAACCTCGCCCTGGACGTGCGCGGCCGGCTCCCGCAGGGCGAGCCCGGCGTCGTGGTGGTCATCGGGCAGGCCGACGGCAAGGTGTCGGTCGTGGCCGCGACCAACGACGAGGCCCGCGCCCGCGGCCTGTCGGCCGGCGAGCTGGTCCGCGCCGTCGGTCCGCTGCTCGGCGGCAAGGGCGGCGGCAAGGACGACGTCGCACAGGGCGGCGGCACCGACGCCTCGCGGATCGACGAGGCGCTCGCCCTGGTCGCCCGCGAGGTCGCCGCCCGTACGGCGCAGGGCTGAGCGTGCGGCCAGGCGTGCGGCTGGGTCTCGACCCGGGGGACTCCCGGATCGGGGTGGCCAGCAGCGACCCCACCGGCTTCCTCGCCACCCCGGTGGAGACGGTGCGCCGCGGCGGGGGAGACCTACGCCGGATCGCCGCTCTCGTCGCCGAGCTCGGGGCCGTGGAGGTCGTCGTCGGCCTGCCGCGCTCGCTCAGCGGCGCCGAGGGACCGGCGGCCGCCAAGGCCCGCGACTTCGCGGGCAAGGTGGCGCGCCGAGTTGCACCGGTCCCCGTCAGGCTGTGTGATGAGCGACTGACCACGGTGTCGGCCGAGCAGGTCCTGCGCGAGCAGGGCCGCAAGGGCGCCAGGCGACGTGCCGTGGTGGACCAGGCCGCCGCCGTGCTGATCCTGCAGACTGCACTCGACACGGAGCGCTCGAGCGGACAGGCACCCGGAGAGATCGTCGAGGTGAACGATGAGTGAGCACGAGGCCCGGCCCGGCGCCGGACCCGAGGACGACGGCTCGGACGCGCCGTACGAGTACGTCCCCGGCGGCAAGCGGCGCAAGAGCCGCGGCGGCAAGGGCTGCCTCGCCGTCCTCGTCGCGCTCGCCGTGCTCGTCGGCGGCTTCTACTTCGGCATCACCAAGGGCGTGTCGTTCATCGCCGAGCAGTTCGAGGGCCCCGACGACTACCCGGGGCCGGGCACGGGCAAGGTCGAGTTCACCGTCAACGAGGGCGACTCGGTCGCCCAGATCGGCCGCAACCTCAAGGCAGACGGGGTCACCAAGTCGGTGCAGGCGTTCATCGACGCTGCTGCCGGGGAGCCCGACTCCAACGGCATCCAGGTCGGGGCGTACCAGCTCAAGAAGGAGATGAAGGCCGCCGACGCGCTCGACGTCCTCATCGACCCCGGCAACCTCATCGGCTACCCCACGGTCACGATCCCCGAGGGGCTGCGACTCACCGAGATCGTGTCCACGCTGGCGGAGAAGACCGAGTTCCCGGAGGCGGCGTGGAACCGCGCGCTGGAGTCGGGGAAGATCGGTCTGCCCGACTACGCCGGCGGCAACGCCGAGGGCTACCTCTTCCCGGCCACCTACGAGATCAAGCCCGGCATGAAGCCGGTGGCGATCCTCAAGGCGATGGTGGCGCGCTGGCGCGAGGCCGCCGACGAGGCCGGGCTGGAGGAGCGGGCCGCTGCGCTGGACCACACCCCCGGCGAGCTGATGATCATCGCCTCGCTCATCCAGGCCGAGGGACGCGGCAGCGACATGCCGAAGATCTCGCGGGTGATCTACAACCGCCTCGACGGCCCCGGCGACAAGGGCGGCACCAACGGCACGCTCGGCATCGACGCGGCCATCGCCTACGGGCTCGGCCTGTCGCCCGGCTCGACCGAGCTGACCCCCGACCAGCTGGCCGAGGACACGCCCTACAACACCCGGTTGAACCCCGGCCTGCCGCCGACGCCGATCGAGGCGCCGGGCGACGACGCCATCGCCGCGGCGGCCAACCCGGCCGAGGGCAACTGGTACTACTACGTCACCGTCGACCTCTCCACGGGCGAGACGAAGTTCTACGACGACTACGACGGCTTCCTGGAGGGCCGCGACGAGTACAAGGCCTACTGCGAGACCTCCGACCGGTGCTGACCGGCGAGGGGGCGGCGGAGGACGGCCGGGCGTGAGCGCGCGTCGCTGCGGCGTGCTGGGCGACCCGGTCGCCCACTCGCTGTCGCCGGCCCTGCACCGGGCGGCCTACGACGTGCTCGGGCTCGACTGGTCCTACGACGCCCACCGGGTGCCGTCGGGCGGGCTGCCGGCGTTCCTCGCAGGGCTCGACGGGCAGTGGCGCGGGCTGTCGCTGACCATGCCGCTCAAGCGGGAGGTCGTGCCGCTCGTCGACCGGCTCACCGACCGGGCCCGGCTGGCCGGCGCGGTCAACACCGTCGTCCTCGAGGACTCCGGTGAGCGCCTCGGCGACAACACCGACCTGCCCGGGGCCGCGGCCGCGGTCCGGGAGCGCACGCCGGTGCCGCTGACGTCGGCCGTGGTCCTGGGCGGCGGCGCGACGGCGGGCTCGGTCGGGCTGACGCTCGCCGACCTCGGGGTGCGCTCGATCGAGGTGCGGGTGCGCGAGGCGGCCCGTGCGGCCGAGACGGTGGCGGTGCTGCGCTCCCACCCGGCGGGCGTCGACGTGCGCGTGGCCGGGCTCGGCGCCGCCCCGGTGGAGGCCGACGTGGTCGTCTCCACCATCCCGGCGTCCGCGCAGGTCCCGGCGCTCGTCGAGGCGTGCCGTGGCGTGCCGGTCGTCTTCGAGGCGCTCTACGACCCGTGGCCCACCCCGCTCGCGGCGTCGGTGACCGACGAGCAGGTGCTCGTCGGCGGCCTCGACCTCCTGGTGCACCAGGCCGCGCTCCAGCTCACCCTCTTCACCGGCCTCGACGCGCCGCTGGAGGCCATGCGCGAGGCCGGGCGGCGCGCGCTCGCCGAGCGGGGCCGCGCGTGAGCAGCACGCTGGTCGCCGCGCTCGTCACCGCGCTCCTCGGCGGGCTCGGCGGACTGCTCGTCCCGGCCCTCGTGGCCCGCATCCCCGAGCCCGCGCCGGTGCCGGAGGAGGAGCGCCACGAGGGCGAGCCCCCCAAGGTGCCCTACGCCGACCTCGCCGCGCGCCCGGGGCTCGGCCCGCGCTGCGCGGTCGTGTCCGCGCTCGCGGCCGGGCTCCTCGGGTGGAGCACCGGGCCGGACTGGTCGCTGCTGTGGCTCGTCCCGCTGACACCGGTGGCGGTCTCGCTCGCCTTCATCGACTGGCACACCCGCCTGCTGCCGAAGGCCGTCGTGGTGCCGGCCACCCTGGCCACGGTCGCCCTCGTGGTGGCGGTCGGCCTCGCGACCGACGAGCGCGCCTCCCTGGTGCGTGCGCTCGTGGCGCTCGCGGTGGTCTTCGTCTTCTACTGGCTGCTGTGGTGGTTCCTGCCGGGGGCCGGCATGGGCTACGGCGACGTCCGGCTCTCCGCGCTCGTCGGGCTCGTGCTCGGCTGGGTGAGCGGCGGCACGGCGCTGCTGGGCGTCTGGTTCGGCATGGCCCTCCTCGGCGTCCCGGGGCTCGTGGTCGCGATCGTCCGGCGGGACCGCAGCCTGATGCGCACGGCGTACCCCTTCGGCCCGGCGATGCTGGTCGGTGCCCTCGTGGGTCTCGTCTGGGGGACCGCGCTCGCCGGGCGCATCTGGGGCTGAGAGACTGGGGCCATGCTCCGATGGCTCACAGCAGGCGAGTCCCACGGCCCCGCGCTGGTGGCGATCCTCGAGGGGCTCCCCGCCCACGTCCGCGTCACCACCGACGACCTCGCCGACTCCCTGGCGCGTCGACGCCTGGGCCACGGCCGCGGTGCGCGGATGAAGTTCGAGCAGGACCAGGTGCGCGTCCTCGGAGGCGTCCGCCACGGCGAGACCCAGGGCGGACCGGTCGCCATCGAGGTCGGCAACACCGAGTGGCCCAAGTGGGAGAAGGTGATGTCGGCCGACCCGGTCGACCAGGTGGAGCTCGACGCGCTGGCCCGCAACGCCGCGCTGACCCGTCCGCGGCCCGGCCACGCCGACCTCGTGGGCATGCAGAAGTACGACTTCGACGAGGCCCGCCCGATCCTCGAGCGCGCCTCCGCGCGCGAGACGGCCGCCCGCGTCGCGCTCGGTCGGGTGGCCTCCAACTTCCTCGAGCAGGCCGTCGGCGCGCGCATCGTGTCGCACGTCGTCTCGCTGGGCGGCGTCAGGGCGCCTGCCGGCTCGGTCCCCGGGCCCGACGACGTCGCGCGCCTCGACGCCGACGAGGTCCGCTGCCTCGATCCCGACGCGAGCGCCGCGATGGTGGCCCGCATCGACCAGGCGCACAAGGACGGCGACACCCTCGGCGGCGTCGTCGAGGTCGTCGTGCACGGCCTGCCGCCGGGCCTCGGCTCCCACGTCCACTGGGACCGCCGGCTCGACGCCCGGCTGGCCGGGGCGCTGATGGGCATCCAGGCGATCAAGGGCGTCGAGGTCGGCGACGGCTTCGAGCTCGCCGACACGCCCGGCTCGCTGGCCCACGACGAGATCGTGCCCACCGACGAGGGCCTGCGGCGCACCTCCGGCCGCTCCGGCGGCACCGAGGGCGGCATGTCGACCGGTGAGGTGCTGCGGGTGCGGGCGGCGATGAAGCCGATCGCCACCGTGCCGCGCGCGCTGCGCACCGTCGACGTCGCGACCGGCGAGGCCACGGTGGCCCACCACCAGCGCTCCGACGTCTGCGCGGTCCCGGCGGCCGGCATCGTCGCCGAGGCGATGGTGGCGCTGGTGCTCGCCGACGCGGTGGTGGAGAAGTTCGGCGGCGACTCGGTCACCGAGACCCGGCGCAACGCCACGGCGTACCTCGACACGCTCCGGTTCCGGTGAGCGCCGCCGTGGCCCCGCGCGTGGTGCTGGTCGGCCCGATGGGTGCGGGGAAGACGACGGTCGCCACCCTGCTCGGCGACGCCTGGGGCGTGCCGGTGCGCGACACCGACGCCGACATCGTCGAGACGAGCGGTCGTGAGATCGCCGACATCTTCGTCGAGTCCGGTGAGGAGCACTTCCGCGACCTCGAGGCGGCCGCCGTGGTCGCCGCGCTCGCCGAGCACGACGGCGTGCTGGCGCTCGGGGGCGGCGCGGTGCTGCGCCCGGAGACCTGCGACCTGCTCGCGGACCAGACGGTGGTGTTCCTCCGGGTCGGTCTCTCCGACGCGGTGCGCCGGGTCGGGCTGGGCGTGGGCCGTCCGCTGCTGCTCGGCAACGTGCGGGCCCGGATCAAGACCCTCCTCGACGAGCGCACCCCGATCTACGAGTCGGTCGCCGACCACGTCGTGGAGACCGACGGGCGCACGCCCGAGGAGGTCGCCGCCGAGGTCCGGGAGCTGCTGTCGTGACCGCGCCGACGAGCGACACCGTCATCCGCGTCGGCGGCGCCTCGCCCTACGACGTCGTGGTCGGGCACGGCCTGTCCGGCCGGCTGCCGGGCATCCTCGGCGACACCGTCGAGCGGGTCGCCGTGCTCTACGCCGGCACCCTGGGCGCCCTCGCCGACCCGGTCGTCGACGCCCTGGTCGAGCACTACGACGTCCTCGCCCTCGGCCTGCCCGACGGCGAGCGGGCCAAGACCGCCCCGGTGGCGGCCGACTGCTGGGAGGCGCTCGGCGAGGCCGGGTTCACCCGCTCCGACGCCGTGGTCACCATCGGCGGCGGGGCGACGACCGACCTGGGCGGCTTCGTCGCGGCGAGCTGGCTGCGCGGCGTACGCGTCGTCCACGTCCCGACGACGCTGCTCGCGATGGTGGACGCCGCCGTCGGCGGCAAGACCGGGATCAACACCGGTGCCGGCAAGAACCTCGTCGGCGCCTTCCACGAGCCCGCCGGTGTCCTGTGCGACCTGTCGCTGCTGGAGTCGCTGCCCCGCGAGGAGCTCGTCGCCGGACTCGGCGAGGTCGTCAAGTGCGGCTTCGTCGCAGACCCGGCGATCCTCGACCTCGTCGAGCGCACCGACCCCGCGGCGATCACGTGGGACTCCGCCGAGCTGCGCGAGCTCGTCGAGCGCGCCGTGCGGGTCAAGGTCGACGTCGTGGTCGACGACCTCCGCGAGACCGGCGGCTCCGGCGGCCACCCCGGCCGCGAGGTGCTCAACTACGGCCACACCCTGGCCCACGCCATCGAGCGCACCAGCGACTACACCGTGCGGCACGGCGAGGCCGTGGCCATCGGCTGCGTCTACGTCGCCGAGCTGGCCGCCCTCGCCGGCTCGCTCCCGCCCGGGCTGGTGGAGCGGCACCGTGCCGTGCTGTCCCGCGTCGGCCTGCCCACGACCTACGACGCCGCGTCCTTCGAGGAGCTCCACGCGGCGATGAAGGTCGACAAGAAGGCGCGGGGCTCCCAGCTGCGCTTCGTCGTGATCGACGACCTCGCCGCGCCGCGGATCCTCGCGGGCCCCCGCGAGGACGACCTGCGCGCGGCCTACGCGTCGCTCTCCCCGCGCGGATGACCGAGGTGCCGGAGGACGAGACCGCCGTCAGCGCGTCCGGCGGCACCATGGCACGCCTGAGCGGACCGGCCTCGCCGCGCGAGGTCGACCTCGCCGTGCTCGAGGGGCTGCGCAGGTCCGAGGGCGACGGTCCGTGGCGTCCTGCCGGCACCGCCCCGTTCCTGGCCGAGGGTGCCGTCGTGCAGTGGCGCTACGGGCGGAGGTGCGACCCGATGCGGGTCGTGCGCGACGACGAGCGCGGACTGGTGGCGTGGCTGGCACCCGGCACGGAGGTCCTGTCCTCGGCCCCGGAGGACGGCCTCGCGCTGCGCGACCGGCCGCTGGCGGAGCGGTTCCTGGGCGAGCGCGTCCCGACCCTCGGGACGTGGCAGGGCGGCGGCATCCTGCGCATCGCGCCCACGGCGCGCCCGTGGTCGGTGTGGGTGTTCCTCGAGGACGACGGCGCGCTCGCCGGGCACTACGTCAACCTCGAGCTGACCCACCGTCGGCACGGCGACGAGACCAACACGCGTGACCTGGTCCTCGACCTGTGGCGGGAGGCGGACGGCACCCTGTGGCTCAAGGACGCCGACGAGCTCGCGGCCGCCGTGGACAGCGGTGTCCTCGCCCTCGCGCAGGCCGAGGAGGTGCGCGCGATCGCGGAGTGGGCGCGTGCCGAGCTGGTCGAGGGCCGCAGCTGGCCGCTCGGCGAGGAGTGGACGACCTGGCGACCGCCGTCGGACTGGGTGGTGCCGGCCCTGCCGGACACGGCCGACGTCCGCGCCGCGCGGAGCCGTACGCTGCCGTCATGACGCGCGTGCTCGTCCTCAACGGCCCCAACCTCGGCCGCCTCGGCCGGCGGCAGCCGGAGATCTACGGCTCCACCACCCACGCCGAGCTCGCGCACCAGTGCGTCGCGTGGGGGAGCGAGCTGGGCCTCGAGGTCGAGGTGCGCCAGACCAACCACGAGGGCGACCTGCTCGACTGGCTCAACGCCGCCGCCGACGACGGGGTGTCCGTCGTCCTCAACGCCGGCGCCTGGACCCACTACTCGCTGGCGCTCTGGGACGCCTGTGCCCAGCTCACCGCGCCGCTGGTCGAGGTGCACATCTCCGACCCGAAGCAGCGGGCGGAGGAGTTCCGGCACACCTCGGTCGTCGAGCCGCACGCCGCGACCACCATCGCCGGGCAGGGCGTCGACGGCTACCGCCAGGCGCTCGCCTTCCTCGCCGCCGGCTGACGGGTCTCCCCGGCAGGGGTGGCAGGATCACCGCGTGCTGTCCTTCCGCCAGGTCGACGTGTTCAGTGCCGAGCCGTGGCTCGGCAACCCGCTCGCCGTCGTGCACGACGCCGACGGCGTCAGCGACGACCAGATGGCCGACTTCGCCCGGTGGACCAACCTCTCGGAGACCACCTTCCTCTGCGCCCCGACCGACCCGGGCGCCGACTACCGCGTGCGCATCTGGACCCCGGCCGGCGAGCTGCCCTTCGCCGGCCACCCCACGATCGGCAGCGCCCACGCCTGGCTGGAGGCCGGGGGAGTGCCGCGCGAGGACGTGCTGGTGCAGGAGTGCGGCGCCGGCCTCGTCGACGTACGCCGCTCGCCGCGGCTCGGCTTCACCGCACCGCCGCTGCGACGCTCCGGGCCCGTGGACGACGACCTGCGGGCGCGGGTCCTCGCCGGGCTCGACGTGGACGCGTCACAGGTGCAGGACATGGCGTGGATCGACAACGGCCCCGGCTGGGTGGGCGTCGACCTCGGCTCGGCCGACGTCGTGGTCGGCCTCGTGCCCGACATCGCCGCCTTCACCGACCTCAAGGTCACCGTCCTCGGGCGCTGGGGCGACGCGCGCGCCTCCGAGCTGGGGGCCGACGTAGAGGTGCGCGCGTTCTTCGCCGACGGACGCGACTTCACCGAGGACCCGGTCACCGGCAGCGCCAACGCCGGGCTGGCCCAGTGGCTGATCGGGGTGGGCGCGCTGCCGCCGTCGTACACCGCGCGCCAGGGCTCGGTCATCGGCCGGGAGGGCCGGGTCCGGCTCGAGGCCGTCGGCGAGCGGGTCTGGGTCTCCGGCGACGCGGTCACCCGCGTCGTGGGCGAGGTCGACCTCTAGGCCCCCGGGCCGGCACGCCGGGGGCGACGCCTTGAAAGCGTCGCCCCGACCGCATATACATGCCGTAGCGCATACATGTGCCGTCGGCGATGCCGTGAGGAGGGCGTGGGCCCGTGCCGCAGACCTTGAGGCAGTACGCACTGCTCGCCGACGGTGAACGCGGCGCGCTCATCGGACCGCGAGGCGACATCGGATTCCTGTGCGCGCCCCGCTGGCACGACGACGCGGCGTTCAGCGGGCTGCTGGGCGGGCGTGGCGCGTACACGGTCACCCCGCGCGACGAGCGTTTCACGTGGGGCGGCCACTACGAGCGGGGCAGCCTGGTCTGGCGCAGCCGATGGGTGACGACGGGGGCGGTCGTCGAGTGCCGGGAGGCGCTGGCGTACCCGGGGGAGCGGGACCGCGTCGTGCTGCTGCGCCGGGTCGAGCCGGTCCGTGGCTCGGCGCAGGTGCGCGCGGCGCTGGACGTCCGGGCCGGGTTCGACCAGCACGACATGGTGGTGCGCCGGACTGCGCCGACGACGTGGGAGGGCACGTCGGGCGACCTGACGTTCCGGTGGACGGGGGTACCCGGGAGCGCCCGGCAGTACGACGGGCCGGTGGTGGCCGACCTCGACCTCGCCGCGGGGGAGCACCACGACCTGGTGCTGGAGATCGCCCGCGGCCCGCTGCCCGCCCGTCCGCCGCGCCCGGCAGACCTGTGGCGCCGCACCGAGGAGGCATGGGCGGACGGCCAGCCCGACCTGGGGGCCTCGGTGGCGCCCCGGGAGTCCCAGCACAGCTACGTGGTGCTGCGCGGGCTCACCAGCGCTGACGGCGGGATGGTCGCCGCCGCCACGACCTCGATGCCCGAGCGCGCCGACCGCGGCCGCGACTACGACTACCGCTACGCCTGGATCCGCGACCAGGCCTACGCCGGGCAGGCGGCCGCGGCGGTCGGGGCCGACGACCTGCTCGCCCGTGCCGTCGGGTTCGTCGGCGACCGCGTGCTCGACGACGGCGACCACCTCGCCCCGGCGTACACGGTCGACGGAGGGCCGGTGCCGGAGGAGCGGCCCGTGTCGCTAACCGGCTATCCCGGCGCCCCGGTGAGGGCGGGCAACCACGTCACCGGCCAGTTCCAGCTGGACGCCGTCGGCGAGAGCCTGCTCCTGCTCAGCGCCGCGGACGCCCGGCTGGGGCTCGACTCCCACGGCACCCGAGCCGTCGAGTCGCTGGTCAGCACCGTGCGGCGACGGTGGCGCGAGCCCGACGCCGGCATCTGGGAGCTGGAGGACCGTCGGTGGGCGCACTCGCGCCTGATGTGCGCCGCCGGCCTGCGCGCGGCGGCCGCCCGCCGCGGGGGAGCGGCAGGGCGGGAGTGGGACCGCCTCGCCGACACCCTGGTGCGCTCGGTGGACGAGGACTGCCTCCACCCCGACGGCCGCTGGCAGCGCGCCCCCGACGACCAGCGCGTCGACGCCGCCCTCGTGCTGGCGGGGGTGCGGGGTGCCGTGCCGGCCGGTGACGAGCGGCAGCGGCGCACGCTCGCCGCCGTGCTCGACGAGCTCGCCGACGACGGTTACGTCTACCGCTTCCGGCAGGACCGCCGCGAGCCGCTCCACGCGGAGGAGGGCGCGTTCGTGCTGAGCGGCTTCCACGTCGCACTGGCCCTGCTGCAGCAGGGCGACCTCACGGCAGCGGTGCGCTGGTACGAGCGCAACCGCGGCGCGCTGGGGCCACCGGGCCTGTTCGCCGAGGAGTTCGACGTCGTGCAGCGGCAGCTGCGCGGCAACCTGCCGCAGGCCTTCGTCCACGCCCTGGCCCTGGAGACCGGGCACCGGCTCGCCGCGGCGGGGCTCGCCGACCGCGGCTTCATCGAGGAGGACAGATGAGCACCACACCCACGTCGCACCCGTCACGCACGGTCGTCATCACCGGGGCGTCGGGCGGCATCGGCCGCGCGACCGCCCGGATGCTCGGCGCGCGCGGCTACCGCCTGGCACTGCTGGCCCGGGGCGAGGTCGGCCTGGCCGCCGCCCGCCGCGAGGTGGAGGCGGCCGGGGGGCAGGCGATCACAGTGGTCGTCGACGTCGCCGAC
>NZ_JBHLXH010000001.1:180567-225800 GCF_042432345.1 Nocardioides zeicaulis | reverse complement strand
GGGGCCGGTCGACGCGTGGATCAACGTGGCGTTCACCTCGGTGTTCGCCCGGTTCGAGGACATCCGGCCCGAGGAGTTCCGGCGGGTCACCGAGGTGACCTACCTGGGCTACGTCAACGGCACCCGGGCCGCCCTGCGCCTCATGCGCCCGCGCGGTCGCGGCACGATCGTGCAGGTGGGCTCGGCGCTCGGCCACCGCGGCATCCCCGGGCAGAGCGCGTACTGCGGCGCCAAGCACGCGCTGGAGGGCTTCCACGACTCGCTGCGCACCGAGCTCATGCACGACCGCAGCGGCATCCACGTCACGGTCGTCGAGATGCCGGCGGTCAACACGCCGCAGTTCGACTGGGTGCTGTCCCGGCTGCCCGGGAAGGCGCAGCCGGTGCCACCCATCTACCAGCCCGAGGTCGCTGCCCGCGGTGTGCTCAAGGCGCTCGACCACCCCCGGCGCCGGGCCCGCTGGGTGGGTCTCAGCACGGCCGGCACGATCCTGGCCAACCGCGTCGCCGCCGGCCTGCTCGACCGCTACCTCGCGCGGACCGGCCTGTCCTCGCAGCAGACCGACGAGCCGCGCACCGGTTCGGAACCGGCCAACCTGTGGGAGCCGGCCGACGGGGCCGGCGGCCACGACTTCGGGGCGCACGGCCGCTTCGACGACCGCTCCCGCAGCCGCGGGTTCATCGGATGATCGCCCCACGCCACGCCCACGCCGCCGACGTGGCCCGGGCCGCCCTGGGGCTGGTCGGCCTGCTGCGGCCGCAGTGGCTGCTCGTGGCGACGGGGTCCGCCGACGGCACCTGGCCGCGACGTGCCGCGCGGCTCCTGGGCGCCCGGTACCTCGTCCAGGCGTCGGCGGGCACCGTGCTGGCGCGCAGCTGGGTCCCGGAGGCGGACGTGGCCGTCGACCTCGTCCACGCCGCCTCGATGGCCGGTCTGGCCCGCGCCTTCCCTCACCATCGTCGTCTGGCGCTCGCCAGCGGCGCGCTGGCGCTCGTCTTCGCCGCGGTCGACCTGGCTGCAGTCCGTGGGATCGGTGAGGAGGGCGGTCGGTGAGCGCGCGCCACGGGTCCGGGGGGAGCCGGGCGACCGGCCGCCCGGTCCGGCCACGATGGGTGTGGGGTGGCACCGTGGCGTCCCTCGTCGGGCTCGGGGCGGTGTCCGTCGGGGTCGTGGTGCTGTCGTGGTCCTGGTCGATCGTCGGAGCATCGGTGGCGGTGGCGGGCGCGCTTCTCGCGTGGTGGGCCGGCGTGCTGCGAGACGTGCACGGGACCGGACCGCTCGACGAGCTGGGCGAGGTGCTGCGCGGCACGGTGCGCGAGGGGGTGGCCCCGGGTGACACGGTGCGGATCGGCCCGGAGGCCCGGGAGCGGGTCGTCGAGGTGGAGGCGCGACGACGGCGCCTGGAGGCGGACGCCGGGAGGAGGACGTCGTCCGGTGCGCCGACGGGGCCCGCCGGCGTCCTCCTCGTCCTCGTGGCGGTGTTCCTCCTCGTCGCGCAGTGGGGGCTCTACCCGCTCGGGCGGCCGGGCCAGGACAACGCGGTCCGGGCCCTCGTGGCCGTGGTCGTCCTGGGCATCGCGGGCGGCCGGCTGCTCACCGCCGGCGCGCGGGTGCCGCGGATCGCTGCGGCCTTCGCCCTCCTCGCCGGGCTCGGGCTGGTGCTCAACGCGACGCTGGCCGACCACGCCCGGGCCGCCACGGCGGTGGCCGAGGCGGTGTGCGGGGCCGTGTCCTGCCTGACGGGCGCGGGGCTGCTCAGGCGCCGACGATGAGCCCCGACCCGGCCGCCACGGACGCGAGCTGGTCGAGGGGGCCGACGAGTGCCCCCGCCCCGTCGGGCAGCCGCCGCACCACCTCGAGCAGCGCCGCCCTGCGGTGCTCCTGCACGGTGGCCAGGACGCCGCGGCCCTCGGGGGTGAGCTCGACGAGCCAGGCCCGGCCGTCGTCCTCGTCACGGGTGCGTCGCACCAGTCCCTGGGCGGCGAGCCGGTCGACGATCCGGCTGGCGTTGGACTGGTTCACGCCGAGGTCGTCGGCGAGCGCCCCGACGCGCAGGCGGGTGTCGGCGACCGTGACCAGCACCCGGTGCTGCGGCACCGTCAGCGCGACCGGGGCCGCCGCGACCGCGCGCAGGGTGATGCCCATCATCAGCCGGCTCGCTGCCAGCAGCGCCTCGGCGGCGCGCTCGTCCGCGCCTGCCGCGCGCTCGGGACCGTCGTGCGTCACGGACCACCCCTCCGGGTCTGACCGGACGTGGGCGCCGGTGCTGCACTGAGACTACATGCGCTATCGCATGCAACACGTTGGGCGGAGCAGGAGGACGTCGTGACCGACCGGATCGCCGACATCCACGGGGAGCGTACGCCACACCCCAGGGGGACAGTGTGGCCCGCAAGGGTCGACCAGTACCTCGAGCCGGGCACGAGCGCCGAGCAGGTCGAGTCGTGGGTGCAGTCGGCGTGCCTGCTGTGCAGCAACGGGTGCGGCGTCGACATCGCCGTGCGCGACGGGCGCATGGTGGGGGTCCGGGGGCGGGCCACCGACGTCGTCAACCACGGGCGGCTGGGGCCCAAGGGCCTGTACGGCTCCACCGCGTGGGCGTCGGCCGCCGACCGCCTGACCCGGCCGCTGGTGCGCGAGGGCGGGCGCCTGGTCGAGACCGACTGGGAGACCGCGATGGGGCGCGTGGTCGAGCGGTCGCGGCGGCTGCTGGAGGACAAGGGGCCGCTCAGCCACGGCTTCTACACGTCCGGCCAGCTGTTCCTCGAGGAGTACTACGCGCTCGCCGTGATCGGGAAGGCCGGTCTCGGCACCCCGCACATGGACGGCAACACCCGGCTGTGCACCGCCACGGCCGCCGCGGCGTTCAAGGAGTCGTTCGGCGCCGACGGGCAGCCGGGCTCCTACACCGACATCGAGCACTGCGACGCGGTCTTCCTCTACGGGCACAACATGCCCGAGACCCAGACGGTGCTGTGGGCGCGGATCCTCGACCGCACCCGGGCCGACGACCCGCCGAAGGTGGTCTGCGTCGATCCGCGCCGCACGCTCGTCGCGCTCGAGGCGGAGCGGACAGGCGGTGTGCACCTCGCGCCGCGGGTCGGCACCAACCTGGCGCTCATGAACGGCCTGACGCGCGAGCTGTTCGTCCACGGGTGGGTCGACGAGGACTGGGTGGCGGCGCACACGATCGGCGTCGACGACCTCCGCTCCACGGTCGAGGAGTGGACGCCGGACAAGGTCGCCGAGGTCTGCGGCGTCGACGCGGACGACGTGCGCCGCGCCGCACGGATCTTCGGCGAGAGCGAGCACGTGCTGTCGACGGTGCTCCAGGGCTTCTACCAGTCCCACCAAGCCACCGCGGCCTCGGTCGCGGTCCACAACCTGCACCTGCTGCGCGGCATGATCGGTCGGCCCGGCGCGGGGATCCTGCAGATGAACGGGCAGCCCACCGCCCAGAACAACCGCGAGTGCGGCGCCGACGGTGACCTCCCGGGCTTCCGCAACTGGGACAACCCCACGCACGTGCAGCAGCTGGCCGACGCGTGGGACGTCGACGCGATGACGATCCCGCACTGGGCGCCGCCGACCCACGCCATGCAGATCTTCTCCTACGCCGAGACGGGCAGCATCGAGCTTCTGTGGATCTCGGCGACCAACCCGGCGGTGTCGATGCCCGAGTCGGCCCGCATCCGCCGCATCCTCGGCGGCGAGCAGTGCTTCGTCGTCGTGCAGGACCTCTTCCTCACCGAGACCGCCGAGCTCGCCGACGTGGTCCTGCCCGCGGCCGGCTGGGGCGAGAAGACCGGCTGCTTCACCAACGTCAACCGCACGGTGCACCTGTCCGAGAAGGCCGTCGATCCGCCGGGGGAGGCGCGCAGCGACCTGGACATCCTCCTCATGTACGCCGACGCGATGGGCTTCGCGACCAGGTCCGGCGGGCCGCTGCTGCCGTGGCGGACGCCCGAGGAGGTCTTCGACGCCTGGGCCGCGGTGACGGCGGGGCGGCCGGTCGACTACACCGGGCTGTCCTACGCGAAGCTCCGCGGCCCGACCGGCATCCCGTGGCCGGTCAACGACGCGCACCCCGACGGGACGGACCGGCTCTACGCCGACGGGGTGTTCCCCACCGACACCGACCACTGCGAGACCTACGGCCACGACCTCGCCACCGGCGGGACGGTCACCGAGACCGAGCACCGCGCGATGGACCCCGCCGGCCGCGCGTTCCTCAAGGGTGCGGCCTACGTGCCGCCCCACGAGGAGCCGTCCGAGGAGTACCCCCTGCGCTACACGACCGGGCGCACCGTCTACCAGTTCCACACCCGCACCAAGACCGCGCGTTCGCGCGATCTCGACCGGGCGGCGCCCGACGCGTGGGTGGAGGTCTCGGCGCACGACGCCGCGGAGCGCGGCATCGAGGAGGGCGACTGGGTGCGGGTGACCTCGCCGCGCGGGATGATCGAGGTCCGCGCGCGCGTCGGAAGCGTCATGGACGGTGCCGTGTTCGCGCCGTTCCACTACGGCCGCTGGGAGCCCGCGGGCACCGAGCACGGCGACGCCGCTCACCGGCTGGCGAACGAGCTGACGATGACGGTGTGGGACCCGGTGTCCAAGCAGCCCACCTTCAAGACGGCCGCGTGCCAGGTGACCCGCCTCCGGGCAGGCGACGGCCCCGCCCCGGCCCCCACGACCGCTGCGTCGGCGCCGCACCCGGACCGGTCCGCGCCACCGTCGCGGCGGGCCCGGCCCACGGAGGGGGGCGCGCCCACCACCAGCGTCGTCCTCGCCGAGACGCCCACCTACCCGCTGGACCCGTCGGGCCCAGGGCGGGAGGAGGGCTGATGCCGCACCTGACGACGTACGTCGGCCTCGCCGACCACAGCGAGCAGACGCTCGCCGACTCCCTGCGCGCCGTCGCCGACGGCCACGCCCGCGTCGCCGACGTGTTCCACACCTGCCACCTGCTCGCCGAGTGGTCGGACGCGAACCGTGCGGCGCTCGCCCCGGTCGTGGAGCGCTACGGCGAGGCCGACGACGTCGACGAGCCCGAGCGGCTGCACGCGGCCGGGCTGGCCGGGGCGCGGGAGGGCGAGATCGGGCTGCTGCGCGACCTGCAGGACCTCCACGTCCTGGCGACGCTGGTGTCGACGACGTGGACCGTCATCGCCCAGGGTGCCCAGGGCCTGCGCGACCGCGAGCTCCTCGAGGTGGCCCGGCGTGCGGGGGACCAGACGTCGCGCCAGCTGACCTGGCTGACCACCCGGATGAAGGTCGCCGCACCCCAAGCGCTCATCATTGCCCCGTGAGCCAGCCGCGAGTCGCCGACCGGATGCTCGCGGCACCGATCGTGCTGGCGGCGGCCGATCCGCTCGACGAGGCGCGGCGGGTGCTGTCGAGCAGCCACGTGCACATGGTCCTGGTGACGGAGTCCGGGCGGCTCGGCGAGGCGCTCCTCGGCACCCTGGTCCGTGACGACCTCCCTCCCGACGAGGCTCCGGGTGACGGTCCGGCGCTGGCGCACGCCCGGCTCGAGGGTCGCACCGTCGACGCCGGGCTGGACGCCGAGCCCGTCCGGGCGGCCATGCACGCCGCAGGTCACCGACGCTACGCCGTGGTCGACGGCGACCGGCTGGTCGGCCTGCTCTGCCTCAAGCGCAGTGGGCTCGGGTTCTGCAGCGACGAGGGCGTGGCGTCGCGTCGCGCCGCCCGCACCCGCGACGCCTGACCTTTCGCCGGCGCGCACCGCGCATCCCGACCGGTGGCGCGGGGTAACGGGGCGGTGGGCCGCCACCGATCGAGCGACCCACCCGGACGAGGAGGGCACATGGGGATCGCAGCGGCGCTGCACCGCGGACGCGGACCGGTCGAGCTGGTCCTGGTCCGGCACGGCGAGAGCGCCGGCAACCTGGCCGACGCACGGGCGCGCGACGCGGGCGCCGAAAGGCTCGACCTGCCGGCTCGCGACGCCGACGTCGAGCTCTCCGACAACGGCCAGGAGCAGGCACGTGCCCTCGGGCGCTGGGTCTCCGGCGACGACGGCCCCGACCGCCCCGACCTCGTGGTGTGCTCGCCCTACCGCCGCGCGGCGGACACCGCCCGGCTGGCCACCGCCGGGATCGACACCGAGCTGCTCGTCGACGAACGGCTCCGCGAGCGCGACCTCGGCGCCCTCGACGGGCTGACCGGCAAGGGCATCCGTGCCCTGCATCCCGACGAGGCCGAGCGGCGCTCGCACGTCGGCAAGTTCTACTACCAGCCGCCGTCGGGGGAGAGCTGGGCCGACGTGGTGCTGCGCGTGCGCAGCCTCCTCGCCGACCTGCGCGAGGGCTACGACGGCCGGCGGGTCTGGCTGTTCACCCACCAGGCCGTGGTGATGGCGTTCCGCTACACCCTGGAGGGCCTCGACGAGGCCACCCTGCTCGAGATCGACCGGTCCACGCCGATCCCCAATGCGTCCATCACCCGCTACGAGGGCGGGCCCGACGGCCTGGCTCTCGACGTCTTCGCCTCCGACGAGCACCTCGAGCCGGCACCGGCCGCGCGGACCGCCGAGGCCGACCGCGGCGAGGTGGCGCGCGATGGCTGACGTCGTCACGGTGGACGCCGTCGCCCTCCGGGACTGGCCCCTGCCGCCGCCGGGAGGCGACAAGGAGGAGCGCGGCCGGCTGGTCGTCGTCGCCGGACAGCGCGACGCTCCCGGTGCCGGCCTGCTCGCGGTGGAGGCGGCCCTGCGAGTGGGGGCAGGCAAGGTGCAGCTGGCGACCGTCGCCTCGGCGGCGCCCGGCCTCGCGCTCGCCGTGCCCGAGCTCATGGTCGAGCCGCTGCCCGAGACGGCAAACGGCTCGATCGACCCCGGTGCCGCCGACGCGGTCGTGCGGCGCGCCGAGGGCTCGGGCGTCGTCCTGGTCGGGCCGGGGTTCGGCGACCCCGAGGCCTCGGACGCGTTCGTGGGCGAGGTGCTCCCGCGCCTGCGCGGGACCGTGGTGCTCGACGCGCTCGCCACCGCGTACGTCACCGACAACCACCAGGCGGTGGCGGCCCTCGACGCCGACGTGGTGATCACCGTCAACCCGCAGGAGCTCGCCGCCTGCCTGGGGCTCAGCGCGGACGAGGTCGGTGACGACCTGCTCGAGCACACCCGGCGGCTCGCGCGCCGCACGCGCGCCGTCGTGACGTGCGGGGGACCGGTCAAGGTCGTCGCGCACGGCGACCGCGCGTGGCGGGTCGGCACGGGCAACCCCGGGCTCGGCACGGCGGGGTCCGGCGACGTGCACGCGGGGATCGTGGCCGGGCTGGTCGCGCGCGGCGCGGACCCGGAGCAGGCAGCCGTGTGGGGTGCGTTCCTCCACGGCGCTGCCGGCGACCGGCTCGCCGAGCGGGTGGGACCCGTCGGCTACCTCGCGCGGGAGCTGCCCGGCGAGATCCCGCACCTGCTGTCCGGGACGGCGTGACGCGCGCACCGGCGCGCGAAGATCCGTAGTTCTGCTGATGCCCGCCGGGGTGCCGCTCGGTGATGCTCGACGCAGGCGCCGTGCCGACATCGGCGCCGGGGGAGGTCGTGATGCGGGGCGTGGTGAGCAGGAGTGCGCACGCAGACCAGCTCGAGGCCGAGGTGCGCGACGCGACGTGCTGCGTGGCGATCGACCGGTGCTGGGCCTGCGAGCTCAAGCTGGGGGAGGTGCGTGCTGCCCGCAGGGACGCGCTGCTGCTCCGCATCGCGTCCGTCCGGCCGCGGAGGTCGGTGCTGTGATGGTCCGCGACGGCGCCGCCGGGAGCGGCGCGGGGGCGCGCGGCGGCAGCAACGCCGGCCGGGTGCCGCTCTCGACGATGGGGCTCGGCATGGCCGTGCGTCGTGAGGCGGCCCGGCGGCGCGCGGAGGCCGACTTCGGGTCGGCGTCGGGGGCCGCGCTCGACCTCGTGGAGCTCCTCGAGCTCGCCTGGCACGACTGCCACGGCGACCTCGCGCCGCCCGGTGAGGTGATGGACGACCTGTGGCTGGTCGCCGGGGGCGACCTCGCGCGGCTGGTGACGGCCGCCCGGCTCGCGGTCACCGACGCGCACGACCTGGCCACCGCCGCCGACCGGCTGCGCGAGGCGGGCGCGCCCGGCTAGGACGTCCCGGGCTCAGTCCACCTGGTCGAGCCAGGTGTCGATCGGCACGTCGCCCTTGCCGAGGACGAGCGTGCGCCGGACCGCGCGCTCGTCGGCGAGCACCGCCGCCGCGACCTGGGCGACGAGCTCGCGCGGCGACTCGTCGCCGTCACGCGACGACGCGGCGGGGTTGACCCGGCCGTCGGCGGGGTCGGTCGTGAGCGCGCCGGGACCGAGGACCGTCCAGCCCAGGTCGGTGCTGCGCAGGTGGTCGTCGGCGGCGATCTTGGCGTCTTGGTAGCGGCGGAACGAGTCGTCCTCGGGCACCAGGTGGTCGGGGGAGGCGCCCGAGAACGACACCATCACGTAGCGCCCGACGCCGGCCGCGACGGCGGCGTCCATCGACCGGATCGCGGCGTCGCGGTCGACCGCGTCGGTGCGCTCGGGGTCACCGCCGCCCGCGCCCGCCGACCACACGACGGCGTCGGAGCCGCGGAGCAGCTCGGTCAGCGCTGCCACGTCGGCGTCCTCGACCGACTGGACGACGGCCGTCGCGCCGGTCGCCTCCACGTCGCCCACGTGGTCGGGGTTGCGGACGACCGCCCGGACCTCGTGGCCGGCCTCGACGAGCAGGGGTGCGAGCAGGAGGGCCACCTTGCCGTGGCCGCCGAAGATCGTGGTGCGCATGCCCGCGACGCTAGCGCGGCTACGGTGAGCCGGTGCAGCCTGCGACCCGGACCTCCACGCACGCGGTCAGCATCGGCGCCACCACGGTCCGCAAGCGCTACATCACCGACCACGAGGCCGAGGCGGACCGCGAGTGGGCCTGCCTCACCCTGCTGGCCGAGCACGCTCCCGGACTCGCCCCACGGCCGCTCGGCCGCGAGGACGACGACAGGCCGGTCGTCGTCATGGAGCGGCTGCCGGGCGCCCACCTGGCCCCGCGGCCGATGTCGGGGGAGCAGACCCGGGCGCTCGGCGCCGCGCTGCGTCGGCTGTACGACGTGCCGCTCGGCGCCGTCGAGGCCGCCGGCATCGGCCCGCGCACCTACGGCCCCGCCGAGATGGTCGCGGTGCTGACCCCGTGGCTGGGCGGCGACCACGACCTCGAGCCGTGCCGCGACCCGGTGCTGGTGGCCGACGCCGTGGCGGCCGCGCGCGAGTACGTCGCCGACGCCGGGCTGCCCGAGCCGCGGACGACGTGCCTCGGCATCGCCGACCTCAACCCCGCCAACGTGCTGTGGGACGGCCGGGTCGCGCGCCTCGTCGACTTCGAGGACGCCGGCCTCAGCGAGCCGGCGTACGAGCTCGCCGACCACGTCGAGCACCTCGGCAGCCGGCTGCCGGGCGTCTACGACGCAGCGGCGCTGGCCGGCGCCGTCGGGCTCGACGCCGACGGACGCGAGCGGATGGAGGCCTACCGCCCGCTCTTCGGCGCGTTCTGGCTGGCGATGCTGCTCCCCGGCCGCGGGTCGTGGCGGCGGAACCCGCCCGGCACCACCGAGGACCAGGCCGCGCATTTCATGGCTCTCGCGGGCCACCACTAGACTGGCCCGTCGGCGCGGGGCCGCAGCCCCGCCGCCCGCACTTTTCTTGACAACTCGACGAAGGCGGACAGACTCACATGGCAACCACCAACGACCTGAAGAACGGCATGGTCCTCAAGATCGAGGGCCAGCTCTGGGCCGTCGTCGAGTTCCAGCACGTCAAGCCCGGCAAGGGTCCGGCGTTCGTGCGCACCAAGCTCCGCAACGTCGAGTCGGGCAAGAACGTCGACAAGACCTTCAACGCCGGGACCAAGGTCGAGACGGCCAACGTCGACAAGCGGACCATGCAGTACCTCTACAACGACGGCTCGTCCTACGTCTTCATGGACACCAGCACCTACGAGCAGCTCGAGGTCGCGCCCGAGATCGTGGGCGACGCGAAGAACTTCATGCTGGAGAACCAGGAGGCGATCGTCGCCACCAACGAGGGTCGCGTGCTCTTCATCGAGCTCCCCGCGTCCGTCGAGCTCCTGATCGCCGAGACCGAGCCGGGCCTGCAGGGCGACCGCTCCACCGGCGGCACCAAGCCCGCGACGCTGGAGACCGGCCACACCATCGCCGTCCCGCTCTTCATCACCACCGGCGAGAAGGTCAAGGTCGACACCCGCGACTCGTCCTACCTCGGCCGCGTCAAGGGCTGAGCACCGCACGTGGCTGCCCGTTCCAAGGCCCGCAAGCGCGCGCTGGACGTCCTCTTCGCCTCCGAGCTCCGCTCCGAGGACCCGGTGGAGGCCCTCCAGCGCGCCATCGACGCCGGTGAGGGCCCGACCAACGACTACACCGCGACCCTGGTGCGCGGTGTCGTGGAGCACCGCGAGCGGATCGACGAGGTCCTCACCACCTACAGCAAGGGCTGGACGCTCGGCCGGATGCCCGCGGTGGACCGCAACGTCCTCCGCATCGGCGTCTACGAGCTGCTGTGGGGCGACGCGGACGTCCCCGGCACCGTCGCGGTGAGCGAGGCGCTGCACCTCGTGCAGGACCTCTCCACCGACGAGTCGCCCACCTTCGTCAACGGCCTCCTCGGCGCCGTGCTGAAGGACCGCGCGAGCCTGGTCTGATCCCGACCACTCGCAGGGGTGACCGGTCCTCGCGAGCGGGGGCGTGTTGGTCCTAGGTTGGCGCCATGACCACCCCCGCCCGCAGCGCCGAGTCCGTGCACCAGAGCCAGTGGATGGACTGGGCGATTCGCATCGGTCTCGTCACCTACGGTGTCGTGCACCTCCTGGTCGGCTGGCTCGCCCTCCAGCTCGCGTTCGGCGAGAAGGAGGACCAGGCCTCCAGCAGCGGGGCCATGCACTATCTGGCGCAGCAGCCGCTCGGCCGCTTCCTGGTGTGGGCGATCGCGATCGGGATGCTGTTCCTGGTGATCTGGCGCCTCCTCGAGTTCGCCTTCGGCTACCCGGAGGAGACCGACGAGAAGAAGCGCTGGCGCAAGCGAGCGACCTCGCTGCTCAAGGCGGTCCTCTACGGCGCGATCTCGTTCAGCGCCTTCAAGACCGCGACGGGCAACGGCGGCGGCAAGGGCGGTTCGGACTCGATGACGGCCAAGATCATGCAGATGTCGGGCGGCCAGCTCATCGTCGGCCTCATCGGCCTGGCGATCATCGGCTACGGCATCTCGCTGGTCGTGCGGGGGTGGACCGAGAAGTTCCGCGAGAACCTCGACGCCCAGGGGCAGTCGGGGCAGGACGGGTCGGCGTACGTCACGGCCGGCAAGGTGGGCTACATCGCCAAGGGCATCGCCATCGGCATCGTCGGCGGTCTCTTCGGCTACGCCGCCGTCACGCACGACGCCAAGAAGTCGGGAGGGCTCGACCAGGCGCTGCAGAAGGTGCTCGACGCACCCTTCGGGCAGGTGCTGCTCGCCGCCATGGCCCTCGGCATCGCCGCCTACGGCGTCTTCTGCTTCGCGCGGGCCAAGCACCTCTCGCGCTGACGCCCGACGCGAGGCCGGCGCCCGCAGTGATCGGACGGGTGACCGGACGGGTGACCGGACGGTCAGTCGCGGGGCCGGGCCACCATCGCCAGGGCGGTGGCGACCATGTGGTCGCGCACCTGCTCGGCCGAGACCCGGCTGATCCGCGGCACCCCGGGCGCCTGCTCCGAGACCAGCATCGCCACCCGGCCGAGCTGGAGCGTGCCGAGGCCGCTCGCGTAGAGCATGTTGGCCAGCAGCCCGGGGTCGTCGACGTGGAAGTCACCGCTGGCCACGCCCGCCTCGATGGTGCGGGTGAGCACCGACAGGCACCCGCTGATGGCCTGCCCGAGCCGGAACATCGCGCTCTCGCTGACCTCCTCGAGCAGGTCGCCGCCCGGGCGGCGCATGATCGACTGCGCGCAGTCGACGAACGCCGGGTGGGCCAACCCGTAGTCGACGAACGCCTCGGTGAGCCGCTCGAGCGCGAGCCGGGGCTCCTCGACCGAGTCGGCTGCAGCCTGCAGGGCGCCGCGCAGCTCGTCGAGGTACTGCACCAGGGTCAGGCTGAAGAGCTCCTCCTTGCCGGTGAAGTGCCGGTAGATGATCGCCCGGTTGATGCCGACGGCGCGCGCGATGTCCTCGATCTGCGCGTCACGGACGCCGCGCTCGTCGAAGAGCGCTCGGGTCGCGGAGATGATCTCGGCCTCCCGGAGCCGCCGCCGGACCGCCGCGGTCGCGCCGCGGGCGGGGCCGGGCGAGGTCGACGGCTCGGTGCTCATGCCTGCCAGTCTAGGGAGACGAGGGGGGCTCCCCGCCTCCCCGGTGCGGCGTATGTTCGTGCCCTGCCCTGCCCTGCCCGTGGGGGCGGTCCGCCACGGGCACGCCGCGCGGGCGGTCACGGGGCGTGGGCGCGGACGGCCTCGATCGAGTCGGCCTCGTCGGGCGACTTGTCGCCGCGGTAGCGCACGACGCGGGCGAAGCGCAGTGCGAGGCCGCCGGGGTAGCGCGTCGAGCGCTGCAGACCGTCGAAGGCGATCTCCACGACCTGCTCAGGGCGCACGTGGACCACGTGCCCCTCGCGGTGGGTCTCGAGGGCGAGGAAGCGGTCGGTCTGCCAGGCCAGCATCTCGTCGGTCATCCCCTTGAACGTCTTGCCCAGCATCACGAACCCGGTCGGCGAGGAGTCGTCACGCGCACCGAGGTGGATGTTGGACAGCCAGCCCTCGCGACGGCCCGAGCCCCACTCGACGGCGAGCACGACCAGGTCGAGGGTGTGCACCGGCTTGACCTTGACCCAGGCCGCGCCGCGCCGGCCGGCGGCGTAGGGGGCGGAGAGGTCCTTGAGGACCACGCCCTCGTGGCCGGCCGCCACGGTCTCGGCGGCGAAGGCGTCGGCCTCGTCGGGGTCGGCGGTGACCAGGCGGCGCACGCGGTGGCGCTCGGGGACGAGGGCGTCGAGGGCGGCGAGCCGCTCGTGGCCGGGGGCGTCGAGGAGGTCGCGGCCGTCGAGGTGGAGCAGGTCGAAGAAGTGGGGCGTCACGGGCACCCCGGTCTCCTGGGCGGTGCGGCTCGCGGTGTCCTGGAACGCCATCGGGCGGCCGTCGTCGGTGAGGGCGAGCGCCTCGCCGTCGAGGACGAAGCGCTCGGCGGGCAGCGAGCGGGCGACCTCGACCACCTCGGGGAGCCGCCCGGTGATGTCGTCGAGGCTGCGGGTCACCACGAGCACGTCGGGACCGTCGCGGTGGACCTGGATCCGGATGCCGTCGAGCTTGGCGTCGATCGCGACCTCGGTGCCGAGGTCGGGGGAGAGACCGGCCATGGCGGACGCGACGTCGGGGGCGCTGGAGGCGAGCATCGGCATCACCGGACGCCCGACCTCGAGGCCGATCGCGGCCAGCGCCTCCTCGCCCGCCCACGCGGCGCCGGCGGCGGCCACCGTCGAGCCGGCCAGCATCGCCGCCCGGCGGACCGCCGCGACCGGGACGCCCGCGACCTGCGCGACCGCCTCCTGGGTGACCGCGTCGAGCGCGCCCTGCCGCACGTTGCCGGTCACGACCGCCTGGAGCCACCGCTGCTCGGGCGCGGTGGCCCGGGAGAACAGGTCGGCCACGGCCTCCCGGCGCGCGAGCTGGGACCCGGCCCCGGCCAGCCGGGACATCGCCTCGAACGCCTCGTGGACCTCCAGCACGCCGAGCGACGGCTCTCCGGCCGGCTCGGGGACGTCGCTGACCCCGCGCCAGCCCAGCCCCGTGCGTCGCTGGAGCAGGGCACCGCCGAGGTAGGAGACGACGACCTCGAGCTCCCCGGGCGTGACGCGGGCGAGGGTCTCAGCGAGCGTGGCGACCTTGGCCTTGCGCGAGCGCGTGGCAGCGACCGCGGCGGACGTGGCGACGAGCTCGGCGAGCAGCATGCGTCCATCCTGCCGCCCGCCACCGACAGCCGCCGCGCCCGAACGGGCAGGATGGGCCCATGCCGTCCCCAGGTCCCGACGCCCAGCTCTACGTCCCGCGCCACAACGTGATGGACGCCGACGCAGTACGCCCCTTCGTCTCCGCGGTCGCCACCGCGCAGCTGGTGACCGTGGGCGCCGACGGCGTCCCCGACGCGACGTACCTGCCCGTGCTGTGGGAGGGCGACCGGCTGGTCGGGCACCTGGCCCGCGCCAACGCGCACTGGCGCCGCGTCGTCGACGGCTCGCCCGCCCTCGCGGTCGTCACCGGCCCCGACACCTACGTCTCGCCGTCGTGGTACGCCTCCAAGGCCGAGCACGGCCGGGTCGTGCCGACCTGGAACTACTCCGTCGTCCACCTCCGCGGCGAGGTGCGCATCCACGACGACGCCGCGTGGGTGCGCAGCCTGGTCACCCGGCTGACCGAGCGCCACGAGGGCGCGCGGCCACAGCCGTGGGCCGTCACGGACGCCCCGGACGACTACGTCACGAAGAACCTGCGCCCGATCGTCGGCGTCGAGGTGGTCGTGGCGTCGGTGGAGGCCAAGGCCAAGCTGTCGCAGAACCGGTCCGACGCGGACCGTGCCGGTGTCGTGGCCGGGCTCGCGGCGGAAGGGCGCGACCCTGCCGGCCTGGTGGCGCCGTGACCCTGCTGCGCGAGCGCTTCAGGGGCCGGATCGCGGGCGTCGGCAGCACGAGCGGCGTCCGCGTGGTCGTCGGCCGCTGGGACGCCTCGCCGTGGGGCCCGTTCGCCGACGTGATGGTCGAGGACGCCTCGGGCCACCGGATGCTGCTCGCGCCCGACGACCGGGTGCGGGAGTTCGTCTCCGCGACCTACACCTTCGACGAGCACGTCATCGAGCCGGTGGCCCTCACCGACACCTCCGACGGCTGGCAGGTGGCGACGCCGTCGCTGTCCCTGCGCGTCGTGGTGGGAGGGCGTACGCCGCTGGGTGCGCTCCTCGCCCTGGTGCCGGATCGTGTCGCGACCTCGCCGGCGTGGTGCGCGCTGGTCGACCCGGTCGCACGCGTGGTGGTGCGGGGCGTGCGCACGCGCGGCACGGCGGGCAACGACCGGAGGGAGTGGTACGGCGCGACCGCCGTGCACGCCGTCACGGCGATCGCGGGAGAGTGGCGCGGCACCCCGCTCGGCCACCTGGCCCGCGTCGACCCGCCGTGCCGGTTCGGGTTCTCGTCCACGCCCGCCCGGCCCTCGGTGACCAGCGTGGTGACCACGATCGAGCGACGGGCCTGACGGGGGCCTCCGCCCTGCGGGTGGTACCCGGTGCCGGCCCGGGTGGCACCGTGGAGGCATGACGACTGTCGCTGAGCTGCTCATCCACTCGCTCGCCGAGCACGGCGTCCGGCAGGTCTGGGGCGTGGTGGGTGATGCGCTCAACCCCGTCACCGACGCCATCCGTCGTGAGGACCGCGTCGAGTGGATGGCCGTGCGCCACGAGGAGGCCGCCGCGTTCGCCGCCTCCGCGCAGTCGCAGCTGACCGACGACCTCGCCGTCTGCATGGGCACCGTCGGCCCCGGCGCGGTCCACCTCCTCAACGGTCTCTACGACGCCAAGAAGTCGCGTACCCCGGTGCTGGCGATCTGCGGGCAGGTGCCGCGCGAGGAGATGGGCTCGGACTTCTTCCAGGAGGTCGACAACGACGTGCTGTTCGCCGACGTCTCGGTCTTCTGCGAGACCGTCACGAGCGTCGACCAGGTGCCCCGCATCATCGAGCAGGCGGTCAACGCGGCCCTGGCCGAGCGTGGCGTCGCCGTGCTGAGCCTGCCGGGCGACGTGGGCGGCCTCGACCTGCCGAAGGACACCCCGGTCCCGCGCTTCGTGACCGACCGGCCCGCGCTCGCCCCCGACACCGACGCCGTACGGGCGGCCGCCGACGCGATCAACGCGGCCGGGTCGGTGACGTTCCTCGTCGGCATGGGGGCACGGCACGCCCGCGACGAGGTGCTGCGCGCCGCCGAGCTGCTGGCGGCGCCGATGGTCCTCTCGCTCAAGGCCAAGGAGGGCTTCGACGACGACAACCCCTACGAGATCGGCCAGTCCGGCCTGATCGGCAACCCCGCCACCGCGCAGGCGTTCGACGGGTGCGACGTGCTGGTGCTCGTCGGCACCGACTTCCCCTACCCCGAGTTCCTGCCGACCGGGAAGACCGTGGTGCAGCTCGACCTGCGGGGAGCGCACGTCGGGCGTCGTACGCCGGTCGACCACGCCGTGGTGGGCGACGCGCGACTGGCCCTGTCGGCGCTGCTGCCGCTGCTGCAGGCCAAGTCCGACCGGGGCCACCTCGACGGGGCGCGGGCGACGTACGAGAAGTGGCGGAGCGGGCAGCAGCACTTCACCGACCCCGACTACGACCACAAGAAGGTCGGCCTGCTGCGGCGCAAGGTGGACAACCCCGACGCGCTGGTCCGTCCCGAGCTGCTGGCGGCCGCCCTCGAGAGGCACGCGGCCGCCGACGCCGTCTTCACCACCGACACCGGAATGTCGACGGTCTGGCTGAGCCGCTTCATCAGGATGAGCGGCCGGCGGCGGATGCTGGGGTCCTACAACCTCGGCTCCATGGCCAACGCGATGCCGATGGCCCTGGGCGCGCAGGCGCTCGAGCGTGACCGCCAGGTGATCGCGCTGTGCGGCGACGGCGGCATCTCGATGCTGCTGGGCGACCTCATGACGGCCGTCAGCGAGGAGCTCCCGGTCAAGCTGGTCGTCTTCGACAACGGTCGGCTCGGGATGGTGAAGCTTGAGATGGAGCAGGTGGGGCTGCCGGAGTTCGGCACCGTGCTGCACAACCCCGACTTCGCCAGGCTCGCGGAGGCCTTCGGCATGCGCGGGATCCGCGTCAGCGACCCGCACGAGGTCGACGCTGCCGTCGCCGAGGCCCTGGCGCACCCCGGTCCGGTGCTGCTCGACGTCCTCACCAACCCGGACGAGGTCGCCCTCCCGCCGAAGCCGACCCTCGCCCAGGGGTGGGGCTTCGCGATCGCCAAGACCAAGGAGTTCGTCGCGTCCCCCGAGTAGGCGTGAGGGCTCCGTGACGGCTCCGCGACGGCCCCCGTGGCGGCGCCCGGGCGTCGGGGCCCGCGGCTAGGGTGATCGGCATGCGATACCGACGGATGGGCAACAGCGGCTGCGCGGTCTCCGAGCTGTGCCTCGGCACGATGACGTTCGGCGCCGAGACCGACGAGGCGGGCTCGCACGCGCAGCTCGACCTATTCGTCGAGTCCGGCGGGACGCTGGTCGACACCGCCGACGTCTACTCCGCCGGGACGTCGGAGGAGATCATCGGGCGCTGGCTCGCCGACCGCCCGACCGACGTCACCGACCAGGTGGTCCTCGCGACCAAGGGCCGGTTCCCGATGGGCGACGGGCCCAACGACAGCGGGCTGTCGACCCGCCACCTCACCCGGGCCCTCGACGGCTCCCTCGCCCGGCTCGGGGTCGACGCCGTCGACCTCTACCAGGTGCACGCCTTCGACCCGCACACGCCGCTCGAGGAGACGCTCCGCACGCTCGACGGGTTCGTGAGCGCCGGCAAGATCCACTACTACGGGCTCTCCAACTTCACGGGGTGGCAGCTGACCAAGGCGGTGCACACCGCCCGGGCGCTGGGCCTGCGCGAGCCGGTCACCCTCCAGCCGCAGTACAGCCTGATCGTCCGCGAGATCGAGTGGGAGGTCGTGCCGGCCGCGCTCGACGCCGGGATGGGCCTGCTGCCGTGGAGCCCGCTGGGCGGTGGCTGGCTGTCGGGCAAGTACACGCGCGACCAGCGGCCCAGCGGCGACACGCGGCTCGGGGACGACCCCGGGCGCGGCATGGAGGCCTGGGACCGCCGGGGGAGCGACCGCACGTGGCGGATCATCGACGCCGTCGACACTGTCGCCCGGGGGCGCGGGGTGTCGATGGCCGAGGTCGCCCTGGCCTGGGTCACCAACCGGCCGGCCGTCACCTCGACGATCCTCGGCGCCCGCACCACCGAGCAGCTGGCCGCGAACCTCAAGGCGGCCGGGCTCGTGCTGGCGCCCGAGGAGGAGGCGGTCCTCGACGAGGCGAGCGACCTCGGCGCGACCGACTACCCCTACGGCGAGCTGGGCCTCGACCAGCGCAGTCGCGACCTCGCCGGCCGCTGACCGGCTGCGTCCCGGGGAGCGGGCTCCGGCTCTCCTGCCTACGTCGCGCCGGGGAAACCGTGCTGTCGCCACGCCTCGTACGCCACGACGGCCGCGGAGTTCGACAGGTTGAGCGAGCGCCTGCCCGGCACCATCGGGATCCGGAGCCGGTCGGTGACCCGGTCGTGCGCGAGCACCTCCTCGGGGAGTCCCGTCGGCTCCGGACCGAAGAGCAGCACGTCGCCGGGCTCGAAGGCGACGTCGGTGTGCCACCGGGTCGCGTGGGCGGTGAAGGCGAAGACCCGCGACCCGGCCAGCTGGTCGCCGGTCAGGGCAGCGTCGAGGCCGGGGTGCACGACGACGGACGCGAGGTCGTGGTAGTCGAGCCCCGCGCGCCGCAGCTGGGGCTCGGACAGGTCGAAGCCGAGCGGCTCGACCAGGTGCAGCGTCGCCCCCGTGCCGGCCACCATGCGGATCGCGTTGCCGGTGTTGGGCGGGATCCGGGGCTCGAGGAACATGACGTGGAACACCGCGCCAACCTAGCCGCCGGCGGCCGCGTCGTCCGCCGGACCCTCTCGGGGGGTCGGTGTGGGTGCCGCGACCTAGGCTCTGGCCATGACTGATCAGACGATGGCCGGCCGCACGGTCCTGGTGACCGGGGCGAGCGACGGGATCGGGGCCGAGGCCGCCAGGGTGCTCGCGCAGCGCGGCGCGACGGTGCTCGTCACCGGTCGCTCGGCCGACAAGCTGCGCCCGGTCGCCGAGGCCGTCGGCACCGAGCCGCTGGTGGCCGACTTCGCCAGGCTCGACGACGTACGCCGCCTCGCCGCCGAGGTCACCGAACGCGTCGGCACCCTCGACGTGCTGATGAACAACGCCGGCGGCACCTTCGCGCCGTCGAGGCGGACCCACGACGGTCACGAGCCCAACTTCCAGGTCAACCACCTGGCGCCCTTCCTCCTCACGAACCTCCTGCGCCCGACACTGGCCGCTGCGGGTCGCTCGCTCGTGGTCAACACCTCGAGCATCGCCAACCTGGTCGGCAAGGTACGGCTCGACGACCTCGACCTCGAGCACCACAGGGCGCGCGAGTTCGCGGCCTACGGCACGGGCAAGCTGATGAACATCCTCTTCACCCGCGGCATCTCCCAGCGGTGGTCCGATGACGGGATCGTCTCGGTGGCCGTGCACCCCGGACCCGTCGGCAGCTCGTTCGGGCGCGACTCCTGGGTCGTCGGACTGCTCTACCGCACCCCGCTGGCGCGCTTCGCCACGATCAGCGTGCCCGACGGCGCCGCCCCGCTGATCGCTCTTGCCGAGCGCGGGCCGGACCCCGAGGTCGACGGACGGTACTTCAGCCGCTTCCACATCGACGGCCGCGAGAACAAGCAGGCGAAGGACCAGACGGTCGTCGACGGACTGTGGGAGCGGTCGGCGGTGCTGTCCGGGCTCGCCTGAGCCCTTGTGGTCGTATTCGAACAGGTGTACGATGGTGGGTAGCACGCCGGTCCGGAACGGATCTCTCGTCTGAGGTGACGGGGATCCCGGGACCGGGTCAGTCACCCGTAGAACCCGCGTTGGTGCTCGCGGGACGCCTGACGGCTCACCGGTGACGACCTGGCAACGCTGCCACCCCATGCCTCACCGCTCCGCCCCGGACCCGGGCGGTTGTCAGTGACGCGCGTGCAGGGAGGTGGCAACGGTGGATCGACAGCACCTGATCGTCGAGTGCTCCTCCGACCTGCGCGGGTCGCTGAAGGACATCGCCTCGGTCGAGCCGGCCTTCATGTCGCTGACCGAGAAGCAGGAGGCCCTGGTCGCGCTGGTCGAGGTCCGGTCCCAGCTCGACGCGCTGCTCGCCCGGGTGCTCGCCGCCTCCGACGACGTGGGCCAGGTCCACGGCATGCGGGACGCCGCTGCGTGGCTCGCGGTGCAGACGCGGACGACGCGACGCGAGGCACGCCGGGAGCTCGCGCTGGGCCGCGCGCTCGACGAGCACCCTGACGTCGCGTCGGCTCTCGTCTCCGGAACGGTGCGCGCCGAGCAGGCGCGCGTGATCGCCGCTGCGGTCGACGCCCTCCCGCCGCAGGTCGACGCCTCGGTGCGAGCGGAGGCGGAGGCCGCGTTGCTGGGGTTCGCCCGACAGCACGACGCCCGTGGTCTCCAGCAGCTCGGGAAGCGGATCCTCGACACGGTGGCCCCGGAGGTGGGGGAGTCGGCGGAGGCGAAGAACCTCGAGGCCGAGGAACGGCGCGCCGTCGAGCAGGCATCGCTCGCCATGGCCGACGACGGCGAGGGGCGTTGCCACGGCACGTTCTCGCTCCCCTCCGCCGCCGGCCGGATGCTGCGCCGGGTGCTGCAGGCGCTCGCGAACCCGGCCCGCCACGCCCACGCCGACCTGCACGACGAGGCCGGAGCCTGGAAGAGCACGCGACGACGGATGGGGGAGGCGTTCATCGAGCTCATCGAGCGCGTCCCGGTCGGGGCGATGCCGCAGACCGCAGGCGTGAACGCCACCGTCGTGGTCACGATGACCCTGGACGAGCTGCTGGGCGAGCACGGCGTCGCGCTGCTCGACGACGGGTCGCGGATGTCGGGGTCGCAGGCGCGTCGCCTGGCGTGCGAGGCCGGGATCATCCCCGCCGTCCTCGGCGCCGACGGCCACGTCCTCGACCTCGGCCGGACTCGCCGGCTGTTCTCCAAGGCGCAGCGGATCGCCCTCGGCCTCCGCGACGGCGGCTGCACCGCCCGAGGATGCGAGACGACGGCGTCGGGCTGCCACGCCCACCACGACGACCCCTGGTCCCGCAACGGCGCCACCGACCTCACCAACGGCCGGCTCCTCTGCCCCCATCACCACCGCCTCGCCCACGACCCCCGCTACGCCAAGACCATCCACGCCGACAACACGGTCACCTTCGTGATGCGCACGTGAGGAGCTCCCCCGGTCGTGGGGATCGAGGCGCTGGCCTGGGCAACCGCTGGTCATCGGGGACCTTGCAACGTCCGGATCTGCCGATGAGCGGACGCGCCTCTTCGCCGATGACAGGATTGGCGCGTGTCCAGTGCTCTGTCGTTCAGCGTCGTAGAGGTCGACGGCGCGAAGGCGCTAGTCCCCTTCATCGACGGTCAGTCGCTCGTCGACTTGGTGGCTGCATTCGAGACGCAACGGGGATTCGCGCCCGCCGGGGGCTACGCCGGGATCATCCCGGCGCACTTCGACTTTGGTGACCTCAGGCGCTACTACGAAGCGCGGGAGGCACGGCAATGGCCCAAGCCGGACCATGCATGGTTGCTCGGTTGCGACTGCGGCGAAGTCGGGTGCTGGCCGCTAACGGCTCGGATCGGGGTCGCTGGTGACGCCGTCGCGTGGTCGCACTTCAGCCAGGAGCACCGGCCTGGGTGGAACTACGAAGGCTTCGGTCCGTTCGTCTTCGGCCGCCAGCAGTACGCGAGCGCCGTATCGAGAGCCGTCGAGGCAGTCGCCTGAACCATCTGGATCTGCCGCTGATGATGCGCGGATCTGCCGAGATCCGGACCAGTGTCACTTCGCCGTCGGGGCCGGGGCGTCAGTCGCAACGCACGCGAGCACCTTCGACATGGCTGCGTCGAGGAGGAAGGTGTACGTGGTCGAGGTCCCGCTCACGACAGCCGCACGGGTCGGGACAGTGGTGGTCGCAAGTGCCTGCACGAACTCCGGCATACCCGTCAGACGAGGCCCTTCTCCGGCCTCCCATCGCGCTAGCCGTACCTGATAGGTGTGCAGGTCGAGCGGCGGCACAGACGGGGATGACACGTTCACCATGAGGGCGGGCTCAGCCATGAGCACGGCACGTGGGGACTCGTCTCCGGTGATCACGACGTCCCGCTCGACGAGTGCCAGCAACGCGTCAGGTGGCAGCCACTCAGTGCCGTCTCCTGCGCTCATGCCCAGAGCCTACGTAAACCAACATCCGGATCTGCCGCGATCAGTTCGACCGGATCTGACGATGTGCGGTAGATCAGGTGATGGCCTTGCGGGCCTTCTTCGCCTCGCGAGTCGCCTGATCGCCGACGGCCGTCCCGGCTCGTTCGCGCTCAACGCGTTCCAGGTGCGGCAGGGCCTCCCGAGCGCCGAGCACTGACCGAAGTGACCCCATCGCATGCAGGGCCACGTCCGGGTCCTCGATCAGCGCAAGCAACGTGTCTGGCACAAATGGTGCTCGCTTGAAGCGCCTGAGCGAGTGGACGACCATCTGCCTGGCTACGCCGTACCGCTTGTCCTGGCAGATGCGCAGGAGTGTCTCGACGTGATTCGCGGCGGCCGCTGTCCCCACAGCATCGCCGAGGTGCCAGCCCGCCGACGAGGCGTCGTGGGGTGCAACCGCCTCGAAGGTCGCGAGCAGGGCATCAAAGGCCTTGGGTCGCGCCCAAGGGCGACGTAGGTGTCCGGCGACAGCGCCGATCAGCGTGAGGTCCGACAAGGTCGGTAGCGCCTCGATGAGGACAGGCATCGCGCCTCGTTCGTCGAACCGCGACCCACCGAAGAACTCAGGCTTGCTGGTGAACCGGCCGAGGTCCTCGACCCCGTCGACTCCAGCCTCGGCAAGGCGCGCACGTAGTTGTCCCCACTCGTCCACGAGTCCACCTTCGCACGATGAACGTCCGCATCTGCCGCGACCCGAGCGTCCGCTCATGCGATGTGCGTGCCTCTAGCCTGATGCGATGCTGGTCCAAGGGATCGACGAGCGACGCCTTGCGAGAGAGCGCAACGGTGCGGACTTCGTCGTGTTCATCTACACCGGCGGCGATGCGCCTCAGACGTCGTGGGCGGTGGACAGCCTGCTCATCACGGAAGCCGTCATGTCCGAGGTCCTGCAGTGGCTCACCGACAACCTGCCAGCAGGCAGTTGTTGGTCCCTCGGCCTCGTGCACGGGCCAGCGCAACCTTCAGAAGACACCGACGTGGACGTGGCGTGGATCGTCGGCTCCGACGTGCTGAACATCAGCCCCTCGGACCGCTCACGGGACCAGCAGCTCATCGCTCAGGAGATGCTTGCTCGGCGGGATCGGGTCGTCCTCTTGTAGGCCGCGCCCGTCTCCTCGAAGCGCACCCATCTGCCGCGACGAGCGCCTTTCGGCTACCACGAGCCGGCAAGCGAGCACACCTGGCGTCCTTCGCATGCTCCCCGGAGCAGCGGGACGCCGACGAGAGTGGCCGCCTCTAGCGCTCGCCGACGGACTCGAAGTCGCTGATCGACCAACCGCTGCCGCAGTCGGATGCCTCGAACCCGCAGATGGCGCTGACGTGTTGCGGGTAGCCGAGGAGCGAGTCGTAGGAGACGTCGACGACGTCATCGATGCCGGCGGTCGAGTGATGGTCGGCTGCGATCGCGAACATGCCTTCGATGGTGGGGGCCGTGTCGGTGGTGTAGGCGCCGCACGAGCGGGGACGCGTGGCCACCTCGACGACGTCGCCGTCTCGTACGGTGACGCGGACGCGGCAGTCCCCGCACATGCCGTGGCACTCGTGGTAATCGAAGGAGTACGCAGCGGGTTCTCGGGCCTCCCAGAGAGCATGTGCGTGGTGGTGGGCACGACGAGCCTCGAGACCGGGGGAGAACGTCGTCCACGCGACGACTGCGAGGGCAAGGGCAGCTCCGAGGCCGCCCGTCACGCACGCGAGGATCCTGAGGTCGGCGCGCGCGCTGGTCTCCATGACGGATGTGACGCCAGGCGCGTCGACGGAGCTCCTCCGCCGCGATGAGTGCGCCCCGCGCACACGCACCGCGCCCGACGCCGTGCCGGAGCACGTCGCCGGGCGCAAGGCGGTCAGGCAGCGGCCGAGAGGGCCTTCACCTCGTCACGGGCGGCGACGACGGCGGCGCGCTGGCGCTCGACGACCTCACGGAAGCCGGCGCTCAGGTCCATCTTGAGGGCGTCGTCGTACTCCGAGACCGCGTGGTCCTCGCCCGTGACGGCGGCCTTGAGCACGCCCTCCGGGTCGTCACCGGTGATCGCGTCCTTGAGCGAGAGCCAGCCGCGGTGGACGGCCGCGGCGACGGTGCCGCTCTCGTCCACGTCGTCGCCGTACTCGTGGCCCATCTCGACGATCTCGCGCCAGAAACCGGCGCGCTGCTCGGACAGGCGCTGCAGGGTGGTGGCCCATGCGGCGTGGTCGCCGTCGCGGACCTTGTCGGCTGCCTCGGCGAAGCCCTTCTCGCCGTCCTTCAGCGTCTCGACGAGCTCCTTCGCCGCCTTGGCGTCATCAGACATGCTGCGCTCCTTCGTGTGGTTGGTCCTCCCAGACAAGCCGACGGGCCGCGACCACGGATCACCCGTGGGGATGCGGGCCCGGCGTCGGGCCGGCACGGGCATGTCGGAGCGGACAGCGGGTACCGCAGGGCATCCGAACCGCGAGGAGACCGACGATGCCCGCCATCGAGCGAACGATCACCGTCCCGGGCCGGCAGGACGCCGTCTGGGCGTTCCTGTCCGACTTCACGACCACCGAGCAGTGGGACCCGCCCACCCAGAGCACCGAGCGGGTCGAGGGCGACGGCGGGGTCGGGACGCGCTACCGGAACGTGTCGAAGGTGCTCGGCAGCGAGACCGAGATCATCTACACCGTCACCGCCTTCGACGCCCCGCACCGCATGGAGCTCGACGGCGTGACGTCGTCGATGCGGATGCACGACACCGTGCAGGTCGAGCAGCAGGGCGACGAGGTGCGCGTGACGTATCGCGCCGAGTTCGAGCCGCAGGGTGCCGCGAAGCTCGCCACGCCGCTGATGCCGCCCGCGCTCAAGGTCCTGGGCGACGCCGCTGCCAGCCAGATGGAGGAGTGCCTGCGTCGGCTCGACTGAGCCCGCGCCTGCGCCGGCCCGTCCGCGCCTGACGCACGACCGGGCGAGGCGCCGAGGATCCGGCGGGGGCCGCCGGTAGCGTCCGCGGGTGCCCAGCTCCCGTCGACCCAGCGCTCGCCGGCGGAGCAGCAGCCGGCGGGGCGGGTCGCGGCGGCCGCGGGAGCTGCCGGTCGCCGGGCCGGGGGAGCGGCTGTGGGTGCTCGACGTGCCGTACGGCACCGAGGTGGAGGGTGCCTCGTGGCACCCGGCGGTGCGGATGCACCTGCACGTCAGCCGTGCGCTGCCGGCGCACCTCGCGCCGTACGCGCCGGGGCCCTTCACCCTCGGGCGGTTCCTCGAGAACACGCTCAACCCCGGCGACCGGACGCCCGACCCGGAGCCGACGGACGCGCTCGAGCCGCGGCGGCTCCAGTTCGAGGCGGCCGACGCGATCGCGGCGCGCGCGGAGGCGGGCGGACGGATGTTCCTTCTCGCCGACGAGCCCGGGGTCGGAAAGACGGTCTCCGCGGTCCTCGGCGCGACCGCGGTGGGCGACCTGCGCGGGGCGCGCCGGGTGCTCGTCGTCGCGGACCGACCGGCGGCGATCACGATCGGTCACTGGTGCCGCACGATCGCGGCCCTCGGGCACGGCGGCCTCGAGTGGGTGGTGATCACGTGGGACCGGCTGGAGAAGGTCGCCGACCACGAGTGGGACGTGATCATCGCCGACGAGGCACACGCGCTGCGGCGAACGACCACCAAGCGGTGGAAGCTGTGGGCGCGGATCTCCGGGCACGCGAAGCCCCACGACCGGGCCCCGTTCGTCATCGCGACCACGGCCACGCCCGGCCACACGCCGCTCGAGCTGCCCTACCTCGCGCCCGCCTACGCGCAGGTGCTGGGGGAGCCGATCACGGAGTGGACGTCCGCCACGAGGCAGGCCGACGTGTTCGCCGACGCCCTCGAGCGGCACGGCGTCGGCGTCGAGCGCGGGCGCTACGGCGCCGGCTGGACGAGCGACCCCGCGCGCCGGGCCGCCGACCTGACGCTCGTGCGCGGCTGGCTCGACGAGGAGCGCCCGCCCGCGATGCTCCACCGGGCCGCTCCCTGGGGGCCGGTGCCGATCTCGGGGATGCCGGTCGCGCTGACACCGGCCGAGCGGACGGCGTACGAGGCCGAGTGGGGCGAGTTCTGCCGCGAGATGGACCTCGCCCGGCGCGGCCGCAACGTGGCGAGGGGGCGCGCGGCGCTGCTGAGGTTCCGGCAGAAGGCCGGTCTGCTGCGCGTCGACTCGACCGTCGACTGGATCGCACAGCAGGTCGGCAGCGAGCGCCAGGTCGCCTGCTCGGTCGAGTTCGTCGCGACGGCGGCCGACCCGATCGCCGACCGCCTGCGCGACTCCGGGATCGCGGTGGCCACGATCTACGGTCGCGACCGGTTCGACACCGAGGCCGAGCGGCTGCGGTTCCAGACCGGCGAGGCGAAGGTGTGCGTCTTCACCACCGTCGCCTCGATCAGCCTGCACGCCGGCGAGACGCTGCCGGGCGGGCGCACCGCCAGCACCGAGCCGCGCGTCGGCGTGTTCCACCAGGCACGGTTCTCCGGGATCGCAGGGCGACAGGTCACGGGTCGCACCCACCGCGACCACCAGGTCTCGCCGTGGCACGTGGCGTACGCCGAGGGCACCGTCGAGGAGCAGGTCGGCCGGGTGATGGTCGAGCGGATCGCCGCGGCCTCCGAGACCGTCGGCAGCGACACGACCGGGCTCACCGACCTGGCCGGGATGCTCGGCGCCGACTGGCTCCCGGGTGCCAGCCTCACCGACGCCGGCTGAGCGTCAGGCGGTGATCGCCCCGCCGCCGGCGACGAGCCGGTCGCGCAGCGCGACCAGCTCGGTCACCGCGGTGAGGAAGCGTCCGGTGCTCTCGCCGACCTGGAGGTCGTCGAAGTAGTGGTGGCGCATCGCGACGCGGGCGAGGTGGTGCTCGTCGTGGTCGAGCCGGTCGGCCAGCAACCGGCCCAGCGACGACACCGAACCCGCGTCCACGACGTCGGCGCAGCGGCTCAACGGCACCTGCTCGTGCAGCGAGTGCACGTCGCGGTGGGGATCCATCAGGACGATCGGGCAGTCGTTGCGGAGGTAGAGCCAGTCGAGGCCGACGGACGACACGTCGGTCACCATCGCGTCGCACTGCGGCATCATCGCCAGGATGTCGCCGTCGAGCACGGAGGTGTGGCCGGCGGCCGGGTCGAGCTCGTCCGCCTCGGCCACAGCAGCCATGATCGCGAGGTGGGCCTCGGCGACCTCGGGGACCAGGCTGGTGGTCACCTTCGGGTGCGGCTTGTAGACCAGGCGCACGTCCGGCACCTGGAGGACCTGGGCGACGACCTGGGCGCCGAGCGTGACGACCGAGGTGTAGTCGTTGTAGCTGGCGTCGCCCTCCCACGTCGGGGCGTACATGACCGTCCGCAACGGGCTCGACGCGAGCAGCGGCGCGCGATGGACGTCGAGCTGGGGGCGGCCCACCCGCACGAGCCGGCTCCCGTCGAAGTCGAGGAGCCCGCTCACGTAGCGCTGCACCGCCGCCTCGCCGGCCACGAACACGCGGTCGTAGGCCTTCGCGTTGTTGCTCGCCATCGACTGCTTGTCGCTCTCGCCGTGGTTGACGTGGACGTGCAGCATCCGGGTGTCGACGAGCGACTGGAAGTTGGCCGCGGAGTTGTTGACGTAGAGCACGAGCGCGGCGTCGAGGTCGGCGTAGAGCTCGGTGAGCTCGGCGAAGGACTCGGCGAGGAGCACGGGCAGGCGCGTGCGGGCGCGGACCACCTCGACCGAGTCGGGGTCGCGGAGCACCAGCCCGACCGGGTGGGCGGCGTCCAGCACCTCGAGGACCTCCAGCCACTGGATCAGCTGGTAGGCCCGGGTCGGGTCGCCCGCGAAGTGGGCGATCACACGTACGTCGTTCACGCCACGGATGATAGGCGCAGCCGCGTCCTGTGCCCCCGGTACCGACAATTCGGGGCCGGTCAGCTGGCGGCTGGGACGTAGCTGCCTGCGGGACTCGGATCGCGCCGGCGATCGCGAGGCAGCGCGGGTCGCTCGACGACGTACCAGGAGACCGCGGCCACGGGCAGCACGGTGGCGAGGGACAGCGACACGAAGCCGACCCACGTCAGGGTGACCCCGCACATCAGGAACGCCTGCTGGATGGGGAAGGCGTAGATGTAGGTCCCGTAGGACAGGTCGTGACGCAGCACCAGCAGCTCGTACCGGCCCAGTGCCGTACCGCCGACGATGCACAGATAGGCAACGGCCGGCGCTGCCATCACACGGTAGTCGGGCGTGAACGCTCCGACCACGATGCACACGGTCGCCAGAGCGCACCACAAGCGCGAGAACGGGATGCGGTCGCGCTGCATCCACAGCAGTGCCCCGAGCGTGAACATCAGGCCGAATCGCGGCGGCGCCCAGGAGCCGCCACCCGGCACGGTGAGGGCGAGCTCGAGCGAGACCGTCCAGAACAGGAACGCCAACGCGGCAAGCACGCCCGGACGCAGCACCCGTGCAGCGCCGGACGCGACGATCACGACATAGCAGGCGACCTCGTAACCCAGCGTCCACAGGGACCCGTTCCACCCTCGGTCCGCGGTGCCGACGGGAGTCCCGTCGATCTCCCCCTGCGTCGCCCAGGTGTCGGCGTGCGACCACACGTACTGCAGCTGTCCGGCGAGCGTGAGCTGCGGCATCCCGGCCACGGCCGAGGCGAGAGGCGCGATGACGAACGCCGTCACGAGCAGGCACGTCCACAGACCGGGGAAGATCCGTCGAGCCCGGGCCAGCACGAAAGCACGGGTGCCGGAGCGCCCCACCCAGGCCCGGCAGACGAGGAAGCCCGACAGGGCGAAGAACGCATCGACGCCGATGTCGCCGACCACCGTCGCGAGACGCTCGGGGAGCCACGTGTCGCCCCGCAGCGCGTAGGAGTGCCACGCCACGACCTCGGCCGCCAGGAGGAGACGCAGGAAGCTGAGCGCGTTCGGGCCGTGGTCGAAACGGCTGCCGATCGTGTCCCGAGTCACCTGCACCGGCCAAGGGTGCCCGCCGCGGGATCCGCTCGGAGTCGAAACGGGAGAAACGGTGTCAGCCGTCCGGTGATCGTCGCGGCGCAGGTGGCCTCGATCACGCCGTGCGCCCGGCGCGCGGCCCGAGGCGGCGGCCGATTCGACTTCGGGGGCCCATCCGTGTTCCGGTGGTGGGGCCGCAGCAGTGCTCCGTCGTCGCCGACGCGCCTCCCTTCGTGAGGTGAGCAGCACTCGCGGCCCGGCGCCGAGAGTGCCGCGTCCGAGCGCCCCGGAGGCGTACCCCCAACCCCCGTGAGGTCTGAAGCACGTGCGTGCCACCACCACACCGTTCCTGTCCACCCGCCCGCGTGCTGCCGCCGCGGGTCTCGCCGCGACCGCGCTCGCGATGGGTCTCGTGCCCGCCAGCGCCTCCGCGCACCAGGCCGACGCCGCTCCCGTCGAGGTGCGCCTCGCGGTCGCCGGCCAGGCCCCCGTCGAGGTCGCCGCGACGCCGCAGGTCTGGCCCGGCCAGGTCCTCGAGGCCCACGGCGTGAGCGTCGACGGCAACGACATCGTCACGGTCCGCCGCGACGGCTCGATCGTCACCGGCGCCCGCAAGAAGGTGCGTGCGGGCGACCTGGTCCGCCTGACAGAGGTGACCAAGGTGCGCAAGACCAAGGTCCGGAAGGTCCGCAAGGGCACCGTGGAGGTCTTCACGACGAAGCTCGACCCGGGCACCCGCAAGGTGGTCAGCACCGGCCGTGCCGGCAAGCGCGAGGTCGTCGCGGTCAAGACGCTGCACGACGGCGAGGCGGTGGACTACCGCGTGGTCAGGAAGACGCTGCTGAGGGAGTCGCGCCCGCGCCGCGTGCTCGTGGGCCGCGAGGCGTACTCGGTCCCCGGAGCCGACGGCCTCGACTGGGCCGCGCTCGCGAACTGCGAGTCCGGCGGCAACCCGAGGGCGGTCAACGCGGCCGGCTACTACGGGCTCTACCAGTTCGACACCGGCACCTGGCGCAGCGTGGGCGGCTCCGGCCTGCCGACCAGCGCCTCCGCGGCGGAGCAGACCTACCGCGCCAAGCTGCTCTACCAGCAGCGCGGCCGCTCGCCCTGGCCCACCTGCGGCCGCCTGCTCTGAGCGGGTCCGCCGACGCTCAGTCCTCCACCGGGCGCACCTCGACCACCGGGTGCGCCCTGGTCAGCACCCGGGCCGCGTCGAGCAGCCCGTCCTCGTCGTCGCAGCTGACGAAGAAGAAGCCCGACATCTGCTCGACGGTCTCCGCGAAGGGACCATCGGTGACGGTGACCCCCTCGCTCGTACGCCGGAGCGTGCGGGCGGTGCCGCTCGCCGCAAGCCCGGCGCCCCCGGTGATCTTCCCGCCCACCGCGCGCAGCAGCCGGGCGAACTCGGCGTCGGTGTCCCAGGTCGCCTGGTGGTCGGCGTCGGTGCCCGCCAGCCAGGCGGCCTCGTCGTCGGCCGGGAACAGCACCACGTAGTCGGTCATCGTCTCGTCCTCTCGTCGGGTCTCGCACCGATGACGGGCGAGGAGGGCGCGGATCGACGGTCCGCGCCCTCCTGCACTCAGAGAGCGCGGGCGCGCACCATCCGGAGGACCTCCTCGGAGCGCTCGGTCATCGAGCCGACCACCACCGGCGCCGCCTGCTCGGCGGCGACCTCACGGGCGTGCGCGACGAACGCCTCGTCGACCCCGTGGAGCGGGAACAGTCGGGCGGAGAGCTGGAGGCCGGGGATCATCCCGCCCTCGTGGAGGGTGGGCAGCGCCTCGACGTAGCGCGCGGCGAACGGCGCCAGCACCTCGTCCTGACCGGGGCGCCAGAAGGCCGTCGCCACGGCCGACGTGGCCTGCACGGGCACCGTCCGCTCCACCATCGCCGTCCAGGCCTCCTCCTTGGCCTCGGCCGAGGGAGCGCTCGTGCGCACGCAGAGGGCGCGGATCCACGAGTCGGGGTCGGGGTCACGCTCCTGCAGCGCGGCGACGGCGTCGTCGTCCACGTCGCCGAGCTCGGCGCGGCGCGCCAGGACGTACCACTCCAGGTCGACGTCGTCGCCGGCCGCCTCGAGGACACCGCCGAGCTCGTCGGCCCCCGCGGTGCGGGCCAGGACGCGCAGCGCCGACTGGCGCACCACGTCGGCGGCGAGCAGGTCGCGGGCGGCCTCGGCGACCTGCGCCTCGAGGCGGGGCCGCTCGTGCTCCGGAGCCCACCGCTGGGCGGCGGACAGGGCGAGCTCGAGGCACGGCTCGGCGACGGTCTCGACGGTCTCGACGCGCAGCACGTCGGTGAGCGCGCCGACCGCCTCCGCTGCGCTGGCCTCGCCGTTGCACAGCATGTCCCACACGGTCGCCATCGCGACCGCGCGCGCCAGCGTCGTGGGGAGCGCGGAGGGGTGCTGCACGAGAACCTCGCGACCGGCCGGGTCGGGACGCGTCGTGGCGAACGTGGTGTCGTCGTGGTTGACGAGGTAGAGGTCGGCCTCGGGCAGGCCGTCGACCGGCGTGCGCTCGCCGTCGACCTCCACCCGGACCGCGCCCGCCTCCTCGAGCACCTCGCCGGCCCACCGATAGGCGGCGACGCCGACGACCTGCGGGTGCGGGGCGCCGTGGGCGCCGCGCGCGGTCAGCACGAGCCCGTCCTCGGTGCGCTCGATCCCGAGCCGGTCCACGCCGGCGGTCTCCAGCCAGGCGCGGCGCCACGGCTGCAGGTCGCGGCCGCTCGCCTGCTCCAGCGAGCCGACGAGGTCGTCGAGGGTGGTGTTGCCCCACGCGTGCTCGGCGAAGTAGGAGCTCATCCCGGCCGAGAAGGTGTCCTCACCCACGAAGTGCATGAGCTGCTTGAGCACCGCGGCGCCCTTGGGGTAGGTGATCGAGTCGAAGATCGACTCCGCGTCGGCCACCGACGGCACCCGCTGCCGGATCGGGTGGGAGGACGGCCCCTGGTCGGCGAGGTAGGCGCGGAGCTTGTCGCCGACGAGGTTGTTGGCCGCCGTGTCGCCGTAGGCCGTGGCCCGCTCGGCGGCCCACATGCAGGCGAACTCGGCGAAGGCCTCGTTGAGCCAGAGGTCGTCCCACCAGCGCATCGTCACGATGTTGCCGAACCACATGTGCGCCATCTCGTGGAGCAGCACGTTGGCGAAGGTCTGCCACTCGGCGGTGGTCGGCTCGTGGCGCCGGATGATGTCGTCGGTCCAGGTGACGCAGCCGTAGTTCTCCATCGCGCCGCCGAACTCCGGCAGGAACACCTGGTCGTAGGAGCGCTGGGGGAACGGCATCCCGAAGCGCTCACCGAAGAACTGCAGGCCCTGCGAGGTCAGGGTGAACAGCTGGTCGGCGTCGCGCCGCAGGGCGTCGGCCAGCGTCTGGCGGGCGTAGAGGCCGAGCTCGAAGCCGTCGACCTCGCGGCGCACCTCGACGAACGGGCCGGCCACCACGACGGGGTTGTACGTCGACAGCGCCGGGGTGGGCGCGAACGTCCAGCGTCGCGCGCCGTCGACCTCGACGACCTCGGGGTCGCCGGAGTTGCTGACGACCGTCCAGTCCGCCGGGGCGGTGACGGTGAACGCGTGCGGAGCCTTGAGGTCGGGCTGGTCGAAGCACGCCCACGCGTAGCGCGCCTCGTCGGGCTCGAACGTGGTCCAGAGGTAGACGCGGCCGTCGGCCGGGTCGACGGCCCGGTGCACGCCGCGCCCGTGGGTGGTGTCGGCCTGCACGGTCGCCACGACGAGCTCGTTGTCCTCGGCCAGGTCGGGCAGCAGGATCCGTCCGTCCTCCGCGGCCGGCAGGGCCGCGCCGTTGAGCGTGGCGCTCTCCACCTCCGCGCAGCAGTCGACGAAGCTCGACGCGCCGGCCGAGGCGGTGAACCGGATGGTGCTGACGGCCCGGAGCTCGGGTCCGTCGGGGAGGGCGGTGAGGTCGACGGCGATGTCGTAGGAGGTGACCGACAGGAGGGCGGCGCGCTCGACGGCCTCCTCCTGTCGCAGGCTGCGGACGGGCACGGCGGGGTCCTCGCTCGGGTCGGGTGCGGTGGCGCCGCCCGCGACGGGCGACCTCCGCAGCCTAGGCCTCGCGACCGACGGCCGTGACGTGGGTCACTCGCCGATGCGGGTGCGCACCTCGTAGAGCTCGGGGAAGAAGGTGAGGTCGAGGGCGCGGCGCAGGAAGTCCACGCCGGAGGAGCCGCCGGTGCCGGTCTTGTGGCCGATCACCCGCTGGACGACCTGGAGGTGGCGGAAGCGCCACTGCTGGAAGGCGTCCTCGACGTCGACGAGCTCCTCGCAGGTCTCGTAGACGCCCCAGTGCTCGGCGGGCGAGGCGTAGACCTGCGCGAACAGGTCGACCAGCTCGGGGTCGCTGGTGTGTGGCCGCGACCAGTCGCGCTCCAGCAGCCGCTGCGGGACGGCGTACCCCTGGCGCGAGAGGTGGGCGAGGAGCTCGTCGTAGAGCGACGGCTCGTGGAGCAGCTCCTCGAGCACCGTCCGGGCGTCGCCGTCGTGCGCGTGCACCTTGACCATGTCGGCGTTCTTGTTGCCGAGCAGGAACTCGACCTCGCGGTACTGCGCGGACTGGAAGCCCGAGCTGGTGGCGAGGAAGGGGCGGATCTCGGCGTACTCGCTCGGGGTGAGCGTCGCGAGCACGGACCACTGGTCGGTGAGCGTATGCTGGATGTGCTTGACCCGCGCGAGGCGCTTGAGGGCCGGGGCGAGGTCGTCGGTGCGCAGCAGCGCGCGGGCGGAGCGGAGCTCGTGGATCATCAGCTTGAGCCACAGCTCGCTGGTCTGGTGCTGGATGATGAAGAGCAGCTCGTCGTGCTGCTGCGGCTCGGACCGGGGCTGCTGGGCCGCGAGCAGGACGTCGAGGCGCAGGTAGTCGCCGTAGGACATCGACTGCGAGAAGTCGCGCTGGATGCCCTCCTCGAGGTCGCGCTGGTTGGCCTGCCGGTCCGGTGTCTCTGCCATGTGCGCAACCTATCCGCCCCGGGCGTCGGTGGGCTCGATTACCGTCGGGCCATGGCCACCGACGTCGAGCGCACCCGCACCTGGGTGCCGTCGTGGCCGTGCGCGCCGGCCCAGGTGCTCCGCCCGCAGCGCCGCGGTGCCGGCGACCCGACCCAGCGCGAGGACGACGCGGGCCGCACCTGGCGCGCCATGCGTACGCCGGTCGGCGCGGCCACGCTGTGCATCCAGCCCCGCCCGTCGAGCGGCGACGTGCTCGGGCGGGCGTGGGGCCCGGGGGCCGACTGGGCGCTGGAGCACCTGCCCCGCCTGCTCGGCGCCGACGACGACCCCGCCGGCTTCGAGGCGCACCACCACCCGGAGGTCGCCGAGGGCTGGCGCCGTCACCCCCACTGGCGCATCGGTGCGACCGGGCTGGTGATGGAGTCGCTGGTGCCCTCGGTCCTGGAGCAGAAGGTCACCGGCAAGCAGGCGTTCGGCTCGTTCCGCGAGCTCGTGCGCCGGCACGGCGAGCCGGCGCCGGGCCCCGTCGGCGCGCTGCGCCTCATGCTGCAGCCCACGCCCGACACCATCGCGGCCATCCCCTCGTGGGAGTGGCTCCGGCTCGGGGTGCAGCCCGCCCAGTCGCGCACCGTCGTCACCGTGTGCCGCCTGGCGTCGTCGCTGGAGCGGATCACCGAGGTGCCGGCCGAGGAGGCCGACCGCCGGCTCCGGACCGTCCGCGGCATCGGGGTGTGGACCAGCGCGGAGGTGCGCCAGCGCGTGCTGGGCGACCCCGACGCGGTGAGCTTCGGCGACTACCACCTCGCCAACTGGGTGGGCTGGGCGCTCGTCGGCCACGACGTCACCGACGACGAGATGGCCGTGCTGCTCGAGCCCTACCGCCCCCACCGCGGCCGCGCCGCCATGCTCGCGATCGCCGGCGGGCGCAGCCGCCCGCGCCGCGGGCCGCGGATGAGCGTGCCGACCCACCTGCCCACGCGCTGACGCGCGGACCCGCCTCAGAGCAGGGGGCGCAGGGGCGCGAGGAAGCTCTCGGTGAACTTGCGGTTGAGGTCGCGCGCCTCCCACTCGTCGAGGGTGAGCTCGAGGCAGTTCGACTGGTCGGTCTCGAAGACCCGCTCCATCGCGGCGGCGAAGTCGGGGTCGATGACCTCGAGGTTGATCTCGTAGTTGCCCTGGAGGCTGAGGCGGTCGATGTTGGCCGTGCCGACCGTGGCCCAGCTGCCGTCGATGGTGGCGGTCTTGGCGTGCACCATCGCGTCGCGGAAGCGCAGGATCCGCACGCCCGCGGCGAGCAGCTGGCCGTAGTAGCCGCGCGAGATCCAGTCGGCCACGATGTGGTTCGACTTCAGCGGCAGCAGGATCCTCACGTCGACGTCGCGCCGCGCGGCCTCGACGAGCGAGTCGACGAAGTCCTGGTCGGGCAGGAAGTAGGCCGTGGTGATCCAGATGTTGCGGCTCGCGCGGTTGATCGCCTCGAGGTACATGCTGCGGATGGGGAAGTTCCACTGCCGCGGCACGTTGCGGTGGATGCGGATCTGCGGGTCCCAGTCGGAGGCGGTCTGCAGCAGCAGCGGGCGCTCGTCGCGCTTGATCCGGTGGCGACGGTTGAGGTTCCAGAAGTCGGCGAACGCGCGCTCGACGTCCCACACGCCCGGCCCGGTGATCCGCACGTGGGTGTCACGCCACTCGGTGGCGTAGGCCGACCCGATGTTGTAGCCGCCGAGGAAGGCCACCTCCTCGTCGACGACGAGCATCTTGCGGTGGTCGCGGCCGTAGCGCCGCAGATCCCAGAACCGCAGGCCCGCGGTCCACACCGGGTAGCGCAGCACCTTGAGCGACGGGGCGAAGCGCTTGAACGCGGGCGAGACCACCACGTTGGCGAAGCCGTCGTAGATGCAGTGGACGTCGACGCCGCGCTCGGCCGCCGCGGTCAGGGCGGTCTTGAACTTCCACCCGATCTCGTCGCCCTTCCAGATGTAGGTCTCGAAGAGGACCTGCTTCTTGGCCCCGTCGATCGCGGCCAGCATGTCGTCGTAGAGGTCGCGCCCGAAGGTGTACGTCGTGATCTCGCCCTCGCCGACCGCGACCGTCTCGGGCCTGGTCACCGGGAACGGCTTCGGCTTCTTGCCCCGGCGCCGGTAGGAGTCGACCAGGGACAGCGCGATCGCCAGCCCGACCTGCAGCCCGAGCAGCCCCAGCAGGCCGCGCCTCAGGGATCTCAGCGCGCGGGACACGGTCACGCGCACAATCTAGTCACGACCCCCACCCGGGACGGTGCGGGGCCGGACCCGGGTCGTCAGCCTCGACCGGGCGCGCTGACCCGGTCGCGGTCCCGATCCCGGTCCCGCCGGCGCCGGAACAGCGGACCGTCGGCGAACGCCGCGACGCGCGACGAGCGTGCGGCCGCGAGGCTCACCACGCCGAGGAGCAGCTGGCAGGCGCCGAGCAGGGTGCGGCCGTCGACCATCGTCACCAGGCCGAAGAACAGCCACGCCGACCCCAGCACGTAGTGCCAGGTACGTCGTCCCGCGTCGGCGTCGTCCTTCTCGGTCCCCATGGGTCGAGGGTAGTGCTCACCCGAGGTCGAGTCCGGCGTACCGCGCGACGTCGCACGGCCGGTCGGACAGCACCCGGAAGAGGGCCGCGCGCAGCACCGCCTGCCGAGCGCGGCCGCTGGTCCACTCGTCGAGCGCCTCCGGCGGCGCGCCGAGCCACAGCACGGCATCGAGCACGCAGACCGCCTCCGCCCACAGCGGCGAGCGCCAGGTGGGGGAGAAGTCGATGACGAAGGGGATCCCCGAGGCGTCGAGCAGCACGTTGCCGGCGAGGTCGCGGTGGACGAGCTGCTCGCGGCCGAGGTCGGCGGGCTCGACGCCGTCGAGGGCCCCGACCAGCCGTGCGACGAGTGCGGCGAGGCCGGGCTCGGTCCGCTCCGCCGCGGCCGCGAGCGCGAGCCGCGGGTCGTACGCCGCCTGCTCCGCCTCGCTCCAACGGTCGTGGTGGGCGTCGAGCCCGGCGGGGCGCTCGGGCACAGCGGTGGCGAGGTGGGCGTGGAGCAGGTGCGCGGCGGCGCGCAGGGTCGGCAGGTCGTCGCACGGCGTCGTGTCGGGCTCGAAGCGGGTCGCGGCCCAGCCGTCGACCGTCAGGTTGCCGTCGCGCGCGGGCACCGGGAGCGCCAGGCGCAGCGGGCGCGGCGAGCCCTCGTCGAGCCGCACCGCCAGCCGAGCCTGCACCGGGGCCAGCCAGTCGCGCTCGGGCCCGTGACCCGGTGAGAGGGCGAGGTCGCCGGCACGCCACGTCGTCCCCTGTCCTCCGGGCAGGGGCTCGAGGACGCCCTCGGCCGCGAACAGGTCAAGGACGTGGTCGGGCGGTCGGCCGGGGTGGGGCATGGCAGGGAGCCTAGAACGCACGGGGGCCGCTGTCGGTGGCCCCGCGTAGGCTCGACGCATGCGTCCTGTCACCGATCTCCAGCGCCGGGTGGCCCCCTTCAAGGTGGTCTCCGACTACGAGCCGTCCGGCGACCAGCCGGCCGCGATCAAGGAGATCGTGGGCCGGATCCAGGGCGGCGAGCAGGACGTCGTGCTGCTCGGCGCCACCGGCACCGGCAAGACCGCCACGGTCGCCTGGGTCGCCGAGCAGCTGCAGCGGCCCGTGCTCGTGCTCCAGCCCAACAAGACGCTGGCCGCCCAGTTCGCCAACGAGCTGCGCCAGCTGTTCCCGGACAACGCGGTGGAGTACTTCGTCTCCTACTACGACTACTACCAGCCCGAGGCCTACGTCCCGCAGACCGACACCTACATCGAGAAGGACTCCTCGATCAACGAGGAGGTCGAGCGGCTGCGGCACAGCGCCACCAACAGCCTGCTCACCCGCCGCGACACCATCGTGGTCTCGACCGTGTCCTGCATCTACGGCCTCGGCACCCCGCAGGAGTACGTCGACCGGATGCTGCGGCTGAAGGTCGGCGAGGAGCACGACCGCGACTCGGTGCTGCGCCGGCTGGTCGAGATCCAGTACACCCGCAACGACATGTCGTTCACCCGCGGCACCTTCCGGGTGCGCGGCGACACGCTCGAGATCTTCCCGGTCTACGAGGAGCTCGCCATCCGCGTGGAGTTCTTCGGCGACGAGGTGGAGCGGCTGATGACGCTCCACCCGATCACCGGCGAGGTCGTCTCCGACGACACCGAGCTCCACGTCTTCCCGGCCACCCACTACGTCGCCGGCCCGGAGCGGATGGAGAAGGCGATCAGGGGCATCGAGCTCGAGCTCGCCGACCAGCTCGCGACCTTCGAGAAGCAGGGCAAGCTGCTCGAGGCGCAGCGGCTGCGGATGCGCACGACCTACGACGTCGAGATGATGCGGCAGGTCGGGTCGTGCTCGGGCATCGAGAACTACTCGATGCACATGGACGGCCGCAAGCCCGGCAGCGCGCCCAACACCCTCCTCGACTACTTCCCCGAGGACTTCGTCCTCGTCGTCGACGAGTCCCACGTCGCGGTGCCGCAGATCGGTGGCATGTACGAGGGCGACATGTCCCGCAAGCGCAACCTCGTCGACCACGGCTTCCGGCTGCCGAGCGCGATGGACAACCGACCGCTGCGCTGGGAGGAGTTCGTCGACCGGATCGGCCAGACGATCTACCTCTCGGCCACCCCGGGCAACTACGAGCTCGACCGGGTCGGCGGCGTCGACAACACGGTGCAGCAGATCATCCGCCCGACCGGTCTGGTCGACCCCGAGGTCATCGTCAAGCCCACCAAGGGCCAGATCGACGACCTCATCCACGAGATCCGCACCCGTGCGGAGAAGAACGAGCGTGTCCTGGTCACCACGCTGACCAAGAAGATGTCCGAGGACCTCACCGACTACCTCCTCGACGCCAACATCCGCACCCGGTACCTCCACTCCGAGGTCGACACGCTGCGGCGCATCGAGCTGCTGCGCGAGCTGCGGATGGGCGAGTACGACGTGCTCGTCGGCATCAACCTGCTCCGCGAGGGCCTCGACCTCCCCGAGGTGTCGCTCGTGGCGATCCTCGACGCCGACAAGGAGGGCTTCCTGCGCTCCGACAAGTCGCTGATCCAGACGATCGGTCGCGCGGCGCGCAACGTGTCGGGCCAGGTGCACATGTACGCCGACAAGATCACCCCCTCGATGGAGAACGCGATCGAGGAGACCAACCGCCGCCGCGCGATCCAGGTCGCCTACAACACCGAGCGCGGCATCGACCCCCAACCGCTGCGCAAGAAGATCGCCGACATCACCGAGATGCTCGCCCGCGAGGACGAGAACACCGAGGAGCTGCTGCGCACCTGGGCCGACGTGGGCCAGAAGGGCCGCGCCGGCGGGGTCAAGGCCGGCAAGTCGCCGACCCCGGCCCTGTCCCGGATCCACTCCGAGGCCCCCGACACCGCCGGCATCCCGAGCAGCGACCTCGCCGAGCTCATCCAGGGCCTCACCGACCAGATGAAGACGGCCGCCGCCGAGCTGCAGTTCGAGGTCGCCGCCCGATTGCGCGACGAGATCTCCGACCTCAAGAAGGAGCTCCGCCAGATGATGGAAGCGACGAAGTGAGGAGAGGGCCTCGCGCGAGGAACGAGCTCGGAAGGTCCTCGATGAGCGAGGAGCTGCGTGCGAGCGAAGCGAGCACGCCGGCGACGAAGTGAGGACTGCGGCGACGGCGGCGGCGGAATGAGGTGGGCGCGCCGCGGCTCAGCCGAGCTGCTCGCGCCGCTTGGCCTCCTTGAGCTCCTTCTCCTCGAGCTCGCGCACGTGCTCGTCGATGAGGTCGTGCTTGCGGGCGACGATGCGCACCACGTTCATGATCCCGAAGCCCATCGGGAACAGCGGCCACGGGAAGTCGCCCCACATGGTCAGGGCCCAGATGGTCCAGAGCAGGACCGACAGCCCGATGAGGCCGAGCACCGCCTCACGGCGGTCGCTCTCCCACTTCCGGACGGCCTGCTGGCGCAGGTCGGTGGGCGTCGACCGCGGCCCGTGGGCGACGGGGAGGTCGCTCACCAGGGGCACCAGGTCGCCCAGGGTGCGGCTGGCGAGAGCGGCGTCGGTGCGCTCGTCGTACTCCGTGCGGGTGATCCGGCCCTCGGCGAAGGCGTCGGCCAGGACGGTCGCGATGACGGCGCGGTCGCGGTCGGAGGCGCGCACCTCCCGGTTCGCGGGCGCGCGGGGGTCGTGCTCGAACTGGCTCCACACCTCGATACCTGGCACCGCTCCATCGTAGGCAGGCCCACCCATCGGGATGAATGAGGAGTGTCATGGTCGCGCGAGGTCGCTAGCGTCGCCGCATGAGCACTGCCATCGACCTCGGACGCCCGATCTCCGGTGACGTCATCGACCTGATCCTCGACGACCACCGCCGCTTCGAGGCGCTGCTGCGCGACCTGCGCGACAGCACCTCCGACCGCGACGCGGTCCGCAAGGCGCTCGCCGCGCTGCACGTCGCCCACGCGGAGGCGGAGGAGAAGCACGTCTACCCCCAGCTGCGGCGCAAGGACGCCATCACCGCGCACGAGGCCGAGCACGGCGAGGAGGAGCACGCCGAGGGCCACGAGGCGATGCTGGCGGTCCTCGAGCTCAAGGGCACCGACACGCAGGCCTTCGACGACGCGGTCGAGGAGCTCGCGAAGGTGCTCAACCACCACCTCACCGAGGAGGAGCTGACCATCCTCAACCCGGCGCGCGAGGAGGTCGGCGAGCAGCTGCGCGCCACCCTCGGCGAGGCGTTCGCCACCGAGCGCAACGCCCAGCTCGACGCCGACTGCGGCTCCATCGACAACGTCCGCCGGATCGTGCAGGCTGCCGAGCGGGAGGGCCTCCTCGACGACGAGGAGGACGAGGACTCCGACGACTGAGCGCCGCGATCGCGGCCCGAGGGGTGACGCGTGGACGTGGCGGCGATGCACGAGCTCTGCGCGTCCTTCCCGGGCGCCTGGCCCGACAACCCGTGGGACCACGAGCACCCGGTGTTCAAGGTCGGCCCGGGGGAGCGAGGCAAGATCTTCGCGTTCCTCGCCGCCGACAAGGTCGGGGTGAAGGCAGGCGCGACGCGCGAGGTCGCCGACGAGTGGCTCGACCGCTACCCCGACGACGTCACGGTCATGGCCTACATCGGTCGGTCGGGCTGGAACGACCTCGCGCTCGCGGGGGCGATCCCCGACGACGAGCTGGTCGAGGCGGTCGAGGAGTCCTACCGGCTCGTCGTGTCACGGCTGCCGAAGCGCGACCGGCCCGCGGGCTGGGAGGGCTGAGTGCTCAGCGGCGTCGCATCATCGTCAGCCCGACCATGCGGGCGACGACCATCGCGACGTAGAAGACGCCGACCATCATCTCGACCATGACGACCGAGCGGGCCTGCTCGCCGACGGCGACGATGTCGGAGAGGCCCACGCTGGTGAGGGTCGAGAACGACAGGTAGAGCAGCTCGAACCACGTGTGGTCGAAGCCGGCGGCGTTGGAGAACGAGTCGGGCCACACGACCTGCACGGCCGAGAAGACGTACGCGAAGCCCCACGCCACGACCGTGAACGCGGCGCCGGTGGCGTAGTACTCGTCGGTCGTGATCACGTCGTCGTGGAACAGGTAGCGCAGCATCGCGTAGGAGACGTAGAAGTAGAAGGGCGCGTGCAGCAGCCCCGACGTCAGCGTGATCCAGTCGGTGTCGCGGAACACCGCGTCGAGGAGCGTGAAGACGATCGTCGGCGCCCCCAGGAAGAACACCACCCGGCTCACGTGGGGCGTGCGGCGGACCGCAAGCACCGCGGAGCCGACCGCGAGCATCGCGATGACGCCGAGGAACGCGCGACCGACGGTGGACTCGCCGAGGAACGGCCACGCCAGCACCTGCAGCAGCTGTGCGGCCAGCAGCATCGCCGACGGGTGCGCGGTGAGGTGGGGGAGCGGCCGGGTCACGACACGGGAGTCTAGGCAGCCGGTCAGCAGCGCCGGGCCGACCCGCTGGGCTAGGTTCGCGCTGTGGGTGCATGGGGATGGAGGGCCCTGGCCGCCGCGCTGGCGGTCGTCCTCGTCGCGCTCGTGACCGGGTGCGTCGTCGTCAACAGGTCGACGACGCCGCCCGACGACGACCTGACCGGCACCCAGCACGCGGTGGCGGCGGCCGCGCGTGCCGAGGTCCTCGCGTTCTTCCGCGTCGACCACCGCGACATGGACCCGCTGGCCGACGCGGTGCTGGCGGGCGCCACCGGCGACTTCGCCGAGCAGTACGCCGCCCAGCGGGACCGGCTGGTGCGCCGGGCGGTCCGCACGAGGGCGACGTCCACCGGCGAGGTGGTCTCCCTCGGTGTCAGCGAGGTCGACGCCGACTCCGCCACCGTGGTGGTGGCGGCCAACAGCACCGTCACCAACGCCAAGTCCGACCGGCCGCAGGTGCGGTTCTACCGGATCCGGCTCGAGCTGGTCCGCGAGGGCGGGCTGTGGCTGACCCGTGACGTGGAGTTCGTCCGGTGAGGCGCGCGTGCGCCGTCCTCGGTGCCCTGGTGCTCGTCGCCGCGGGCGTGCTCGGGTGGCTGGTGCTCGACCGGCCCGAGGACGGTGCGGCCGACGACCTGACCTCGGCCGACCAGCCGGCCGCCTACCTCGTGTCGGCCGCGGTCCGCGACGACGTGCTCCAGGCCGCGGACCAGGCGGTGACGCGGGTCTACGGCTACTCGTGGCGCTCGCTGCCGGAGGACCGGTCCGCTGCCCGGGCGCTGCTGACGGGCCGCATGGCCGAGCGCTACGACCGCACCATGGCGGGGCTGGCGCCCGACGCGCGCAGCGAGCACCGGGTGGTCGAGGTGACCGTCCCGGGCAGCGGCGTCGTGCACGCGGCCGCCGACTACGCGCGCGTCCTCGTCCTCGTCGACCGGCGTACCACCGCGCGCGGGCGCGCCGAGCCGCGGCTCGACCTCGACCGGGTGCTGGTGACCCTCGTGCGCGTCGACGGCGCCTGGCGGGTGAGCGAGCTCGACTCGCTCTAGCCGAGGCTTGTGGCGCGGCGCGGGGACCGTCAGGATCGCAGCGTGGACGACGTGACGACCGACCTGCTCGTGATCGGGGCCGGCCCGACGGGCCTGTACGCCACCTACTACGCGGGGTTCCGGGGCCTGGACGTCACCGTCGTGGACTCGCTGCCCGAGCTCGGCGGCCAGATCACCGCGATGTATCCCGAGAAGGCGATCCTCGACGTCGCCGGCTTCCCGAGCGTCAAGGGCCGCGACCTCGTCGCGGGCCTGGTCGAGCAGGCCGGCACCGCCCACCCGACGTACCTGCTCGACCGCACCGCCACCACCCTCGAGCACCGCGACGACGACGTCGTGGTCTGCCTCGACGACGGCACCCGGATCACGGCGGGCGCGGTGCTCATCACCTCGGGCATCGGCAAGTTCAGCCCGCGCCCGCTGCCGGCGGGGGAGGGCTGGGTGGGCCGCGGGATGGAGTTCTTCGTGCCCAGCTTCGCGCCGTACGCCGGCAAGGACGTGGTCGTCGTCGGTGGCGGCGACAGCGCCTTCGACTGGGCCCAGCACCTCGAGCCGGTCGCCGCGTCGGTGACCCTCGTCCACCGCCGCGAGGCGTTCCGTGCCCACGAGCGCACGGTGGCTGCCGTGCAGGCCTCCGACGTGGAGATCGTCACCAACGCCCAGGTCACCGCCCTGCGCGGCGACCCGCTGCTGGAGCAGGTGGAGGTCACCGTCGACGGTGAGGAGCCGCGCGTGCTCGAGGCGCAGGCGCTCGTCGCCGCGCTCGGCTTCGTGGCCGACCTCGGGGCGATCCAGCAGTGGGGCCTCGAGACGTCGAAGCGCCACGTCGTCGTCGACTCGGCGATGCGCACCAACCTCCCGCGCGTGTTCGCGGCCGGCGACATCACCGACTACCCCGGCAAGGTCCGGCTGATCGCGGTCGGCTTCGGCGAGGCCGCGACCGCCGTCAACAACGCCGCGGTGGTGATCGACCCGTCCGCGCACGTGTTCCCCGGTCACTCCAGCGAGGGCTGACCGCCCCGGCGCCGGAGGGGCGCTACTGCTGAGTAGGCATAATGGGCGGCGTGCGCATCGCCCTGCTGTCCTACCGGACCAAGCCCCACTGCGGAGGACAGGGCGTCTACGTCCGCCACCTGTCCCGCGAGCTGGTGCGCCTGGGGCACGAGGTCGAGGTCTTCTCCGGCCAGCCCTACCCCGAGCTCGACGAGGGCGTGCGGCTGACCAAGGTCCCGAGCCTCGACCTCTACCGCGAGCCCGACCCGTTCCGGGTCCCGCGGCTGCGTGAGTTCCGCGACCGGATCGACGTGGAGGAGTTCCTCACGATGTGCACGGCCGGGTTCCCCGAGCCGAAGACCTTCAGCTCGCGGATCTCGCGGCTGATGCGCGAGCGGGCCGGCGACTTCGACGTCGCCCACGACAACCAGGTGCTCGGCACCGGCATCCTCGACCTCGAGGACTACGGGCTGCCCGTGGTCGCGACGATCCACCACCCGATCACCATGGACCGCCGCATCGACCTGCAGACGGCGCCGACCTTCCGCAAGCGGCTCACGCTGCGCCGCTGGTACGGCTTCCTCCGGATGCAGACGCGGATGGCACGGCGCTACCGGAAGATACTCACGCCCTCGGAGTCCTCGCGCCGCGACGTCGCGCGCGACTTCGGTGTCGACCCGGCCCGGATGCAGACGATCCTGCTCGGGGTCGACGAGGTCTTCGCCCCGCCGACCGAGGCCCGCGTCCCCGGCCGCATCCTGGCCATGGCCAGCGCCGACGCCCCGATGAAGGGCATCGCCACCCTGCTCGAGGCGTTCGCCAAGCTGAGCGTCGAGCGCGACGTGTCCCTCGTCCTGGTGACCAGGCCGGAGCCGGGCGGGCGCACCGAGCAGCTCATCGACCAGCTCGGCATCGCCGACCGGGTCGAGTTCGTGAGCGGGGTCAGCGACGAGGAGCTGGTCGCGGTGATGGGCTCCGCCGAGGTCGCGTGCGTGCCGTCGCTCTACGAGGGCTTCTCCCTGCCCACCGCCGAGCTGATGGCCTGCGCGACCCCGCTCGTCGTCTCGCGCGCCGGGGCGATCCCGGAGGTCGTCGGCGATGACGGCGTGTGCGCCGACCTGGTGACGCCGGGCGACGTCGGCGAGCTGGAGCAGGCCATCGCGGCGCTGCTCGACGACCCCGAGCGTCGTACGGCGATGGGTGCTGCGGGACGTGCCCGCGTCGAGGAGCTGTTCAGCTGGCG
>NZ_JBHLXH010000001.1:158314-180537 GCF_042432345.1 Nocardioides zeicaulis | reverse complement strand
GGAGCGGCGCGAGGAGGAGAGCACCCGTGCTGACCGTTGACTTCGACCGGCTCGGGCTGCGCCCGGGCGAGCGCGTGCTCGACATGGGCTGCGGCGCCGGCCGGCACGCCTTCGAGATGTACAAGCGCGGCGCCGACGTGATCGCGTTCGACCAGGACGCCGACGAGCTGGCGACGGTGCGCGAGTGGTTCACCGCGATGCGGGAGGCCGGCGAGGTGCCCGAGGGTGCGGAGGCCGACGTCAAGGAGGGCGACGCGCTCGCGCTGCCCTTCGCCGACGGTGAGTTCGACCGGGTGGTCGCTGCCGAGGTGCTCGAGCACATCCACGCCGACGTCGACGCAATCAAGGAGCTGGTGCGGGTCCTGCGACCCGGCGGCACCCTGGCGATCTCGGTGCCGCGCTGGCTGCCCGAGGTGATCAACTGGAAGCTCTCCGACGACTACCACAACGCCGAGGGCGGCCACGTGCGGATCTACACCGCCGAGGAGCTCGTCGACAAGGTCACCAAGGCCGGACGCTCCAACGACGGCACCCCCGGCGACGCGATGGTCTTCACCGGCAAGTCCTACGCCCACGGCCTGCACGCGCCCTACTGGTGGATCAAGTGCGCGGTGGGCGTCACCAACGACGAGCACCCGCTGGCCAGGGCGTACCACCGGCTCCTGGTGTGGGAGATCATGGAGAACCCGCCCGCGCTGCGGGCCGCCGGCAAGGTGCTCGACCCGCTGATCGGCAAGTCGATGGTGCTCTACTTCCGCAAGCCCGAGAGCGCATGAGCCTGCCCGAGGTCGACGGGGTGCCGACCTGGGCGCAGGTGCAGCAGACCGCCGCCACGATCGCGGCCATGCAGGAGCCGTCCGGTGCGATCCCCTGGACGCCCGGCGAGCACACGGACGTGTGGAACCACCTCGAGTCGGCGATGGCGCTGCTCGTCGGCGGTCAGCCGGAGGCCGCCGGACGGGCGTTCGCATGGGCGCGCGAGACGCAGCGTGCCGACGGCTCGTGGCCGATGAAGATCGTCGGCGGGGCCGTCGAGGACCACTCCGGCGAGACCAACATGTCGGCCTACGTCGCGGTCGCGACGTGGCACCACTGGCTGGTCACGCGCGACGAGGCGCACGTACGACAGATGTGGCCCACCGTCCGCCGGGCGCTCGACTTCGTCGCCTCGCTCCAGCTGCCCTTCGGCGGGATCGCGTGGTCGCAGGAGTGGCACGACGGCGAGCCCGGCCGGGTCAACGAGGAGGCCCTGCTGGCGGGCTCGTCGAGCATCCACCACTCGCTGCGCGCCGGTGTCGCGCTGGCCGCGCTGGTGGGGGAGCCGCAGCCCGGGTGGGAGCTGGCGGGCGGCCGGCTCGGCCACGCGCTGCGCGAGCACCGCGACCTGTTCCTCGACAAGTCGGAGTTCTCGATGGACTGGTACTACCCCGTGCTCGGCGGCGCCGTGCGCGGCGAGGCGGCCCACGCGCTGCTCGCGGAGCGCTGGGACACCTTCGTCGAGCCCGGCCTCGGGATCCGGTGCGTCTCGACGAACCCGTGGGTGACCGGTGCGGAGACCGCCGAGCTGGTGATGGCGCTGGAGGCGGTCGGTGACCGCGACCGCGCGCGGCAGCTGCTCGCCGACGTGCAGCACCTGCGGTCCCAGGACGGCTCGTACTGGACGGGCTACGTGTTCCCGGACGAGGTCTTCTGGCCCCACGAGCACACCACCTACACCGCCGCCGCCGTCGTCCTCGCGGTCGACGCGCTCACCGACACCACGGCGGGCGCCGACGTCATGCGGGGCGCCACGCTCGGTCCCGACCTCGCCGAGATCGGCCTCGAGTGCGGCTGCCCGTCGGCCGGGGGACGCTCAGCCGCCGAGCGGGTCGCCGGCGTCCCCGGCCGTACGCCGTAGCACCCGCAGCGACCCGACCGCCTCGACCTCGGTGAAGGCGCCGCTGGCGAGCGCGGGCAGGTAGATGTCCTCGTAGGGCGGCCGCCCGCCGTCGGCGGGGTCGGGGAACACGTCGTGGACCAGCAGGACGCCACCGGCGGCGACCCAGCGGGCCCAGCCGCCGAAGTCGGCGCGGGCCGGCTCCACGCCGTGCCCGCCGTCGATGAAGAGCAGGGCGAGCGGGGTGCGCCACCAGCGGCTGACCGTCTCGGAGCGGCCCACCACGGCGACGACCTGGTCCTCGAGGCCGGCGTCGGCGAGGGTGCGGCGGAACGTCGGCAGGGTGTCCATGCGGCCGAGGTCGGGGTCGACGAGGGTGTCGTCGTGGTGCTCCCAGCCGGCCTGGTTCTCCTCCGAGCCACGGTGGTGGTCGACGGTGAACACGGTGCCGCCGACCTCCCGCGCGGCCGCGCCGAGCCAGACGGCCGACTTGCCGCAGTAGGTGCCGACCTCGAGGGCCGGGCCGAGCGGCAGCTGCTCGCGGGCCCAGCGGTGCAGGGCCTCGCCCTCGTCCTCGGGCATGAAGCCCTTGGCGCGGCGCGCGTGCTCCAGCAGGTCGGCCGGCATCCGTCCCGCCACGGCTCAGGCCCCCCGCTCGTCCGTGGCGGCGCTGACCTGCTCGGGCGAGACGCCGCTGTCGGCCTCCACCCCGTGGCGCCAGGTGTTCCAGTGCCAGGTCAGCCACCGGTCGACCGCCTCCACCGCGCGGTCGCTGCGCACGGAGTGGAAGACGTCGAAGGCGTGCTGGGCCCCGGGCAGCTCGGCGTACGTCACCGACCTGTGCGACGTGCGCCGCAGCTCGGCGACGAACAGGCGCGCCTGGTCGACGGCGACCAGCGAGTCGAGCTCGCCGTGGAGGACGAAGAAGTCGGGCGCGTCCTCGGTGACGCGCAGGATCGGCGAGGCAGCCTCGTAGACGTCGGGGGCGTCCGCCCAGGTGGTCTGCATGACCCGGGGGCCGAGGAAGGCGTCGCGCATGCCGATCGCGTTGGCGAGGCCGGTGGACCCGGCGAAGTCGTAGACGCCGTAGAACGGCACCGCCGCCTGGACGCTCGTGTCGACGTCCTCGAAGCCGGGCTGGTAGGCCGGGTCGCCGGGCGTCAGCGCCGTGAGCGCGGCGAGGTGCCCGCCCGCCGACCCACCGGTGATCGCCAGGTAGTCGGGGTCGCCGCCGTGCTCGGCGATGTGGTCGCGCACCCACGCCACCGCGCGCTTGACGTCGACGACGTGCGCGGGCCACGGGTCGCGGGGGGAGAGTCGGTAGTTGATGGCGACGCAGACCCACCCCTGGGCGGCCATCCGGTTCATCAGGGGCCGGCCCTGCCTCTCCTTCGCGCCGTAGGCCCACGCGCCGCCGTGCACCTGCAGCAGCACGGGCGCCTTCTCGATGGCGTCCTGGCGCGCAGGCAGGTAGATGTCGAGGTGGCCGCGTCGGCCGGCGTCGGTGTAGGGCACGTCGCTGATCACCCGCACCGCGTCGTCGCGGAAGTGGAAGGGGCGGGCGAGGTGGCGCACCTGCGTGGCGAGGTCGGCCGGGTCGGGCACCCGGTCGAGCTGCTCCACGTAGTCGACGCCGAGGCCCTCCTCGAGCGCGTCCGCGAGCACCTGTGCGGACCGCCGGCTCTGCCGCACCATGTGCGCGAGCCCGAACGCGCTCGCCCCGGCCAGCGCGAGCCCGGCCTTGGCGCGGGCGCCGCTGCGGCGGCCGCGGGTGAGGTGCACGGCGGCGTCGACGGCCGTGAGCGCGAGCACCTGCGGCGCCGTCTCGTTGAACACGAACCCGGTCAGGAACGAGGCGAGGCCGCCGCGTCGCCCGCGCGAGGGACGCAGGCCGTTGACGGTCAGGGCGGCGACGATGCTCTGGCGGCCGAGGAAACCCATGGGCTCAATCTACTGACCAGTACTAGCGTCGCCGGTGATGACCCGGATGCACGACGACGAGACCACGATCACCGACGAGACGGTGCGCCGCCTGGTGGCCGACCAGCTGCCCCAGTGGTCGACGCTGCTGCTGCGACGGCTGCCCCCGACGGGAACGGACAACCAGCTCTTCCGCCTGGGCGACGAGCTGCTGGTGCGGATGCCGCGCGTGCCGGGACCGGCCGAGGGCGTCGCCTTCGAGCACACCTGGCTCCCGCGCATCGCGCCGCACCTGCCGCTCCCGATCCCCGCACCGGTGGCGCTCGGCGAGCCGGGCCACGGGTACCCCTTCGCCTGGACGGTCGTGCCGTGGATCGAGGGATCGACCCCCACCCCGGAGACGTTCGACCCCGAGCTGTGGGCGACCTCCCTGGGAGCGTTCGTGCGCGCCTGCCGCGAGGTCCCCGGCATGGACGCACCGGTCGTCGATCAGGGCAGGGGTGCGCCGCTGGAGTCGATGGACGACTGGGTGCGGCAGTGGGCCGCGCGTGCCGACCCCGCCGAGGTCTCGCACGAGGCGGTGCTCGCGGTCTGGGAGGACGCGCTGGCGGCGCCGGCGTGGGACGGCGGGCCGTGCTGGTTCCACGGCGACCTCCACCAGGGCAACCTGCTGGTGCGCGACGGCCGGCTGGCGGCCGTGATCGACTGGGGCTGCGCCGGCCGGGGCGACCCGGCCATCGAGCTCAACGCGATGTGGGGCGACCTCCCGCGCTCCGTCGCCGACCTCTACCGCACCTCGGTCGGGCTCGACGAGGCCGCCTACCGCCGTGGCCGCGGCTTCGCCCTCGCCCCGTCGATCAGCGGCTTCACCTACTACCGCGACACCTCGCCCCGGATGTCGCAGCTGGGGCTGCGCACCGTGCGCCAGCTGGTCGCCTCGCTGGGGTGACGCTTGACCCTCACCCCGGGGCAGGGCCGAGGGTCGTCGCACCGGTGACCGTCACCGGGGAGGATGGGGACGATGACGACGCACCTGCTGATGATCGGCGACTTCGCCCGCGAGGCGGGGCTGACGCCGAAGGCGCTGCGGCTCTACGACGACCTCGGCCTGCTGCGACCCGTCGAGGTCGATCCGGTCTCGGGCTACCGGCGCTACTCCGGCGACCAGGTCGCCGACGCCCGCCTGGTCGCGACGCTGCGACTGGTCGGGATGCCGCTGGCCCGGATCGCGAAGGTCCTCGACGCACGAGCATCGGGACGACCGAGCACGGCCGTGCGCGAGCTCCGGGCGTACTGGGTGCAGGTCGAGGCCGACACGGCCTCGCGTCGCGACGTCGTCTCCGCGCTCCTCCGCCAGCTCGAGGACGAGGAATCAACCATGGACACCGACACCCGCCCCCTGCACGTCGACCTGGGCACCAGCCACCACCGAGGACGGCGCGACCGTCAGCAGGACGCCGTCGTCGCCACAGCGACCCACCTCGCGGTCGCCGACGGCTTCGGCAGCCGTGACGACCTGGCCGCCGCGGCCCTTGCGGCGTGGGTGGCAGGAGGTCTGGACGAAGCCCTCGCCGAGGTGACGGCCGACATCACCGCCGGGCTACCCGGTGCGCCGACGTCCGGTACCACCCTGACCGGCGTCGTCCTCGACGGCAGCGCGGCGCGGGTCGTGCACGTCGGCGACGGACGGGTGTGGCTGGTCCGCGACGCCGAGGTCGAGCAGGTGACGCACGACCACACCGTGGTCGCGGCGCTGATCGAGAGCGGTCAGCTGACCGTCGAGGAGGCCCGGTCGCACGAGCACCGCAGCCTGCTCAACCGGGCGCTCGGACCGGGTGTCGTAGCGGACGAGGTCGTCCTCGACCTGCGTCCCGGGGACCGGCTCGCGCTCACCACCGACGGCGTGCACGCCGTGGTCGACGACCTCGCGCCCCTGCTGCTCGGCGACGGGACGGCCCAGGACGTCGCGGATGCCATCGGCGCCGCGGTCGCTGCCGCGGGCGAGCCTGACAACCACACCGTCGTCGTGGCGGACCTGGCCTGAGGGGGCCTCCGCCGCGGAGGCAGAGCTTGTCGCGCTCCGTCGGACGTGATGCAGGGATGGCCCCGTCGCAGGACGGCTGCGGGGGTGCGGGGCGGGTCACGACCCGCGTACGTGATTCCGGTGGTGTTCCAGCCGCGGACGTGGCGCCCTGATCCGATGGTCGTCGATACGGAGCGCAGACGTGCCCGTGACCCCGCCACCTCGTGGGTGGCGGGGTGTGGGGCGGGGTCACGGTCGGCGGGGCTGCGGGATCCAGGACGGCGCTGTGGTCTGGGTTGGTGGGGGTGGGTCGAGGGCCGTGGTGCCGTCGCGGTCGCGGAGGTAGTGGTGGCCGTGGGGTGAGGTCCACTCGAAGACGCCGGGGCGGAGGTGTTCGTAGCGCCAGGCGGTGTGGGTCTTCAGCCGGTGGTGGGAGCGGCACAGCGGGGCGAGGTTCGAGGTCGCGGTGGGGCCGGGTTGTGGTCTGCCTTCGGTGGCTGCGTGGTGGTCGAACGGCGCGATGTGGTCGAGGTCGCAGGCTCGGGCGGGGCGGGTGCACCACGGGAAGACGCAGGTCCGGTCACGTTGGACGACCTGTTCGCGGAGCCGGGCGGGGATGGCGTAGGTGTCGGTGGTGAGCTCGGCGTTGAGGTCGAGGACGGGGCGGATGGTGACCTTGGTCCGCGACGACGCGCACCAGCCCTTGACCTGGTCGAGGAGCGCGAGGCGCTGGCCGTTCTCGAGCCGGGCGGTGGGCCCGAACACCGTGTCTTCACCGGCGGCGTCGGCGTCGAGGTGGACGTGGAGCACCACCTCACGCCCTGCCGGCAGGTGGTCACCGGCCGGGGCCGCCGGCATGGACGTGCCCTGGGCGTGGAGATCGAGGGCGGTCTGGGTGCGGGCGAGGTCACCGAGCGCAGCGGCACGCCGCGCACCCAACGGCGCCGTCGAGCCGAGTGCCTTCAGTGCCGCGGCACCGTGCTGGATGGCGGCGTCGAGGTCGTAGACGTCGGCGAGGTCGAGCTCGGCCTCCATCCTCATCAGGCCGTCGTAGTGGACGTGCCTCGTGTCGAAGGTGACGTGCCGGGCGTCGTGGTTGAGGTACTGGTCGGCCTCGAAGTCCTCGTGGTCCTCACCCGCCTCGAAGTCGGGCCGGGGCTCGAGGCTGAGGTCGTACCGCTTGATCGCCTCGGCGACGAGCCGGTCCAGCTGCGCGCTCCCGACCTTCCCCGCGACGGTGGCGACCTGGGCGTCGATCCACCCGGCCGCCTCGACCGTCAGCGTCGGAACCGCGTGGATGGTGGTCTCGGCCACCAGCCGTGCCCGCCAGGCCGGGACGCGGCCGGCGTGGACCTGCGCCCACAGGCGGGGGAGCCGGTGGCGCAGCTCGAGCGCGTGCCCGATCAGCTTCTTGGCTGCAGTGGTGGAGATGCCCCGCACCGTGCCGAGCTCGGGGATGCAGAACTCCGTCACCAGCGGACACCCGTCGCCGGCGATGGGCTCCTCGTGGTCGAAGCCCGGCACGCTGAACGCGGCAGCGTGGTGGATCGACTCGGGCGGGTGGAGGTCAGCCCAGCGTGCGGCCAGCTCGAGCTGACGGGCAGCAGCGGCATCCTCGGCCCGCCGCTCACTGCGGATCGAGGCGAGCAGGCCGGCGGCGCCGAGGTCGTCGACCTCGTGCTCCACATGCCGCTTCCGCGTATCGATCATGTGTTCGATTGTACGTTCTGGCACCGACAGTCGTCGACCGCCCAACGCACGGTCTGTGGACAGTCCCAGTCCTGACGACCGTCGTCCGCAGCCGGCACAGGGGTCGGTCGTCGCGGCAAGCTGGCGGGCTCCTCGCAGTTGATCCACCGCTCGCGTCGAGTCCCGAGCGTTGGGTATGCGAACACGCAAGACGTGCGCGGAGGCGCTCCGCGGCGCAGGATCAGCACGTGACCACGGGGGACAGCAGCAGGTCGACTCGCGCCAACGTCGTGTGGAGCGTCGCGTCCGGCGCGCTCGCCACGTTGTTCTGTGGCCTCGCAGGCTGGGCGATCGACGCTGACCTCGACGCCGCCTTCCTCGGGATCTACGGCGTGCTCATGACCGTCTTCTTCTTCGCCGCGGCTCTCTGGAGACGGCGCAGGTCCGCGCGCTGACTGCGGCAGATCCGGACGTCGACGGCGGGCCTTCCGAGGGACTGCGGTGCTGGTGACGCACGAGGCGCGTCACCACTACCGCGCTCCTGCAGATCGTCCGCATATCGGCATGCGCGAGCGTGTGGGGGGACAACGTCAAGTGTCCAGAGCTAGGGCCCTCACCGCCGGACCAGCCGGAGGCAGCTACTTCCCGGTCCAGTGTGCGATGAGCGCGAACAGGCCGACGAGCGGCACCACCGTGATGACCAGGACGACCAGGTAGGCCGCCAACCCGATCTCGAAGCGCGTCGAGCCGCCGTCGTTGTCGTAGAAGTCGCGCGAGGCCTCGAGCGCATCTGGGTCGTTCGCCTCCAGCCGCGCCGCGTACTCGTCCGTCAGCTGTCGAAGGTAGGCGTCCTGGGCGGCCCTCCGTCGCCTGCGGTGCTCAAGCCACGCCTTCACGAAGACCGCCGCAGCTTGCGCAAGGCGAGGGCTGCTGCGAACAGCCCCGGTCTGGGCCGGGTCCGGCCCGGGGTGGTCGTCACTCAAGGCGAGCTCGTCCGGGTCGTGAGCTCGTCGTACGTCGCGACGCTGCGCGCGGTGACGCCGAACAGGTAGTACAGGTTGACGGGGACGAGCATGTTCGGCAGCCCGACCTGCACCCCGAACCCCCAGTCCCCGCCCGTCCAGCACCAGACGACGAACGTGATCAGCGCCAACGCGTAGACCACGCACGCCGCCCGCAGCGCGCGCAGGTGCAACGCCACCCAGCGGTGGTACCGACTCGGCGGGACCGGGTCGTCCCAGTGACTTCCCATCAACGCACCCACGGGAGGGCCCGGGCCCGACGGCGCGGCGCTGCGCATCCGCCGACGTGGCGGCAGCGGCGCCTCACGTCGGATGGGCGAACGATCCGACCAGACTCCCTGACATCCACGCGCCATCCTCACGGTCTGCCCGCAGCCCGGCCGTGCGGTGCCGCGGTGGGGCTCGATCGTCGCCCTATGCGGAACCGTCCCGCGCCCCCCATCTGGGTGAAGTGGTCGCTGCGCTCGCAGGGGTGATGCCGACCGAGCCGTTGCGTCGCTAACGTCAGCTCACGTGTTCGGTATCAGCTGGCTCGACCCCGAGTGGATGCTCTCGCAGTTCGGCGCCGGGTTCTTCTGGGTCAGCTGCGCGCTCATCGCGGTCGAGTGCGGGCTGTTCTTCCCCTTCCTGCCCGGCGACACGCTGCTCGTCGCGATCGGCCTGTTCCTGGCGGGGGAGAAGCTGTCGATCCTCCCCGGCGGCCCGCTCATCGACCTGGCCGCGGCGTCCGCACTGCTGGTCGGATCAGCGTTCCTCGGGAACGTGATGGGCTTCGAGATGGGCAACAGGCTCGGGCCGGTGATCTACGAGCATGACGGCAAGATCCTCAAGCGCGAGTACTTCGACCGGACCGAGGACTTCTTCGACCGGCACGGCCGCAAGGCGCTGGTGATCGGCCGGTTCGTCCCGGTCGTGCGCACCTACATCACCGTGGTCGCAGGCGCGTCGAAGATGAAGCGGCCACGCTTCTTCGTCTGGAGCCTGGTCGGCGCGCTGCTGTGGGTGCTGAGCATCCTGTTCATCGGCTACTTCGTCGGCGACCGCTTCCCGTTCCTGGCCCATCACGTCGACTACCTGATCCTCGGCCTGCTCCTCCTGATGTTGATCCCGGCGGGGATCCACTGGTGGCGCGAGCGCGGCTCCGACTAGGCAGGGCGGGCGCGCGGTACGGCCGCTGTGTGGACCGCGACGCCGCGGACGAGCGAGCGCCCGATGACGGTAGGCACGGCGCAGCCCTCGGCCGCCATCGCCCCGAGAGAACTCCTGCAAACGTTGATCGGGGGCTGGAGAACCGCTAGGTCGGGGGCCCGTCAGGGCCGTCTGCCAGATGTCGTAGTGGTGCTCGACCCGGTTCATTCGTCCAGGTCAGAGGTCTGGGGGGCATGCCACTTCATGCCACATCGGCACGCGCTCATCGCGGCATGTTCGGACGGTTCACAGACGAGCGGGGTTACGGCGCGGCTGCTGCGCGGCGAGCGAGCCGCACCAGTCGCTCGTACTAGGGACGAGCGTCAGGAGGGAAGTCGGCGAGCGAGCGGACCAGTTGATCGGCAGCCTCTCGCAATGCAAGTTGCTGCGTAGGCGTGAGGCAGTCCCGGGACACCCAACCGATGATGTCCGCGTCAATGAGAACCGGGTCGGCAGCACGGTACGAAGGCGTCCGCTCATCGGCCGATCCGGTCGAACTGATCGCGGCAGATCCGGACGTCACTCGCCCTCGTCGGACACCTCGTCCTGCACCCCGTCGAGAAGTCCGTGGTACTCGATCCAGCCGGGATGGGCAGCAAAGAACGCTGGCAGCGCATCCGAAGTCAGCGTCTGAATCTCCTCGCCCGTGTAGTGGTCACACGCCAACCACAGCTCAGGCGCATCCTGCGACTTGTCGTCGGGATGGATGAACAGGTCGTACACGTAGACGTCACTTCGCCGGTACTCAGCCAGACCGTTCGTCCACCCTGCGTTCGATGCGCGCGGTACTGCTGGTACTGGATTCGCTCCTCTGACGTCCATTCATCCGGATGGGACATGGACAGAGGAGGTTAGGGCACCCGGCGTCGCCTGATGCGGTGGAACGGTCCGCGCTCCGAGCAGGAGTGGACCGCCCACCTCGGCCCGGAGCTGGCGGCCCACCTGCGGGAGGGGCTGGTCAGGCTGCGCGAGATCACCGACCCCTACGCTTAGAACTCCGACGTCCCGCGCAGCCTGGGCGGGCGCCCGTCCGGGTCGTAGAACCGGCGGTAGACCGGGGCGGCCCAGCGGGCGGTGCGGGACGAGACCTGCGGTGGCTCGTGGACCCGCACCCGGCTGCCGGGGGCGCCGACGCGCTCCAGCCAGAGGGACGTGGGGTCGCCGATGTCGGCCAGCCGCGGGTCGTCCTCCGGCAGGCCGAGGTGCTCGGCCCACAGGGTCGTGCGCAGCGAGCGGTGCAGGTCGCCGTCGGGGTCGACGATCGCGCAGGTGAGCTCGGAGTCGTGGGTCCACGATCGGAGGTTGAGGTTGTCGGAGCCGATTGTCATCCACTCGTCGTCGACGACGCAGACCTTGGCGTGCACGTAGATCGGCGTACCCGCGTCGTTCTCGAGGTCGAACATCGTGAAGCGGTCCCCGCCGGCCTCGCGCAGGAGCTCCCACGCGACGCGTTGGCCGTAGTGGGCCGGCGGGCCGCCGAACCGGCTCTCGTTCTCGCTGAACCGCGGGACGACCGCGATCACCTGCAGGTCGGGCTCGCGGCGCAGCGCGTCGGCGAGCGTGCCGGCCACGAGGTCGGACCAGAAGTACTGGTCCTCGACGTAGATCATCCGCTTCGCGCGCTGGAAGGCCCGCGTGTAGGCCCGCGCGATCGACCGCTCGCCGTCGGGCGCAAAGGGGTAGTGGGGGCGCTTCCACGGATACGTCCGCAGGACCTGCACCTGGTGGCGCCCGGCCTCCGGCGGCGGGTCCCACCGCTCGGGCAGCCGCTCGGGCCGGCGCGGCATCCGCGTGACGCGGTGTGCGACGAAGCGGTAGGGGTTGCGGTGGTCGAGCGGCGTCGTGTCGTCCCACCGCTCGGTGAAGGTGTCGAGCACGTGCGCGACGGCAGGACCGCGGATCTCGGCCATCGCGTCGTGCCACGGCGGGGCGTCGCCGTACGCGTCGTCGAGCGGCGCCGCCTGCGGGTCCCCGCCGTGCGCCGCGTCGTCGCGCCGGCTGTAGCAGAGGTCGATGCCGCCGACGAAAGCCACGTCGTCCTCGGGCCGTCCCTTCCGTCGTACGACGAACAGCTTCTGGTGGTGCGAGCCGCCCCACTTCACGCGCTCGTCGAGCAGCGCCTCGCCACCGCACTCGTTGATGATCCGGCCGAGGTGGCCGTTCTCCTCGCCGTTGAGCTGGCCGGGGTGCGAGCGCCACATCAGCGCGCGGACCTCGACGTCGCGGGCGGCTGCCTCCCGCAGGAGCCGGGCGACGGTCGGCCCGTCCTCGGTCAGCTCCTCGTCCGCGTCACCGCGCCAGTCGGTGAAGAAGATCCGGTCCTCGGCCTCGCACGCCTCGATCACCTCGACGAGCCGGGCGAAGTAGTCGCTGCCGTGGACCCGCGGGACCACGAGGTTGCCCGACGTCCACGGTCGCTCCGACTCGGGCAGGAACCACTCGCTCACCCCCACACCCTCCCCGATGCGGCACCATCAGTCGACCGCGCCCCAACAATGCGCGATCCGGACGCGTCACACTGGGACCCAACCCGAAGAGCTGAAGTCCATGCGTTCGTCCATCGCCCTCGTCGCCGCGGCGGCCCTCGTCGCCGCAATGGGGCCCGCCCGTGGAGGCGTACGTCGTCGAGTGGCGGGACGCGAGCTAACTGCCGAGCGACGGCCAGGATGTCTCAACCTCTACGTCATCCCCCTGGACGAGCATGACTCTGGGCCTGGCGACGACGCGCTCTCGCCATCGCCCGGATCTCGGCATGAGCGGAGGTTCAGGCTGCGCAGCCAACTGCCGTCACGTCTCGTCGAGCATCGATCGGGCCAGACGATCGGCGATCTCAGACGCGCCACCGAAGGGGCCACGCTCGAAGCGTCGTGCGTTCGCCACCGACGTCGTCCAACGGCCATCGGTATCGAGATACTCGACCACGACGTCGGGCACCCCATCGCGCACCAGGCACCGAACCTCGCGCGCGATCACGACGAAGCGAGGTCGAGCCCGACGCTCACCCGCGGGATCGGCAGGTGAGCTCAGTTCGTCATTCCTGAGCAACTCAGCGTGAGGAGGCTGCCACTTCACACCAGCCCAGTCTGTGCCGTCGTCTCCTGAGATGCGGGTGTCGAAGGGCAGTCGTCCGAGCTCCTCGACCAAGGCGTGGAGCATGGCCTCGCCCATGTCGCGCGACAGGAATCCCTTCGTGTCGGCATAGATGGAAGTTCCTCGAACGGACAGGTCCGGGTCCGAGACGAAGTTGGGGGTGTACGCGCCGGACTCGTCGCGATCGTCGAACGCAACCACCCTTCCCCGTTCGTCGATCTGCATGAACAGGCGCGACATTCTCCCCATGGCCAGAGCGAGGCGTTCCCACGAGTCAGCGGAAAGACGCTGCTCCGGGTCGACGAACTCGGCCACGAACACGGGGTCTCCCTGCCAGCCGACAACGCGTCCATCCGAGTCGCGATCCGGCTCACCGACGGCCAAGACGTCGGCAGCAATCACCACGTTTCCCACGATTCCCCCTCGTGCAGTGGTGCGGACTCGGCAGAGGGCCGCCACCAACACGCGCGATGCTAGGTCGGAGATGATCGCCTCACACGCCACATTGGCAGATCCGGTCGAGCTGACCGCGGCAGATCCGGATGTGTGCCATGCATGATCGAGCCTTGGACGCACTCACGTCAGCGGTCGCGGCGGTGCTTCGTGCGACGCAGGAGGACCTGGCCAGCTCCGGAATCGAGCCCGTGAGTCGAACGCCCGAGAGCGTGAAGTCGTTGCTCGACGCAGGGGAACCAGGCGTTGCCCACGAAATCCTGTGCGACAACCCGCACGAGGACGAGATCCCCGCGCCGCGCGACCTGCTCACGCAATTGCAACGGGAGGTGAGGGCCGCCGGTCTGGATGATGGACGGGTCGGCGTGCTCCTCTCCTGAAGCGCCCGCTCGTCGGCACGTCCGGACGTTCGCCTGTGATCCGGCAAGCGGAACCGCCCTGAACCACGAGCTCGCCAAGACGCGGCTGATCGAGGTCCCCGGGGCGCGCCCCAGCGACGTTCAGGCCCGCAGGCGCTCGCGGAAGAACGCCAGCACCGCGTCGACGGCGACCTGGGAGCGCTGCTCGGTGAGGGTGGAGTGGCCCTTGCCGGGCAGGTCGATGCGCACGAAGCCGTCGCCGAGGAGGGCGGAGAGGGTGTCGAAGCGCGTGCCGGTGGCGGGGTCGGAGCCGTAGCGGACGCCGAGGACCGAGCATCCCGCGGCGGCGCGACGACGTACGGCCTCGGTGTCGGCGGGGGACAGGTTGAGGTCGGCGGATCGCTCGTGCCCGATCGCGAAGGGGACGCTGGGCTGGGCGACGACGGGCGCGGCCACCGCGTCGTCGACCATCATCGCCAGCGCGAAGCCGCCGGTGAAGCACATGCCGAGGGCGCCGACGCCCGGACCGCCGAGCTCGGCGTGCAGCTCGCGAGCCAGGGAGCGCAACCAGCCGGCCACGGGCGTGGTGACGCCGGTGCGGAGAACGGTGAGCTCGCGGCTGATGCAGACCCTCGGCAGCGTGCGCAGCACGTCGCCGGCGCCGAACGGCCGGCCCACGGGTCCGAACAGGTGGGGGAGCAGGACCGTGTGGCCGGCGGCGACGAGCTCCTCGGCGAAGTCGATCACCCCCGTGGTCAGCCCCGGCATCTCGTGCACGACCACGACGCCCGGGCCGGAGCCCTTGCGCCACACGGGGTGGGTGGTCGGGGAGCCGTTCACGTCGGCGGTGTGCTCGGAGCGGGTCCAGGTCTCGAGTGCGTCCACACGCGCAGGCTCGCAGACATGTCAAGGGGTGTTCTCTGTCCGGACCTCGGTCTAGGTTGCTGTCCGTTGCTCGATCCCCCGACTGGCAAAGGTGTTCTCGGATGTCCCACTCACACCCGCTCCGCTCCCTCGCGCTCGCCGCGAGCCTCGCCCTCGCCGGCACCGCGATGTCGGCCACCGCCGCCGTGCCTGCCTCCGCAGGAGCACCGTCGCCCGGCGTGGCCGCCTGCGCCGGCAGCCACGACGCCGGTGCTGCCGCTCGTGTCCGCCAGGGCGCGAAGAACGACGAGCCCGCCCTGTTCCAGGGCTCTCCCTCGCAGTACGCCTCGCTCACCGACAGCGCCACGCTGGCCGCGGGGTCGGTCACCATCCCGACCTACTTCCACGTCGTGCTGCCCGCCGCGGAGGCGAACAACGGCACCGCCGCGGAGGACCGGCTGCGCAGCCTGGTCAACGCGCAGGTCGACGTGCTCAACAACTCCTACGCCGGCGGCTCGCTGACGTCCGGATCGGCCGCGACCCCGTTCCAGTACTCGCTCAAGGGAGTCGACTTCTCCTACAACGACGCCTGGTACGGCGTGGTGCCGGGCAGCGTCGAGAAGGAGATGAAGGCCGCCACCCGCGTCGGCGGCAAGAGCACCCTCAACGTCTGGACGGCCAACATCGGCGACGGCCTGCTCGGCTGGGCGACGTTCCCGACCAAGCGGCTCAGCAGCGACGACGGCGTGGTGATCCTCGACGAGTCGATGCCCGGCGGCACGGCCGGCAAGTACGCGTTCGGCGACACGCTGACCCACGAAGTCGGCCACTGGCTCGCGCTCTACCACACCTTCCAGGGCGGCTGCAAGGGACAGGGCGACCAGGTCGCCGACACCCCGGCCGAGGCGCAGGCGCAGTTCGACTGCCCGACCGGTGCCGACACCTGCACCGCCCCGGGGGCCGACCCGATCCACAACTTCATGGACTACACGCAGGACTCCTGCATGTACCAGTTCACCGCCGGCCAGGTCGCGCGCATGAGCGACGCCTGGACCCAGTACCGCGCCGGCTGAGCGCAGCTCGCGCGGCAGGGGCCGCGGACCCGGGGCGGCCGGCGCGCGTCAAAACGTGTAGCCGAACGCCTCGAGGTCCGCGGCGTACACCTCGGCGACCCTCTCGCGGGTGGCCGCGGTGTAGTAGTCGCGGTAGCTGCCGTGCGGCGACCTGTTGCGGTGCGGCACCGGGGTCGGCTCCCCGCCGAGGCGGCGCTCGACCTCGGCGAGGTCCTCGGCGAAGCGCTCGGTCCGGCCGATGAAGTCGACTTCGCGGTCGGGCGCACGCAGGTAGTGGACCTGCGGGCGTCCGACCCGCGGCAGCTCCTCGGTGCCGCGCAGCACGAACTCCTCGAAGCCGGAGTACGCCGCCGCGGCGCGCCACAGGTCGTTGCCCTGCATGCGCGGGCCGGCGGGCCTGCCGCTGGCCGGGCCCCACGCGCGGTTCCAGTCGTCGATCATCGACCACCACGACACCATCCGCGCCCACGGGTTGCGCACGAACGCGAACGACCAGTAGTCCGCCACCTGCGGCTCCGCGCGCAGGATCCGCTCGTACGGCGCGTGCCGGCCCAGCGGAGGGACGACCCCCGGTGCCTTGCTCCGCGCGTCGGGACAGGTCCGCTCGAAGGTGACCCCGACCGAGACCCCGCCGGTCTTGGGCACGTGCACGAAGAGCGCGCGCCGGGAGTCGGAGATCAGCACGGGCGGGAGGCTAGCCCACTCACCTGTGACAGGCGCGACCGCGCGCCCGGCGCGTGGGGGATGATCTGCCGGTGATGACGTTCCTCGGACTCGGCCCCGGCCGGGACTTCGTGCTGCTCGCGCTGCCCAAGACCGCGAGCACGTCGCTGGAGCGGACGCTCGCGCCGTACGCCACCGAGGTCGTCGGGTCCCCGCCCGGGCAGAAGCACCTGCCCGCCCGCGGGTTCGTGCACACCAAGGCCCACGAGCTGGCCGAGCGAGGCCACCCACGCGAGTCCTACGAGCTGGTCAGCATGTTCCGCGAGCCGGTCGCGTGGCTCGAGTCGTGGTGGCGCTACCGCGCCCGCGAGGACAGCCGCCGGTCCACCGCCGACCTCACCTTCGAGCAGTTCACCCGGCTCTACCTCGCCGGCGACGAGGACGCGCCCGTCCCGAGGGGGCGGCCGGCGCGGTTCCTGCACGCGCAGGGCGTGGTCGCCGTCGACCGCGTCTTCGCGGTGGACCGGCCCGACGTGTGGCAGGCCTGGTTCAGCCGGCGCGTCGGCGCGCCCCTGCAGTTCGAGCGCCGCAACGCCTCCGCCGCAGGACCGGGCGACCTCGAGGAGGCGACCCGGGAGGCACTCGTCGCCCACTTCGCACCGGAGTACGCCGTGTGGCGTCGCCTGGAGGCGACGGGGGAGTGGGCCGGTGCCCGCGGCACCCGGCTCGACCCCGAGCCCGACGCTGGGGCGGAGCCTCAGTAGGTGTAGCCGAAGAGCTCGATGTCCTCGGCGTAGACCTCGGCGACCTTCCGGCGGGTCTCGTCGGTGTAGTAGTCGTGGTAGGTGCCGTGCTTGGACTTGTTCTTGTGCACCGGGGTCGACGGCTCGAGGCCGAGCTGCACCTGGACCCGCTGGAGGTCCGCCACGAAGTTCTCGGTGCGACCGATGAAGTCGACCTCGCGCTGGTGCTTCGGGGCGCGCAGGTACGAGATCTGCGGGGTGCCCACGCGCGGCAGCTCCTCGGTGCCGCGGAGCACGAACTCGTCGAACCCGGAGTACGCCGCGGCCGCCCGCCACATCTCGTTCCCGTCACGCATCGAGCCGTGCCGCACGTCCTGCGGCTTGCCGCTGGCCGGCCCGTGACGGCGGTCCCACTGCGAGATCATCGAGTACCACGACACCATCCGCGCCCACGGGTTCCGCACGAAGCCGAAGGTCCAGTAGTCCACCACCTGCGGCTCGTGCTTGAGGATCTTGCCGAGCGTGGCGTGCCGACCGAGTGCCGGACGGGCCTTGCGGGCGTCCGGGCAGGCCTTCTTGACCGTCTCCTCGACCGAGACGCCACCCGTCTTGGGGACGTGGACGAAGAGCACCTTCTCGGAGTCGCTGATCAGCACGCGCCGAGGCTATCCCACGCCGTGGGCGACCCCCGCGCCCGGAGAGAGGTCTGGACCACGCCCCGGCCGACGGGTCCGGACCCCGGCACAACGACCCGGGAACGACCCAGGGAGCCTCAAGATCGCGTCCAGCCCGGTCCGCCCACCACCCGGGCCGACCTACGGTCCGAGCAGCGTCATCGTGGGGGTGGCGCAGCACAGGGAAGTGGGGCACCACATGTCTGCACTCGACCGCCGCACCGTGGTGCGGGGCGCCGCCTGGAGCATCCCCGTCGTCGTCGCCGTGGCGCAGGCCCCGGCCTGGGCGGCGTCCACGGACGCCCCGTCGATCAACGGCAACGGGTCGTTCACGATCTGCAAGCTCGCCGGAGCGGGGCAGAACTGCCAGGGCTACCGGCTGACCGTGACGTTCGCCGTGCAGCCCGACGACCTGTGGGACATCGCCATCACGGCGCTGGCGTTCAACGACAACGCCGTCGTGCCGAGCACCGCCGCGTTCGCGGTGCGCTACGACGACGCCACCCGGACGTTCGAGTTCTGCTCCGACTCCAAGAGCCCGAGCCAGTTCAGGCTGACGTTCCGCTACAGCGCCACCAACCGCCGCACGGGCGCCACGACGCCGAACCTCGGCGGCACGTACGCCCTCAGCGGCGTCGGCAACTGCTGACCGGGGCCCGACGGGCCGGGCCGGAGGTCCGGCTCAGGACTCCAGCGGCCAGCCGCGCTGCGCCCAGCCGCCGGTGCCACCGGCGACGTTGACCGCCGGCACGCCCTGGGCGCGCAGGTGGTCGACGACCTGCCGGCTGCGGCCCCCGGACTGGCAGATCACGAAGACCGGCTGGTCCTGCGGCAGCTCGGCGACGCGGGCTGGCACCTCGTTCATCGGGATGTGCACGGCGCCGGGCACGCGGCCGCCGGCGACCTCGTCGGCCTCGCGCACGTCGACGACGTAGGCGCCCTGGCTGTGGGCCGCGGCGAAGTCGTCGAGGCCGATCTCGTCGGCCGGTGCGTCGGCGGCCGCCTGCTGCTGGGCCTGCACCTCCTGGCGCACGGCGTCCATGTCGAGCGCGCGGGCCTGCTCGATGACACCGGCGAGCGCCTGCGGGGGCAGGGCACCGGCCTGGTTGAAGAGCAGGACACCGTCACGGAAGAGCATCAGCGTCGGGATCGAGGTGATGGCGGCCATCTGGCTCAGCTGCTGCTCGGCCTCGGTGTCGACCTTGCCGAAGACGATGTCGGGGTTGTCCTCCGACGCCTTCTCGTAGACCGGCGCGAACTGGCGGCACGGACCGCACCACGACGCCCAGAAGTCGACGAGGACGATGCCCTCGGCGCTCACGGTCTGCTCGAAGTCGGCCAGGGTCAGCTCACGCGTGCTCATGCCACCAGCCTGCCACGGCGCGGCACGCCGGGCACCCGCCACCCTGCCGGTGCTACCAGCCGCGCTGGCGCCACTCCGCGAGGTGCGGGCGCTCCTCACCGAGCCGCCCGTCGGCACCGTGGCCGGGGTAGAACCACGTGTCGTCGCCGAGCCGGTCGAAGATCTTGTTCTCGACGTCGCCGAGCAGCTGGGCGAACGCGGCGGCGTCGCCGCGGGTGTTGCCCACGCCGCCCGGGAAGAGACAGTCGCCGGTGAAGACGTGCGGTGTCGGGGCGACGGCCGCGTCGTCGAGGACCAGGCAGACCGACCCCGGCGTGTGGCCGGCGACCGCGACGACGTCCAGGTCGCAGGTGCCGACGGCCACCTTGTCGCCGTCGCCGACGCGGCGGTCGATCCGCACGCCGGTCTGCTCCTCGATCGCGTCGGCGTCGGGGACGCCCGCGACGACCGTCGCGCCGGGGTGCGCCGCCGTCACGGCGGCGAGGGCCCGGTGGTGGTCCCAGTGCTGGTGGGTGGTGACGACTGACGTCAGCGCACGGTCGCCGATCAGCTCCAGCAGCCGCTCGGGCTCGGCCGCGGCGTCGACCAGCACGACCTCGTCGGTGACCGCGCAGTGCAGCAGGTAGCAGTTGTTGGACATCTCGGGGTCCACGGCCACCTTGGTGATCGTGAGCGGGCCGAGCGTGCGCACGTCGGGCGCGCCCCCGGGGGACACGTCCCCGGTGTAGGTGTCGTCGTTCACCATGCCTCCATCTCCGGGATCTCGTTCGTGCTGGACGTGAGGCTCTCGCCGGCGCCGCGGCCGGTGAGCCACCAGGCCAGGTCGGCGGCGGTCCCGCTGACGACCGGGCCCTCTCCGTCGGGGCCGTAGCGCCACTCGCCGTCGAGGTCGGTGGGGCGGACGGTCAGGGGGGTCGGGTGCTCGACCGCCGTCAGCGAGTCGAGCAGGACGGCGCAGAATTCCGCGCTCCAGGCGGCGTGGGTGTGGCCGGCGCCGAGGTCGGCGTGGTGGATCTCCACCTCGCGCAGCCGCATCAGGGGCACCGCCGCGGCCTGCACCACCCGCCCGCCCGGGGTCCGCTCGAAGGTGCCCGCCCAGTCGCCGTCGCCCATGGCCGCGAGCGCCTGCTCGAACGTGGCGGTCCCGGCCATCAGCCGCTCGCGCAGCTCGGCAGGGTCGCGGGCGGCGAGCTCGTCGATGTCGCCGTCGCGCGCCTCCTGGGAGGCGTACATCGGTTGCGGCCGGCCGACGTGCGCGCCGTGCAACGCACCGGCGAGGGCCTCGGCGTTGAGCGCGAGGTGGGCCAGCACGTGGGCGCGGGTCCAGCCGGGCAGGAGCGAGGGCTCGGCGTACGCCGCGGTGTCGAGGCCGTCGACGGTGCGGACGAGCGCGTGGTCGGCCGCGCGCAGCAGCCCGGTCACCCGGTGCGAGGTGTCGGTCACACCGGTCATGGTGCCACCCGCGCGCCCCGGGGGCGCCCGTCCACCCTGCTGGGTGGACGATGGGCCCGCTGTCGGTGGTGCGTGAGAAGGTGGCCGGGTCCGTCGGGTTGACCCGGCTGGGACACTGGACGAACACCTGTTCGACACCCACGTACGCCAGAACGAGGACCCACTGTGGCCGACCAGCTCATCATCCGGGGCGCCCGCGAGCACAACCTCAAGGACGTCTCCCTCGACCTCCCGCGCGACTCCCTGATCGTCTTCACGGGTCTGTCCGGCTCGGGCAAGTCGAGCCTGGCCTTCGACACGATCTTCGCCGAGGGCCAGCGCCGCTACGTCGAGTCCCTCTCGGCCTACGCGCGCCAGTTCCTGGGCCAGATGGACAAGCCCGACGTGGACTTCATCGAGGGCCTGAGCCCGGCGGTGAGCATCGACCAGAAGTCCACCTCGAAGAACCCCCGCTCCACCGTCGGCACCATCACCGAGGTCTACGACTACCTCCGCCTCCTCTACGCCCGGGCCGGCCGCGCGCACTGCCCCACGTGCGGCGCACCGATCGAGCGGCAGACGCCCCAGCAGATCGTCGACCGCATCCTCGCGCTCGAGGAGGGCCGCCGCTTCCAGGTCCTCGCCCCGGTCATCCGCGGCCGCAAGGGCGAGTACGTCGAGCTGTTCCGCCAGCTCCAGCAGCAGGGCTTCAGCCGCGCCCGGGTCGACGGCCAGACCCACTCCCTCGACGAGCCGCCGGTCCTCGACAAGAAGCTCAAGCACACCATCGAGGTCGTCGTCGACCGGCTCGCGGTCAAGGAGTCCTCCAAGCGGCGCCTCACCGACTCGGTCGAGACGGCGCTGGGCCTCGCCGGCGGGCTCGTCGTGTTCGACTTCGTCGACCTCGACGCCAAGGACCCCGGGCGGGAGATGAAGTTCTCCGAGAAGATGGCGTGCCCCAACGACCACACCATCGACACCGACGACCTCGAGCCCCGCTCGTTCTCCTTCAACTCGCCGTTCGGTGCCTGCCCCGCGTGCTCGGGCCTCGGCACGCGGATGGAGGTCGACCCCGACCTCGTCGTGCCCGACCCCGGCGCCACGCTCGGCGAGGGCGCGATCGCGCCGTGGAGCGGCGCCCACGTCGCCGACTACTTCCTCCGCCTGGTCAACGCCCTCGGCGAGGAGCTCGGCTTCGACCTCAACACCCCGTGGGACCAGCTGACGCCGAAGGCGCGCACCTCGCTGCTCGAGGGCCACAAGACCAAGGTGCACGTCGTCACCCGCAACCGCTACGGCCGCGAGCGCGCCTACTACGCCGCGTTCGAGGGCGTCCGCCCCTACGTCGAGCGCCGCCACCGCGAGGCCGAGTCCGACACCAGCCGCGAGCGCTTCGAGGGCTTCATGCGCGAGGTGCCGTGCCCGACCTGCAAGGGCAGCCGGCTCAAGCCGGTGTCGGTCTCGGTCACCCTCGGCGCCCGCGAGCAGGGCGGCAAGAACATCGCCGAGCTGTGCGCGATGCCGATCAACGAGACCGCCCACTACCTCCGCACGGTCGACCTGTCGGTGCGCGAGCGCCAGATCGGCGAGCGCGTGCTGAAGGAGATCCAGGAGCGCCTGCAGTTCCTGCTCGACGTCGGCCTCGACTACCTCTCCCTCGACCGGCCCAGCGGGTCGCTGTCGGGCGGCGAGGCGCAGCGGATCCGCCTTGCGACGCAGATCGGTGCCGGTCTCGTCGGCGTCCTCTACGTCCTCGACGAGCCCTCGATCGGCCTGCACCAGCGCGACAACC
>NZ_JBHLXH010000001.1:117803-158262 GCF_042432345.1 Nocardioides zeicaulis | reverse complement strand
CGTCGAGCACGACGAGGACACGGTGCGGGTGGCCGACTGGGTCGTCGACATCGGTCCCGGTGCCGGCGAGCACGGCGGCCAGGTGGTCCACTCGGGCACCGTCGCCGACCTGCTGACCCACCCCGACTCCATGACCGGCCAGTACCTCTCCGGTCGCCGCGAGATCCCCGTCCCGGCCGTCCGGCGTCCCCGCACGGTCGGCCGGGAGCTCACCGTCCACGGTGCGCGCGAGCACAACCTGCGCGACGTCGACGTGAGCTTCCCGCTGGGCGTGTTCTGCGCGGTCACCGGCGTCTCGGGCTCGGGCAAGTCGACGCTCGTCAACGACATCCTCTACACCTCGCTGGCCAAGCAGATCTACAACGCCCGCACCGTCCCGGGCCGGCACACCAAGATCACCGGCCTCGAGCACGTCGACAAGGTGATCCACGTCGACCAGTCGCCGATCGGCCGCACGCCGCGGTCCAACCCGGCCACCTACACCGGCGTCTTCGACCACATCCGCCGGCTCTTCGCCTCCACGCCCGAGGCCAAGATGCGGGGCTACCTCCAGGGCCGCTTCTCCTTCAACGTCAAGGGCGGGCGCTGCGAGGCGTGCTCCGGCGACGGCACCATCAAGATCGAGATGAACTTCCTCCCGGACGTCTACGTCCCCTGCGAGGTCTGCCACGGCGCCCGCTACAACCGCGAGACGCTCGAGGTCCACTACAAGGGCAAGACCATCGCCGAGGTCCTCGACATGCCGATCGAGGAGGCCGCGGAGTTCTTCGCCGCCGTCCCCGCGATCGCCCGCCACATGACCACGCTGGAGGAGGTGGGCCTGGGCTACGTCCGGCTGGGCCAGCCCGCCACGACACTCTCCGGCGGCGAGGCACAGCGCGTCAAGCTGGCCAGCGAGCTGCAGAAGCGGTCGACCGGTCGCACCGTCTACGTCCTCGACGAGCCCACGACCGGCCTGCACTTCGAGGACATCCGCAAGCTGCTCGGCGTCCTGTCGAGCCTGGTCGACAAGGGCAACACCGTCCTGGTGATCGAGCACAACCTCGACGTCATCAAGACCGCCGACTGGCTCATCGACATGGGTCCCGAGGGCGGCTCCCGCGGCGGGGTCGTCGTCGCGGAGGGCACGCCGGAGGAGGTCGCCGCGGTCCCGGAGAGCCACACCGGGACGTTCCTGGCGCCGATCCTCGAGGGTCGCGGCGCCCAGCAGCCCGGCAAGCCGCGGCGCGCGCCGGCCGCGGTCGCCACCGGCAAGGGAGCGACGAAGAAGGCTGCGGCGAAGAAGGCTCCCGCGACGAAGGCGGCGGCGAAGCGGACGACGACGCGCAAGACCGCGGCGAAGAAGGGCTGACACCGGGCCGCGGGCCCCGCCGGGGGCGGGGTCCGCGCCGGTCCGGGCAGGTTCACAGCCGGTTCACAGCACGGCTGGCTAGTCTCGCCGCATGACAGCCATCAACCGACGTCGTGCCCTCACCGGAACCGCCGCGGTCGCGGCCGGAGTGCCCCTGCTGGCCGCCTGCGGCGGTTCGGACGACGGTGGCGACACCGCCTCCGACCCGTCCGGCTCGGGCGCTGCGAGCTCCGACGGCGGCTCCGGCGACGCGGCGCCCTCGGCGCTCGCCACCACGGCCGACGTCCCCGTGGGGGGCTGCTTCGTCGTCGAGGCCGCCAAGGTCGTCGTGACCCAGCCGACCGAGGGTGACTTCAAGGCGTTCTCGGCCATCTGCACGCACCAGGGGTGCGCCGTCCAGTCGAGCACGGTGGGCGACATCCCGTGCCCGTGCCACGGCAGCAAGTTCTCCCTCGAGGACGGCTCCGTCCTCGACGGCCCCGCCACGTCGGGCCTCGAGGCCGTCGAGATCACGGTCGACGGGGACTCCATCACCAAGGCGTGAGTTTGAACGGGGCGCAGGTGCGAAAGACTCCCCCCGAGGGTGCCCCGGCCGGGGGCACGAAATGGGGGAGCACCACATGGCACCACGCCTTGCCCGAGCACGCCTGACGACGGCGGTGGTGGCCGCGGTCACCGCCGCGCTCGCCACGCCCGTCCCGTCGACCGCCGCGCCCGCGGGGTCGCCCGACACCGTCGAGGTCACCGGCACGCTCGTCGTGCTGGCGGGGGAGGACGGCACGCCCGACCGGTACTCGGTCCTGCTGCCCTCGGGCCGCTCGGTCGCGCTGTCGGGCGCCGTCGACGCCGAGCCGCTGTCGCGGTTCACGGGCACCCTCGCGGTCCCCGGCACGTCCGGTGACCGGCAGCTGACCGGCGCCCCGCGCGCGTCCGCGCTGCGGCGCGCCTCCACCGCCGGGACGCCGATGCGGGTGCTGGAGGCGCGCACCTCCGAGCGCGCGCCGGCTCCCGGCCCGAGCGCGCACACGACGTACGTCGCGAAGATCACGAACTTCGGCACCATCGGGCTCACCGACCAGCAGGTGCTCGACACCATCACCGGCTCGCAGGCCTACTGGGTGCGTGAGTCCGGCGGCCTCGTCCCGTCGTTCACCACCGTGACCGGGGTCGCCGCGGTCGCCGCGGGGGCCGGCTCGGCCGCCGGTGGCTGCGGCCTCGGCAACGGAGGCGCCGATTTCGACGCGATCGCGCAGAACGTCGCCGCACAGGCCTACCCGGGCGTCGACTTCTCGGGCGCCTCGCCCAACCACCTCGTGATCATGGTCCCCGACGGCTGCGGCGGCGGCACCACGGGTCGTGCCCGCCTCGGCACCTCGTTCGCCAACGGCGGCCCTGCCATCGTGGCTGCGCAGACGCCCGCCGAGACCCTGTCGACGCTCAACCACGAGTGGGGCCACAACCTGGGCCTGCAGCACGCCAACAACATCCGCGCCGAGTACGGCGACCTCTACGAGGTGATGGGGGCCGACGACGGCACCGCGCGCACGCCGGTGCTCGGCACCGTCTACCGCTGGGAGCAGGGCATCATCGGCGCGGGCGAGGTCGTCGACGGCAGCGGGGGCGGTGCCTGGACCCTCGCGCCGCGCTCGTCGAACGCCGGCCTGCGCAGCGTCGTCTTCATCGACCCCGACACCGGCAAGCGCCACTTCGTGGACCTGCGCAACGGCTCGGGCGACGACGCCGGCACCTGCTACGCCTCCGGCGCCTGCAACTACACCACCGCCTACGGCCAGACCTACGCCGGCGGCGTCACCATCGAGCGGGAGAACGACTCCAGCGGCGCCTTCCTGCTGCCGGTCCCCGGCAACGACGGCGTGCTGACCGGGGGCGAGACCTGGACCAACGCCGGCGGCACGCTCAGCGTCTCCGCCAACGGCGGCAGCGTGACGGTCGGCCGCAACACCAACGTGCCCACGGTCGCGGGCGGCACCGCGGTCATGACCTCGCCGACCGCGCTGCGCGACGTGTCGGCCTCCGGCACCGGCTTCAGCCCGGCGCCTGCCGGCTACCGCTACCAGTGGCTCCTCGACGGGCAGCCGATCGCCAACGCGGAGGACTCGACGTTCCGTCCCACGCCGGCGATGGCCGGCCGCCAGCTGAGCGTGACCGTCACGGCGTACGCCGTGGGCCACAACCCGGTCGCGCGCACCAGCACCCCGCAGCAGGTCGCGGCCGCCCAGTGGTACGCGCTCCCGACGCGCAAGCTCCCCGAGATCACCGGGAAGAAGCGGGTCGGCTCCGTGCTGTCGGTCGTGGGCCTCGACTGGGTCGACTACTACGGCAACCGCCCCGCCGACCTCGCCCCCGTCTACACCTGGACGCGCAACGGCAAGAAGATCAAGGGCGCGACGAAGGCCACGTACCGGCTCACCGTGCGTGACCGCGGCAAGCGGATCCAGGTCACCGAGCGGCCGCGCGCGGCCGGTTTCGCGACCGACGACAAGGCGCGATCCAACGCCACCGGCAAGGTGCGGATCGGCAAGCTGGCCTCCCCGCGGCCGAAGGTCGGCGGCAAGGCCAAGGTGGGCAAGCGCCTCGTCGCCCGCACACCCGGGTGGACCCGCGGCACGAAGTTCCGCTATCAGTGGTTCTCCGGCAAGCGCGCCATCCGCGGGGCGCACGGCAAGAAGCTGAAGGTCACCCGCGCGCTGCGCGGCGACAAGGTCTCGGTGCGGGTCACCGGCTCCAAGAAGGGGTTCAAGCCGGCCAGCGCGAGGTCGCGTGCGGTGAAGATCAAGAAGTAGCGGCCCTCCGCCGACCCGGGCGGCCCCCGCTGTCGGGGGCCGCCCGTAGGGTTGCCGGGTGGCATCGCCGAGCTCCTACCGACCCGCTCCGGGGTCGATCCCGACCAAGCCCGGCGTCTACCGTTTCCGCGACGCCAAGGGCCGCGTGATCTACGTCGGCAAGGCCAAGAGCCTGCGCCCGCGCCTGTCGTCGTACTTCCAGGACATCGGCAACCTCCACCCCCGCACGGCCACGATGGTGACCACCGGCGCGAGCGTGGAGTGGACCGTCGTCGACACCGAGGTCGAGGCCCTCCAGCTCGAGTACAGCTGGATCAAGGAGTTCGACCCGCGGTTCAACGTGAAGTACCGCGACGACAAGTCCTACCCCTGGCTCGCCGTCACCGTGGGCGAGGAGTTCCCCCGCGTGATGGTCGGCCGCGGCGCCAAGCGCAAGGGGACCCGCTACTTCGGGCCCTACAGCCACGCCTGGGCGATCCGCGAGACCGTCGACCTGCTGCTGCGGGTGTTCCCGATGCGCTCGTGCAGCAACGGCGTCTTCAAGCGCTCCGCGCAGATCGGTCGACCCTGCCTGCTGGGCTACATCGACAAGTGCGCGGCCCCGTGCGTGGGGAGCGTGACGCCCGAGCAGCACCGCGAGATCGTCGACGACTTCTGCGACTTCATGGCCGGCAACACCGCGGCCTTCACCCGGCGCATCGAGCGCGAGATGTTCGCCGCGTCCGAGGCGCTCGACTTCGAGAAGGCCGCGCGACTGCGCGACGACCTCGGCGCGCTGACCAAGGCGCTGGAGAAGCAGGCGGTCGTCCTCGGCGACGGCACCGACGCCGACGTGATCGCCCTCGCCGAGGACCCGCTTGAGGTCGCGGTGCAGATCTTCTACGTCCGGGGCGGGCGGATCCGCGGCCAGCGGGGCTGGGTGGCCGACCGCACCGACGAGGGCGGCACGCCCGAGCTCGTCCAGGACTTCCTGCTGCAGCTCTACGGCGGCGAGGGCGGCGACTCCATCCCGCGCGAGGTGCTGGTGCCGGCCCTGCCCCCCGACCACGACGTGCTCGAGGAGCTGCTGGGGGAGCGGCGCGGCAGCAAGGTCGCGATCCGGGTGCCGCAGCGCGGCGACAAGCGCGACCTCCAGCAGACGGTCGCCACCAACGCGGGGCAGGCCCTCGCGCTCCACAAGACCAAGCGGGCCAGCGACCTCACCACCCGCAACCGGGCGCTCGAGGAGATCCAGCAGGCGCTCTCGCTCGACGAGGTGCCGCTGCGCATCGAGTGCTACGACGTGTCCAACCTCCAGGGCACCGAGGTCGTCGCCTCCATGGTCGTCTTCGAGGACGGGCTGGCCCGCAAGTCCGAGTACCGCCGGTTCGTCATCCGCGGCGTCGACGGCCAGAACGACGTCGCGTCGATGCACGAGGTGATCACCCGCCGCTTCAAGCGGCTGCAGGACGAGCAGGCCAGGAGCGAGACCGTCACCACCGACTCCGGACCGATGCTCGTCGATCCCGAGACGGGGAGGCCCCGGAAGTTCGCGTACGTCCCGGCGCTGGTCGTCGTCGACGGCGGTCCGCCGCAGGTGGCGGCCGCCCGGCAGGCGCTCTCCGAGCTCGGCATGGCCGACATCCCGGTGTGCGGCCTGGCCAAGCGGCTCGAGGAGGTCTGGCTCCCCGACGAGGAGGACCCGGTGATCATGGCCCGCACGAGCGAGGGTCTCTACCTCCTCCAGCGGATCCGCGACGAGGCCCACCGCTTCGCCATCACCCACCACCGCAGCCGCCGGTCCAAGTCGATGGTGGAGAGCCTGCTCGACGACGTCCCGGGCCTCGGCGAGGTGCGGCGCAAGACGCTGCTCAAGCACTTCGGGTCGCTGAAGAAGCTGCGCGAGGCCGAGCCCGCCGAGATCGCGCTCGTGCCCGGCATCGGTCCCCGCACGGCGGAGGCGATCAAGGACGCGGTCGCGAAGGCCGACACGAGCCGCAAGACTGCACCCAGCGCACCTGTGGTCAACACGGCCACCGGCGAGATCCTCGAGGAGGAGTAGCCATGTCCCACCCGAGCGAGCCGACCCCCGGCGAGCTGGTGATCGTCACCGGCATGACCGGTGCCGGACGCAGCACGGCCGCCAAGGAGCTCGAGGACCTCGGCTACTTCGTCGTCGACAACCTGCCGCCGACGCTGGTGCGCGACGTGGTGCGTCTGGTCGACGACAGCCGCGGCATCGCGCAGCCGATCGCGGTGGTCGTCGACGTCCGCTCGGGCTCCTTCTTCGACTCGCTCCAGGCCAACCGGCACCAGCAGGTCACCGGACGGCCGACCACCCTGCTGTTCCTGGAGGCGTCCGACGACGTGCTGGTGCGCCGCCAGGAGGCCGCCCGTCGCCCGCACCCGCTCCAGGCGGGTGGCCGGCTGGTGCACGGCCTGCGGCGCGAGCGCGAGGTGATGGCCGACATCCGCGGCGACGCCGACGTCCTGCTCGACACCTCGACCTTCAACGTCCACCAGCTCCAGGACCGGATCGCGGGGCTGTTCGGCACGGAGGCCACCACCCGGCTCAAGGTGACCGTGATCAGCTTCGGCTTCAAGTACGGCATCCCCGTCGACGCCGACTGGGTGGCCGACATGCGCTTCCTGCCCAACCCCCACTGGATCCCCGAGCTGCGCCCGCAGAACGGTCGCGACCCCGACGTCGCCGCCTACGTCCTTTCTCAGCCCGGCGCCGGGCAGTTCCTCGAGCAGTACCTCCCGGTTCTCCGCACGGTGGCCGAGGGCTACCTCGTCGAGGGCAAGCGCTTCATGCAGGTCGCCGTCGGCTGCACCGGCGGCAAGCACCGCAGCGTGGCGATGACCGAGGCCATCGCGACCCGGCTGCGCGAGGCCGGGCACGACGTGAGCACCGCCCACCGCGACCTCGGCAGGGAGTGACGTGGCCCGCGAGACCGCGCAGGCCGCGGTGGCGCTGGGCGGCGGGCACGGGCTGGCCGCGAGCCTCTCGGCCCTGCGCCGCCTTCACGACGACCTGACCTTCGACGAGCTCACGGCCGTGGTGACCGTCGCCGACAACGGCGGCTCCTCCGGGCGCCTGCGCGGCGAGTTCGGCGTCCTGCCCCCGGGCGACCTGCGGATGGCGCTGGCCGCGCTGTGCGGCGACGACGAGTGGGGCCGCACCTGGGCCGAGGTGGTGCAGCACCGCTTCGCGGGCCAGGGCGAGATGAACGGCCACGTCGTTGGCAACCTGCTCATCGTCTCGCTCTGGGAGCTGATGGGCGACCCTGTCCGGGCGCTCGACTGGGTGGGCAGGCTGCTCGGCGCCCACGGTCGGGTGCTGCCGATGGCAACGACCCCGATGGACATCAGCGCCCGGGTGCGGGGAGGAGACCCCGCCGACCCGTCGGCGGTGACGGTGGTCCGCGGCCAGGTCGAGGTCGCCACCGCGGCAGGCCAGATCGAGTCGGTGGCCCTCGTCCCCGAGGACCCGCAGGCGTGCGAGGAGGCGGTCGAGGCGATCCTGGCCGCCGAGTGGGTGGTGCTCGGGCCCGGGTCGTGGTTCACCTCGGTCATCCCGCACCTGATGGTGCCCGGCCTGCGCCGGGCGCTCGCCGACACCGACGGCCGGCTGGTCGTCGTGCTCAACCTCGAGGCCCAGGCGGGGGAGACGACCGGCTTCGGGCCCCAGGACCACCTCTCGGCGCTCTTCGAGCACGCCCCCGACCTCACGGTGCACACCGTGCTGGCCGACACCGCCTCCCTCGGCGGCGAGCGCGAGCTGCTGGAGAAGGTCGTGCACGACCGCGGAGCCCGGCTCGTGGTGGCCGACATCAGCGTGCCGGGGGAGCCGCGGCACGACCCCGACCGGCTCGCGGACGCGTTCCGCCGCATCGTCGACGAGGCCTGAGTCACGTCGGCGGAGGCCGCCGCGACGAACCCGGCGAGGGTCGTTGACCCGCATGGCAGGATTCGGGCCATGGCTATGACGGCGCAGGTGAAGGCAGAGCTCGCCTCCACCCAGATCACCAAGACCTGCTGCCGCAAGGCCGAGGTCGCCTCGATGCTGCGCTTCGCGGGTGGTCTCCACATCGTCAGCGGCAAGATCGTCGTGGAGGCCGAGCTCGACACCGGCGCCGCGGCGCGCCGCCTGCGCAAGGACATCTCCGAGGTCTACGGCCACACCTCCGACGTCGTGATGGTGCAGGGCAACGGCATCCGCCGCGGCAGCCGCTACATCGTCCGGGTGACCAAGGACGGCGAGGCGCTCGCCCGCCAGACCGGCCTGCTCGACGGGCGCGGACGTCCGGTGCGGGGGCTGCCGCCCGCCGTGGTGAGCGGAGGCGGCTGCGACGCCGTCGCCGCGTGGCGCGGCGCGTTCCTCGCCCACGGCTCGCTGACCGAGCCCGGTCGCTCGTCGTCCCTCGAGATCACCTGCCCCGGCCCCGAGGCCGCGCTCGCCATCGTCGGCGTCGCCCGCCGCCTCGGGATCGCCGCCAAGGCCCGCGAGGTCCGCGGCGTGGACCGGGTCGTGATCCGCGACGGCGACGCCATCGGCGCCCTGCTCACCCGCCTCGGCGCCCATGAGTCGCTGATGGCGTGGGAGGAGCGCCGGATGCGCCGCGAGGTGCGGGCCACCGCCAACCGCCTGGCGAACTTCGACGACGCCAACCTCCGCCGGTCGGCCCGCGCCGCCGTGGCCGCCGGTGCTCGCGTCGAGCGCGCGCTCGAGATCCTCGGCGAGGAGATCCCCGACCACCTGCGCCAGGCCGGCCACCTGCGCCTCGAGCACAAGCAGGCCTCCCTCGAGGAGCTCGGCCAGCTCCACGAGCCGGTCCTCACCAAGGACGCGATCGCCGGGCGCATCCGCCGCCTGCTCGCGATGGCCGACAAGCGCGCCGAGGAGCTCGGCATCCCAGACACGGAGGCCTCGCTCACGCCCGACATGCTGGTCGACGAGGGCTGACGCCGCCGTTCTGCCCGGCCCGGGACGTACGACCCTTGCGCCGGGGCACCTCGGCGCGCGAGGCTGGCCCCGGTCTTGGATCGTTCCAAAGTTACCGGTCCGTACCGCGGGAGACCGCGCTCGGAGCCGTCATCGGCACCCGATAGGGTCGGTGATGCTGGTCACCGAAGGCCAGAGCTGTCCACGGGGTCACCGAAGGCCCCCCACCCAGGAGGCACCACACCCATGACCGTTCGCGTAGGCATCAACGGCTTCGGCCGCATCGGCCGCAACTTCTTCCGCGCCGTGCGCGCCTCGGGCGCCGACATCGAGATCGTCGGCGTCAACGACCTCACTGACAACGCCTCGCTCGCCCACCTGCTGAAGTTCGACTCGATCCTCGGTCGCCTCGACGCCGACGTGACGAGCGACGACACCTCGATCTACGTCGGCGACCAGAAGATCGCCGTGTCCGCCGAACGCGACCCGGCTGCGCTGTCGTGGGGCAGCCTCGGCGTCGACGTCGTGGTCGAGTCCACCGGCTTCTTCACCGACGCGACCAAGGCCAAGGCCCACGTCGACGCGGGTGCCAAGAAGGTCATCATCTCGGCGCCGGCCTCCAACGAGGACATCACCATCGTGATGGGCGTCAACCACGAGCTCTACGACCCGTCGCAGCACACGGTCATCTCCAACGCCTCGTGCACCACCAACTGCCTGGCGCCGATGGCCAAGGCGCTCAACGACGGTCTCGGCATCACCAAGGGCCTGATGACCACGATCCACGCCTACACCGCCGACCAGAACCTCCAGGACAACATCCACAAGGACCCGCGTCGCGCCCGTGCCGCCGCGCTCAACATGGTCCCGACCTCGACCGGTGCGGCCAAGGCCATCGGCCTGGTGCTGCCCGAGCTCAAGGGCAAGCTCGACGGCTACGCCATGCGCGTCCCGGTCCCGACCGGCTCGGCCACCGACCTCACCTTCGAGGCCTCGCGCGAGACGTCGGTCGACGAGGTCAACGAGATCGTCAAGGCGGCGGCCGACGGCCGGTTCCTCAAGTACTCCACCGACCCGATCGTCTCCACCGACATCGTCACCGACCCGGCCTCCTGCATCTTCGACGCCCCGCTGACCAAGGTCATCGGCAACCAGGTCAAGGTGCTCGGCTGGTACGACAACGAGTGGGGCTACTCCAACCGCCTCGCCGACCTCATCGTGCACGTCGGCTCCTCCCTCTGAGCCGATGGCCGAGAAGACTGCAGGCATCGAGTCGCTGGGTGACCTGAGGGGCAAGCGCGTCCTGGTCCGCTCGGACCTCAACGTGCCGCTCGACGGGACCACCATCACCGACGACGGCCGGATCCGGGCGAGCGTGCCCACGATCAAGCAGCTCGCCGAGGCCGGCGCCCGGGTGGTCGTGACCGCCCACCTGGGCCGGCCCAAGGGCGAGCCCGACCCGGCGTACTCGCTGCGGCCCGTGGCCGAGCGGCTCTCCGAGCTGCTCGGCCGGCCGGTGGCCTTCGCCACCGACACGGTCGGGTCGAGCGCCACCGAGACGGTCGAGGGGCTGGGTGACGGCGACGTCGCGCTGCTCGAGAACGTCCGGTTCAACGACGGCGAGACCAGCAAGGACGACGCGGTGCGCTCGTCTTTCGCCGACCAGCTCGCGCAGCTCGCCGACGCCTTCGTCTCCGACGGCTTCGGCGTGGTGCACCGCAAGCAGGCCAGCGTGTACGACGTCGCGCTCCGGCTGCCGTCGGCCATGGGAGGCCTGGTGGCCGCCGAGGTCGACGTGCTGCGACGGCTGACCGAGCACCCCGAGCGTCCCTACGTCGTGGTGCTCGGCGGCTCCAAGGTCTCCGACAAGCTCGGCGTCATCGACAACCTCATCGACAAGGCCGACAAGATCCTCATCGGCGGCGGCATGGTCTTCACCTTCCTCAAGGCCCAGGGCCACGAGGTCGGCAAGAGCCTGCTCGAGGAGGACCAGCTCGACACCTGCACCCGCTACCTCGCCGAGGCGGCGGACCGCGGGGTGGAGATCGTGCTGCCCACCGACGTCGTCGTCGACACGGAGTTCCCCTCCAGCGACCGCGAGCCCGAGCCCCGGGTCGTCGCCGCGGACGCGATCCCGGCCGACGCGCTCGGCCTCGACATCGGACCGGAGTCGTCCGCGGCCTTCGCGGCGGCGCTCGCCGACGCGCGGACCGTGTTCTGGAACGGACCGATGGGCGTGTTCGAGGTCGACGCCTTCGCCGACGGCACCCGTGCGGTCGCCGAGGCGCTGACGAAGGTCGACGGGCTCTCGGTGGTCGGCGGTGGCGACTCCGCCGCCGCGGTCCGCACGCTGGGCTTCGACGAGGCCGCCTTCGGCCACATCTCCACCGGCGGTGGCGCGTCGCTGGAGTTCCTGGAGGGCAAGGAGCTCCCGGGCATCGCCGTACTCGAGAGGGACTGATCGTGGCTGCTGTGTCGCGCACCGGACGTACCCCGCTGATGGCGGGCAACTGGAAGATGAACCTCAACCACCAGGAAGCGGTGGTGCTGGTCCAGAAGCTCGCCTGGACGCTGTCGGACAAGCGGCATGACTTCGGTGCCGTCGAGGTCGTCGTCGTCCCGCCCTTCACCGACATCCGCTCGGTGCAGACGCTGGTCGACGGCGACCGCCTGTCGATCCGCTACGGCGCCCAGGACGTCTCGGTGCACGACAGCGGCGCCTACACCGGTGAGATCTCCGCGGGGATGCTCGCCAAGCTCGGCTGCTCCTACGCCGTCGTGGGCCACTCCGAGCGACGGATGTACCACCAGGAGTCCGACGAGCTGGTCAACGCCAAGGCCCACAAGGCCCTGCAGGCCGGCATCGTCCCGATCGTGTGCGTCGGGGAGGGCCTCGACGTGCGCCAGGCGGGCGAGCACGTGCCGTTCACGCTCACCCAGGTGGACGGCTCGCTCGCTGGCTTCACGGCCGAGCAGGTCGCCGGCCTCGTCGTCGCCTACGAGCCCGTCTGGGCCATCGGCACCGGCGAGGTGGCGACCCCCGACGACGCCCAGGAGGTCTGCGCGGCCATCCGCGAGCGCGTGCGCGAGGTCCACGGGGACGCGGCGGCCGACGGCCTCCGGATCCTCTACGGCGGCTCGGTCAAGGCGGCCAACGTGGCCGGCATCATGGAGAAGGCCGACGTCGACGGCTGCCTCGTCGGGGGCGCCAGCCTCCAGGTCGAGGAGTTCGGCGGCATCTGCCGGTTCCGCGACATGCCGGTGCTGTGAGGCCGCTCACCGGTTCGCCCGCGCCGTGACGTAGGCTTCGGCACGTGATTCTGCTCTTCACCATCCTGCTCGTCGTCGCTAGCGCGATCATGATCCTGCTGGTGCTCCTGCACAAGGGGCGCGGCGGTGGCCTGTCCGACATGTTCGGTGGCGGCGTCACCAGCAGCCTCGGCGGATCGTCGGTGGCTGAGCGCAACCTCGACCGCTTCACGGTCGGTGTCGGTGTCATCTGGTTTGCCTGCATCGTCGCCCTGGGCCTCCTCAAGGCCTACGGCGGCAACTGATCCTCTCCGATTCTGATCCGAAGGAGTCCTCGTGGCTGGTGGTGGGAACGCAATCCGCGGTAGTCGCGTCGGGGCTGGCCCGATGGGTGAGGCCGAGCGCGGCGACGCCGCTCCTCGGCAGACCGTGACGTACTTCTGCAGCCACGACCACCGCTCGGTGGTCACCTTCGCGATCGAGGCCGCCGCGCCCGAGTCGTGGGACTGCCCCAAGTGCGGCCTCCCGGCGAGCCTCGACAGCGAGAACCCGCCGCCGGCGCCGAAGATCGAGCCCTACAAGACGCACCTGGCCTACGTGAAGGAGCGTCGCAGCGAGACCGAGGCGGCCGACATCCTCGACGAGGCCGTCGCCCTCCTCCGCAGCCGCCGCAAGGCCGGCGAGATCATCTTCTGACCTGACGCATCTGCACACGCAGAGGGCACCGAGCTGACGCATCTGCACGCTTAGAACTTGTCGACCTGACGCGTCTGCACGCTTAGAACTTGTCGACCTGACGCGTGTGCATCGACGGGCGGTGGTGGCGTGCCCGGGCCCGGTGCGTCGCCTCGCGGACGACACGGAAGATTGCTTCGTCGACGCGCTGCCTCGGTCCGTAGACGTCCGCGCAGACGAGCGGTTCGATGAGCCAGTCTTCGTCCTCATCCAACCATGTGCGACGGATGCGGTCGTGCTCACGGTCGGCGGTCTCGGTGTGCCACTCGTCGCCGTCGTACTCGACGCCGCCGCGCAGCACGGCGTGCCCGACGTCGACGAAGGCGAGTCGGCCATGCGATCGCACCTCCACCTGCGGCTCGGGCGGCGGGACGGGGAGCTGTAGCCAGTGCCAGCGGATGACGCTCTCGCCTCCGGACTGCGACCGTCCGTCGGCGTGCGGCGCGACCTGTCGTAACGTGGTCACCCATCGCATGCCTCGGAAACGGTCCAGCTCGGTCAGGAGCTCTTCCTTCGTGAAGGAGCGGATGCGCAGGAGCGCGTCGAGAGCAGTGATGGCCGGCTCGGGCCAGCGTTGCCGCCCGAGGTCGAGCGCCGTTCGCAACGGGGTGGTCACTCGTAGCCCGTGGAGCTCGACGACGTCACGCGCAAGGAGGTGCCGTTGGCCGCCGTCGGCCAGCTTGTTGCGAAGGCGCCCGCGGCCGAGTGGGAGGTCCATTGTGATGGGACGCGCACTCAGGTGCTCACCCGGCATGAGCAACATCTGCGCCCCCTGCAGTCAGCCGGCATGACGCTCGACGACCACCGCGTCGGGCGGCACGACGAGCCGGAGGCACGCGCACCTCGTCGGGATGTCGTCGGGCAGCGATGCCGGCACGTAGCAGTTCTTGATGGGGTGCCGTAGCAGGCCGACCTCGACCAGCCGGGCGAGGTCGCGGCGACTGATGCCGTTCTCGAGCGCCGTCGCCGCGGTGAACGGTTCGTTGATCGGCAGCGGAAACGTGCGGTCGAGGAACGGGCTCTGCAGCCAGGTGTCGAGGTGCATCACCGCACGATTCCCGCAGCGGCGGGCGGTAATCCACGATGTCGGCACCTGTGGAGAGCTGTGTACAGACGCGTCAGCTCGGCGGTGCTGTCGCGTGCAGATGCGCCAGCTCGGCGCGCCGCGCGCGTGCAGATGCGTCAGCTCGCGGGTGGGTCAGAGGGAGGAGGCGGCGTCCTCGTCGAGCCACCAGACGGTCTCCTCGCCGCTCACGCCGCGGGCGGGGGTCTCCTCGACGGAGCCCTCGTCGGCGAGCGCGCGGGCGACGGCGTCGGCCTTGCCGTCGCCGCTGGCGATGAACCAGACGGCGCGGCAGCGCTCCATCGCCTCGAAGGTCAGGGTGACCCGGTCGGGCGGCGGCTTGGGGGAGTCGTGGACGGCGACGGCGATCGCGTCGGTGGCGTGGACGGCCGGGTGCCCGGGGAAGAGCGAGGCGCAGTGCCCGTCGGGCCCGATCCCGAGCATGAGCACCTCGAAGAAGCCGGCGCCGTGCTCGCGCAACGCGCGGGAGTAGGCCTCGGCGGCCTCCTCGGCGGTGGCGACCTGGTCGCTGGCGGGCACTTCGTGGACGTGGGCGGGGTCGACCCCGACGTGGTCGAGCAGCGCCTCGCGCGCCTGGCGGGCGTTGCGGTCGGGCGAGGCGGCCTCGACGAACCGCTCGTCGCCCCACCAGAACACGACCCTCGACCAGTCGACGGAGGAGTCGGCGGCGCGGCGGGCGAGCTCGCGGTGCAGCGCGTCGGCGATCGTGCCGCCGGTCAGGCCGATCTGCGGGACCTCGCCGCGGGCCTGCGCGGCCTCGAGCCGGTCGAGCAGGGCGGAGGCGACGTCGCCGACCAGGAGGTCGGCGTCGTCGTGCCGACGGACCTCCACCGGGGCGCTCACTTCTTCGCCCCGTCGTGCAGGCGCACCAGCTTGGCGGCGGTGGCGGCGTAGGTGTCGTCCTCGTCGAGGCGGCGCAGCTCCTCGGCGAGCAGCGCGGGGACCTCGCGGCGCTTGAGCGCGACGGGACGGTCGGGCCGGTTGGGCGAGGAGAACGTCGCCAGGCGCCCGTCGGTGCGGGCGATGCGGATCGGCCCCTGCTTGGTCTCCATGGTGACCTCGGTGATGCCGGGGCCGTCGGACGTGCCGCGGTCGACGACCACCTTGAGCCGGTCACACAGCCACGCCACCAGCAGGTCGGCGCTGGGGCTGATCTTCTCGGCGGTGACCTTGGCGCGGGTCACCTTGAGCGGGTGCTGGTCGAGGGCGGCCGCCAGCAGCGCCCGCCACGGTGTCAGCCGGGTCCAGGCGAGGTCGGTGTTGCCGGGGGCGTAGCTGCGGCACTGGGTGAGCATGGCGGTCGCCTTGCCGCGCGACACCGCGGCCGCGTCGGTGATCCGTCGCTGGGCCAGCGAGCCGAGCGGGTCGCTGGCAGGGTCCTGCGGGGCCTGCGTCGGCCACCAGATCGCCACGGGGGAGTCGGGCAGCAGCAGCGGCAGGACGACGGACTCGGCGTGCTTGACCACCTCGCCCTTGAGCCGGATGAGGGCGGTCTCGCCGCCCCACCCGTCGCCGCTGCCGACCTGGGCGTTGACGTGGGCGGCGCCGCGGGCGTCGCCGAGGATCACGCCGAGGACCCGCGACGGGTGCTCGCGCGAGGCGCGCTTGGCGGCCTGCATCGCCTCGGCGGCGTCCTCCTCGGGAGCGACGATGACCAGCGTCATCACCATGCCCATCGCGGGGCTGCCGGCGCGGGTGCGCGCGCGGACGAACTCGGCGGCGATCTTGGCCGACGTGGTGTCGGTGAGCTCGATCATCGGTGGGCTCCTTCGCAGGTCGTCGTCATGGCCGCCGCCACGTGCGGCCCTCGCGGGCGAGCATCGCGTCGGCGGAGGCCGGGCCCCAGGTGCCGGAGTCGTACGCCTCGGGCTTGCCCTTCCTCGCCCAGTGGTCGAGGACGGGGTCGAGGATCTTCCAGGAGAGCTCGACCTCCTCGTGGCGCGGGAACAGCGGCGGGTCGCCGAGCAGCACGTCGAGGATGAGCCGCTCGTAGGCCTCGGCGCTGGCCTCGGTGAAGGACCCGCCGTAGGCGAAGTCCATGTTGACGTCGCGGATCTCCATGGCGGTCCCGGGCACCTTCGAGCCGAAGCGCATCGTCATGCCCTCGTCGGGCTGGACCCGGATCACGAGGGCGTTCTGTGTGAGGTCCTCGGTGGCGGTCTGAGTGAACGGCAGGTGCGGCGCGCGCTTGAACACCACGGCGACCTCGGTCACGCGGCGCCCGAGCCGCTTGCCGGTGCGCAGGTAGAACGGCACGCCCGCCCAGCGCCGGGTGTCGACGTTGACGGTGATGGCCGCGAACGTCTCGGTGGTGGAGGTGGACTTGATGCCCTCCTCCTCGAGGAAGCCGTTGACCTTCTCGCCGCCCGCCCAGCCGGCGGCGTACTGACCGCGGGCGGTGGTGAGGTCGAGGCGTGCGGGCAGCTTGGCCGAGGCGAGGACCTTCTGCTTCTCGATCCGCAGGCTCTCGGCGTCGAAGGCGATCGGCTCCTCCATCGCCACCAGCGCCATCAGCTGGAGCAGGTGGTTCTGGATGACGTCGCGGGCGGCCCCGATGCCGTCGTAGTAGCCCGCGCGGCCGCCGATGCCGATGTCCTCGGCCATGGTGATCTGCACGTGGTCGACGTAGTTGGAGTTCCAGATCGGCTCGAACATGTTGTTGGCGAAGCGCATCGCCAGGATGTTCTGCACCGTCTCCTTGCCGAGGTAGTGGTCGATCCGGAAGATCGAGCCCGACGGGAAGACGTCGCCGAGGATGTCGTTGAGCTCGCGCGCGGACTCCAGGTCGTGGCCGAACGGCTTCTCCACCACGACGCGACGCCACTGGTCGGGGCCGTGGTCGGCGAGGCCGTGCTCCTTGAGCTGGCCCACCACGGTGCCGAAGAAGCCGGGCGGGATGGCCAGGTAGAACGCCATGTTGCCGCCGGTGCCGCGCAGCTGGTCGAGCTCCTCGATCGTGCGGCGGAGCTGGTCGAAGGCGACGTCGTCGTCGAAGTTGCCGGGGACGAACCGGAAGCCCTCCGACAGCTGGTTCCAGACCTCCTCGCGGAACGGCGTACGGGCGTGCTCGCGCACCGCGTCGTGGACGATCTGCGCGAAGTCCTGGTCGGCCCAGTCGCGGCGCGCGAAGCCGACGAGGCTGAACCCGGGCGGCAGCAGGCCGCGGTTCGCGAGGTCGTAGATCGCCGGCATGATCTTCTTGCGCGAGAGGTCTCCGGTGACGCCGAAGAGCACCATGCCGCAGGGTCCCGCGATGCGGGGGAGCCGGCGGTCCTGGGCGTCGCGAAGCGGGTTGGTGGTCGGCGTCATCAGCTGCGGTGCTCCCGGTAGTAGGCGATGAGGGCGCGGGTGGCAGGGTCCTGCTCGTCGATCGCCGACGGGTCGCCGGCGACGGCGGGCGTGACCTTCTGGGCGAGCTGCTTGCCGAGCTCGACGCCCCACTGGTCGAAGCTGTCGATGCCCCACACCGCGCCCTGCACGAACGTGGTGTGCTCGTAGAGCGCGACGAGCTGGCCGAGCACCGACGGGGTCAGGGCGGGCGCCATGATCGAGGTCGTCGGACGGTTGCCCGGGAAGGTGCGGGCGCTCACGAGGTCGTCGTCGATCCCCTCGGCGCGCACCTCGTCGGCGGTCTTGCCGAAGGCGAGCGCGCGGGTCTGGGCGAGGAAGTTGGCCAGGAACAGCTCGTGCACGTCGGTGTCGCCGTCGGGCCCGGAGTCCACAAGGGGGTACGCCGGTGTGGCGAAGGCGATGAAGTCGGCCGGGATGAGCCGGGTGCCCTGGTGGATGAGCTGGTAGAACGCGTGCTGGCCGTTGGTGCCGGGCTCGCCCCAGAACACCTCGCCGGTGTCGGTGGTGACCGGCGAGCCGTCCCACCGCACGCTCTTGCCGTTGGACTCCATCGTCAGCTGCTGGAGGTACGCCGGGAAGCGGTGCAGCTGCTGGGCGTAGGGGAGCACCGCGTGGGTCTGGGCACCGAGGAACGTGCCGTACCAGACGTTGAGCAGGCCGAGCACCAGCGGCACGTTGGCGGCCGGCGCAGCGGTGCGGAAGTGCTCGTCGATCGTGTGGAAGCCGGCGAGCATCTCGGCGAACCGCTCGGGCCCGATGGCCACCACGATCGAGAGCCCGATCGCGGAGTCCATGGAGTAGCGGCCGCCGACCCAGTCCCAGAACCCGAAGGCGTTGTCGGGGTCGATGCCGAAGTCGGCGACCTTGTCGAGCGCGGTCGACACCGCGACGAAGTGCTGGGCGACCGCCGCGTCGCGGTCGGCGTCGGCCGGCAGGTGCTCGAGGAGCCAGGCGCGGCACAGCCGCGCGTTGGTCAGCGTCTCCAGGGTGCCGAACGTCTTGCTCGAGACGATGAAGAGCGTGGTCTCCGGGTCGAGGCCCTCCAGCGACTGCGCGGCGTCGGTGGGGTCGATGTTGCTGATGAAGCGGCAGGTGAGCCCGTCCTGGCGGTAGGGCGCGAGCGCCTCGTAGGCCATCACGGGGCCGAGGTCGGAGCCGCCGATGCCGATGTTGACGACCGTCTCGATGCGCCGGCCGGTGACGCCCGTCCACTCGCCCGAGCGCACCTGGTCCGCGAAGGCGTACAGGCGCTGCAGGACCTCGTGGACGTCGCGCACGACGTCCTGGCCGTCGACCTCCAGCGAGGCGTCGGCCGGCAGGCGCAGGGCGGTGTGGAGCACCGCCCGGTCCTCGGTGGGGTTGACGTGCGCGCCCGCGAACATCGCGTCGCGCCGCTCGAGCACCCGGGTCTGCTCCGCGAGGGAGAGCAGGTGCTCGAGCAGGTCGCCGTGCAGGAAGGTGCGCGACAGGTCGACGTGGAGGTCGCCGGCCGTGCGGGCGAGCGCGGTGACGCGCTCGGGGTCGGCGTCGAACCAGCCCCGCAGGTCGGGGGCGAAGCCGTCCGCGAGCGCGGACAGCTCCGCCCAGGCCGGCGTGGACGTCGGATCCACCGGCCGGTCGGTCACGACCGCGCGGCCTCGAGCGACGCGCCCAGCGTGGACTGGAGCTCGTCCCAGGCGACGACGAACTTGTCGACGCCCTCCTTGAGCAGCACCTCGATCACGTCGTCGTAGTCGATGCCGGCCTCGGCGAGCGCGGCCATGTGGGCCTGGGCGTCGTCGTAGAACGGGCGCACGCGGTCACCGCGGACCTCGCCGTGGTCGGCGACGGCGTCGAGGGTCGCCTCGGGCATCGTGTTGACGGTGTTCTCCACGACCAGGTCGACGACGTACATCGTGTCGTCGTAGTCGGGGTTCTTCACGCCCGTCGAGGCCCACAGCGGGCGCTGCTTGCGGGCCCCCTTGGCCTCGAGCGCCTCCCAGCGCGGGCCGGCGAAGAACTCCTCGTACATCTTGAACGCCAGGCGGGCGTTGGCGACCCCGGCCTTGCCCTTGAGCGAGCCGTCGGTGCCCGGCCCCTCGGTGGTGGCGTCGAGGCGCTTGTCGATCTCGGTGTCCACCCGCGAGACGAAGAACGAGGCGACGGAGTGGATGTCGGCGAGGTCGTGGCCGTTGTCCGCGGCCTGCTCGAGCCCGGCGACGTAGGCCTCCATCACGTTGCGGTACTGCTCGAGGCCGAAGATCAGCGTGACGTTGACCGAGATGCCGGCGGCGATCGTCTCGGTGATCGCGGGCCAGCCCTCCTTGGTGCCGGGGATCTTGATCATCACGTTGGGCTCGCCGACGGTCTTGTAGAGGGTGGCGGCCTCCGCGACGGTGTCGTCGGTGGCGTGCGCCAGCCCGGGGGAGACCTCGATCGACACCCGGCCGTCGACGCCGTCGGTGGCGTCGAAGACCGGCCGCATCACCTTGCACGCCTCGCGCACGTCGTCGGTGGTGATGACGAGGGTCGCGCGGTCGACGTCTGCGCCCTGGCCGGCCAGCTCGCGGACCTGGGCGTCGTAGCGCTCGCCCTTGGCCAGCGCGCTCTGGAAGATGGCCGGGTTGGAGGTCACCCCGACGACGTTGCTGGACTGCACGAGCTCGGCGAGGTTGCCGGTCTCCAGGCGCTCGCGGGACAGGTCGTCGAGCCAGATGGACACCCCGGCGTCGGCCAGGGCCTTGAGACGGTCGTTCATGTGATGCCTCCTGTGATGGGGCTGTGGGAAGGGTGCTGCGAGGACGAGGGTCAGGCCTGGACGACGGCGACGGTGTCGCGCGCCGCGTCGGCCACGGCCTGGGCGGTGATGCCGAACTCCGCGTAGATGCGGGCGTAGTCGGCCGAGGCGCCGTAGTGGTCGATCGAGATGATCCGGCCCTGGTCGCCGACGATCTCGCGCCAGCCCTGCTTGACGCCGGCCTCGACCGAGACGCGGGCCTTGACGGTGGGCGGGAGGACCAGGTCGTGGTAGGCCTCGTCCTGCTCCTCGAACCACTCCAGGCACGGCATCGACACCACCCGGGCGTCGATCCCGTCGGCAGCCAGCAACGTGCGCGCCTCCACCGCGAGCTGCACCTCCGAGCCGGTCCCGATCAGGATCACGTCGGGCGTGCCCTTCTCGGCGTCGAGCAGGACGTACGCCCCGCGCTCGACGCCCTCGGTGGAGCCGAAGCCCTGCTCGCCGCGCGGGAAGACCGGCACGTTCTGCCGGGTCAGCGCGAGCGCCGCGGGACGGTCGGTGTGGGACAGGATCGCCTGCCACGCCGCGGCGGTCTCGTTGGCGTCCGCGGGGCGTACGACGTCGAGGCCGGGCATCGCGCGCAGCGCGGCCAGGTGCTCGATCGGCTGGTGGGTCGGGCCGTCCTCACCGAGGCCGATCGAGTCGTGGGTCCAGACGTAGGTGACGGGCAGCTTGCTCAGCGCCGCCACGCGCACGGACCCGCGCATGTAGTCGGAGAAGGTGAGGAACGTGCCGCCGAACACGCGGGTGAGCCGGTCGGCCGCGATGCCGTTCATGATCGCGCCCATGCCGTGCTCGCGGATGCCGAAGTGGAGCACCCGGCCGGCGTGGGGGTCGGTGCTCCAGTCGCCGATCTCGGCGACCTCGGGGCCGACGGAGGGGGCGCTGGTGATGGTCGTGTTGTTGGAGCCGGCCAGGTCGGCCGAGCCGCCCCACAGCTCCGGCAGCAGCGGCGCGAGGGCGTTGATCACCTTGCCGGAGGCCGAGCGCGTGGCCACGCCCTTCTCGTCGGCGGGGAACACGGGCACGGTCGCGGCGAGCTCGGTCGGCATCTCGCGGCGCTTGAGGCGGTGGAGCAGCTCGGCCGACTCCGGGTGGGCCTCGGACCAGGTGGCGTACTGCTCGTCCCACGCGGCGCCCCACGCGGCCCCGCGCTCGCGCAGGTCGCGGGTCCGCTCGAGGACGCCGGCCGGCACCTCGAAGGTCTGCTCGGGGTCGAAGCCGAGCACCTTCTTGGTGGCCGCGACCTCCTCGGCGCCGAGGGCGCTGCCGTGCGCCGCCTCGGTGCCCTGCGCGTTCGGGGCGGGCCAGGCGATGACGGTGTCGAGCACGATCATCGAGGGCTGGTCGGTGACCTCGTGGGCGTTGCGGATGGCGGCGTAGAGCGCCTGGACGTCCTCGACGTACTCGGTGCCGCCGTTGGTCCAGTCGACGGTCTGGACGTGCCAGCCGTAGGCCGCGTAGCGGGCCGCGACGTCCTCGGTGAAGGCGATGTCGGTGTCGCCCTCGATCGAGATCCGGTTGCGGTCGTAGATGACGGTGACGTTGCCGAGCTTCTGGGTGCCGGCGATCGAGCTGGCCTCGGAGCTCACGCCCTCCTGCAGGTCGCCGTCGGAGGCGATCGCGTAGACCTGGTGGTCGAACAGGCTCTCGCCGGGGGCGGCGTCGGGGTCGAGCATGCCGTGCACGCGACGCGCCGACATGGCCATGCCGATCGCGTTGCCGACGCCCTGGCCGAGCGGGCCGGTGGTGACCTCGACGCCGGCGGTGTGGCCGAGCTCGGGGTGGCCGGGGGTCTTCGAGCCCCAGGTGCGCAGCGCCTTGAGGTCGTCGAGCTCGAGGCCGAAGCCGCCGAGGAAGAGCTGGGTGTAGAGGGTGATGCTCGAGTGGCCGCAGGAGAGCACGAAGCGGTCGCGGCCCACCCACTCGGGGTCGGCGGGGTCGTGGCGCATGACCTTCTGGAACAGCAGGTAGGCCACGGGGGCGAGGCTCATCGCGGTGCCGGGGTGGCCGTTGCCGACCTTCTGGACCGCGTCCATCGCGAGGACGCGCGCGGTGTCGACGGCCAACGCGTCGGTGTCGTCCCACTCGAGGGTGGCGGGCAGGGCGGACTTCTCGGTCAACGCGGTTCCTCTCGTGGTGGTGCCAGGGACGGCCGGGTGCAGCCGGGATCACAGCTGCCGGGACGGCCTCGACTGCGAGCCTATCGCCGTGGCCGAGTAGACTCGACCCCGCCTGAGGGTGGTGCCGGACGCTGGTCCCGACCGCGGCGTGTCCCCTCCGGTTCCCTGACGTCCGCGTCCCATCCGCCCCCGTCCACCAGAGGTCCCCACCGTGTCCCAAGCCGGCCCGCACGCCGCTGCGTCCGACCGGCAGCCGACCTCCGACGACGGCACTGTCGACGGCGCCGTCCCCGCGGGTCCGAAGACCTGGCGCGACGTGGTCGCGGCCTACGTCGGTTTGACCAAGCCGCGGGTGATCGAGCTGCTGCTGCTCACCACGGTGCCCGTCATGTTCTACGCCGCCCGCGGCGTGCCGGAGCTCTCGACCGTGGTGTGGACCGTCCTCGGCGGGGCCCTGTCCGCCGGCTCGGCGTCGGTATTCAACTGCGTCTACGACCGCGACATCGACGAGCAGATGCGGCGGACCCGGCGTCGCGCCCTGCCCCGCCACATCGTGTCGCCCACCGCGGCGCTGGTCTTCGGGTTCGTCCTCGGGATCGCCTCGACGGTGGTCCTCTACCTCGGCGTCAACCGCCTGTCGGCGACGCTGTCGGTGACCGCGATCGCGTTCTACGTCTTCGTCTACACGATGCTGCTCAAGCGGCGCACCACCCAGAACATCGTCTGGGGCGGCATCGCCGGGTGCTTCCCCACGCTGATCGGGTGGACCGCGGTGACCGACCGGCTCGCCTGGACCCCGGTGGTCCTCTTCATGGTGGTGTTCTTCTGGACGCCGCCGCACACCTGGGCGCTGGCCCTGCGCTACCGCGAGGACTACCGCAACGTCGACGTCCCGATGCTGCCGGTCGTCAGGCCCGCCGCCGAGGTCGGGCGTCAGGTGGTGCTCTACAGCTGGGTGATGGTCGCGACGTCGTTGGTGCTGTGGCCGGTGGCCGGCACCAGCCTGCTCTACCCGGTCGCCGCGGCGGTCCTGGGCGGCGTCTTCCTCCTCGAGGCGCACCGGATGTGGGCCCGCACCCGCTCCTCCGAGGTGCTCTCCGAGATCAACCCGATGCGGCTGTTCCACGCCTCGAACCTCTACCTCTCCCTCCTCTTCGTCGCGGTCGCGCTGGACCCACTCCTCGTCAGGTGATACGCGCGTTAGCGCAATCCGGGGGAAACGTCCGGTACTTGACAATTAATAGAGGAATGCTTGAGATCCCATGCCGGGTCCTTTCCGCGCGCGTCCCGTTGAATCGGGCGTGAGGGAGGCGCTCGGTCTCCCCGATTCGTCCTGGGGGTTGTTTCACCATGCCTGCACCGCACACCGACCTGAGCCGTGGGGGCTCGGTCACCCGGACCGCCTCGCGGGTGGTGACCCTGGCCGTCGCCGTGGGTCTCGCCGTCATCGGTCTCGCCGCGCCGTCGAGCGCGCACCACAACACGATCACCGGAGCCGTCTCCTGCCGTGACGGGGGCGGCTGGCTGGTCACCTGGCGCGTCGTCAACAGCGAGCAGCGCGCCGAGCGGATCACCGCCTCCAACCGGGCCGTCGTGCCCGTCGGCAGCTGGCTGGGCCCCGCCGAGGCGAAGAGCTACACCGAGACCGTGACCGCCAAGCCCGGCTCGCCGCTGACGCTGACGCTGTCGACCCGCTGGACCAACGACGTCACCGCCACCAACTCGGGCGCGATCGCGGTCGCCGCGTTCTCCGACGCGTGCAACGTCACCAAGGTCGACGCGCCCACCATCCCCGTCGTCGATGAGTGCGGTCCGGGCAACGCCCACTACGGCACCGTCCCGACCGGTCCCTGGACCGCCGTGCCCAACCCCGACGGCAGCGTCACCGTGACCGCCCAGCAGGGCTACGTCTTCAGCAACGGCCAGACCTCCGTCACCTACCCGGTGCCGGCCGACAGCAACGAGGTCTGCCCGACCCCGACGCCCACCCCGACGCCCACGCCCACCCCGACCCCCGTCCCGCCGGTGGTCACCCCGCCGGTGGTCACCCCGCCCGAGGTGCTGCCCGCCCAGGTCCGCGTCGTGCGTGCCGCTGCCCGCTCCATCGACAAGTGCGGTCGCGCGAGCGACCTCTTCAAGGTCGGCAAGCGGTCGGGCGTCGTCTACACCGTCAACGGCAAGGTCGTGCGCCAGGGCGTCTGGCTGCGCGCCCACTCCCGGCGGATCACCATCCGCGCCACCTCGGCCGACGAGACCGTCGAGCTGCGCGGGCGCCAGGTGTGGAAGGTGCGCTACTCCGCGCGTGCCTGCTCGCAGGCGCCCGAGGTCGCTCCCGACACCGGTCGCTGATGCGACGCACCGCACTCGCGGTGGCGGCGATCCTGCTCGCCTCTCCCGTGGTCGGTCAGGGGACGGCCCAGGCCGCCCCTGACCGGCTCCGGATCCCTCGCACCGGCACCGACGCGAGGGTGGTGGCGGTGCCGAGCCGCCACAACACCCTCGCCGTCGGCGACCAGGTGCGGGGCACCGTCTACACCTGGTCGCAGGGCGACCCGCCCTGCGACCCCTCGGGCAGCACCGTCTACGCCGGTCACGCCTGGCGCGCCGGCAACGGTGTCGCCGACCGGTGGGGCCGGCTGCGCCGTGGCGACCGCGTCAGCGTCGGCGGCTGCCGCTTCGAGGTGGTGCGCCGGGAGTACTGGGCGGCCACCCGCCGGATGGGCGCGCTCTACTCGGTCTCCGGCCCGCCGCGCATCGTGCTCGTCGCCTGCAAGGCCGACGACTACTCCCGCCGCACGGTGGTCTTCGCCCGCAAGCTGGGACCGGGCGACCAGCCCGGCCGACGCCTCAGCCCACCCGCACCGTGACGGGGGCAGCAGCGGCGTCCAGGTGCCCTGCCACGCCGAGCACCCGCACCGTGTAGGTCGTCGTGACCCGCGGCGAGACCCGCACGGTGTACGCGCCGGTCGCGGTCGTGGTCACCGTGGTCGTGGTGGCCAGGCCGCCGACGGGCTGCACCGACACGGTGAGCCGCAGCGAGCGGGCCGGCTCCGTGGCCCCGTTGAAGGTCCGGGTCACCACGCCCGTCAGGGTGCGAGCCGCGCCCGGCGGTGCCAGCGTGGGTGCGGCGACCGGCGTCGTCACCGTGGGCGCCCAGCTCCCGGCGGTGACCGGTGCCACCGCCACGGTGGCCGCCGGGACGCCGGCCGAGCCGGCGTACGACACCGTGAGGTCGCCCGACGTCCGGAGCAGGACGGGCACGCGGAAGGTCCCGTCGGCAGCGGTCCGGCCGCTCGCGACGACGACGGGCGCCTTGCCGGGGGCGGTGACCTTGACCGACACGGTGGCGGCCGCGACGGGGGTCGGCGACCCGGTGTCGGTGAGCAGCCGGCCCGTGACGGTGACGGTCTGGCCGTAGCCCACCGACGTCTTGTCGACGGCGGCGCTCAGCGTGGAGGTCGGCACCCGGACCGTGACGATCCCGGCCTCGACGACGCTCGGCTCGTAGGACACGCTCGCCGGCACCGAGGCCTTCACGACGCCTGACCTCGTCGGCGTGGCGACGAGCGAGAAGGAGCCGTCGGCGGCCGTCCTGGCCGTCCCGAGCGAGGTGGTGGTCGTGGTGGTGCGGCCGCTGACGACGGACGTGCTGGTGAGCGTGACGGGCACGGACAGCCCCGCCACCCCCAGGGGAGCTCCGCCCACGACCCGGGTGGCCGTGCCGGTCACCGTGACCGTCTGGCCGTACCACCGGGTGGTCGCGTCGAGGTCGGCCGTCAGCTGGACGGCGCACTTGGCGACGGCCACGGCCTGGGTGGACGGTGCCGCGGCCGGCCACGCGGGCAGCGCCTTGTTGGTCGTCGAGAAGGTGGTGGCCGTCGACATCGTCGCGCTCGCCGTGGCGTAGCCCGTCGTGTCGCTCGTCGCGGCCAGGAGCGTGCGCAGCGTGCCGGTCGTGCGGGTGATCGTGGCGGGCAGGCCCTTCACCGGCTGGTCGGTGGCGACGTCGTAGAAGTACGCCTGGACCGGGGTGGGCGCGGAGGTGCAGGCCGACGCCGTGGGGCTCGTCGTGGCGGGCTGGCCGGCGACGACGGACCGCACGCCCACGGTCCGGGCTGCGCTCGAGAAGGTCAGCGGGCTGGTGACGACCTTGGTCGCACCCGAGCTGTCGGTCAGCGTGACGGTGATCGAGGTCCCCGCCGCGTTGTTCGCGTTGCAGGTGACGTCGGTCTGCACCGCGGTGGGGTCGCTGAACGAGCAGTCGGAGCGGGCCGCGCGCCACGCCACCGACGTCAGGGTCCGCCCGTCGGGCAGGGCGGGAGTGACGCTCGCCTGCGTGGCCAGCCCGGGCACGGCCGGGTTGTTGACGCCGAGCACGGCCCCGAGGACGGTCGGGCGGCCGGGCTGGGCGTTGTCGCCCCCGCCGATCAGGAAGCGCGAGTCCGCGGAGTTCCAGTGCGTGTCGAGCCAGGAGCCGGGGTCGGGGAACGTGGAGTAGTAGTCGTCGAAGTTGCAGTCGAGGAGGTACTCACGCGAGCGGTCGCAGACCTGCTGCATCACCTTGCCGCCGCCGTCGGCGTAGCACATGGTGTCGGACTCGTCGTAGCAGTGGCTCTGGGACGTGCCGTGCGGGGCGGCAGGAGAGACGCCGCCCAGGGTGTGCATCAGCTCGTGGGCCTCGATGGAGCTCTCGTTGGTGCCGTCGCCGTGGCCCCAGCACGGGGAGTCCACGCGGGCGTACTGCGGGTAGGAGCCGTTGTTGGGGTTGCCCTGGCTGTCGACGTCGGAGGTGTAGCGCAGCGCGATGCCGCAGATGCCCTTGCCGAAGGTGTCGGTCCACATGAGGTACTTGCGCTCCGGGCGGTCGAAGCCGAGGGCGCGCACCGCGTTCATCGTCGCGTTGAAGCTCACCATCGACCCGGACGGGACCGTCACGTTGAGGACCTTGGCCACGCACCCCGCGCCCGCGGGCTCGGTCACGTAGCGCACGTGGCGCACGCCACCGGTCAGCGCCGCGGAGCGGTTGAAGACGTCGTCGACGCCGGCCGCCCAGGTCTGGATGTCGCCCTTGACCTGGTCGTAGCGGTTGGCCGCCCCGGCCTCGACGACGTACATCGCCTGGGTGCGGTAGCCCGACTGGCCGTCGCCGTCGCAGCTGACGTCGGGGGAGGAGACCGCGACCGCCGGGGTCGCGACGACGCCCAGCTCCTCGGCGACCGCCACCGCGTTGGCGCCCACGCCCTCGCGCGCGTGCAGCTCGGCGGTGGAGACGGGCTCGTCGATGTCGACGCCGGGCGGTGGCACGTCGGCGTGGGTGCACGCCGTGGCGCCGTCGACGACGACCATCTCGGCCCCGCGCCCGCACGCCGGCCCGAGGTCGACCTGCGGCAGGACCGCGGTCACGACCGCGATGCCGGAGGCTCCGATGACCGCAGCGGCGAGCACGGCCGCCAGCGTCCGGTTCTCGCGCCACGTCGGACGGACGGTCATGACGTTACCGTCACGTGGATCAGACGTGTGCGATGTGTTCATGCGGGGATTGTGGGTGCGCGGCGGTGCGGCTGCACCGTCATCGCGCCGATCTGGCCCGTTCGCGCCTCCCGGGGGACCCGGCCGGGTGGTGCGGCCTAGTGGAGCCGGGTGGCCGCCTGCGGCTGCGGCTCACCGTCGGGCCGCGCCTCGGCGGCAGCGCGGTGCGGCAGCACCGCCAGGGCCGTGCGAGCCAGCCCGGCGGCGAGCAGGCCGGCGCCGAGCATGTGCAGCGCGACCAGGAGCACCGGGAGGTCCAGGGCGTACTGCAGCCACCCGAGCGCGCCCTGCAGGACCTCGACGAGCAGCACCAGGCCGGTCACCGTCGCGAGCCAGTGGTGGCCACCGCGCAGGGCGACGACCAGGAGCGACACGGTGAGGGCGACGAGCGCGTAGACGGTGTACGCGTGCAGGTGCGAGACGGTCGCGGGGTCCAGGCCGTTGCGCGGTGAGTCGGTGTCGCCGGCGTGCGGTCCGGCGCCCGTGACGACGGTGCCGAGGTAGAGGACCACCCAGCCGACCGCCAGGCTCGCCCAGGCCAGCGCCCGCGGCAGGGGCGGTGCGGTGCCGCGCTCGGGGCTGCGGAGCTCGTCGAGCAGCGCGACGCACACCATCACCATGGCCATCGACAGCAGGAAGTGGCCCGAGACGATCCACGGGTTGAGGTCCGTCAGCACGGTGATGCCGCCGATCACGGCCTGGAGCGGGATGCCGAGGCCGACCACGAAGGACAGCCGGGTCGCGCGCCGGTGGCGTGCCCCCAGGGCCGCCAGGAAGCAGGCGACCGCGACCGCGGTCAGCGCGAAGGTGAGCATCCGGTTGCCGAACTCGACGGCGCCGTGCACCCCGAGCTCGGAGTGCGGCACGTAGGAGCCGTCGGTGCAGCGTGGCCACGTCGGGCAGCCGAGGCCCGACCCGGTCAGCCGGACGGCGCCGCCGGTGACGACGATGCCGATGTTGGCGACGAGGTTGGCGACGGCGAGGGGCCAGAGGTACCGGGAGAGCCGGTCGAGCAGGGCAGACATCATTCCCACCTGAAGGTCCGGGCTGTGAGCGCGGTGCCGACGGCCGTCCAGGCCGCGAGCACCAGCAACGAGCGTACGTCGACGTGCGCGTCGAGCAGGGCCGCCCGGACGGCCTCGCCCAGGGCCGACGACGGCAGCCAGGCGATCACCGACGACGCCGCGCCGTAGGAGCTGGTCGGCAGCACGACGCCGCCACCGGCCATGAGGAGGAGGTACACCAGGTTGGCCAGCGCCAGGGTGGCCTCGGCGCGCAGCACGCCCGCCACGAACAGGCCCAGCGCGGCGAACGCGGCGGTGCCGAGCGCGACCGCCAGGACCAGGGCCAGCAACGACGTCGGCGGGTGCGAGAGCGACGGGCGCCAGCCGAGGGCCAGCCCCACGACGACCACGACCACCAGCTGGAGGGCGACGACGTTGAGCAGCGCCAGGACCTTGCCCAGGAGCAGTCCGTGGCGGGGGAGGGGGGAGGAGCCCAGCAGCTTGATGACGCCGTAGCGGCGCTCGAAGCCGGTCGCGATCGCCACCGAGGTGAACGCCGTGGACATCACCGCGAGCGCCAGCACGCCCGGGGTCAGCACGTCGACCGGGCGGTGGCCCTCGAGGTCGATCCCGATGCGGCCGGCCCCGGCGACGCCGGCGACCAGCACGATGACCGGGATCACGACGGCCAGCAGGAGCTGCTCGCCGTTGCGGAGCATCAGCCGCGTCTCCATGCGCGCCTGGGCGCGCACCATCCGGGCGAGGGGTGCGCCACCGGGCGCCGGGGTGAAGGTGCTCACGGGGCGAGCTCCCGTCCGGTCAGGTCGAGGAAGACGTCCTCGAGGGTGCGCTGGCCGAGGTGGAGCGACTCGGGCAGCACGTCGTGGTCCTCGCACCACCGCGAGACGAGGCCGAGGGTGGTCGAGTCGGCCGGCCCGTGGATGAGCATGCTGACCTCGTCGAGCTGGCGCACCTCGGTGTCGGGGCCGAGCTCGGCCCGCAGCGACTCGGGCGCGCCCTCGGGGAACGGGCGGTTGACCACGAGGCGGATCGTGGCCGAGCGGCCACCGCGGGTCAGCTCGGCGGGCGTGCCCGTCGCGATCACCCGGCCCCGGTCGATGATGTGGATCCGGTCGGCGAGCCGCTCGGCCTCGTCCATGTGGTGGGTGGTCAGCACGACGGTCACGCCGTCGGCGCGGACCTCCTCCAGCAGCTCCCACGTCGTGCGGCGCGCCTGCGGGTCCATGCCGGCGGTGGGCTCGTCGACGAAGACCAGCTCGGGACGCCCGACCAGCGCGATCGCCAGGCCGAGCCGCTGCTGCTGGCCGCCGGACAGGCGGCGGTAGGGGGTGCGCCCGCAGTCGGCCAGGCCCAGCCGGTCGCTGAGCAGCTGGGTGTCGAGGGGGCGGGCGTGGAGCGAGGCCACGTGGTCGAGCATCTCCCGGGCGCGCACGCCGCTCCAGGCGCCGCCCGCCTGGAGCATCACGCCGATGCGGGGGAGCAGGTCGGCCCGGTCGCGCTGGGGGTCGAGCCCGAGCACCCGGACGGTGCCCTGCTGGGGGGCGCGGTAGCCCTCGCAGGTCTCGAGGGTGGTGGTCTTGCCGGCGCCGTTGGGGCCGAGGACGGCGGTGACCGAGCCGCGCTCGACGGTGAGGCTCAGCCCGTCGACGGCGACCTTGTCGCCGTAGGCCATCACCAGGCCGTCGATCTCGACGGCAGGGGACGCGGGTGGCACGAGCGAAGTCTAGGCGCGGGCCACCCACGACCCACGCGCGGTCCCCGCCTCCGGGGCCGCGCGCTCACCCCTTGGTGATGTGGACGTAGTCGATGTCGCCGGGGAAGTAGTCGCAGCTGTCGGCACCGACCGTCGGGTCACTGGTGTCGCAGTCGAACTTGCCGCCGAGCGTCCACGGCTTCTTGTTGTCGATGGTGCCGGTGGGCTTGCGGATCCGGTTGCGCAGGACGCCGTCGACGTACATGGTCACGTCGCTCGAGGTCCGGTCGCACCGCACGACGTGCCACTGGCCGTCGTTCAGCGGCGTCTTGGAGCCGATCGCCGCCTGTCCGCTCGGTGACTTGAACATGCAGCTGATCACGCCCTTGGGCTGCTGGAACTTCACCTGGCCGCCCGCGTCCTTGGCCTGTCCCTTCTGGATCACGTTGCCGAACTTGTCGGTGGTCCGGTAGCGGATCTCGACCGAGAAGTTGCCGCTGCCCGGGTCGAGCGAGCCGTCGGCCGCGTCCGGGACCATGATCAGGTGCGCGGCACCGTAGTAGATGCCGGCGTCCGGCGGGTGCCGGTCCCAGTCGGCGTACGAGCCGTTCATCCGGACGTGGCTGCCGATGGCGCCGTCGTGGCCCATCCCCGACGAGTCCGCCGCGGTCGTGGCTCCCGCGGGCTCGTCGAGCTCGAGCGCGAGCACGGTCACCGGTGCCGCACGGGCGCTGGCCACCGCCCCGACGCCGCTGGCGGTGGGCGCCGTGAGCACCAGGCCCCCCAGCGCCGCGGCGGCCGCCACGGCCCCGAGTGCGGGTCCTGTTCTCCTCATCTCCCCGTCTCCCTCCTGGATCCTCACCGGATCCGTCCTGGACGGGACGTGGGCGGGTCGTCCACGTCCCTGGCCCAGCCAACTACCGTCGTGCCGTGCGTCGCGACGGTGCGGACGACTTCCCCAGAAGTGGGGTCGCGTGCGGGGTGCCGGTGACTTAGGCGACCCTTCCTTGAAGGACCCCCCGCAATAACGTCACACTGTCGTTGTGGAATTCACCAGGACGGCGGCGCACCCCGAGGGGGACGCGCCCACGCGCGACCGCGTGGCCCGCACGATCCTGGAGAACGGGCCCTCGACCGCAGCAGCCCTCGCGGCACGGCTCGACCTGACGCCCGCCGCCGTGCGCCGCCACCTCGACCAGCTCACCGAGGACGGCGTCGTGGAGGCGCGCGACCAGAAGGTCTACGGCGCCCGGGGCCGCGGCCGCCCCGCGAAGGTCTTCGCCCTCACCGAGGCCGGCCGCGACAGCTTCGAGGCCCAGTACGACGACCTCGCCGTGCAGGCGCTGCGGTTCCTCGCCGAGTCGCAGGGCGAGGAGGGCGTGCTCGAGTTCGCCCGCCGCCGGGTGGCGTTCGTGGAGCGCGACTACGCCGCCGTCGTCGCCGCCGACCCCGACCTGTCGCCCGCCGAGGCGCTCGCCCGGGTGTTCAGCCAGAACGGCTACGCCGCCTCGGTGCGCGACCTCGCCCCGGTCAACGGCATCAGCGTGGGGGAGCAGCTGTGCCAGCAGCACTGCCCGGTCGCCCACGTCGCCCACGAGTTCCCCCAGCTGTGCAAGGCCGAGACCGAGGCCATCGGCGCGGTCCTCGGCACCCACGTCCAGCGGCTCGCGACCATCGCCCACGGCGACGGCGTCTGCACCACCTGCATCCCCCAGACCCCGAAGAAGGAGAAGGCATGACCTCCATCGCTGACACGGACGGCTCGACAGAGATCGAGCGGCTCAACCCGGAGCTCAAGGGCATCGGCAAGTACGAGTTCGGCTGGGCCGACAGCGACGACGCCGGTGCGGCCGCGACCCGCGGCCTCAACGAGGACGTCGTGCGCGACATCTCCTCCAAGAAGTCCGAGCCGCAGTGGATGCTCGACCTGCGCCTGAAGGGCCTCAAGCTCTTCCACCGCAAGCCCATGCCCACGTGGGGCTCCGACCTGTCCACGATCGACTTCGACAACATCAAGTACTTCGTGCGGTCGAGCGAGAAGCAGGCCACCTCGTGGGAGGAGCTCCCCGAGGACATCAAGAACACCTACGACAAGCTCGGCATCCCCGAGGCGGAGAAGCAGCGCCTCGTCGCCGGCGTCGCCGCCCAGTACGAGTCCGAGGTCGTCTACCACTCGATCCGCGAGGACCTCGAGGAGAAGGGCGTCATCTTCGTCGACACCGACACCGCGCTGAAGGAGCACGAGGACCTCTTCCGGGAGTACTTCGGCACCGTCATCCCGGTCGGTGACAACAAGTTCGCCGCGCTCAACACCTCGGTGTGGTCGGGCGGCTCGTTCATCTACGTGCCCAAGGGCGTCCACGTCGACATCCCGCTCCAGGCCTACTTCCGGATCAACACCGAGAACATGGGCCAGTTCGAGCGGACGCTGATCATCGCCGACGAGGACTCCTACGTGCACTACGTCGAGGGCTGCACGGCGCCGATCTACTCCTCCGACTCGCTGCACTCGGCCGTCGTGGAGATCGTGGTCAAGAAGGGCGCCCGGGTGCGCTACACGACCATCCAGAACTGGTCGAACAACGTGTACAACCTGGTCACCAAGCGCGCCACCTGCGAGGCCGGCGCCACGATGGAGTGGGTCGACGGCAACATCGGCTCCAAGGTGACGATGAAGTACCCCGCCGTCTACCTGATGGGCGAGCACGCCAAGGGCGAGACCCTGTCGATCGCCTTCGCGGGCGAGGGCCAGCACCAGGACGCCGGCGCCAAGATGGTGCACGCCGCTCCGCACACCTCCTCCTCCATCCTCAGCAAGTCGGTGGCCCGCGGTGGCGGCCGCACCTCCTACCGTGGCCTGATCCAGGTCAACGAGGGCGCCCACGGCTCGAAGTCCAACGTGCTGTGCGACGCGCTGCTCGTCGACCAGATCAGCCGCTCCGACACCTACCCCTACGTCGACATCCGCGAGGACGACGTGTCGATGGGCCACGAGGCGAGCGTCTCGAAGGTCTCCGACGACCAGCTCTTCTACCTCATGTCGCGCGGCATGGAGGAGGACGAGGCGATGGCGATGATCGTGCGTGGCTTCGTCGAGCCGATCGCCAAGGAGCTGCCGATGGAGTACGCCCTCGAGCTCAACCGCCTGATCGAGCTGCAGATGGAGGGCGCGGTCGGCTGACCGCCGTCGCCCCGCCCCACCGACGTACGACCGTAGAAAGAAGAACCTTGACCGTCACCGACTCCGTCCGCTCCGCGCTGGAGCAGGACAAGATCGAGAGCCACCTCAACCCGGTGGGCTCCTTCGACGTCGCCGACCACCCCGTGCCCACCGGGCGCGAGGAGATCTGGCGCTTCTCGCCCCTCAAGCGGCTCCACGGCCTGCACGCCGACGCCGACCTCGGGGGCCGCACGTCGAAGCTCAGCTGGAACGAGCCCTCCGGCGTCTCGGTGTCCGTCGTCACCGGCGACGAGGCCCGTGCCCTGCGCGGCGTGAGCGGCCTGGTGCCCAACACCCGGTTCGCGGCGCGCGTGCTGGCGGAGGTGCCGGCCACCGTCCTGGTCGACGTGCCCGCCGACACCGAGGTCTCCGAGCCGCTGGTCCTCGACGTGGCCGGCCTCGGGGTCGAGGAGACCGCCGGTGGCCACCTGGTGTTCCGCTTCGGCGCGCACAGCAAGGCCGTCGTGGTGGTCAACCACACCGGCAGCGCGGCCGTCGCCGCGGTCGTCGAGATCGTGGTCGGTGACGGCGCCGACGTCACGGTCGTCTCGATCCAGGACTGGGACGACGACGCCGTGCACCTGGCCCACCACCAGGCGCTCGTGGGTCGCGACGCCTCCTACAAGCACGCCGCGATCTCCTTCGGCGGTGACGTGGTCCGCATGGACGCCAACGTCACCTACGACGGCCCCGGCGGGTCGGCGGAGCTGCTCGGCCTCTACTTCGCCGACGCGGGCCAGCACATCGAGCACCGGCTCTTCGCCGACCACAACGCGCCCCACACCCGCAGCAACGTCGTCTACAAGGGCGCGCTGCAGGGCGAGGGCGCGCACACGGTGTGGATCGGCAACGTCCTGATCCGCAAGGTCGCCGAGGGCATCGAGACCTACGAGGAGAACCGCAACCTCGTCCTGACCGACGGCTGCCGCGCCGACTCGGTGCCGAACCTCGAGATCGAGACCGGCGAGATCGAGGGCGCCGGCCACGCCTCGACCACCGCGCGCTTCGACGACGAGCAGCTGTTCTACCTGCAGGCGCGCGGCGTCTCCGAGGCCGAGGCCCAGCGCCTCGTCGTGCGCGGGTTCTTCAACGACCTCATCCGCAAGGTCGGCGTGCCCTCGATCGAGGAGCGGCTGACCACGACGGTCGAGGCCGAGCTCGCCAAGAACGTGCTCAAGGAGCTCGCACCGTGAGCTTCGAGCGCGCCTGCGCCCTCGACGAGGTGCCCGCCGACCAGGCGCTGGCGGTCACCCTCGGCCGCTACGACCTCGCGGTCGCGCGCGACGGCGACGAGGTCTTCGCCGTCGAGAACACCTGCAGCCACGCCGAGGTCGCCCTCAGCGAGGGCGAGGTGGCCGACTGCCAGATCGAGTGCTGGCTGCACGGCTCGATGTTCGACCTGCGCACCGGCAAGCCCACCAACCTCCCGGCGACCGAGCCGGTCGCCACCTTCCCGGTCGACGTACGCGACGGCGTCGTCTACGTCGACACCGAGACCACCCTGAACGGAGTCACCCCCGCATGAGCAAGCTCGTCATCACCGACCTCCACGTCACCGTCGACACCGAGGACGGCCCCAAGGAGATCCTCAAGGGCGTCACCCTCACCATCGACGACAACGAGACCCACGCGATCATGGGTCCCAACGGCTCCGGCAAGTCGACCCTGGCGTACTCCATCGCCGGTCACCCGAAGTACACCGTCACCGGCGGCTCGGTGACCCTCGACGGCCAGGACGTCCTCGCGATGTCGGTCGACGAGCGTGCCCGCGCCGGCCTGTTCCTCGCCATGCAGTACCCCGTCGAGGTCCCCGGCGTGTCCGTGGCGAACTTCCTGCGCACGGCCAAGACCGCGATCGACGGCGAGGCCCCCAAGCTCCGCACCTGGGTCAAGGACGTCAACGGCGCGCTCGAGCGGCTCAACCTCGACTCCACCTTCTCGCAGCGCTCGGTCAACGAGGGCTTCTCCGGCGGCGAGAAGAAGCGCCACGAGATCGCCCAGCTCGAGCTGCTCGACCCCAAGGTCGCGATCCTCGACGAGACCGACTCCGGCCTGGACATCGACGCGCTCAAGATCGTCTCCGAGGGCGTCAACCGCTTCCGGCAGCAGGAGGGCAAGGGTGTCCTGCTGATCACCCACTACACCCGCATCCTGCGCTACATCGAGCCCGACCACGTCCACGTCTTCGTCGACGGCAAGGTCGCCGAGTCCGGTGGCAGGGAGCTCGCCGAGCAGCTCGAGGCCGAGGGCTACGACCGCTTCCTCAAGGCCAACGCCTGAGGTCTCGCGGCTCTCTGCGCTCGCACCTCGACCACCGACGGCTGACTGGAAAGGACTGACCATGGAAGGACTGCTCCCGGATCTCGACGTGATCCGCAAGGACTTCCCGATCCTCGAGCGCACGCTCGCGGGCGGGCAGCCGCTGGTCTACCTCGACAGCGCGAACACCTCGCAGAAGCCGCAGGTCGTCATCGACACGATGGTCGACCACCTCGAGCGGCACAACGCCAACATCGCGCGCGCCATGCACCAGCTCGGCGCGGAGTCGACCGAGGCCTACGAGGGTGCCCGCGACAAGGTGGCGGCCTTCCTCAACGCGCCCTCGCGCGACGAGGTGGTCTTCACCAAGAACGCCACCGAGGCGCTCAACCTGCTGGCCCGCACGATCGAGCTCGGCCCGGGTGACAACGTCGTCATCACCGAGATGGAGCACCACTCCAACATCGTGTCGTGGCAGCTGGCGTGCGAGCGCTCGGGCGCCGAGCTGCGCTGGTTCGGGCTGACCGACGACGGCCGGCTCGACATGAGCAACGCCGACCAGCTCGTCGACGAGCACACCAAGGTCGTGGCCTTCACGTGGGTCTCCAACATGCTGGGCACGATCAACCCCGTCGCCGACCTGGTGGCGCGGGCTCGCGCGGCGGGAGCCGTGTCGGTCGTCGACGCCTCGCAGGCGGCGCCGCAGCTGCCCGTCGACGTGCAGGAGGTTGACTGCGACTTCCTGGTCTTCACCGGCCACAAGGTGTGCGGCCCGACCGGCATCGGCGTGCTGTGGGGACGCGAGGAGCTGCTCAACGCGCTCCCGCCCTTCCACGGCGGTGGCGAGATGATCGAGACGGTCACCATGGCCCGCTCGACCTACGCCCGCTCGCCCCACCGCTTCGAGGCCGGCACGCCGCCGATCGTCGAGGCGATCGGGCTGGGCGCGGCCGTCGACTACCTCGGCCACATCGGGCTCGACGCGATCCACCGGCACGAGCAGACCATCACGGCGTACGCCCTGGAGGGACTGCAGTCCGTGCCCGGGCTGACGGTGCTGGGGCCGCTCGACGCGACCCAGCGCGGCGGGGCGATCTCGTTCGAGCTCGAGGGCGTGCACCCGCACGACATCGCCCAGGTGCTGGACTCCCGCGGCGTGGCCGTGCGGGCCGGGCACCACTGCGCGAAGCCGGCCCACGCGCGCTACGGCGTGCAGAGCTCGACGCGGATGTCGTCCTACCTCTACACGACGCCGGCGGAGATCGACGCGCTGGTGGAGTCGCTGCACGCGACCCGGACGTACTTCAAGGTGGACTGAGATGAGCACCGACCTCGACAGCCTGTACCAGGAGATCATCCTGGACCACTACAAGAACCCGCACCACAAGGGCCTGCGCGACCCGTTCGAGTCCGAGGTGCACCACGTCAACCCGACCTGCGGCGACGAGATCACGCTGCGCGTGCACCTCGCCGACGGGGTGGTGGAGGACGTGTCCTACGACAGCGTCGGCTGCTCGATCTCGCAGGCGTCGGCCTCCGTGCTCACCGACCTGGTGATCGGCAAGCCGGTCGACGAGGCGATGTCGATCCACCAGACCTTCCTCGAGCTCATGCAGGGCAAGGGGCAGGTCGAGCCCGACGAGGACGTCCTGGAGGACGGGATCGCCTTCGCCGGCGTCGCCAAGTTCCCCGCGCGCGTGAAGTGCGCACTGCTCTCCTGGATGGCGTGGAAGGACGCGACCAGCCAGGCCCGGACCGAAGGAGGGACCGCATGAGCGAGTCCACGCAGCCCGACCACTCCGACCTGCCCGAGGTGCCCCAGGCATCCGGTGGCGGCACGGCCACCGTGACGGTGGAGGACGTCACCGAGGCGATGAAGGACGTCGTCGACCCCGAGCTCGGCATCAACGTCGTCGACCTCGGCCTGGTCTACGGCGTGCACCTCGACGAGCACAGCAACGCCGTCCTCGACATGACGCTCACCTCGGCGGCCTGCCCGCTCACCGACGTGATCACCGACCAGACCGAGTCGGCCCTCGAGGGCCTCGTCGGCGACGTCGCGATCAACTGGGTCTGGATGCCGCCGTGGGGTCCGGACAAGATCACCGAGGACGGCCGCGAGCAGCTGCGGGCCCTCGGCTTCAACGTCTGACCTCGCCGGCGCTCGGCGCCGTCCCGAGATCCCCGGACATCCGGGGAGACCGCCGGCGGGCGTCTGAGGACGCCCCGATAACCCGTGGCGGCCGGGGGGCCGCCGAGCGCACACTCCCAGCGTGCTCAACCCCCACCCCACGCGTTACGCCGAGCTCAACGGCGTCCTGCACGACCTCGTCCGGGGCGCGCAGGCGGCTCTGGGTGACGCGTTCGTCGGCGCGTACCTCCAAGGCTCCTTCGCGCTCGGCGCGGGCGACCTGCACAGCGACTGCGACTTCGTCGTGGTCGTGCGGGAGCGCCCCGACGCGGAGCAGGAGGCCGCGCTGCGCGCGCTGCACCACGACCTGCCCCGCCGCGACGGCCACTGGAACCGTCACCTCGAGGGCTCGTACGCCGTGGCGGCCGACCTGCGCACCACCGCGGGCCTCGGCCGGGAGTGGCTCTTCGTCGACCACGGGTCCGACACCCCGGAGTGGTCCGAGCACTGCAACCAGCCGTGGACCCGGTGGATCCTGCGCGAGCACGGCATCACGCTCGTCGGCCCGTGCCCGGCCGAGCTGATGGACCCGGTGCCGGCCGAGGTGCTGCGCGAGCACGCCCGTGCGAGCCTGGCCACGATCACCGACGACGTGCTGGCGTGGTGCCCCCCGCGCATCGCGTGGTGCCAGCGCTACCTCGTCGTGCAGGCTGCCCGGAGCCTCTACACGGTGCGCACCGGCGAGGTGGCGAGCAAGCGCGACGCCCTGCGGTGGTCGATGGTGCACGGGGAGCCGCGCTGGCGGCCGCTGCTCCAGCAGGTGCTGGCCGACCGCGACTGCGGGTTCGACCCCCACGCCGAGCCGCGGCCCGGGTCGATGGAAGCAGCGCGCGCCTTCGCCGCGCACGTGGCGTCGGTCGCCTGACGACTAGGCTCGCGGCATGAGCGACTCCACGGCCGGCCCCGACCACGTCGACCTCGGCGAGGTCGACTTCGACCACGAGGAGCTGCGCACGTTCTGGGACGTCGCCCGGGTGCGCGCCAAGCTCAACGCGGCGCCGACGTACTTCGGTCCCACGGCCCTCGAGTCCGTGCCGCCGCCCGCGTGGGCGTGGGGCGACGCGTCCGAGTCCGACGCCTTCGTCGAGCAGGTGCTGGCCGAGGACGGAGGCAGCACGACCGCCGACGAGGCCGACTACGACGGCGACCTGCCCCGCGCCGGCACGCTGTCCATCCTGTGCGACGGCTCCGGGGTGCCCCGGGCCCTGCTCGAGGTCACCGACGTCGTCATCGCCGGGGGCGAGGTCGTCGAGTCGTTCCGGGTCGTGCACCGCGCCTGATCAGCCGCGGTAGACCGGGAGCGCCGGCGTCCACGTCAGCGGGACGGCCGGCGTGATCTCCTCCGTGGTGTCGTCGGGCCACGTGCCCCGACCGGTGTACGTGGTGCCGGCCAGCACCAGCCGCACCTCGTACGCGAACGGTCCCTCGCCCAAGACGGTCGCCCTGCGTCCGAGGGCGGCGGGCGCGCGGAAGGACAGGAAGCCCTCGGAGTGGCACTCGTCCGGGGCTCCGAGGGGCAGCGTGACCGACCGGCCGGAGGCAGACGTGACGACCACCTCGGCGCGCGCCTCCGGGTGGTCGCGGTCGAGGTCGGACACGAACAGCTCGAGACCGTACGAGTCGAGCTCGCCGTCGTCGTCGGCCAGCACGGACGCCTGGCCGGTCGCGGCGTCGGGGTAGGCACCCTCGACCGGCGTGCGCCACCGCACCGTGGTCACCGCGTCGCCGCCCGTCGGCCCGCGTCCGAACAGGTCGACGTCCCAGTCGCCGGACGGCCCCGCCGGCAGGACGCGGAAGGTCCGCTCGCCGGTGGCCTCGACGGGCACCGTCACCTGGCGGCCGCACCCGGCGCGGGTCCCGTGCTCGCGGAACGTCGCCTGGAACGTCCAGCCCGGCAGGTCGAAGCCGAGGGTGAGCTCCGGCGGGGCGCCGACCGGCGGCGGGGTGTCCGACGGCCCGCCGTCCGCGCAGCCGGAGGCGTAGCAGATCGTCCACGGCGCGAGGTCGAGCTGCCCGTCGGCGGCGAGCACGTGGAAGCGCGGGGGGTCCGAGGTCGAGTAGTCGTCGCGGCCGCGGGGCGCCGGCAGCACCAGTCCGCTCGCAGTGGTCGTCGGCGCGTCCCCGGGGGCAGTGGCGTCG
>NZ_JBHLXH010000001.1:104167-117762 GCF_042432345.1 Nocardioides zeicaulis | reverse complement strand
TCCCGCACGCCGCGAGCAGGCCCAGCGCGGCGACGACGAGGATCCTCATGGTCCTCGGACGTCCTGGTGGGGGCATGCGTTCCGGTGTGGGAGAGTCCTCGCATGGCCGAGCGCAAGACCTACCTCCTCGTCGACGGGGAGAACATCGACGCCACCCTCGGGACCTCGATCCTCGGACGTCGGCCCCGTCCCGAGGAGCGGCCGCGGTGGGACCGGCTGCTGGAGTGGGCCGAGCGCGCCTTCGACCAGGACGTGTCCGGGCTGTTCTTCCTCGCCGCCACGACCGAGCTGCCGACGAGCTTCGTGCAGGCGCTGCTCGCCATCGGCTTCACGCCCATCCCGCTGAGCGGCGAGGGCAAGGTCGTCGACATCGCCATCCAGCGCACGGCCGAGGCGCTCGTGCACCGCGAGGCCGACGTCGTGCTGGTCAGCCACGACGGCGACTTCGTCGAGCAGGTGTCCGCCCTGTGCGACGGCAGCCGCCAGGTCGGCGTCATCGGCTTCACCGAGTTCATCAACGCGCAGTTCCGCACCCTTCCCGGCCTCCGCATCTTCGACCTCGAGTACGACCTCGGCGCCTTCAACACCCCTCTCCCGCGCACCCGGGTCATCCCCATCGACGAGTTCGACCCGCTCGACTTCATCTGAGGTCGCGCCGTGCCCGTCGTCCTGGTCCCGCCCGCCCGGTGGGAGCGCTGGGTGGACAACTTCGCGGCCTCGCACGGCGCGACGCGGCTGTCGGTGGGCGAGGGTGCCCTGCACGGACGCGCCGAGGACGGCTCGCGGTTCACCGCACGTCCGCCGTTCTCCGAGGCCTACGTCGGCGAGGCCGACGCCGCGGCGCTGGTCCGTGCCCTCGACCCGCCGGCCGCGTGGGGCGTGCTCCTGGTGCGCAAGGGCGGCTTCGCGGTCGCCCGGCTCGCGGGGGAGCAGGTGGTCGAGCACAAGATCGGCCAGCGCCACGTGCAGGGACGCACCAAGGCGGGCGGCCAGAGCCAGCAGCGCTTCGCCCGGCGGCGTGACAACCAGGCGCGGCAGGCCTACGAGGCGGCGGCCGACCACGCCGCGCGGATCCTCGGCGGGGTCCGTACCGTGGTGACCGGCGGCGACCACGCCGCGGTCGACGCGGTGCTGGAGGACCCGCGCCTGTCCGGCATGGTCGTGGTGGGGCCCTGGCTGCCGGTGCCCGACCCCCGCCGGGCCGTGCTGGACGCCGCCGTGGCCGACGCGCAGGCGCTTCGGGTGGAGGTCGTCAACGCCTGACGTCGCGCGGCGTAGCGTGGGATCGTGGCGGCTGCGATCCAGGTCAGTGGACTGGTCAAGACGTTCGGTGCAGTGCGAGCCCTCGACGGGCTCGACCTCCGGGTCGAGGCAGGGGAGGTGCACGGCTTCCTCGGGCCCAACGGTGCCGGCAAGTCCACCACGCTCCGGGTGCTGCTCGGCCTGCTGCGCACCGACGGCGGGTCGGTGTCGGTCTTCGGACTCGACCCGTGGCGTGACGCGACCGCGATCCACCGGCGGCTGGCGTACGTCCCCGGCGACGTGAGCCTGTGGCCCAACCTCACGGGCGGCGAGACCATCGACCTGCTGCTGCGGATGCGCGACCTCGACCCGCGCGGCTCCCGGCGCGACGAGCTGCTCCAGCGCTTCGGGCTCGACCCGACGAAGAAGGGGCGCGCCTACTCCAAGGGCAACCGGCAGAAGGTCGCCCTGGTGGCGGCCTTCGCGGCGCCGACCGACCTCCTCGTCCTCGACGAGCCGACCTCGGGGCTCGACCCGCTGATGGAGGAGGTCTTCAACCAGTGCCTCGCCGAGCACAAGGCCGCGGGCACGACCGTGCTCCTGTCCAGCCACATCCTGAGCGAGGTGGAGCGTCTGGCCGACCGCGTCACGATCATCCGCGAGGGCCGGACGGTGGAGTCGGGGACCCTCGACGAGCTGCGCCACCTGCGCCGCAACCGCGTGCGGGCCGAGGTGTCGGGCGAGGTCCCCGACCTGGCGCGGCTCGAGGGCGTGCACGACGTCGAGGTCGACGGCCGGGTCATCCAGGCCTCGGTCGACCCTGCCGGGCTGCCCCTGCTGCTGCGGGCGCTCGACGGCGCGGGGGTCGTCGCCCTGACCAGCACCCCGCCCACGCTGGAGGAGCTCTTCCTCGACGCCTACCGGAGCCCGTCGTGACCGCCCGGTGGCGCGGCACCGGGTTCCTGCTCCGGTTCGCCCTCCGGCGTGACCGCGTCCTCCTCGCGGCGTGGCTCGCGGTGCTCGTCGCCACGGTCGCCGCCAGCGCTGCGGCGACCGGGTCGCTCTACGCCAGCACCGCGGACCGCGTCGCGGCCGCGGAGGCGATCAACGCCAGCCCGGCCGTCGTCGCGCTCTACGGGCCGGTCCTCGACACCTCCAGCCTCGGTGAGCTGTCGATGACCAAGATGACGGTGCTCTACGCCGTGTTCGTCGCGTTCCTCTCCGTGGTGCTCGTCCGGCGCCACACCCGCGTCGAGGAGGAGACGGGGCGCGCAGAGGTCGTCGGGGCGACCGCGGTGGGCGCCGACGCACCGACCGGGGCGGCCGTCCTGGAGGCCGTCCTCGCGTCCGTGGTCCTCGGCGTGCTGGTCGCGGTCGTGGACGTCGCGTGCGGGCTGCCCCTCGCCGGGTCGGTGCTGTTCGGGGCCTCGTGGACCGGCATCGGCCTCGTCGGCGCGGGCGTCGCGCTGCTGGCCGCCCAGGTGTCGTCGAGCGCCCGCACCGTGGGCTTGCTCGCCTCCGCCGTCATCGGCGTCTTCTACCTGGCGAGGGCCGTCGGCGACCTGGCGGCGGAGTGGCTCTCGTGGCTCACCCCGTTCGGCTGGGGGACCCGGCTGAGCGCGTGGTCCGAGCCGAGGGTGTGGCTGCTCGCGGCGTACCCGCTCCTCGCCGCGTCCCTCGTCGGAGGAGCCCTGGCCCTGCGGCGCCGGCGCGACCTCGGCGCAGGCGTGCTGCCCGAGCGAGCCGGTCCGGCAGAAGGATCACCGCGGCTGCGCGACGCCGCGGCGCTCGTGTGGCGCCAGCAGGGCACCGCGCTCGTGGGCTGGACCGTCGGCGCCGCCGTGCTCGGCGTGCTGATGGGCTCGATCGTGCCCACCATCGGCGACATGCTCGACACCGACGCCACCCGCGGGGTGGTCGAGGCGATGGGGGGTGTCGGCGCGCTCCAGGACGCACTGGTGTTCGCGCTCGCGTCGGTCGTCGCCGTCGTGGTCACCTGCTTCGGGGTCGCCGCCGTCACCCGGGCGGCAGGCGACGAGCACGACGGCCGGACCGAGACCGTGCTGGCCACGGCGACCTCCCGGTCGGCCGTGCTCGTCGCCCTGGCCAGCGCCGCGCTCGCCGGCACGACGTGGCTGCTGCTGGTCTCGGGGGTGGCGACCGCGATCGGGCGCGGGGACGGGCTCGCGGCCGTCGGGGCGTCGCTCGCGCAGGCGCCCGCGGTGTGGGTCGTGCTGGGCCTCGCCCTGCTCCTGCTGTCGGTGCGCAGCCGCTGGGCGGTCGCCGGCTGGGCCGTGCTGGTCGTGTGCGTGACGCTCGGGCAGGTCGGGGCGGCGCTCGAGCTGCCCGGCTGGGTGCTCGGCCTCTCGCCCTACCACCACGTGCCGAAGTACCCCTCCGAGGCGTTCGTGTGGCGGCCCGAGATCGCCCTCACCGCCGTCGCGGCGCTCGCCGTGTCGGGCGCCTGGTGGCGCTACCGGAGCCGCGACATCGGCTAGCGTCCTCGCCATGTGGCAGCCCGAGCCGGGGTGGCAGCGCCTCCCGGGAGCCGGTCCCGCGACCGCGGGCGTCTGGTCGGCGTCCCGTGCGGGGCGCGAGGTCGTGGTGAAGCGGCTGACCCGGCCCGACCCGCATGACGCGCCCGGCACGCTCGCGCCGGCCGACGTCAACTACTGGCGGCGCGCCGCCGACGTCGCGCTGAGCGGCATCGTCACCGAGGCGCCGGGCCTCAGGGAGGCGCCGGTGCTGGCGGTCGAGGAGGACGACGAGGGGGTCACGCTCGTCCACGGGCGGGTCGTCCACCAGGACGCACCTGGGCCGTGGCTCGCCGCGTGCCTGGGCCGGTTCGCCGGCGCGCGGCTGGGGGAGCACCCGTGGCTGGCGCGCGACCAGCTCCGCACCCGGCTCGGGCTCGTCGCGCACCGCGGCGGCTGGCGCACCCTCGCCCGTACGCCGGTGGCCGACGTCGCCGACCACCTCTGGCGCCAGCGCACCGTCTGGCTCGACCGCTGCGACGCCCTGCCGCAGGTGGCCCAGCACGGCGACCCGTCCGCGGCCAACATCCCGGGCCGGCACGCCGACGGTGCCGTCGCGATCGACTGGGCCCACCTCGGCACGGGGCCGGTGGGCGCCGACCTCGGCTACCTGTCGCTCGCCGCGCGCGAGGAGCTCGGTCCGCTCGTCGAGGCGTACGTCGAGGCACTGCCGCCCGGCCTGGCCACGGCCGAGCAGGTGGCCCTCGGGGCGCGCGTGATGGCCGTCTACACCGCCGTCACCCGGCTGGACTGGGCACTGGCCCGCGTCGCCGACGGAGAGGGGGCGCTGGCCGGGAAGTTCCGCCACCCCAGCGTGGCGCCGTACATCTTCGCGATGCAGCGCCAGGTCGACCAGATCGAGGCGCTGCTCGCCTGAGCGGCGCCCCGATCCGGTCGCGAGCTCAGAGGCTGCTGGCGGAGAAGGTGTCGCAGGACTCGATCGTGCCGTCCTGGTAGCCCTTCATGAACCAGCGCATCCGCTCCTCCGACGACCCGTGCGTCCAGCCCTCGGGGTCGACCCGCTGGCCGGCCTGCTGCTGGATCCGGTCGTCGCCGACGGTCTTGGCGGCGTCGAGCGCCTCGGAGATGTCGGCCTCGTCGAGGCCGTCGAAGATCGCGACCCCGTCCTGGTCGGTGGTGCCGGTGGCGGCCTTCGTCCAGAGCCCGGCGTAGCAGTCAGCCTGCAGCTCGAGCCGCACGGCGTCGGACTCGGGGCCCTGCTGGGTCTTGACCTTGCTCATCGTGCCCATGAGGTTCTGGATGTGGTGTCCGTACTCGTGGCCGATCACGTAGGGCTCGACGAAGTCGCCGCCCTTGCCGCCGAGCTGGCCCTCGAGGACGTCGTCGAAGAACGTGGTGTCGAGGTAGATCTTCTGGTCGTTGGGGCAGTAGAAGGGGCCGACCTGCGAGCTGGCCTGGCCGCAGCCGGTGTCGACGGCGCCGCTGAAGGTGCGGAGCGTGGCGGGGGTGAAGCCGCTGTCGAACTGCTGCGACCAGAAGTTGTAGAGGGAGTTCTCCACCGCGACGCGCGCGCAGTCCTCGTCGGAGTTCGCGTCGGCGCCGGTCTTGCAGTTGTCGTAGCGCGCGCTGTCGTCCATGCGGCTGGCGTCGCTGCCCGACGACTGGGGGTCGATGCCACCGGGGCTCGGCAGCCCGCCACCCCCGCCCGCGCACTGCGAGACGATGAAGAACAGCACGACGATGATGAGCACGCCGACGCCGCCGCCGGCGCGCGTGCCGCCGGGGATGGGCATCCGCATCCCGCCGCCGCCACCGGATCCTCGGCCGCCGTCGCTGACCCGGGACGTGTCGAGCCGGGCCTTCGGGTTGAAGCGCATGGTGGTGCCTTTCGCCGTCGCGGACGCCGGGTGCCCGGGGCCGGGTGGAGCCGTCAGCGCAGGTTAGCGCCTGGAGCCGACGATGCGGCTCCGCGAGTCACCCCTTCGTAGGATGTGCAGCGATGATCACCGCCCAGAAGCTCGAGGTCCGAGCCGGCGCGCGGCTCCTCATGGAGGACGTCACCTTCCGCATCGCCCAGGGCGACAAGGTGGGCCTCGTGGGGCGCAACGGAGCCGGCAAGACGACCCTCACCCGCATCCTCGCCGGCGAGGGCACCCCGGCCGGTGGCCAGGTGCTCCGCAGCGGCGAGATCGGCTACCTGCCCCAGGACCCCCGCGTCGGCGACCCGGAGGTGCTCGCCCGCGACCGGATCCTGTCCGCGCGCGGACTCGACGACGTCGTACGACGACTGCGCGAGGCCGAGGTCGACATGGGCAGCGACGACCCCAAGGTCCACGAGCGCGGCATGAAGCGGTGGGCGCGCGCCGATGCCGAGCTGCACGCCGGTGGCGGGTACGCCGCCGAGTCCGAGGCCGCGCAGATGGCCGCCGCCCTCGGCATCGAGGAGCGCCTGCTCGCCCAGCCGATCGGCACGCTGTCCGGCGGCCAGCGACGTCGCGTCGAGCTGGCCCGCATCCTGTTCTCCGGCGCGGAGATCATGCTGCTCGACGAGCCCACCAACCACCTCGACGCCGACTCCATCGTGTGGCTGCGCGACTTCCTCAAGGCCCACCGCGGCGGCTTCGTGGTCATCAGCCACGACAACAACCTGCTCGAGGCGACGGTCAACAAGGTCTTCCACCTCGACGCCAACCGCGCCGTCATCGACGTCTACAACATGGGGTGGCACAACTACCTCACCCAGCGCGAGGACGACGAGAAGCGCCGCAAGCGCGAGCGGCAGAACGCCGAGAACAAGGCCAAGGTCCTGACCGACCAGGCCAACAAGATGCGCGCGAAGGCCACCAAGGCGCAGGCGGCGCAGTCGATGCTGAAGCGCGCCGAGAAGATGATGGCCGGCATCGAGGGCGAGCGCGCGGCCGACAAGGTCGCCCGGATCGCGTTCCCCGAGCCGGCGCCGTGCGGCAAGACTCCGCTCATGGGCTCCGAGCTGTCGAAGTCCTACGGCTCGCTCGAGGTCTTCACCGCGGTCGACCTGGCCATCGACCGGGGCAGCCGGGTCGTCATCCTGGGCCTCAACGGCGCGGGCAAGACGACGATGCTGCGCATCCTGGCCGGCGTCGACAAGCCCGACACCGGCGAGGTCGTCCCGGGCCACGGGCTCAAGATGGGCTACTACGCCCAGGAGCACGAGACCCTCGACGTCAACCGGACCGTGCTGGAGAACATGCACAGCGCGGCCCCCGAGCTCACCGACACCCAGGCGCGCTCGGTCCTCGGCTCGTTCCTCTTCTCCGGCGACGACGCCCACAAGCCCGCCGGCGTGCTGTCGGGCGGTGAGAAGACCCGGCTGGCGCTGGCGATCCTGGTCGTCTCGAGCGCGAACGTGCTGCTGCTCGACGAGCCCACCAACAACCTCGACCCTGCCTCGCGCGAGGAGGTGCTGCACGCGATCCGCAGCTACACCGGCGCGATCATCCTGGTCACCCACGACGAGGGCGCGGTGCGCGCGCTCGACCCCGACCGCGTGCTGCTGCTGCCCGACGGCGACGAGGACCTGTGGTCCGAGGACTACGCCGACCTCGTGTCCCTCGCCTGAGGTTACCGACGAGTAGTAGCCTCGGCGCATGACTCCCGAAGAGCTCGCCACGGTCGGACTGCGCCTCGACGTCGAGGGTCCGGTCGCCACGATCACCCTCGCCCGGCCCGAGGTGCGCAACGCCCAGACCCCGGCGATGTGGCACGCGCTCGCGGAGGTCGGCCAGGGCCTGGGCGACGACGTCCGGGTGGTCGTCGTGGAGGGCGAGGGGGAGACCTTCTCGGCCGGCCTCGACCGGGCGATGCTCGACCCCACCCACACCGGTCCCGGCACCGTGCTCGAGCTGCTGTCGCTGGGCGACGACGAGGCCTCGGCCCGCATCGACGCCTTCCAGGCCGGCTTCACCTGGCTGCGCGACCCGCGCTTCGTCTCGATCGCCAAGGTCCGCGGCCACGCCGTCGGCGCCGGATTCCAGCTCGCCCTGTCGTGCGACCTGCGGGTGGTCGCCGACGACGCGAAGTTCTGCATGAAGGAGTCCGCGCTCGGCCTCGTGCCCGACCTCACCGGCACCCAGCCGCTGGTCGCGCACGTGGGCTACGCGCGCGCCCTCGAGATCTGCGCCACCGCCCGGGTCGTGGAGGCCGAGGAGGCCGTGCGCATCGGCCTGGCGCTCGCGTCGTACGCCCCCGCCGCGCTCGACGACGCCGTCGCTGCCCTCGCCGCGGCGCTGTGCGCCCCGATGCCGGGTGTCGTGCCGGAGACGAAGGCCCTCCTGCTGGGTGCGACCGACCGCAGCCTCGACGAGCAGCGTCGCCTCGAGCGCGAGGCGCAGGTACGCCGGTTCCGCGCGGTCGCCGCCGCGTTCGCCTGACCTCGAGCGCCGTGCTGTCGGTGCCAGGCGGAACAATCGCCCGCGCTGCCGGGTTGTCCGGGGTGGGACGGACGAAGGAGCAGGCATGTCGATGGGGCCCGGGGCAGGTGGCCCGCCGTGGCGGTTCCTGCGCAGTGACCGCAGCGTGGTCGAGAACAAGATCGAGCGTCGAACGGTCCGCCGGGTGCTGGCGTTCGCGCGCCCGCACCGCCGCCTGATCGCCGGGTTCCTGGCGGTCACCGTGGTCGACGCAGCGCTCGTGGTCCTGCCGCCCCTGCTGCTGAAGATGATCATCGACGACGGGGTGCGGACCCGCGACACCTCGCTCGTCGTCGGGCTCGCCGCGCTGGTGGCGCTGGTCGCCGTGGCCGACTCGGCGTTCGGGCTCGTCACCGGCTGGCTCTCCAGCAGGATCGGCGAGGGACTGATCTACGACCTGCGCACCCAGGTCTTCGCCCACGTGCAGCGCCAGTCGCTGGCGTTCTTCACCCGCACCCAGACCGGCGCCCTGGTGAGCCGGCTCAACAACGACGTGATCGGCGCCCAGCGGGCGTTCACCTCGACCCTGCAGGGCACCGTCTCCAACGTGATCTCGGCGGTCGTCGTCGGCGTCACGATGCTGTTCCTCAGCTGGCCGGTGACCCTGCTGTGCGTCGCCCTCTTCCCCATCCTGCTCATCTCCTCGCGCCTGGTCGGCAACCGCCTCGCGAGCCTGTCGCGCCAGCAGATGGACGGCAACGCCGACCTCGGCAACGCCATGACCGAGCGGTTCAACGTCGGCGGCGCGATGCTGCTCAAGCTCTTCGGCCGGCGCGAGGAGGAGGACGTCGCCTACGCCCAGAAGGCGGCCGTGGTCCGCGACCTCGGGGTGCGGATCTCGCTGCTGACCCGCATCTTCTTCGCCGCCATGACGCTGGTGCCGTCGCTGGCGACCGCCCTCGTCTACGGCATCGGGGGCTGGCTGGCCATCCGTGGCGACCTGTCGGTCGGCACGATCGTCGCCCTCGGCGTCCTCCTCACCCGCCTGCTCGGCCCGCTGCAGGGCCTGTCCAACGTGCGCATCGACGTGATGACCGCGCTGGTGAGCTTCGACCGGGTCTTCGAGGTGCTCGACCTGCCCTCGCTCATCCAGGAGAAGCCCGACGCGGTGGCGCTGCCGTCCACCGCGGCGCGCCTGGAGTTCGACCACGTCGCCTTCGCCTACCCGCGCGCCGACGAGATCTCGCTGGCCTCGCTGGAGACCGTCGCTCGCACCGAGTCGCGCGACTCCGGCCCGGTCCTCCACGACGTCTCCTTCGTGGCCGAGCCCGGCCGCATGGTCGCCCTCGTGGGGCCGTCGGGTGCGGGCAAGACGACCGTCACCCACCTCGTGGCACGCCTCTACGACGTCGGTGCAGGCGCGGTCCGGGTCGGCGGCCACGACGTCCGCGACGTCACCCTCCAGTCGCTGGAGGACGTGGTCGGCTACGTCACCCAGGACGCCCACATGTTCCACGACACGATCCGCGCCAACCTGCTCTACGCCCGCCCCTCCGCACTCGAGGCCGACATCTGGGCCGCCCTGGAGGCCGCGCAGGTCGCCACGCTCGTGCGCTCGCTGCCCGACGGCCTCGACACCGTCGTCGGCGACCGCGGCTACCGGTTGAGCGGCGGCGAGCGCCAGCGGCTCGCGATCGCCCGGCTGCTGCTCAAGGCGCCGTCGATCGTCGTCCTGGACGAGGCGACGGCCCACCTTGACAGCGAGTCCGAGGCCGCGGTCCAGCAGGCCCTCGACGCCGCACTCGAGGGACGTACGTCGCTGGTCATCGCGCACCGACTCTCCACGGTCCGCAACGCCGACCTGATCCTCGTGCTCGACCAGGGCCGGGTCGTCCAGCACGGCACCCACGCCGAGCTCCTCGCCGCCGGCGGCCTCTACGCCACCCTCCACGCCACGCAGTTCCGCGAGGGTGCTCCCGAGCCCTCCGCTGAGCCCGTCGCGCGCTGAGCCGCGGATCTGTCGCATCTGCACGCGCTGCGGGCGCGGGTGGCGGTGGCTGAGCCACCTTCCACGGGCTCGGAACGTGGGTGGGGCACCGCCGGCGAGCGCGGGCAGGGGAGTGCGGTGTCCGTGACGTACCGGGCACGTCATGAGCACCGCGGTCCTTCCTCGGGTCGAGTCGCGGTGGACCGCCACGGCTAGGGTCGGGCCCATGGACCTCCAGCTCACCGACAAGGTCTTCCTCGTCACGGGCGGGGCGCGCGGCCTCGGCCGGGCCACGGCCGACGTCCTCGTCGCCGAGGGCGCCCGCGTGGTGCTGTCCGGACGCTCGCAGGACTCGCTCGACGCCGCGGTCGCCGACCTCGACGCCGTCGCGGGCCGGAGGGCCTCGGTCGCGGTGGTGGCGGACAACGCCGACCCCGGTACGCCCTCGCGGCTGCTGGCGGTCGCCGACGAGACGTGGGGTCGCCTCGACGGCGCGATGATCAGCGTCGGCGGGCCGCCGAAGGGGCCGGTGTCGGCGATCACCGACGAGCAGTGGGTCGCCGCCTTCGAGTCGGTCTTCCTGGGGGCCGTACGCCTGGCCCGCGAGGTCGGCGCGGCGCTGACCGACGGGGGTTCCCTGGGGCTCGTGCTCTCCTCGAGCGTGCGGTCCCCGCTGCCCGAGATGGCGATCTCCAACGGGCTGCGGCCCGGGCTGGCGATGGTGGCCAAGACCCTTGCCGACGAGCTCGGACCGCGCGGAGTGCGCGTCAACGGCCTGCTGCCGGGACGGATCGCGACCGACCGGGTCGCCGAGCTCGACGCGACCACGGGCGACCCGGAGGGGGCGCGACGGGCCGCGGAGGCGACGATCCCGCTGGGCCGCTACGGCGAGCCGGAGGAGTTCGGGCGAGTGGCGGCGTTCGTGCTGTCGCCGGCCGCGTCATTCCTGACGGGCGTGATGCTCCCGGTCGACGGCGGCCTGCTCCGGACGCTCTGAGGACGGGGGAGCCTGGTCCGGCTCCCACTCGTCGTCGGGCTCGATCATCTCGCGCCAGGTCCGGCGCTTCTTGGCGGGCGGACGCGGCTTCGCCTCTGCCTTCACCGGCGCGGGAGCCGGCGCCCGGTCGTGGGCGCGGCCGCCGCGGAGCTCGTCGTAGACGAGGTAGAAGAAGCCGAACACGGCCAGCACCCCGAAGAACCACCATTGGAGGCCGTAGAAGAAGTGCGGCCCGTTGTCGAGCTCGGGCAGCTCGGCACCGAGCAGCGGGGTGGCCGGCTCCGGGGACTCCGAGCGCAGGTCGACCCACCCGCCGAGGACGTCGCGGTCGAGCGCCTCGCCGATGCGGGCGCTGTCGACGGCGCGGGTCGACCGGTCGGTGACCTCGGTGCTGTCGCCCTCGGCGTCCTGGCGCACCCACCCGGTCACCGTGACCTCGCCCGACGGCGGCGCCGGCACGTCCTCGGAGCTGGCACCGCGGTTGTCGGTGGCGTACCAGCCGCGGTCGACCAGCAGGCTGGTGCCGTCGGCGAGCTCGAGCGGCACGACGACGTCGACACCGGCCTCGCCGTCGCGGGTGCGGTAGCGCACGATCACGGTGTCCTCGACGGCGTAGGTGCCGGTGGCCTCGACGATGCGCCACTCCTCGGACTCCGACGGGTCGGTGCCGGGGGACAGGACGTCGGTGACGGGCGCGGGCCCGGCCTTCTCGTTGCGCTCGATGATCGCGTTGCGCTGCTTGCGGTCGTCGAGGCGGTGGAACTGCCACTCACCGAGCCGCCACGCCACCCACGCGAGGAAGACGACCACGAGTGCGAAGACGATCCAGCGGCGTGAGACCAGGAACCGCAGCTTGTGCACGGGTCGAGGCTATCCGGCCGTTCCTGACCACCTCAGGGCCGCCTCGTTAGACTCCACGGGTGACGACACCTCTGGCGGACCGCTTCGGCCGCGTGGCCACGGACCTGCGTGTCTCCCTGACCGACCGCTGCAACCTGCGCTGCAACTACTGCATGCCGGCCGAGGGGCTCGACTGGATGCCCACCGAGCAGACGCTGACCGACGACGAGGTCGTGCGCCTGGTCACCATCGGCGTCGAGCGGCTCGGGATCACCGAGGTGCGCTTCACCGGTGGTGAGCCCCTGCTGCGCCGCGGGCTGGTCGACATCGTGGCGCGCACCCACGCGCTCGGCGTCGAGACGTCCCTCACCACCAACGCGCTCGGCCTCTCGCGCACCGCGCAGGCGCTCGCCGACGCCGGGCTCGACCGCATCAACGCCAGCATCGACTCGGTGCGCCCCGAGACCTTCGCCGCGATCACCCGACGCGACCGCCTCCACGACGTCGTCGCCGGCCTGGAGGCGGCCAAGGCCGCCGGACTCGGACCGGTGAAGCTCAACGCGGTGCTGCTGCGCGGCACCAACGACGACCAGGCGCCCGAGCTGCTGCGCTGGAGCGTCGAGCACGGCTACGAGCTGCGCTTCATCGAGCAGATGCCGCTCGACGCCCAGCACGACTGGAGCCGGACCGCGATGGTGACCGCCGACGAGATCTTCGAGGCGCTGAGCGCCGAGTTCACCCTCACCCCGCACGGCGCCCCGCGCGGCAGCGCCCCGGCCGAGCTCTTCGACGTCGACGGCGGACCCGCCACCGTCGGCATCATCGCCTCGGTGACCCGGCCGTTCTGCGGCGACTGCGACCGCGTGCGGCTCACGGCCGACGGCCAGGTCCGCAACTGCCTCTTCGCCCGCGAGGAGTCCGACCTCCGTACGGCGCTGCGCTCGGGCGCGGACGACCAGGAGATCGCCGAGCGCTGGGTGGTCGCGATGCGCGGCAAGCGCGCCGGACACGGCATCGACGACGAGACGTTCCTCCAGCCCGACCGCCCGATGTCGGCGATCGGCGGCTGAGCCGCCAGACCCGGTCAGGCCGGTGTCCCTCGAGCCCGCGCAGGCCCGGTGGTGCTCAGGACGGGCGGTGCGGCTCGACCTCGCGCAGGAACCCGCGGGCGCCGAGGAAGTCCGAGAGCGAGCCCCGGTGCTCTTCGCACGCCAGCCACGTCTTGCGGCGCTCGGGGGTGTGGATCTTCGGGTTGTTCCACAGCAGCGCCCAGACCGCGTCGGCCTGGCAGCCCTTGGCCGAGCAGGGGTCGCGGTCGCCCTGCCGGACTTCCTGCGGGTCGAGCTGCACGGGGTGCCTTCCGGGACGTGGGAAAAGAGAAGTGCCGGACAGCCACGGGGGGAAGCTGTCCGGCACTTCGGCTGCGAGCGCAGACGGGGGATGCTGTGCTCGCTGCGGGAGATCATGGCACGCGGATCGATGAAAACCAAACTTTTGGATGAATCGGCGCGCTCGATCTTTCGTCAGTCCGTCGGCTCGTTGGCCTTCAGTTCGTGGGCGTACGGGGCGTCAGGCAGCGCGAATCCGTCGTTGCGGGTGTCGCTCGCGTTCCCGATCACCACGGCGAGGAACGGGAGGAACACCGC
>NZ_JBHLXH010000001.1:44377-104107 GCF_042432345.1 Nocardioides zeicaulis | reverse complement strand
GGTGCGGATCGACATGGAGACCGCGTAGCGGACCTGACGCGACTTCATGTCCGCCGCAGCGCTGCTGCGGGCGGTGGTGATGCGTACGGCGTCGGTCTTGGCCATGCTCCGAGTCTACGTCGCTACCCTCAAGGATCCACGGGCCGCCGGAGCCCGCGAAGGACCCCAGGAGGAGCCATGACCAACCGCACCTACCGCGTCACCGAGATCGTCGGGACGTCACCCGAGGGAATCGACCAGGCCATCCGCAACGGCATCGAGCGGGCGGGCCAGACCCTGCGCCACATCGACTGGTTCGAGGTGACCCAGGTCCGCGGCCAGGCCAAGGACGGCGCCGTCGAGCACTTCCAGGTCGGCATGAAGGTCGGCTTCCGCCTCGAGGACGAGTGAGGCGCGGGCGAGGCACGGCGCGGGCTCGTGAGGTGTCCCGAGCAGCGGGGCTGTTTCGGCGTACCCCTCGGTAATCACTAGCGTCGTGGCCGTGACCGACAACTCGACCGCCACCACGACCGAGACGCCCGCCCCCCGCTCCGTGCTGGTCACGGGCGGCAACCGCGGCATCGGCCGCGCGATCGCCGAGGCGTTCGTCGCCCAGGGCGACCGGGTCGCCGTCACCACGCGCAACGGCGGTGCGCCCGAGGGCACGCTCGACGTGCGCTGCGACATCACCGACCCCGACGCCGTCGAGGCGGCGTTCGCGCAGGTCGAGCAGGCACACGGGCCGGTCGAGGTGCTGGTGGCCAACGCCGGCATCACCAAGGACACGCTGCTGCTCCGGATGAGCGAGGACGACTGGTCCTCGGTCATCGACACCAACCTCACCGGCACCTTCCGCCTGGCCAAGCGCGCCTCCAAGGGCATGCTGCGCCAGCGGAGCGGCCGGATCATCCTCATCTCCTCGGTCGTCGGCCTCCTCGGGTCGGCGGGGCAGGTCAACTACGCCGCGTCCAAGGCCGGCCTCGTGGGCCTCGCGCGGTCGCTGGCGCGCGAGCTCGGCAGCCGCTCGATCACCACCAACGTCGTCGCGCCCGGCTTCGTCGAGACCGACATGACCGGCGTGCTCAGCGACGAGCAGAAGGCCGCCATCAAGGCGCAGGTCCCCCTGCAGCGCTACGCCTCGCCCGACGAGGTCGCCTCGGCCGTCACCTGGCTGGCCTCCGACGGCGCGGCCTACGTCACCGGCGCGGTCATCCCGGTCGACGGCGGCCTGGGCATGGGTCACTGACCGCCCCCCACCTCCACAGAGCTCGAGAGAACAGGACAGGCACATGGGAATCCTCGACGGCAAGCGCATCCTCGTCGCCGGCGTGACGATGGACAGCTCGATCGGCTTCGCCACCGCGCGGGTCGCGCAGGAGCAGGGAGCGACGGTCCTGATCTCCAACTTCGGGCGCGCCCTGGGCATCACCAGGCGGATCGCCAAGCGGCTCCCGCAGGAGGCGCCGGTGCTCGAGCTCGACGTCACCGACCAGTCCCACCTCGACGGCCTCGCCGACCAGGTGCGCGAGCACGTCGACGGCCTTGACGGCGTGGTGCACTCCATCGCCTACGGCAACCCGGAGACGCTCCTCGGCGGCAAGTTCATGGACGGCCCGTGGGAGGACGTCGCCCAGGCCGTCCAGGTCTCGGCGTACTCGCTGAAGTCGCTGGCCGTGGCGACCCGCCCGCTGCTCTCGCGCGGCTCCTCGATCGTCGGCCTCACCTTCGACGCCACCACCGCGTGGCCGGCCTACGACTGGATGGGCGTGGCGAAGGCGGCGCTGGAGAACACCTCGCGCTACGTCGCCCGCGACCTGGGCGCCGACGGCATCCGCTGCAACCTGGTCTCCGCGGGTCCGCTGAAGACGCTGGCCGCGAAGGCGATCCCGGGCTTCGAGGACCTCGAGTCGGCGTGGAAGGACCGCGCGCCGCTCGGCTGGGACGAGTCCGACCACACCCCGACCGCGCAGGCCGTGTGCGCGCTGCTCAGCGACTTCTTCCCTGCCACGACCGGCGAGATCGTGCACGTCGACGGCGGCTTCCACGCCATGGGGCTGTAGCCACCGCGTCTGCTTTCGGTAGTTTCCACCGGTGACCTCACTCGTCGAGCTCCGGATCCTCGAAGGACCCAACCTCTACTTCCCGCGCGCCGCGGTGAAGCTCACCCTGGACGTCTCGACGATCACGGAGGCCAGCGACGAGGCGGTGCTGCGCTTCGCCCGTCGCATCGGCCTCCGCACGACGCGCCCCGGCGCGGCCGGGTCGGGGTTCCGGCAGCGGTTCGCGCTCCGGGCCGTCGAGCGCCTGGTCCGCGCGATCGCGGGGGAGGCCGGCACGAGGCGGCTGGCCGTCCGGGTGCGCCCGACCTCGGACCCCGACGTCCTGGTGGTGGCGTACCCGTGGCGACACCGCGGCCGCGCAAGGGCGCTCGGCGAGGCGGTTGCGCAGGCGCTCGACGCGCTGCCGACCCCCGACGTCGAGGCGGCCGTGAGCACGGCCGCCCAGCAGGTGGCGACGGCCGAGCCGGGGGAGCGGCCGACCACGATCACGCCGACCATCCCGGTGGTGGCGGTCACCGGCACCAACGGCAAGACCACGACGAGCCGGATGATCGCGCACGTCGCGCGCACCAGCGGCCTGGTCGTCGGGTGGTCCAACACCGACGGCGTCTACCGCGACGGGGTGCTGGTCGAGGCGGGCGACTACTCGGGACCGTCGGGCGCGGCGCGGGCGATGTCGCTCGACGGCGTCGAGCTCGCGGTGACCGAGACCGCCCGCGGTGGGATCCTGCTCAAGGGCATCGGCATCACCCGCAACGACGTCTCGGTCGTCACCAACGTCACCGCCGACCACCTCGGCCTCCAGGGCATCGACACCGTCGACCAGCTCGCCGAGGTGAAGTCGGTGGTGCCGAGGATCACGAGGAAGGACGGCTGGGCGGTCCTCAACGGCGACGACCCGCGGGTGCTGGCCATGCAGCAGGTCATCTCGGCGAAGCCGTGGATCTTCAGCCGCGACCCCGACTCCCCGGCGGTGCGGGAGGTCCTCGGGCACGGCGGCGGGCGCGCCACGACGGTGATCGACGGCTGGATCACGGTGCTCGCTCCCGGCGCGGACCCCGACCCGCTGGTCGAGCTGGTCGACGTTCCGATGACGCTGGCCGGGCTCTCCCGCTTCAACATCGAGAACGCACTGGCCGCGGCGTCGGCCTCCCTGGCCATCGGCCTGGCCCGCGCCGACGTGGTCGCCGGGCTCACGTCGTTCCGCCCCGACGCCGAGCACAACCCGGGGCGGATGAACTTCTTCTCGATGCCCCACGCCGCCGACGAGCAGGGCGTGTCGGTCGTGATGGACCTCGCGCACAACGAGGCGGGGCTGGAGGCGCTGCTGGAGGTCATGGCAGGCGTACGCCGCCCCGGCGCGCGCCTGCTGCTCGGCCTCGGCGCCGTGGGCGACCGCACGGACGAGCTCATCGACGCGCTGGGCGAGATCGGCGCGAAGGGCAGCGACGTGGTCGCGATCGGCCACAAGGCCCACTACCTGCGCGGCCGCATGATGAAGGAGATCGACGACCTCCTGCGCGCGGGCGCCGCTCGCGTCGGGGTCACCGACATCGACACCTACGAGACCGAGGTCGAGTGCCTCGCCGCGCTCGTCGAGGAGGCGCGGCCGGGCGACGTCGTCGGGCTGATGTGCCACGCCGAGCGGCAGCAGGCCTACGACTGGATCGCCGCCCACGGCGGCACGGCCGACAGCCCCGAGGTGCTGGCGCAGAAGGTGCGGGCGGCCCTCAACGGGTGACCAGCGGCTCGAGGAGCCGGTGCGGGACCCGCAGGGCACGCGAGACCGGGTCGTCGCGCAGCGACGGGTCGGCGCCGGTGCCGGGTCGGACCTCGACGTCGTGGGGGCGGGGCGCCGCGTCGCACGAGGTGCACCTGCCGTCGGCGCCGAGCACACCGCACTCGGCGTCCCCGACCAGGTGGTGGAACGTGCGCCGCGGGCGGCCCGGGCTGGTCCGCCGGTCGCCCCACCGGGCCAGCCCGTGCAGCACCGGCCACAGGTCGATCGCCTCGTCGGTGAGCTCGTAGCTCGCGTGGCCCTCGCCGACGCGCCTGAGCAGCCCCTCGGCGACCAGGGCGTCGAGCCGGGCCGCCAGCACGCCCTTCGACACGTCGAGGTGGGCCTGGAGGTCGGTGAAGCGGCGCACCCCGAAGAAGCAGTCGCGCAGGATCAGCAGCGTCCACCGCTCCCCGACGAGCTCGAGGGAGCGGGCGATGCCGCAGTCCTGCCGTGGATAGTCCGTGCCGAGCGCCATGGGTCGATGCTATCGTGCTTTGGTCTGTTCATCGAACCAAAGGAACGCCGGTGTCACCACGTCGCACGCTCGTGACCGCCTCGCTCGGCACGGTCGCCGTGCTCGTGGCCTTCACCGCCCCGCTCGCCAACTTCAACCAGACCGTCGCCGGGCTGGGTGCCGGGCACGGCGGTGCCACGTGGGTGCTGAGCTCGATGAGCATCGGGCTGGGTGCCTTGCTGCTCACCGCGGGCAGGCTCGCCGACGACTACGGCCGCCGGCGCTGGTTCGTCATCGGCGCCGTCGTCCTCGGGGTCGCCTCACTGCTCGGCGCCCTCTCGGGCGACGTGGCGACCTTCGCCGTCACGCGCGTCGTCGCCGGGGCCGGCGGCGCAGCCGTGGTCGCGGCCGGGCTGGGCATGATCGCAGCCGCCCACCCCGACCCGGTCGAGCGCGGCCGGGCCACCGGCACCTGGGGCGCGAGCGTGGGCGCCGGCATCGCGATCGGGCCGCTGCTCGGCAACTACCTGAGCGCGCTCCACTCGTGGCGTGACGTCTACGTCGTCATCGGCCTCGCCGGTCTCGCCCTGGCGGTCGCGGGCCGTGGGTGTCCCGAGTCCCGCACCGCGGTGCGGGCCAGGCCCGACGTCGCGGGGGTGCTGCTGATGGCGCTCGGCACCTCGGCGCTGCTTGCCGGTCTCACCGAGGGCCGAGCCGGGTGGGACCGGCCCGACACCCTCCTGCTCCTCGGCCTCGGCGCCCTGCTGCTGGTCGGCTTCGTCGTCGTGGAGGCCCGCAGCGAGGCCCCGATGCTCGACCTGGGCCTGTTCCGGCGCCCGGCCTTCCGCGCGGTCACCCTCGCCGGGCTCGCCACCGGTGCGGGCATCATCGCGCTGATGTCCTACGTCTCGGGCTTCGTCGGCGCGGCGCTCGGGATCTCTGCGACGACCGCCGCGTGGTTGATGCTCGCCTGGTCGCTGCCCAGCGTCGTCACCGCCGTCCTGGCGCGCCGACTGCCCCCGGCCTGGAGCGGCAGGGCGCGGATGTCGGTCGCGCTCGCCCTCGTCGCCGTCGGGCAGCTCATGGTGCTCGGGGTCGGCACGGGGAGCGGTCCGGCGCGGTTCCTGCCCGGGTTGCTCCTCGCTGGCGTCGCGACCGGCGTCCTCAACGCGGCGATGGGTCGCGAGAGCGTCGCCAGCGTTCCGCCGGGCCAGGCCGGGCTGGGGAGTGGTGCCAACAACACCGCCCGCTACCTCGGCTCCGCCCTCGGCGTGACCGTCGTGTCGGTCGTCGCCGCACCTGCCGGGGCCGTCACCGCCCAGGGCCTGGTGGACGGCTGGCACCGCGCGGTGGCCGTCACGGCAGTGGTCTCCCTGGTCGGCGCCGTCGGCGTCGCGCTCCTCGGCGAGCGCACGCCGGCAGCAGCGCCCGCCGACCCGCTCGGGGTCGGGCCGGGTCGGTCCTGACGGTCAGGCGCGGGCGGCAGGGTCCCTAGACGTCACCCGGGTCGACCTGCTCGCCGGGGGCGCCGATGTCGAGGTCGCCCTCGACGATCATCGCCGTCATGCCGCCGGGCGACCGGGTCTCGTGCGGCTCGCCCGGCTCCCAGACGGCCGCCTCGCCGGGACCGAGGCGGCGCACCACGCCCTCGGCACCGGCGACCTCCGCCTCGCCGGACAGCACCACCAGCAGCTGCCGTCCGACCGCGGGGTGGCGGCCGATGGTGCCGCCGGGCTGGAGCGCGACGGCCACGAGGTGCGTGTCGGCGCCGAGGCCGAACGCACCGACGGAGAACCCGCGGCTGCCGTGCGCCTCGATCGGGCGGTGCGGCAGCGCGGCCAGGTCGAGGACCTTCACCCCGCGGTCTCCTCGGCGGTCGGCGGGCTGAAGTCGGGGTCGGCGGCGGGTGCCTCCGACGACGCGCCGGCACCGGCGTAGGCCTGCTCCGACCAGTTCTCCAGCTCGCTCATCACCTCGGCGTGCTTGTCGACGCAGACCACGACGAGGTCACCGCGGTTGGCCCGGCTCATCGCGTGGCGGACCGCCTCGATCTCCTCGAGCACCAGCTCGGCCTGCTTGCAGCGCGCGCCCTCGTCCATCGCCTGGCGCACGCCCTGGAGCACCAGCTCCGCGGTCGCGCCGCGCTCGCGCCCGCGCAGCGCCACGTCCTCGCGGACGATGCAGACGTCGAAGTGCTGGGCGGCCACGTGACCGAGGTCGACCATGTCCTGGTCGCGGCGGTCGCCGGCGGTGGCGATGATGCCGATCCGCGACGGCCGGGCGAGGTCGTGCGAGGACTCCAGCGAGTCGCCGACCCGGTCCACGAAGTCTCCGAGCATCTTCATGCCGGGTGCGTTGTGGCAGTAGTCGACGATCACGTTGACGCCGTTGACCTCGACCTCGTTGAGGCGTCCGGGGGAGAGGTAGTAGTTGGTCGAGAACGTCCGCAGGCCCTGCCGGATGTCGTGCAGGGGGGCGCCGGCCGCGAAGGCGGCCGCAGCGGCGGCCAGGGAGTTCTGCACGTTCATCCGGGCGCGGCCGTTGAAGGTGGCGGGCAGCAGGTGGGTCCAGGCGAGCTGCATCTCGCGACGGCCGTGCTGCACGACCATCATCTCGCCGCGCTCGGTCGGGTTGAGCACGATCGCCTTGCCGCCGCGACGGCAGTGGGCGTCGATCATCTCGCGCACCTCGCTCCCGGGCTCCTCCATGGAGAACCACACGACCTGGCCCGAGCACTTGCGGCGCATCTCGCGCACGAGCGGGTCGTCGGCGTTGAGCACGGCGTGGCCGTCGCGCGGCACGGCCTCGACGATCACGGCCTTGACGTCGGCGAGCTGCTCGACGGTGTCGATGCCGCGCATCCCGAGGTGGTCGGGCTGGACGTTGAGCACGACGGCGACGTCGTTGCGCTCGTAGCCCAGGCCCTCGCGCAGGATGCCGCCGCGCGCGACCTCGAAGACGGCGAAGTCGACGCGCGGGTTCTGCAGCACCATCCGGGCCGAGCGCGGACCGGACGCGTCGGCGCGGATGACCAGGCGCTCGTCGATGACCACGCCGTCGGTCGAGGTCATGCCGACCTTGCGGCCCATGCCCTTGAAGATGTGGCTGATCATGCGGCTGGTGGTCGTCTTGCCGTTGGTGCCGGTGACCGCGACGATCGGGATCCGCGAGGGGGCGCCCGGCGGGAAGAGCATGTCGACGACCGGCTTGGCGATGAACTGGGGCTCGCCGATCGTGGGGTGGGTGTGCATCCGGAAGCCGGGCGCGGCGTTGACCTCGCAGATCGCCCCGCCGGCCTCGCGCACCGGCTCGGTGATGTCGGGGCAGATGAAGTCGATGCCGGCGATGTCGAGCCCGACCATGCGGGCGGCTTCCTCGGCGATCTCGACGTTCTCCGGGTGCGCCTCGAAGGTGCGGTCGATGGAGATGCCTCCGGTCGACATGTTGCCGGTGAGCGCCAGCTTCACCATCTCGCCCTCGGCGGGGACCGAGGTCAGGCTGTGGCCCTGCTCGGCCAGGACCTCGAGCGCGGCCTCGTCGACCTTGATCCGGGTCAACACCTTCTCGTGGCCCACACCGCGGCGCGGGTCGGCGTTCGTGAGCTCGACGAGCTGCTCGACCGTCGACGTGCCGTCACCGGTCACCGAGGCCGGCACGCGCTCGGCGATCGCGACCATCCGGCCGTCGATGATGAGGCAGCGGTAGTCCTTGCCGGTCACGAACGACTCGACGATGACGTTGCCGCGCCGCGACTGGCCGTGCGCGACCGGGAACGCGGCGCGTACGTCGGCCTCGTCCTGCAGGTCGAGGCACACCCCGCGGCCGTGGTTGCCGTCGAGCGGCTTGAGCACGACGGGGTAGCCGATCCGGCGGGCGGCGGCGACCGCCTGCTCCTCGGTGCGCACCGACTCCTGCTTGGGCACCGGCAGGCCGGCCGCGGCGAGCAGCGTGGTGGTGAGGTCCTTGTCGGAGGCGATGTCGACGGCGATCGACGACGTCTCGGACGTCATCGTGGCGCGGATCCGCTTGGCGTGGACGCCCTGGCCGAGCTGCACCAGCGAGTACTGGTTGAGCCGGATCCACGGGATGTCGCGCGAGACGGCCTCGTCGACGATGGCCTGGGTCGAGGGGCCGAAGGCGGTCCGCTCGGCGCGCCGGATGAAGTCGTCGCGCTCGGCCTCCCAGTCGAACTCCGGGTCGCCCTCGACGAGGTGGTTGACCAGTCGGACCGCGAGGCGGCCCGCGCTGAGCCCGACGTTCTCGTCGATGTAGCCGTAGATGATGTTGTAGCGGCCGGCGACCCCCTTGACCTGGCGGGTCTTGCCGCGACGGATGTCGTGGCCGACGAGCTGCTGGAGCGCCAGCGCGACGTGCTCGGCGACGTGGCCGAGCCAGGTGCCCTCCTTGAGCCGCTCGAGGAAGCCGCCTCGGCGACCGCGCGAGCAGGAGTGCTCGCGCAGCCCGGGCAGCATCGCGACCAGGTCGTCGGTGAAGCCGGGCAGGGTGTTGGTCGGGAACTGCTCGAGCGAGCCGAGGTCCACGACGAGGTGGATCGACTTGTCGTAGGACCAGACGTTGGCCCCGCGGTAGACGCGGGTCTCGACGATCTCCAGGTCCGGCGTCGGTCGCTCGCTCATGCTTCTTCTCCCTGGGGGGTGGGGGTGTCGTCGGACGGGCGGGTCGGTGGGCGGCGCAGCTTGAGCCGCCGGCGGATCGCGGCCGGGGCGGCGTCGGCGGCGGCGATGTCGCGGGCGAGCTGGCGCAGGTCCCGGCTGGCCTCGGCCAGCTCGACGGCGTCGTCGGGGTCGACGTCGGTCTGCTGGGGCACGAGCTGGCGCGTGGTGAGGTTGAAGACGCTTCCCTCCGGCATCACGTGGAAGACCACGCCGCTGGCCAGCAGCGGGGAGGAGCGCTTGGCCTCGTGGGCGTTGGACACCATCCGGGCGCCGTCGAAGACCGTCACCGCGCCCTTGCCGAGGACCCTCATCACGGCGTCGCCGTCGACGTCCTCCACCAGGCCGCAGGTGTCCTCGTCGACGCCGATCCCCAGCAGCTGGGGGCTCTGCGCCACGATCATCAGCAACCTGCCGTAGCGGTTGCGCTGGTCGAAGTGCTGGTCGATCACCGTCGTCGGCACCAGCCCGAGCCCGGCGGCGACCTGGGTCATCCGCTGCTTCGGCGTGGAGCCACCGACGCCGAAGGCCACCATGTGCGACGACTGGATGCTCGCGCCCGCCGAGGTGCCCGCGACGACCGCTCCGCGCTCGTGGGCGCGCAGGATCGCCTCGCCGACCGGCGTGCCGCCGACGACCGCGGACAGCTTGAGCTGGTTGCCGCCGGTCATGAAGACGCCGGTCGCCTCGTCGAGCGCCTTGACCAGCGCGGGGTCGTGGGCCTCGTCGCGGGTCTCGGGACGTACGGCGTCGACGCGGGCCGCCCCGAACTTCGTGAACAGCGCGTCGTAGACGTCGACGACCTCGCGCCCGAGCGACGAGGCGGTCGGGATGACCGCGATGCGCGCGTCCCGTCCACCGCTGAGGGCGACGAAGTGCTTGAGGATCGTCGGCTTGCGCACCTTGTCCTCGGCGCCACCGATGATCATGAGCGGTCCCCTGGGCATGACAGGCAGGCTAGCGGCTGGGAGGCTGTGCTGATGCAGGAGTCAACGACCGGCGGACACCGACGCCTGGTGATCGTCCGCCATGCGAAGGCCGAGCCGACCGGCGCCACCGACCACGGTCGCGACCTCAGCGACCGCGGTCGCGCGGACGCCGAGGAGGCCGGGCGCTGGCTGCGCGAGCAGGGCGTCGTCCCCGACGCGGCCCTGGTCTCCGACGCCCGTCGGACCCACGAGACCTGGCTCCACCTCGCGCTCGGCGCGGGGTGGGACGTCGAGCCCGGCCTCTCACCCGCCCTCTACGCCGCCGGTCCCGATGCCGCGCGCGACCTGGTCCGCGAGACCGGTGCGGGCGTCGGCACGCTGGTCGTCGTGGGGCACAACCCCACGATGGCCTACGTCGCCGAGCTGCTCGACGACGGCGACGGCGACGACGACGCGACGACCGACATGGTGGTCGCGGGCTTCCCGCCGGCCTCCGTGGCGGTCTTCGACGTCGCGTGCGGCTGGGGCGACCTCGACGCGGGCGCGGGCCGGCTGACGGGGTTCCACGTCGGCTCGGCGTGACCGCGCACGACGAGGTCGTCGCCAGGCTGCGGGCCGCGGGCTGCGTGTGGGCCGAGGAGGAGGCCGCGCTGCTCGCGGAGGCGGCGACGGGCGAGGCCCTGGCGAGGCTGGTCGAGCGCCGGGTCGCCGGTGAGCCGCTCGAGACCGTGCTGGGCTGGGTCCTGGTGCTGGGGCACAGGCTGAGCGTGACGCGCGGCGTGTTCGTCCCGCGCCGCCGCACCGAGCTGCTCGTCCGCGCGGCGCAGGAGAGGGCCCGCCTCGCGACCGGATCTCGCCGGCCGGTGGTCGTGGAGATGTGCTGCGGCGCCGGACCGGTCGCTGCGCTCCTCGAGGGGTACGACGTCGAGGTGCACGCGGCCGACGTCAGCCCGCCCGCCCTCGCCTGTGCCGGTGCGAACGCGCCGTCGGCCGCCCTCCACCTCGGCGACCTCTGGGACGCCCTGCCCGCCGGCCTTGCGGGCCGGGTCGACGTGGTCGCGGCCAACGCCCCCTACGTCCCGACGGCCCGCATCGCCACCATGCCCGCCGAGGCGCGTGACCACGAGCCGCTCGAGGCGCTCGACGGCGGTACCGACGGCGTCCACCTGCACCGCCGCCTGGCCGCCGGTGCGCCGGTGTGGCTCGCACCCGGGGGCGTGCTCCTCGTCGAGACCAGCCTCGAGCAGCTGCCCCTCACCCACGCGGCGATGGAGGCGGCCGGTCTCGCCACCGACGTCCTGGTCGACGACGAGGTCCAGGGCTGCGTGGCGGTGGGCGTGGCGCCCGGTGTCAGCCCAGCAGCGGGGGAGCGGGGGTGACGATGCCGACCTCGGCGTCCGCCTCCTCGATCTCCTCCCGGGAGATGCCGAGCAGGTAGAGCACGGTGTCGAGGTAGGGCACGTTGACCGACGTGTGCGCGGCGTCGCGCACCATCGGCTTGGCGTTGTAGGCGATGCCGAGGCCCGCGGTGTTGAGCATGTCGAGGTCGTTGGCCCCGTCCCCGATCGCGATCACCGCGTCGACCGGCACCCCGACCTCCGCGGCGAACTCGCGCAGCGCGGCCGCCTTGCCCGCCCGGTCGACCACCTCGCCCACGATGCGTCCGGTCAGGCGACCGTCGACGATCTCGAGCTCGTTGGCGCGGGCGAAGTGGATGCCGAGGTCGGCGGCCAGCCGGTCGGTGATCTGGCTGAAGCCGCCCGACACGATCGCGAACCGGTAGCCGAGGCGCCGCAGGGTGCGCACCAGGGTGCGCGCGCCCGCCGCCAGCACGACCGACTCGTAGACCTCGTCGAGCGCCGACGCGGGGACGCCCTCGAGCAGCGCGACCCGCTGCCGGAGCGACTCCTCGAAGTCGAGCTCGCCGCGCATGGCGGCCTCGGTGACCCGGGCGACCTCCTCCTCCTGGCCCGCGTGGGCGGCGATCATCTCGATCACCTCGCCCTGGATCAGCGTGGAGTCGACGTCCATCACGATCAGCCGCACGCCGCGCCGGTGCAGGCTCTCGCGCTGCACGGCCAGGTCGATGCCGAGCCGGACCGCCTCGGCGGCGAGCAACGGACGGAGCTGCTCGACCGGTGCTCCCGACACGTGCAGCTCGATGGCCGTGACGGGGTAGCGCGCGAGCCGCTCGATGCGGTCGATGTTGGCGCCCGAGTCGGCGATGCGGCCGGCCACCGCGGCCACCGCGGCGGCCTTCAGCGGGCTGCCGATGAGGGTGATGTGCGAGCGGTCGCCGCGTCGCTCCTTGTTGTCTCCGGCGCCGCGGTCGACCTCGACGGACATCTCGAGCTCGGCCGCGGTGCGCTCGATGACGTCGCGCAGCCTCTTCCAGTCCCGCGGCGCGGTGACGAGGATGCCGAGCAGCAGACGGCGCCGCAGCACGATCTGCTCGATGTCGAGGACCTCGACCCCGGCGGCCGCCAGCGCGTCGAAGATGGTCGAGGTGACGCCCGGGCGGTCCTTCCCCGTCAGGGTGACCAGCAGGGTCTTCGGCGCGTCGTCCATGGTGGGCTCAGGCTAGCCCCGGCGCACCGTCGCCAGCGGCACGGTCCGGTCAGCGGTCCGGCGGCCAGACCTCCGGCGAGCAGGCGGCGACCACCGCGCGGCGCGCGGCGCGGCCGAGCGGGGCGAGCAGGTCGCGCCGGCGCTCCACCTCGTGGGACGACAGCGCGCCGCCGTCGTCGACGAGCGCGAGGTCGACGATCGCCCAGGCCTGCATCCCGCGTGCCGCGAGCTCGACGCAGCGCGCCGGCGTGCCCAGCGGCGCGTCCAGCTCGGGGCGGTGGTGCAGGTTGCTGAGCGCGTCCGCGGCCTCGGGGCGCCATCGCGCGACGTCGAGGTCGGCCAGCGCGCCGGCCGTGACGACCAGCGCCTCGCGCAGCGCCCGGTCGGCCTCGCCGACGTCGGGCAGCTGGCGGCGGGCGGCCTGGTGCACGCGCCACTGCACGGTCTCGCCGACCTCGTCCGGCACCAGGCCCACGTCGCCGACCACCACGGCCTGGCCGGCCTCCAGGGCGGCCTCGTTGAAGGGACGCGGTCCGCCCAGTCCCAGCGGGTCGCCGTCGACGGGCAGCGCCAGCCCGGCGTACGTCGCCCCCGTCGACCGGCCCCGCACCAGCAGGTCGAGCGCGGAACCGCCCTCGAGCAGGTGCGTGTCGGCGGCGAGCACATCGAGGACGTGGTCGGTCTGCTCGTGGCCGCGCAGCCAGGCGGTGAGCCACCAGGCGAGCGTCGCCGCGTGCGGGAGGGAGGCGGGGGAGGACATCGCCGCGAGGCTACTCGCCCGCCCCTGCGCGTCGCGCCGTCACCGCGGCCCGCGGTGCTGGATAGGGTGAGGAACATGGTCGCCGTCATCGAGCTCGCGGGTGTCACGGTGCGTCGGGGCACCACGCTGCTGCTCGACGAGGTGAGCTGGCAGGTCGAGGAGGACGAGCGCTGGGTGGTGCTCGGTCCCAACGGCGCCGGCAAGACGACGCTCCTCCAGGTCGCCGCCGCCCAGCTGCACCCGACCTCCGGCGTCGCCGGCATCCTCGACGAGGTGCTCGGCACCACCGACGTGTTCGACCTGCGCCCGCGCATCGGGCTGACCAGCGCGGCCCTCGCCGACCGGATCCCGCGCACCGAGCTGGTCAAGGACGTGGTCGTGTCCGCCTCCTACGGCGTCGTGGGCCGCTGGCGCGAGGAGTACGCCGACCTCGACCACGACCGCGCGGGCGACCTGCTCGCGGAGGTCGGCGCCGCCCACCTCGCCGAGCGCACCTTCGGCACCCTCAGCGAGGGGGAGCGCAAGCGGGTCCAGATCGCCCGGGCCCTGATGACCGACCCCGAGCTCCTCCTGCTCGACGAGCCCGCCGCCGGCCTCGACCTCGGTGGCCGCGAGGACCTCGTGGCCACCCTGTCCGAGCTCGCGCTCGACCCCGACTCGCCCGCCACCGTGCTCGTCTCCCACCACGTGGAGGAGATCCCGCCCGGGTTCACGCACGCGCTGCTGCTGCGCGCCGGTCGCGTGGTCGACGCGGGGCCGGTGGAGGAGGTGGTGACCGCCGAGACCCTCTCGGAGACCTTCGGCATGCCCCTGCTGCTGACCCGCGCCGACGATCGGTTCGCCGCACGTCGCCGAGTCGAGCGCAGCGCCGCCGAACGGTGAGTCGATAGGGTCGGAGCATGGACTGGATCCGCGACCACCTCTGGGAGACGTGGCTGGCTCTCGCCATCGCGCTCGGCGTCGCCGAGATGTTCAGCCTCGACCTGATCCTCGCCATGCTCGCCGCCGGTGCGGTCGTCGGGATGGTCGCCGCGCTCGTCGGCCTGCCGTTCGAGATCACGCTGCTCGCCGCGGTCGCCTCCTCGGTCGCGATGATCGCCCTCGTGCGCCCCTCGGTCGTCAAGCGCCTCCACAGCGGCCCCGAGCTCTCGCTCGGTCACGGCAAGCTCGTGGGCACCCGGGGGATGGTGACCGAGGAGATCACCGGCCTCAACGCCGGACGCATCAAGGCGGGCGGCGAGATCTGGACCGCGCTGCCCTACGACGAGAACCTCCGCATCGCGCCGGGCGAGACCGTCGAAATCCTCCAGATCAAGGGTGCGACGGCCTACGTCCACCCCGTGGCGACGCTCGAGCCCTGAGCCGCCGCGCGCCACACCACACGCCACACCACACGCCGCAACACCAACAAGATCGGGGGAGACCAGTGCCGACCGCATTGCTCGTCCTGTTCCTGCTCGTCGTCCTGTTCGTCGTCGTCATGCTCGCCAAGACGGTCCGCATCGTGCCCCAGGCACGCGCGGCGATCGTCGAGCGCTTCGGCAAGTACAAGGGCACGCTGCCGGCAGGGCTCAACATCGTCGTGCCGTTCATCGACAAGGTGCGCTACCTCATCGACCTGCGCGAGCAGGTCGTGAGCTTCCCGCCCCAGCCGGTGATCACCGAGGACAACCTGGTGGTGTCGATCGACACCGTCATCTACTTCCAGGTCACCGATCCGGTCACCGCCACCTACGAGATCGCCAACTACATCCAGGCCGTCGAGCAGCTCACGATGACCACGCTGCGCAACATCGTCGGCGGCATGGACCTCGAGCAAACCCTCACCAGCCGCGACGAGATCAACAGCGGCCTGCGCGGCGTCCTCGACGAGGCCACCGGCAAGTGGGGCATCCGCGTCAACCGCGTCGAGATCAAGGGCATCGACCCGCCGCCGTCGATCAAGGACGCGATGGAGAAGCAGATGCGCGCCGACCGCGACAAGCGCGCCCTGATCCTCACCGCCGAGGGCCAGCGCCAGTCCGCGATCCTCACCGCCGAGGGCAACAAGCAGTCGGCCATCCTCAACGCCGAGGGTGACCGCGAGTCGCTGATCCTGCGCGCCCAGGCCGACCGCGAGGCCGCGATCCTGCGCGCCCAGGGTGAGGGCCAGGCCATCCAGACGGTCTTCCAGGCCATCCACGACGGCCAGCCCGACCAGTCCCTGCTGGCCTACCAGTACCTCCAGATGATGCCGAAGATCGCCGAGGGCAGCGCCAACAAGGTGTGGGTCATCCCCTCGGAGATCACCAAGGCGATGGAGGGGCTCGGCTCCTCGATCCACGAGATCGCCGGCATCCCGAAGGACGCCACGCCGCGCAAGCGGGTCGACATGGGCTCCTCCGAGCCCCTGGTGCCGCGCTCGTCGGGCGCACTGGAGACCGAGACCAACCAGGCCGTCCAGCAGGCGATCGCGGAGGCGGAGAGCGCCGCCCACCCCGGCCGGACGGCGCCCGACGCGCTCGACGCCCCGGGTGAGCCCGGCGAGCCGGGGGCTCCCGCCGCGCCGTGAGTCCAGTCGAGTCACTGCTGGTCGTCCTCGCAGGGGTGGCGGCCGGCACGATCAACACCGTCGTGGGGTCGGGAACGCTCATCACGTTCCCGACCCTGCTGGCGTTCGGCGTCCCTCCGGTGACGGCCAACGTGAGCAACACCGTGGGCCTGGTGCCCGGCAGCGTCTCGGGTGTCGTCGGCTACCGCCGCGAGCTCGCGGGCCAGCGCTCCCGGGTGCTGCGGCTGGGATCCGCCTCGCTGCTCGGGGGGATCGTCGGCGCGTTGCTGCTCCTGTGGCTGCCGTCGTCGGCGTTCGACGCGATCGTCCCGGTGCTGATCGCGCTCGGCGTCGTGCTCGTGCTGCTCGGCCCCCGCATCCAGCGCTCGGTGGCCGCGCGCGCGGAGCGCCGTGGCGGCATCCCCGACCACGGCGTGTGGTGGGTGTGGCCGGCCGTCGCGCTCACCGGCGTCTACGGCGGCTACTTCGGCGCCGCCCAGGGCGTGCTGCTGATGGCGGTCCTGGGCATCGGCGTCGCCGACGCCATGCAGCGCCACACCGCGACCAAGAACGTGCTGGCGCTCGTCGTCAACGCCGTGGCCGCCGTCGTCTTCATCGGGGTCGCCGACGTCGACTGGACCGTCGCCGGACTGATCGCGGCCGGCTCGGTCGTCGGGGGCCAGCTCGGCGCGACGGTTGGGCGCCGGCTACCCCCGCCGCTGCTGCGTGGCGTGATCGCCGTGGTCGGCGTCGTCGCCCTCGTGCTGCTGCTGGCCTGAGCCGATTCCGGGTGCCAGCCACGCGCCGCACCAGCGCTCGATCACCGCGTAGACCTCGCGCCGCACGTCGGGGCGCGAGAGGACCATGTCGTGCACCGCGCCCTCGACGGCCACCGACGTCACGTGCCGCCCCACGGACGAGGCCCAGCGCCGGATCTGCTCCACGTCGAGGACGATGTCGCTGGTGCGGACGTCCTCCTCGCTCGGGGCGGCGATCGCCGACCGGGCCGAGGACAGCACGAGCACCGGCGCCGGGACGTCGAGACCGGCGTGCAGGCGCGCGTGGCCACGACGCACCGCCCGCAGCCAGCCGATGTAGACCGGTCGCGACTCCAGCGGCTTCCAGTCCAGGTCGTAGTCCCACTCGCCGCCGTGCTCCCGGTGCAGGGAGCGACCGTAGACCTCGCTCACCTTGCGCGGGATCTCCTGCATCGGGCGGCGCGTGCCGAGCCGCTCCAGGGCGATCCTCGCGGCCGGGCTGCGCAGCCACGCGGCGCCCTGCATGTCGAACCACGGGGAGTTGAGGACCATCCCGGTCAGCCCGGCCGGCCGACGCTCGTGCGCCCACAGCGACACGGTGAGGCCGCCCGTGGAGTGGCCGGTCACGACGACCGAGCGGTGCCGGTCGCGCTCGGTGATCCGCCACCACGCCAGGTCGATCTCGGCGAAGTACTCCTCGAGGTCGGTGACGAAGTGCGGCGTCTGGTGGTCGCGGAGGGAACGGCCGTACTTGCGCAGGTCGATGGCGTAGAAGGTCCAGCCGCGGTCGGTCCACCACCGGGCGTACTCGTCGTGGAAGAAGTAGTCGGCGAACCCGTGGACGTGGAGCACCGCACCGCCGTGCGGCGCCTCCGGCTCCCGGGTGACCAGCGTGGCCACCACGGCGCCCTCGTCGTCGGGCGGCAGCGAGAAGGTCTCGACCCGGTAGTCGGGGCCGAGCACGTCGGTCCCGGCGTCCAGGCGGTCCGCGGCCGGTCGTGGAACCAGCGTCATGGCACGAGCCTAGCGAGTGGAGTGCGCTGTCCCCAGATTTCCGATATGGCCTCGTGCGTCGCGGGCGCGGCCCTACCCTTGCCGGGTGCCGAACGCGCTGAGGACCCCGACCCGCGCGTTCTCGTCGTACCTGCGACAGCGCGTCGAGGGGTGGCGCACGGGCTCGCGCGGCAGCCAGGCGTTCCTCCTCCTCGTGCTGGTGGGGCTGGTCGGCGTGGCCGTCGTGCTGGGAGACCTCGCACGGGTCGTGCTCCCCGTGGCGCTGTGGTTCCTGTTCCTCATGGTCGGGCTCATGCTGCTGCGCTTCGTCCCGCTCGTGCTGCTCACGGTGGTCCTCGCGGTGGCGGCGGTCTGGACGTCGGTCGAGACCAGCTTCGAGCGCGGCAGCAAGCCGCTCGCCCTCGCCGTTTTCGGCATCGGGGGCGCCCTCGCGGTCTACCAGTCCAGCAAGCAGCGCTCCGGTCTCCCGATGGCGCTCAGCGAGGCCGTCCTCACGCAGCTGCGCGACCGCCTCCAGCGCCAGGGCGTCGTGCCGGAGCTGCCGCCGGGCTGGCGGTCCCAGTCGGCCACGATCACGGCCAACGGCCCGAGCTACGCCGGCGACTTCCTCGTCGCCGACCTCCGCGAGGGCCGGTGGCTGGAGATGGCGCTGGTCGACGTGTGCGGCAAGGGCACCTCGGTGGGCCCGCAGGCGCTGCAGTTCGCCGGGGCGCTCGGCGGGCTCATCGGCGCGCTGCCCCCGCACGAGCTGATGGCGGCCGCCAACTCCTTCCTGCTCCGCCAGGAGTCCGATGAGTCGCTGGCGACCGCCGTGCACGTCAAGGTCGACCTGGTCACCGGTGACTACACGATCACCAGCGCCGGGCACCCGCCCGCGCTGCACTGGCACCTCGACCACCGCGGCTGGTCCATCGACAACGCCCGGGGGATGGCGCTCGGCGTGATCCCCGAGGCCGACTTCACCCCCAGCCGCGGCCGTCTCAAGCCGGGCGAGGCGCTCATGTTCTACACCGACGGCGTCATCGAGTCCGCCGACAAGGACCTCGACGGCGGCATCGACTGGCTGCGCGACGTCGCGCTGCAGGCGGTCGACGCCCGGGGGTTCACCGGGATGCCGCGCCGCGTGCTCAAGAAGGTGCCGCGGGGCGACGACGACCGCGCCCTGCTGCTCCTCGAGCGCCAGCTCGTCGTCCCCGACCGTTCGGTCGCCGTCCCCGTCCGCTAGTCGCTCACGGCGCGCTGTTGACGCGCGGCGCCGGGGGCGCGAGCCTCGGGTGATGGTCACCACCGAGGACATGATCGCCCGCCAGCAGCCGCTCGAGACCGCCTTCGGCTACCGCACCACGGCCGCGGAGGTCGTCGCCGGCCACGACCTGGCCGGCAGGCGGGCGGTGGTGACGGGCGGCTACTCCGGGCTCGGCCTGGAGACCGTGCGCGCGCTGGCGGGCGCCGGCGCGTCCGTCCTGGTGCCGTCGCGTCGCGTCGACGTGGCCGCCGAGGCCCTGGCGGGCCTCCCGGGCGTGGAGGTCCGGCCGATGGACCTCGGCGACCTGGACTCGGTGGCGGCGCTGACCGCCTCGGTGCGCGAGGAGGGGAGGCCGGTCGACCTGGTGATCGACGTGGCAGGGGTGATGGCCACGCCCCACGAGGAGACGCCCCAGGGCTGGGAGCGGCAGCTCGGCACCAACCACCTCGGGCACTTCGCGCTCGTCGGCGGGATCGCCGACCTCCTCGCCGACGGCGCCCGGGTGGTGTCGTACTCCTCGGTCGGCCACTACCGCTCGCCGGTGCGCTTCGACGACCTCAACTTCGAGTCCGAGCCCTACGACCCGTGGGTCGCCTACGGCCAGTCCAAGACGGCCAACGCCCTGTTCGCCGTCGCGCTCGACGCCCGCGGCGCCGCGCGGGGCATCCACGCCTACTCGGTGCACCCGGGCGGGATCATGACCGACCTGCAGCGCCACATGCCGCGCGAGGAGCTGCTCGAGCGCGGATGGATCGACGAGGACGGCAACCCCAACCCGATGTTCAAGACCCCGGCCGAGGGCGCCTCGACCGGGCTGTGGGCGGCGACGGCGCCCGAGCTCGAGTCGCGCGGAGGCGTCTACTGCGAGGACTGCTCGATCAAGGGCGTCGTGCCGCCCGACCACGGCGACGCCCGGACCGGCGGGGTCAAGGAGTGGGCCATCGACGTGCCGTCAGCGGAGCGGCTCTGGGAGCTGTCGGTCGAGGCCACCGGCCTGGACCCGCTCGGCTGACCGCGCCTAGGCGCCGCGCGAGTACAGGTCGCGGATGACGTCCTCGATGTCGGGCTCCTGGATGGACAGGTCGGCCACGTCGTACGCCGCCGCCACCGCCGCCACGACGGGCGCGGCGCTGGCGTCCGCCGGGAACGACAGCCACTGCCGGGGCCCCTCGACCCGCCGCACCCGCGCGCCCGGGACCTCGATCGGGGGCGCCTCGTCGACGAGGTCGACCACCAGCGTGCGCGTCGCACCGCCCTGCGCGTGGAGGCCGGCGAGCGAGCCGTCGTAGACCGCGGTGCCGTGGTCGATGACGATCACGCGGTCGCACAGCGCCTCGATGTCCTGCAGGTCGTGGGTGGTCAGCAGCAGGGTGGTGCCCCGCTCGGCGTTGAGCGCGCGCAGGAACTCGCGCAGCCGGCCCTTGCTCACCACGTCGAGGCCGATGGTGGGCTCGTCGAGGTAGAGCACCTCGGGGTCGTGCAGCAGCGCCGCGGTGATGTCGCCCCGCATGCGCTGGCCGAGGCTGAGCTGGCGCACCGGGGTGTCGAGCTGGGCGCCGAGGTCGAGGAGCTCGACGAAGCGGGCCAGGTTCTCCCGGTAGCGCGCGGGCTCGATGCGGTACATCTTCTGCAGCAGCTCGAAGGAGTCGCGCAGCGGCAGGTCCCACCACAGCGTCGACCGCTGGCCGAACACCACGCCGATACGGCGCGCGAGGGCGACCCGCTCGCGGCTGGGGTCGAGCCCCGCCACCCGCACCGAGCCCCCGCTCGGGACGAGGATGCCGGTCAGCATCTTGATGGTCGTGGACTTCCCGGCGCCGTTGGGGCCGATGTAGCCGACCATCTCGCCGCGCTCGATGGTGAGGTCGAGGTCGTGGACGGCGCGGACCCGGTCGCGGACGCGCCGGCGCCGGCCCTCGACGCGTCGGCGTACGTCGAAGGTGCGCTCGAGGCCGTGGACGGCGATGAGCGGCTGGGTGGTGGGCTCGGTCATGGGTCAGCTCCCGGTCGAGGTGTAGCGGCGCACCCCGGTGCGCCAGACGAGCAGCGCGGCGGCCGTCGTCAGGACGCCGGCGAGCGGCGAGGCCAGCTGCAGTGCGTCGGGCATGCCGGTCGGGTCGGGGCGACCGAGCAGGAACAGGCACGGGTACCAGTTCACGAACGCCACCGGGACGACGAACGTCAGCCCGACCAGCACCTCGCGCGGGAAGATGTTGAGCGGGTACTGCGTCACCGTCGCGCCGCCGTAGGTGAAGGCGTTGGCCAGCTCCGTGGCGTCGGTGGTCCAGAACTGGATGCACGAGAAGCCGACGAACAGGCCGAAGAACACCAGCGCGCCGCTGACGATCATCGACACGGCCACCAGGACCCGCGCGGGTGTCCAGTCGACGTAGGAGCAGGCCCAGCCGAAGACCGCAGCCGCCTGCGTGAGCCGTCCGAGGCGGCGCAGCGTGAACTGGTCCGCGCACACCTGCACCAGCAGCGGCACCGGCTTGGTCATCATCTGGTCCAGCCGCCCGGTGCGGATGTAGGCGCCGATCCGCTCCACGCTGCCGATGGCGGTGTCGGCCAGGGCGAGCGCCAGTGACGCGCTCCCGTAGAGCAGGGCCACCTCGTGGAGCGCGAAGCCGGCGAGCGTGTCGAGGTGGGCGAACATGATCCAGAGGCCGATGAAGTCGAGCCCGGTGATCAGGCCGTTGCCGACCGCGAGCAGCACGAAGGACGTCGGGTACTGCCAGGCGGCGCGGATCCACAGCCACGCGATCTGGCCGTAGGTGCGCAGGTGCCCGAGCGGCCCGGTCCCGGCCGAGGCGTCAACCACCCTGGACCACCACCTTGCGCGTGGCCAGGCGAAGGACCGCGCTGCACGCGGCGAGCAGCACGACGGCCCACAGCACCTGGAAGCCGAGGGCCGCCAGCAGGCCGGTGCCGGTGTGCTTGCCGAGCCAGACGTCGGCGGGCACCTGCACGTAGGAGGCCCACGGCAGGACCCGCGCGAGCGTGCCCAGCCATCCCGGGAAGAGCACGAGCGGCAGCATCATGCCGCTGAAGAAGATCGCGAACGCGCCGCTCATCACCTTCACGCCCGACTGGTCGAGCAGCCAGAACGCGGTGCTGGCGACGAGGAAGCGGATCGCGAAGCTCACCACGACGGCCAGGGCCATCGAGACGCAGAAGGCGAGGCCGGCCACGGCCGACGACGGCAGGGCGATGTCGAAGAGCAGGAGGCCGACCAGCGTCGGGCCCAGGCCCCGCGTGAGCAGGTGGTACGCCGCGCGGCCGAGATCGCTGGCGAGGTACCAGCCGACGAGCCCGACGGGGCGGTACAGGTCGATCGCCACGTCGCCGGTGCGGATCCGCTCGGCGAGGTCGTCGGTGGAGCCGCCACCCCACAGGGCGATCGTCATCAGCAGCGCCTGGCCGAGCCAGACGTAGGTGACGGCGTCCTGCTGGTCGTACCCACCGGCCGTCGGGTTGGCGCGCCACAGGGCGATGTAGGCGAAGGAGTAGATGACGCCGAAGACCGAGTTGGTGAAGACGCCGGCCAGCGTCGCGGCGCGGTAGGTGGAGTAGCGGCGGAAGGCCCGGGTCGCGACGGCGACGTGCAGCATCCGCTTCCCCCTGACCGACCTGTCCCGAACCTGCCCGCCACCTCGAGGAGGGGGCCCGGGATCGTCTCACAACCGGACCGGGAGCGCACCCGGGTCGGACCGGGCGCGGGGGTCAGCGGTGACGGACGAGGTTGACCACGCCGATGGTGCGGCCCTGGTCGTCCTGGGTGATCGCGACGCCGGCGCGCTCGGCGCGCGGGCTGAGCAGGATCTCGCGGTGACCGGGGGAGTCGAGCCAGAGCTCGACCATCTGCTCGGGCGTGAGGCCGGTGCCGCGCACGAGCGTCTCGCCGGCCCAGGAGCCACGGCATCGCTCGACGACCTCGCCCTGGTCGCGGTGCACGAAGGCGCCGGTGGCCGCGATGCGCCGGCCCCACCGCTCGGAGAGGCGGTCGGTGCAGGCGTCGAAGACGCGGATCGGGGCCAGGCCGTTGCTCGCGCGCGCCTGGTTGATCTCCACCATCAGCAGCTCCTCGAGCTGCTCGCCGGGGAGGTCACCGGTGTCGCGGGCGCTGTCGAACGACGTCGGCACGGGCCAGGTGCCCGCCTGCGCGGCACTCGGCAGCAGCGTCGTCGCACCGACGCAGAGGGTGGCGACGAGCGCGGCAGCACGGGCCGCGGTCCGGGTCAGGGTTCGGTTCAGCACATGTCCTCCGGGAGATCCGCCGCTCGTGGGGGGTGAGCGGATCTTGACGAAACCTTGGTAAAGATCGGCTTGAGCGTAGATGAGTTGTGTGCTGAACGTGGATTTTCTGCAGAAGTCGTCTGCGACACGCCGCATTGATCCTCAACGTTCTGACCGGAGTCCACCGATCTCAGCAGGGTCGATGTAAGCGGCTTGAGCGATCCTGCGTGGGGGGAACGACGAAACGCGCAGCGAAAAGGCCCCGTGGTCTGGACCGGGGTCCGGACCACGGGGCCTGTCGGCGCCGGGCGGTGGCTGCGAGGTGGGTGCTGGTGTCCGCGGGGTGTCAGTGCTGGTACGTGCCGTGCAGGATCGCGCGGCCGAGGGTCTTGAACGCGAGGTTGAACGACACCACGGCGGGGGAGGCGTCTGCGTCGACGCCGAGGGTCTCCTCGCCGACGGCGTGCACGACGAAGAAGTAGCGGTGGGGCTGGTCGCCCTCCGGCGGGGCGGCACCGGTGAAGCCGGCCTCGCCGCCGTCGTTGCGGACGTGGAACGCCCGGCCGGGCAGGTCGCCCGCGGCGGCGCCGGTGTCGAGCGAGGTCACGTCGGCGGGCAGGTCGACCAGGACCCAGTGCCAGAAGCCGCTCGGCGTCGGGGCGTCGGGGTCGAAGCACGTCACGACGTAGGACTTCGTGCCCTCCGGCGCACCCGACCAGCTCAGCTGCGGCGAGGTGTTGCCGAGCGCTGCCACCTGGTCGTCGGGGAGGGGGGCACCGTCGGTCACGTCGGTGCTGGTGACGTCGAAGGACGCCGTGGCGGGGAGGTAGTCGTACGGGTTCGGGGAGACCGGTCGTTCGATGCTCATTCCTCGAACCTAGCGATCACCCCCACGGAGGGGGCAGGGAGACTGGTCCCATGCCCGACCCCCTCGAGCCGTCCGACTCCTCGCTGCCGACCGACGCGCACCGCCCCTACCTCGCCGGCCTGGTGCTGGCCGGGCGGAAGGTGGTGGTGGTCGGTGGCGGTCACGTCGCCCAGCGCCGGGTGCCGGCCTTCCTGGCGGCCGGGGCGCGCGTGAGCGTGGTCAGCCCCGAGGTGACGCCCGCGATCGAGGGCCTGTCCGGCGAGCTGTCCCTCGTGCTGCGCGGGTTCGAGGACGCCGACCTTGACGGCGCCTGGTACGTCGTCGCCGCCACCGACGACCCGGAGGTCAACGCCCGGGTCGTGGCCGCGGCCGAGCGCCGGCACACGTTCTGCGTACGGGCCGACGACGCCCTCGGCGGCACCGCCTGGACCCCGGCGGCGGGCCACCACGGCAGCGTCACCATCGGCGTGCTCGGCAACCGGGAGCCCCACAAGTCGGCGGCGCTGCGCGACGAGATCGTCACTGCCCTGCGCGACGGGCACCTCCACGCGGTCGACGCCCACGACCGCACCCCGGGCGTGGTGCTGGTGGGCGGCGGGCCCGGCGAGCCCGAGCTCGCCACCGTCGCCGCGCGCCACGCCCTCGCCTCCGCCGACGTCGTCGTGGCCGACCGGCTCGCCCCCCGCGAGCTGCTCGACGAGCTCGGGCCCCACGTCGAGCTGGTCGACGTCGCCAAGCTGCCCCGCGGCCGCTCGGCCACCCAGGAGCGCATCAACGAGGTGATCGTCGAGCGCGCGCGGGCCGGCAAGCGGGTGGTCCGGTTCAAGGGCGGCGACAACTTCGTCTTCGGCCGGGGCTACGAGGAGGTGCTGGCGTGCCTCGAGGCCGACGTCCCGGTCACGGTCGTGCCCGGCCTGACCTCGGCGATCGCCGTGCCGGCCCGGGCCGGCATCCCGGTGACGCACCGCGGCGTGGCCCACGAGTTCACCGTCATCTCCGGCCACCTCCCGCCCGGCCACCCGGAGTCGCTGGTGGCCTGGGACGCGGTCGCTCGGATGCGGGGCACGGTCGTGCTGCTCATGGCGGTCGAGAACGCGCCGGCGATCGCCGAGGCGCTGGTCACCGGCGGGCGGTCCGCCACGACGCCGGTCGCGGTCGTCGTCGACGGCACCATGCCCACCGAGCGCACCGTGCTCACCACGCTCGCGGACCTCGCCGCCGACCTGGTGGCCCACGAGGTGTCGCCACCGGCGATCATCGTCGTGGGCGAGGTCGTCGCGGTCGCCCGTCCGGCACACTACGGGCGTGGCTGACCCGCTCCGCACGATCGAGATCGACGACCCCGCCGATCCCCGCCTGGCCGACTACCGCGACCTGCGCGACGTCGAGCTCCGCAAGCACCTGGAGTCCGAGCACGGCCTGTTCCTCGCCGAGGGCGAGAAGGTCGTGCGCCGCGCGCTCGAGGCGGGCCACCGGGCGCGCTCCTTCCTGATGGCGCCGCGCTGGCTCGACGGGCTGCGCGACGTGGTCGAGCCGAGCGGCGCCCCGTGCTACGTGCTGCCCGAGCCGCTCATCGAGGAGGTCACCGGCTTCCACGTGCACCGCGGTGCCCTCGCCTCCCTCCACCGCCGCCCCCTGCCACCGGTCGAGGACGTGCTCGAGGGCGCGCGCTCGGTGCTGGTGCTCGAGGACCTCGTCGACCACACCAACGTGGGCGCGGTCTTCCGCTCCGGCGCGGCACTGGGCTTCGACGCGGTGCTGCTCGCGCCGCGCTGCGCCGACCCGCTCTACCGCCGCTCGGTGAAGGTCGGCATGGGCGCGGTGTTCACCACGCCCTGGACCCGCGTGCCCGACTGGTACGACGCCCTGCCGGACCTGTCGCACCGCGGCTTCACCACGGTCGCCCTCACGCTCTCGCCCGACTCGGTGCCGATCGAGGACGCCGTGGCCGGGGTCGACCGGCTCGCACTGGTGCTGGGCTCGGAGGGCCACGGCCTGTCCGCGCGGTGGGAGTCGGCGGCCGACCGGCGCGCGATCATCCCGATGCGCGCCGGCATCGACTCGCTCAACGTCGCCGCCGCTACTGCGGTGGCGTGCTACGCCGCCGCTCGCCGCTGACCCTGTGGCGCAGGCGCCGGGCCGCGAACCAGAGCAGCACGACCGCGAGCACGGCGTAGACGACGTTGCTCACCGGGCCGACGTAGCCCTCCACGACGTGCCACTGCTCGCCGAGCTCGTAGCCGGCGAGGATGAGCGCCGTGTTCCACGCCAGGCTGCCGAGCGTGGTGTAGAGGCAGAAGGTCGCCAGTGGCATCCGGTCCACGCCCGCCGGGATCGACACGAGGCTGCGCACGCCCGGCACGAGGCGGCCGACGAACACCGCCGAGCGGCCGTGCGCGCCGAACCACGACACCGCACGGCGTACGTCGTCGGCGTGCACGAGCGGGATCCGGTCGGCCAGCGCGCAGATCCGGTCCAGGCCCCACGCGGCGCCGAGCCAGTAGAGCACCAGCGCGCCGAGGACGGAGCCGACGGTGGCCCACACGATCGCCGCGACGAGACCGTAGTGGCCCTGGCTGGCGGTGTAGCCGGCCAGCGGCAGCACCAGCTCGCTCGGCACGGGTGGGAACACGGTCTCCAGCGCGGTCGCGACCCCGACGCCGGGCGCACCGATCGTGCGCATGACGAGCACGACCCAGTCGAGGACGGCGTCCATCCGCGCGCCGTCAGCCGCGCTGCCGCAGGGCCTCGTGGAGCACGAGGGATCCCGCCACGGCGGCGTTGAGGGACGAGGCCGAGCCGACCATGGCGATGCTGGCGACGTCGTCGCACGCCGCGCGCCACCCCGAGGACAGCCCGTGGGTCTCGTTGCCGACCACGAGCACCAGCCGGCCCGACAGGTCGACGCCGTCGAGCGGGGTGCCCTCCTCGTCGGTGCCGACGATGCGGTAGCCGTGGGCGTGGGCGTGCTCGACGACCGGTCCCGGCCCGGGCACCCGCAGGACGGTGAGGGCGAAGAGGGAGCCGGTGCTCGCGCGCACGCACTGGGGGTCGTAGGGGTCCGCGGCGTGCCCGGTGACGACCAGCGCGGAGGCGCCGAACGCGTCGGCCGAGCGGGCCAGCGTGCCGATGTTGCCGGGGCTGGTCGGGCGGTCGAAGACCACGACCGGGCCGTGCGGGCGCGCCGACCCGGCGAGCCGGACCACGCCGTCCTCGGGCATCTCGACGACCGCGACGAGCTCGGACCCGTCCTTGCCGCTCAGCCGGGCGTGCAGCTCGGGGGAGAGCACCACCCGTTCGGCGTCGGTGCCGGTCCACGTCTGCTCCGCCCACTCCGAGGAGGACCCCTCGGCGCGCAGCAGCTGGCGCACCGTCCAGCCCTCGGCGATCGCGCGCGTGACGGGGCGCACGCCCTGGACCAGGAACTCGCGGTTGCGGTGGCGCTTGGACCGGTTGGTCAGCAGCGCCTCCCACTGCTGGAAGCGTGCGTTCTCGCGCGTGATGCGCAGCTCGCTCATCGTGCGCGCTCAGCCCTGTCCGGCGGGCCAGTCGAGGGGGTAGTCCTCGGCGGCCGCGTCGTGCTTCTTCGTCAGCCGCTTGCGTGACTTCGCCGAGAGCCGGTCGCCGAAGACCGTGCCGAGGGTGTGGTCGGTCTCGTGCTGGAGGCACCGCGCCAGCAGGCCGGTGCCCTCGAAGCTCACCGGCTCCCCGTCGAGGCCGGTGCCGTCGACGCGCGCCCAGTCGGGGCGCGGGCAGGGCTCGAAGGAGCCCGGGAAGGACAGGCAGCCCTCGTCGTCGTCGTCGAGGCGGCGCTCGCGGCCCTCGGGCAGCGTCAGGACCGGGTTGCAGACCAGGCCGACGGTGCGCACGCCGTCGTCGTCGGGGCAGTCGAAGACGAACATCGCCACGTCCTCGCCGACCTGGCACGCAGCGAGGCCGACGCCGTCGGCGGCGTACATCGTGGCGACCATGTCGGCGGCCAGCGTCGCGAGCGCGTCGTCGTAGGTCGTGACCTGCTGCTGCGGCGCGTGCATCACCGGGGTGCCCCAGCGGGTGATCGGGCGGGCGGTGCCGCCCTCGGGGAGGGGCCCGTGGGGAGCCCGGACGTCGTCGGGGACGGCGGGGGGCACGGCGGTGGGGTCGTCGTCGGGCATGCAGTGATCCTAGCGAGCGGGGGTCGGGTGGCCCGCACCACGGGACGCCCTCTGGCGCAGCCTGTAACTCGCAGTTACATTTGTGCCATGCCCCTCTTCAGCAGCCTCCGCCCGGGAGGTCGTCACGGCTTGTCGTCGAAGGAGACGCGCGACCCGATCGGCCTCGCCGTCGCCGCCGTGAACCGGCTGGCGCAGAGCGACCTCCTCGACCGCGTCGGCCTGCGGCGGCAGGCCGAGCAGGTCGTCTACTCGACCACGCGCAACGGCTTCCGCGTCGCCACAGTGGCTGGGCGCACCTTCGCCCGCGCGGGGAGGCGGTCCGGCGGCACCCGCCCCGCCGCGGCTCCCGCGCGGGGCGTCTTCGACCTCACGCCCACCGAGGACGAGCAGATGCTCGTCGACGTGGTCACCGAGCTGGCCGAGGAGGTGCTGCGCCCGGCGGCGTCCGCCGCCGACGACGCGTGCGCGGCGCCCGCCGAGGTGCTGGCGGCGACCCGCGAGGTGGGCCTGCCGGTCCTCGGGGTCCCCGAGGCGCTCGGCGGCATCATGGAGGAGCGCTCCACGATGGCGGCCACGCTCGTGGCCGAGGCGCTGGCCCGCGGCGACATGGGCCTGGCCGTGGCCTCGCTCGCGCCGGGCTCCGTCGCCACGGCACTGGCGCTGTGGGGCACCGACGCCCAGCAGCAGACCTACCTGCCGGCGTTCACCGGCGACGACGTCGCGGTCGCCGCGCTGTGCATCGCCGAGCCGACGGTCCTCTTCGACCCCCTCGCGCCTGCCACCAGCGCGCGTCGTGACGGTGACGAGATCGTCCTGGACGGCGTGAAGTCGGGCGTCGTCCGTGGGGCTGAGGCCGAGCTGTTCGTCGTCGCCGCCAGCCTCGACGGCACCCCCGCCCTCGTCCTCGTCGAGGCTGGCGCCGCAGGCCTCGAGGTGGAGGCCGACCCGTCGATGGGGCTGCGCGCCGCGAGCCTGTCCCGGCTGCACCTGCGCGGCGTGCGCGTGCCCGCCGACGCGCTGCTCGGCGACGCCGACGGCACCGCGTACGCCGAGTGCGTCCGCCTCTCGCGCCTCGCGTGGTGCGCGCTGGCCGTCGGCACCGCGCAGGCGGTGCTCGACTACACGAAGGTCTACGTCAACGAGCGCGAGGCCTTCGGGGAGCCGATCAGCCACCGCCAATCAGTGGCGTTCATGGTCGCCGACATGGCGATCGAGCTGCAGGCGATGCGGCTGCTCACCTGGAAGGCCGCCTCGCGCGCCGGGCGCGGCGAGGACTTCCGGCGCGAGGTGGCGCTGGCCCGCCAGCTGTGCGTCGAGAAGGGCATGCGGATCGGCCTCGACGGCGTCCAGCTGCTCGGCGGCCACGGCTTCGTGAAGGAACACCCCGTCGAACGGTGGTACCGCGACCTGCGGGCCGTCGGTGTCATGGAAGGTGCGGTGCTGGTCTGATGGCGATCAACCTGGAGGTCCCGAGGAAGCACGCCGGCCTGGTCGACCAGGCCCACCAGCTCGCGATGAACATGCTGCGCCCCATCTCGCGCACCTACGACCGCGCCGAGCACGAGTACCCCAAGGAGCTCGACATGCTCGCCGCGCTCATCGACGGCGTGTCCGCGACCGGCGCCACCAGCGGCGCGGGTGCCGGCGGCGTACGACGGGACAAGCCGTCCGACGCCTCCGGCGCAGGGGTGCGCAACGGCGCCAACCTCGCGTCGGTGCTCTCGATCGCCGAGATGTGCTGGGGCGACACCGCGCTGCTGCTCTCGATGCCGCGCCAGGGCCTGGGCAACTCGGCCATCGCCTCGGTGGCCACCGAGGAGCAGCTCGAGCGCTACCGCGGCACGTGGGCGGCAATGGCGATCACCGAGCCGGGCACGGGCTCCGACTCGGCCAACATCACCACGACGGCCGTCAGGGACGGCGACGAGTACGTCATCAACGGCGAGAAGATCTACGTCACCTCCGGGGACCGCGCCGACAGCGTGGTCGTGTGGGCGACCCTCGACAAGGAGCTCGGCCGGGCGGCGATCAAGTCGTTCCTGGTCCGCAAGGACAACCCCGGGCTCAGGGTGGAGCGGCTCGAGCACAAGCTCGGCATCCGCGCCTCCGACACCGCCGCGATCACCTTCACCGACTGCCGCGTGCCGGCCGAGGATCTCCTCGGGTCGCCGGAGATCGACGTGAAGTCCGGCTTCGCCGGCGCCATGGCGACCTTCGACAACACCCGGCCGATGGTCGCCGGGATGGCGGTCGGCTGCGCCCGCGCCTCCCTGGACCTCACCCGCGACCTGCTCGAGCAGGCGGGCGTCACGGTCGACTACGACCGGCCCGCCCAGGTGCAGAGCGCCGCTGCCGCGAAGCTGCTCCAGCTCGAGGCCGACTGGGAGGGCGCTCGGCTGCTGATGATGCAGGCCGCGTGGATGGCCGACAACCGCCGGCCCAACTCCCTCGAGGCCTCGATGGCCAAGGCGAAGGCCGGGCGCGTGGGGTCCGACGTGACCCTCTCGTGCGTCGAGCTGTGCGGCACCCTCGGCTTCAGCGAGGCCGAGCTGCTGGAGAAGTGGGCCCGCGACTCCAAGATCCTCGACATCTTCGAGGGCACCCAGCAGATCCAGCAGCTCATCGTCGCCCGTCGGCTGCTCGGGCTGTCGAGCAGCGAGCTCCGCTGAGGGCGGTCGCGGCATGACGAAGTCCCCGCACGTGCGGGGACTTCGTCTCGTTGTGGGCGTGGCAACGGGCACGAGGTGAGGGACTCGCCCACGGAGTCGGTCAGGACTCGCTCAGGAGACGGACTTGAAGGGGTCGTGCTCGGCGAGGAGCTTGTCGACGCGGGCCTGGTCGATGCGGTGGAAGACCCGCGCGTCCTCCTGCTGGTCGCGCACGACCTTGGCGAGGGTGAACGTCGAGGTGGTGAGGTAGAGCGTGCCGAGGGCGAGGAAGCCCTTGATCCACGGGTCGGCCTCCATGAAGTAGATCGCGACCAGCATGGCGAAGAGCGAGGCACCGAACGAGATGGTGGCCTGCATGGCGAAGGCGGCGGTGTTCTTGGCGGTGGTGTCGGTCTTGGAGGGCATGGCAGAAGCGTGCCGACGCCCGGCGTCGCACGGACGTGTCGCGCTACCCGATCCGCCCTGAGTACGCGCACCCGACCCGACCGGTACGTTCGCCCCATGCCAGAGAGCGCACCGGGGCACATGTCGCCCGAGGAGTTCCGCCGCCAGGGCCACGCCGCCATCGACTGGATCGCCGACTACTGGGCCGCCCTCGACGACCTGCCGGTGCGGTCCCAGGTCGCGCCGGGTGAGGTGGCGGCGCTGATGCCGGCGTCCGCCCCCGAGACCGGCGAGCCGTTCGACGCGCTGCTCGCCGACCTCGACCGCGTCGTCGTGCCGGGCCTCACGCACTGGCAGCACCCGCGCTTCTTCGCCTACTTCCCGGCCAACTCCTCGCCCGCAGCGATCCTCGGCGACCTGCTCTCCAGCGGCATCGGCGCCCAGGGGATGATCTGGGCCACCAGCCCGGCCGTCACCGAGGTGGAGCAGGTGGTGCTCGACTGGCTCGCCGACGCGCTCGGGCTGCCCGCGGCGTTCCGCAGCGACGGCCCGGGAGGCGGCGTCATCCAGGACACCGCGTCGACCGCCACCCTCACCGCGCTGCTCGCCGCCCTGCACCGCGCCAGCGCAGGTGACGTACGACGTCGTGGTGCGGGGCACGAGCAGTGGACCGTCTACGGCTCCACGCAGGCGCACTCCTCGCTGGTCAAGGCCGCGATGATGGCCGGGCTCGGCGAGGAGTCGGTGCGGGCGGTCGCGGTCGACCCGGCGACGCAGGCGATGGACGTCGCCGCGCTGCGCGAGGCGGTCGATGCCGACGTCGCCGCGGGCCGCCGGCCGGTGATGGTGCACGTCGCCTGCGGGTCCACCTCGACGGGCGCCACCGACGACGTGGCGGCGGTGGTCGGGCTCGCCCGCGCCCACGACGACCTCTGGGTCCACGTCGACGGCGCCTGGGCCGGCGTGGCGGCGGTGTGCCCGGAGCTGCGCGGGCACCTGCGAGGCGTGGAGGACGCCGACTCGTTCGTCACGAACCCGCACAAGTGGCTGCTGACGACCTTCGACTGCAGCACGTTCTGGGTGCGCGACCGGGCGGCGCTGACCGGTGCGCTGACGATCCTGCCGGAGTACCTCCGCAACGCCGCGACGGAGTCGGGTGCGGTCGTCGACTACCGCGACTGGCACCCGCAGCTCGGGCGCCGGTTCCGCTCGCTGAAGCTGTGGGCCGTGCTGCGGACCTACGGCCTCGAGGGGCTGCGGGCCCACGTGCGGTCGGGCGTCGCGCTGGCCCGGCGGGTCGCGGCGCACGTCGCGGCCGACGACCGGTTCGAGCTGGTCACGCAGCCGTCGCTGTCGCTGGTGGTGCTTAGGGTGCGTGCCGGCGACGAGCAGACCCTGGCCGCGATGGAGGCGGTCAACGCCTCGGGCGAGGCGTACCTGAGCCACACGACCGTCGAGGGCCGCGCAGCGATCCGGGTGGCGGTCGGCAGCTGGCGCACGACCGAGGCCGACGTCGACCGCACCTGGCGGGCACTCCAGGACGCGGTGAGCGCCCAGGCCTGAGCCGTCGCAGTGCGACAGTGTCGCCATGAAGCTCTACGCCGACACGCCGCTGCGCCGGACCCGCCAGGTCACCGCCGACCTCCTCTTCGTGGCCTGGCTGGTGCTGTGGGTGTGGGCCGGCCACGCGGTGCACGACGGCACGATGGAGCTCGCCGGACCGGCGCGGCAGACCGACTCGGCGGCGACGTCGATGGCCGACAACCTCCGTGACGCGGGCGAGCGCCTCGGTGGCGCGCCCCTCGTGGGCGACGAGCTCGCGGTGCCGTTCGACCGGGCCGCGGAGGCCTCCGACGGCATCGCGTCCGCCGGTCGCGACACCGTGGACGCCGTCGAGCGCCTCGCCCTGCTGCTGGGGCTGTCGGTGGCGCTCGTCCCCATCCTCGTGGTGGCGGCGGTGCACCTGCCGGTCCGGTGGCGGTTCGCGCGCGAGGCGACCGCGGGTGCCCGGTTCGTCGACGCCCGTGAGGACCTCGACCTCTTCGCCCTGCGCGCGCTCGCGCACCAGCCGATGCACGTCCTCGCGCGGGTCAGCGACGACCCTGCCGGCGCCTGGCGCGACCGGGACCCCGCGGTGGTGCGCGCGCTCGCGGCGCTCGAGCTCGCCGACGTCGGGCTGCGACCGCCGCGGCTGCCCGGCGAGGGTGCGTAGAGTTGCGCCACGTGCAGTTCCTCGACGCGGCACCGCCGCATGACCTGACCTACGACGACGTCTTCATGGTGCCCCGCCACTCGGCGGTCGCGAGCCGCTACGACGTCGACCTCGCCACCGCCGACGGCACCGGTGCGACGCTGCCGCTGGTCGTGGCCAACATGACCGCGATCGCGGGGCGCCGGATGGCCGAGACCGTCGCGCGCCGCGGCGGGCTGACGGTGATCCCGCAGGACATCCCGATCCCCGTCGTCGCCGACGTCGTCGCGTGGGTCAAGCAGCGCCACACCGTCTTCGACACCCCGATCGAGCTGCGTCCGGACCAGACGGTCGCCGAGGCGCTCTCCCTGATCCCCAAGCGTGCGCACCGCGCCGCCGTGGTCGTCGAGGACGGCCGCCCGGTGGGCGTCGTGTCCGAGTCCGACTGCGTCGAGGTCGACCGCTTCGCGCAGGTCGGGTCGGTGATGAACCGCGACGTCGTGACCGTCTCGGCGACCACCGACCCGCGCGAGGCCTACGACGCGATCGAGCGGGCCAAGGCGCCGCTCGCCGTCGCGGTGTCCGACAGCGGCACGCTGGTCGGCGTGCTGACCCGGCTCGGCGCCCTGCGCGCGACGCTCTACGCGCCCGCCGTCGACGCCACCGGCGGGCTGCGGGTCGCGGCGGCCGTCGGCGTCAACGGCGAGGTCGCCCAGCGCGCCGGGCAGCTGCTCGCCGCCGGTGTCGACTGCCTCGTCGTCGACACCGCCCACGGCCACCAGGACCGCATGCTCCAGGCGCTGCAGGCCGTCCGGGCGCTGTCGCCCACCGTGCCGGTCGCGGCCGGCAACGTGGTCTCCGCCGAGGGCACCCGGGCGCTCGTCGAGGCGGGAGCCGACATCGTCAAGGTCGGGGTCGGGCCCGGCGCCATGTGCACCACCCGCATGATGACCGGCGTCGGCCGGCCCCAGTTCTCCGCGGTGCTCGAGTGCGCCGCCGCCGCGCGCGAGCTGGGCGCCCACGTGTGGGCCGACGGGGGAGTGCGGCACCCGCGCGACGTCGCCCTCGCGCTCGCCGCCGGCGCGTCGTCGGTGATGATCGGGTCGTGGTTCGCCGGCACCCACGAGTCGCCCGGCGACCTCATGCACGACGCCGACGGACGGCCGTTCAAGGTGTCCTTCGGCATGGCGTCGGCGCGGGCCGTGGCCAACCGCACGGCGGGCGAGTCGTCGTACGACCGGGCGCGCAAGGGCCTCTACGAGGAGGGCATCTCCTCCTCGCGGATGTACCTCGACCCCCAGCGCCCGGGCGTGGAGGACCTGATCGACCAGATCTGCTCCGGCGTGCGCTCCTCGTGCACCTACGCCGGCGCGTCCACGCTGGCCGAGCTGCACGAGAACGCGCTGGTCGGTGTGCAGTCCGCCGCGGGGTTCCACGAGGGACGCCCGCTCGAGAAGTCCTGGTGACGCGGGGGCTTGGGGTGCAGGAGCTGCGGCACGTCTTCGTGATGACCTACGGCAGGTCGGGCTCGACCCTGCTGATGGGCATCCTCAACTCGATCCCGGGCTGGCTGATCCGCGGAGAGAACCGCCACGCCATGCGCCACCTCTACGACTTCCACCGCAGCGGGCTCGCCGAGCGTGACCGCGTCGACCCGGCGCGTGCGAGCCAGCCGACCCACCCGTGGTTCGGCATCGAGGGGTTCCCGGAGCAGGCGTCGCTGGAGCACATCCGCGCGCTCGCCGAGGCGACGCTGCTGCGCCCGGAGCCGGGCACGCGGGTGACGGGCTACAAGGAGATCCGCTGGTACGACGCGGACCTGCCCGACTACCTCGCGTTCCTCCGGCAGGTGTTCCCCGGCGCCCGCTTCGTGCTCAACACGCGCAACCTCGAGGACGTCGCGGCCAGCAACTACTGGACCCACAAGGACGACCCGCTCGGCCAGGTGAGCGCGATCGAGCAGAAGATGCTCGCCGCTGCGGAGGGCCTCGGCGACGCCGTGCACCGCGTCCACTACGACGACTACGTCGCCGACCCGGGGTCGCTGCGCGGGCTCTTCGACTGGCTCGGCGAGCCCTGGGACGCCGACCGCGTCGAGGCCGTCCTCGCCACCCCGCACTCGCGCCGCGGCAAGCACCGGGACGCCGGGTGAACCGGGTGCTGGTCGTCAGTGCGACCGCGGCGGAGGCCGCGCACGTCCCGCCCGCCCTCCCGCTGGTGGTCACCGGCATGGGCAAGGTCGCCGCTGCCGCAGCGACTGCGCGCGCCCTGGCGTCGTACGACGACCTCGACGGCCTCACCGTCGTCAACCTCGGCACCGCCGGGGCGCTGCGGCCCGGCCTGACCGGGCTGTTCGAGGCGGGAGCGGTGCTCAACCACGACCTGAGCGCCGACGCCGTACGCGCCCTCGGGCACGACCCGCAGGAGCGACTGGTGGTGGGCAAGTCCGACGTCGTGCTCGCCACGGGCGACGTCTTCGTCACCGACCCCGCGGTGCGCGACGCCCTCGCCGCCCAGGCCCACCTCGTCGACATGGAGGGCTACGCCGTCGCGTGGGCTGCGCTCCGGGCCGGTGTCCCGGTGCGCCTGGTCAAGCACGTCTCCGACGAGGCCGACGAGTCCGCCCTCGACTGGCCGTCGACGGTCGCCGCCTCCGCCCGCTTCCTGGGGGACTGGCTCGAGCGCGAGCTCTGAGCCCCCCGCGCCGGGAGCCGGCCCCGCCCGGAGGGGTGCGCGGCTTGACCCCATTCAGCAGGATGTCCTCGTGCTGCTCCGGACGACCGACGACTCCACAGTGCCGCACCACCTGCTGGTGGGCCCGGACACCCACGGCGTCACGCGCTATGCGGGCGAGGTGGCTGCGGCGGCCGGGGCGCCGGTCGTCCGCGAGGCGGCGGAGCTCCGCGTGGGCGCGCCCGTGCACGTGCACGTGACCGACCGGCTGTTCAGCCGGACGCCCGCCGAGGCGGCGGAGGCGCTCGAAGCGCTGGCGCGCCGGGTGCGGCTGACCGTGACGCTGCACGACGTCCCGCAGCCGACGGACGGTCCCGTCTTCGCTGCCCGCGCCGCGGCGTACGGCCGCATCGTGCGCGCCAGCCACGCCTGGGCGACCAACTCCCGGCACGAGCACGCGCTGGTCGAGCGGTGGTCCGCGCCGGGGGCCAGCGGGTCCGTGATCCCGCTCCCGATCGTGTCGACGACGCCCGGCGCGCCGCGCGCGCACGGCGCCGTCGACGAGCCGGTGCTCGGCGTGTTCGGCTACGTCTACCCGGGCAAGGGCCACCGGCACGTCGTCCGCGCGGCTGCAGCGCTGCGCCGGTCGGGCGTCATGGCCCGCGTGCGCGTCCTCGGCGGCGCGGCCCCGGGGCACGACGACGAGGTGGACGTCCTGAGGACCACGAGCCGGGCTCGCGGCGTGCCGGTGGAGGTGTCGGGACGGGTGCCCGAGGCCGACGTCGTACGCGTGCTGCGGCAGGTGGACGTCGCGGTGGCCGCGCACAGGAACGTGTCCGCCTCGGGCAGCATGAACTCGTGGATCGCCGCCGGGAGGCGGCCGCTGGTCCGCGACAGCGCGTACGCCCGTGAGATGGCCGCGCTGCGTCCCGGGACGATCGTGCTCTTCGACGACTCCTCCCTGGTGCCCGCGCTCGCGAGGGCGCTGGCCGACCCCGGGTCGACGTGGCTCGCCCCCGGGACCGACGTCGGGCCGCGCCTGGAGCAGACGGCCGAGGCGTACCGCGCGTGGTGGGCGACGGTCGGCGCGTGAGCAGGCCGCCCTGGGGGACGAGCGTGCCCGGGAACCGGTGGGACCTGGCGCCGGCCGGCGGGTCGCCACGGCGGGTGTCGGTCGTCGTCACCTACTTCGAGCAGCAGCGCGAGCTCGACCGGACGCTGGCGGCGCTGCGTCGCCAGACCCGGGTGCCCGACGAGGTCGTCGTGGCTGATGACGGCTCCGGCGAGGCGCCCGCGGTCCCGCCGGGGGTGAGGGTGGTGCGCCAGGCCGACGAGGGGTTCCGTGCGGCAGCGGCGCGCAACCTGGGCGTGGCGGCAAGCACGGGGGACGTGCTGGTGCTGCTCGACGCCGACACCCACCCGGAGCCCGGGTTCGTGGAGCGGATGGCCGCGCTGCCGGAGGTGCTCCCGGAGGCGCTGGTCGTGGGGCGTCGGCGCCACGCCGACCTCGCCGGCGTCGGGCCCGACGTGCCCATGGAGTCGGTCGCGCCCGGACTGGAGCTGCCCGAGCCGGCGTGGCTGGGCGAGGCCTACGACCGCACCCGCGACCTGCTCGACGCGGACGGGTCGGCGCACCGGTTCGTGATCAGCGCCGTCATGGCGTGCAGCCGCTGGTGGTACGACGAGGTCGGCGGCTTCGACGAGTCCTTCCGGACCTACGGGGGCGAGGACTGGGAGCTCGCCCACCGCTCGTGGACCGCGGGCGGGCTGGTCGCCCACCGGCGCGACGCCGTTGCCTGGCACGACGGCCCGCACGCGGGCGAGCGTCCGCGCCACGACGTTGCCGAGCTGGCGGAGACCGTCGCGGTGGCCGACCGCACCGCGTCGTCGAGCACGACGTGGCACGGGCTGCTCCGCGGTCCCGCCGACGTCGTGGTCACCCTGGCTGCCTCGCTCGGCGAGGCGGAGCTGCTGGTCACGGTCGACTCGGTCCTCGCTTCGCTGCCTCGTGCCCGGGTGCGGGTGTCGCCCGCGCACGCCGACCTGGTGGGGCCGGACCCGCGCGTGGTGGTCGACGACGGGCCGTTGCCGGGCTCGGCGCGGGTCCACGTCGACGTGCGCCGAGGGCTCAGCGGGGGTGCCGACGCCTGGACCGCGCTGCTGGAGGGCCTCGACGGCACCGTTGGGCGGCGCTCCGTCGCCGACGGGTGCGCGGAGGTCCAGGACCTCCGGCTGCTGCGTCGCGCGGAGCGCTGGGGGCGCCCCGACCTCGCTCCCGCCGGCCCTCCCGTGGACGCTGCGCTCCGTCCCTGGACGCACGACACCACCCTCGCTTCCTGGCTCGGGGGTTGGCGGGGGCGCTGACCCGGCCGGGGGTCGGCGGCGGCGCCTCTCGTCGGTCAGGGGAGGTCACTCGGCGGGCGTCATGAGACCGGTCGTCGGGGCGGTCAGGCTGTCCACAGGTCGCCTCCGCTGATCGACGACTGTCGGGCCCTTCGCCTAGAATCGAACACATGATCGACACGCGAAACGCGCTCGGAGTGAGCGAGGTCTCCGACGACCTCGGCGCCGCCGGCCTGCTCGCCTCGATCCGCAGTGAGCGGCAGGCCGAGGATGCCGCTGCTGCCCGTCAGCTCGATCTCGCCGCCCGGTGGGCCGACCTGCACCCGCCCGAGTCGGTCCACCACGCCGCCGCGTTCACCGTGCCGGGCTTCGACCACGAGGAGCCCATCGCCGGCGCGGGGTGTCCGCTGGTGACGGAGTTCTGCATCCCCGAGCTCGGGGCGGTGCTGGGGATCTCGACCACGGCGGCGAAGAAGCTGATCGGGCACGCGCTTGAGCTCCGCCACCGGTTGCCTCGCCTGTGGGACCAGGTTCACGCCGGCCGCGTGCCCGCCTGGCGGGCGCGGCTGGTGGCCGAGACGACCATCCACACCGTTCCGACGCTGACGGTCGAGGCGGCCGGGTGGATCGACGCCCAGGTCGCGGCCGTCGCGGGCAAGGTCGGCACTGCGCAGCTCGACCGGCTGGTCGCGGAGGCCATCAAGCGCTACGACCTCAGCCTCGAGCCCCGGCCCGACTTCGCGGCGGGTGAGGACCACGAGGACTTCGCCGCCGACCAGTACCTCAACCACGACGCCCGTCACGTCACGTTCGACACGAGTCACGTCCATTACGACGGCCTGATGAGGATGGAGGCCGAGCTCGACCTCGCCGACGCCTACGACCTCGACGCCGCCATCCAGCACGGTGCCGCAGCCTTGAAGGCACTCGGCTCGACGGCCGCGCTCGGCGCGCGGCGTGCCGCCGCGCTCGGCGACCTCGCCCGCACCCAGACCGCCCTCGACCTCCACACCCAGGGCACGCCCGCCCCGGCCCCGGGCGGTGCCAACCTCCCAGCAGCCCGTGAGGTCGTGCTCCACGTCCACCTCGACGCTGCCGTCACGGGCGAGCAGACGGTGTTCGGCCCCACCGCCCGGCTCGAGAACGGGCAGCGTCTCGCGCTCCTGGACCAGGTCAAGACCTGGTGCACGTCGTCGCGGACCAAGGTCACCATCCGCCCGGTCCTGGACCTGAATGCCGACCTCACTGCCGAGACCTACGCGATCCCCGACCTGATCCGCGAGCAGGTCGTGCTCCGTGACCGGACCTGTGTGTTCCCGTGGTGCACCCGCCCCGCCCGGGTCTGCGACCTCGACCACGTCGTGCCGTTCGACCACGACGCAGCAGCCGCCGGTCGGCCGCAGCCCGGCCCGACCGCGACCTCGAACCTCGCCCCGTTGTGCCGGTCCCACCATCGACTCAAGACCCACACCGCCTGGCGCTACGTCCACCTGCGTCCGGGCGTCTTCGAGTGGACCAGCCCCCACGACCACCACTACCTCCGCGACCGGGATGGCACCACCGCCCTCAACCCACCCACACCACCCCAGACCACAGGGCCGCCCCGGATCCCGCAACCCCGCCGACCATGACCCCGCCCCGCACCCCGCCACCCATCAGGTAGCGGGGCCACCGGCACGTCCGCACGGCGACCAGGTCGCCCAGCCCGCGCGACGCCGCGCGTTCTTCCACTGTCGGCCGTTGCCCTCCGTCAATGTCCGGACGACGGACACGACCGCGTGAGAACGTTCCGCCATGACGACGAGCAACGGGGAGCGGCCTGCCTCGCAGGTTTCCGTCGACATCGATCGGCCGGTCCAGCCCATGCTTCTCCGCGTCGTCGGGATGCTGTCTCTCGTCGCGTGCGCGCTCGCCGTGTACTTCTTCGGTGTCGCCGAGTACCTCGACGATTCGGCTCTTGCTCCCGCCGACCAGGCGCTCGTCCGTGCTCTGAGGGTCGTCGCGGGTGCGTGTGCCATCTCAGGGATCGCAGTCGGGATGTACGTGCTGACGCAACGCGATAGGGCGATCCTGGAAGCGCAGGCCAGCGCGCGACGCGACACCGACAGGACCGCCTAGGCGGCCTCCAGCCTCCCGAACCACCCGGTCGCGCATGCTGATGTGCCGTGTCTGGCGGAGGGTCAGTCCCGGCCGAGGTGCTGTTGCGACGCCGTGGCGCGCTCGCGGAGCTCGTGCATGCGCTGCTCGTGATTCTTCCTGTCCGTCGCCGTCATGCGTCGGAACTGGAGCTCGGTCACGGCCCATGCCTGGATGTCCGTGAAGGCATACCGGTCCACGAGTGCATGGGTGGCAGCACCACCACCGTCGGCCGCTTCGTGAGCGACGCCGAGGTCTGCCGGGACGGTGGTGCGGAGACGCCGGTGAGCCCGACCCTTGCGCGACAGGGATGGTCGGACCATGCTCGGTGGATGGTCTGGGCCAAGGCTGCGCTGGCGGGTGGATTGCTGGTGCTGCTCGCGGCCTTCGCCATCGGCACCGAGAACGGACTGTCGACCACGGTCACGGGCCGGACCCAGCACTGCGGATCCTCGATCCCCGACTCGTGGCTGATGTCGGGCGCCGGCAACGTTCCGGCCTCGGCGACCCCCGCTGGCGACGAACGACGCATCGCGGCGGCCTGCAGCCCCGTCGTCCGTGAGTCCCGACTGGTGCTGCTGTCGGTCGCGGGCGTGGGCGGACTGCTCGTCCTGGTCGGGTGGACTGCCATCAGCACGCGAGACGACGTGGTGCCCGCCGTGGCGTGATGGCGCGTGGACAGCGTCGGCTGACCCGCGTCAGGTCACGCGCCGGCTGCTGACGGGTCCGCGTCGGACGGCGCGGAGCAGGCCGCCGGCGACCGTGCGCGGGCGTAGGACGGGGGAGTGGGCCGAGTCGGCGTCGCGCATGCCGTCCAGGGTCTCCGCTAGCACCGACCGCGCGTCGCGGGTGGGAGACCAGCCGAGCTCCGTGAGCGCACGGGTCGTGTCGAGCAGGGGCACCGCGAACGCAAGGTCGATCCACCCCGGATCGAGGGGCTGTACCCGCGCGTGCCACGAGCCCGAGACCGCCGCGCGCACGGCGGCGGACGGCACGTGGACGAGCCGAGCGCCGAGCGCGTCGGCGACGTGCTGGGCGGTGATCGCCGGGGCCGCGGCGAGGTTGAACGCACCCTGGGCCTTGGCCTCCAGCGACCGGACGACGGCGTCGGCCACGTCGTCCGCGTGCACCATCGGGATCACCAGCCGGCGGTCCACCGGCAGCACAGGCACCCGGCCGACGACCCCCGACGGCACCAGGGCGGGCAGGCCGTAGCGCAGCAGCGCGCTGCCGGCGGAGCGCTGTCCGACGATCCCGGGGCGCAGGCGGGTGACGGTCGTGCCCGAGTCGCCCTGCTCGAGCAGGTCGAGGAGCCGCTCGGCGGCCGCCTTGTGGCGGCTGTACATCGACGTGGGCACACCCTCGGTGGGCCAGGTCTCGGCCACGGGGAGGTCGTCCTGCTTGGGGGAGTACGCCCCGACCGACGACATGTGCACCAGGTGCGGCACCCCGCACGCCGTGACGGCGTCGATGACGCGCGACGTCCCGCCCACGCCGAGGGAGCGCAGGTACGGCTCCCGGTGGGACGGCTGGAACCCCCACGCCAGGTGGACGACCGCGTCGGCACCCGCCACGGCCGCGCGCAGGACCTCGGTGTCGGGCCGGGACAGGTCCACGGCCACCCACTCCACGCCCGCGTACGCCGAGGCGCCTCCGTTGTCCGGTGGACGCCGGGCGAGACCCACGACGTCGTGCCGGCCGTCCTGCGCGAGCCGGCGCAGCAGCGCCGTCCCGACGTTGCCGCTCGCTCCGGTGACGACGACCCGCATGGCACCCCTCCTGCCGGGAGCGACCGGGTGCCGCGCCTCGACCCGTCCCGTACCCCGTGCGGCCGGAGACAGACGTCCGAGGAGCCGATCAGCGCGAGGTGTTCGCCGTACGCCCCTTGGTGACACCGACGAACGCCTGGGTGACGTCGTCGTCGCGCTCGACCTTCCAGACCAGCGCGATGGTGGTGGGCTCGAGGTCGGCGACCACGCGGCTGACGACGTCCTTGCGCTGGTGGAGGCGGGCGACCGACATCGGCACGATGACCACGCCGGTGCCGGCGGCGACCGTCTCGATCGCCTCCTGCTCGGTCATCGGGGGCCAGTCGAGCTGCTCGGCGTCGGGTGTCCAGCCGCTCGGGTGCGGGCGCACGAGCTGCTCGTCGACGAGGTCGGCGAGGCTCACCTCGGCGTCGGCCGCGGCGACCACGTGGTCCGCCGACGCGACCACCACCTGCACCTCGTCGTAGAGGCGCACGCAGTGCAGCCCGTCGCGGTCCACGGGCAGCCGGACGATCGCCATGTCGAGGCTGCCGTCGCGCACGCCGTCGAGCTGGTCGGCCTCGGTCGTCGACACGAGGTGGAGCGACTCGCGGCGGCGCTCGCGCCAGTGGCGCGCCCACTTGTCCGGGGTCGCGCCGGTCACGAAGCCGACGCGGAGGGGAGCGATCATGGGCACGACCCTACGGCGACCGCGCGCCGCGGCTCAGGCCTCGGGGTCCTTCTCGACCGAGATCACGAAGTCGTCGCCGTGCTCGGTGACACCGGTGATGACCGCGGCCTCGACGGCCTCGATGGCGTACTTGCGCCGCACGACCATCGGGTCCTGCCCGAGGTCCTTCACCAGCGCGGCCGCCAGGCCGATCATGATGACCACGAACGGCAGGGCCGCGATGACGGTGATGGTCTGGAGGCCGGTGAGGGCGTCCTCCCCACCGACGAGCAGCATCACCGCCGCGACGGCACCGGTCGCGACGCCCCAGAAGATCACGGTGGGCCGGCTCGGGTGCGCGGTGCCGCGCTCGGACAGGGTGCCCATCACGATGGAGGCGGCGTCGGCGCCGGAGACGAAGAAGATGCCGACCAGCACCATCACCACGATGCTGGAGACGGTGGCCAGCGGGTAGGCCTCGAGGGTGCTGAAGAGCTGGTTCTCCAGCCCGCCGGCGCCGGCGATGTCGGTGCCGTTCTCCTGCAGGTCGATCGCCGCGCCGCCGAAGATGCAGAACCACACGACGCTCACCAGGCTGGGCACGAGCAGCACGCCGGTGACGAACTGGCGGATCGTGCGCCCGCGGGAGATGCGGGCGATGAACATGCCCACGAACGGCGTCCACGACAGCCACCAGGCCCAGTAGAAGACCGTCCAGGTGGAGAGCCAGTCGCTGGTCTCCTCGCCCTCCGCGGCGGTGCGCGCGGCCATCATCGGCAGGTCGGCGACGTAGCTGCCGATCGAGGTCGGCACGAGGTTGAGCATGAAGACCGTCGGCCCGACGAGGAACACGAAGAGCGCCAGACCCACGGCGAGCACCATGTTGACGTTCGACAGCCACTGGATGCCCTTGGCGACGCCGGAGACCGCGGACAGCACGAACGCGGCCGTGAGCACGGCGATGATGCCGACCAGCACGGCGTTGCCGGTGTCGCCGAGGCCGGCGACGATCTGGAGGCCGGACTCGATCTGCAGGGCGCCGAGGCCGAGCGAGGTGGCCGAGCCGAAGAGGGTCGCGAAGATGGCGAACATGTCGATCGCCTTGCCGCCGGCCCCGTGGGCGTGGCGACCCAGGAGCGGCTCGAAGGCCGAGCTGATCAGCTGGAGGCGGCCCTTGCGGTAGACGCCGTAGGCGACCGCGAGGCCGACGACGGCGTAGATGGCCCAGGGGTGCAGCGTCCAGTGGAACATCGTCGTGGCCATGGCGGTCTGGGCGGCCTCGGCGTTGCCGGCCTCGCCCGTCCCCGGCGGCGGGGTGACGAAGTGCGTGACCGGCTCGCTGACGCCGTAGAACATCAGGCCGATGCCCATGCCGGCGCTGAACATCATCGCGATCCACGACACCGTGCGGAACTCGGGCTCCTCGTCGTCACGGCCGAGCGGGATGTTGCCGAACTTGCCCATGGCGAGCCAGATGACGAAGACCACGAAGGCGCTGGAGGTGAGGACGAAGAGCCAGCCGGCGTTGCCCATCACCCACGACAGGCCGGTGCCGGAGGCGTCGGCCAGGCTGCTGGTGCTGATGAACCCCCAGGCGAGGAAGGCGACGCTGATCGCGGCGGTGACGCCGAAGACGACCCTGTCGAGACCCTGCCGGGGAGGGCCGGTGGGCTCGATCGCGGCGTCGAGCGCGGGGTGCACCTCGTCGGGCGTCGGGATCTCGTGGGGGTGTTCCATGCCGATGGCCATCCCTCGACCAGACCAAAGAACCGCGGTGCCGGGCAAACCGGGTCGGGCGCTCCCCGCGAGGGGAGAGACCGATGTCACAGCATCGGCTCGCCCGCCGGGGTGCCCTTGCCTGCCTCGGCGTAGGACCTGACGACCGAGACGGAGAGCGGGAAGTCGATCGGGAGGTCGCGGAACAGCAGGGCGCCGGCGCCCTGGGCAGCAGCCTCGACGGCCGCGACGACGTCGTCGGCGAGCCCGACGGGCGTGTGCACCACGACCTCGTCGTGCAGGAAGAACACCAGGTGCGGACGGGCGTCCAGCGGTTCGGCGCCAGCCAGGGCCCACAGCCGGTTGCGGAGGTCGGCGATCCAGCACGACGCCCACTCGGCCGCCGTGCCCTGCACCACGAAGTTGCGGGTGAACCTGCCGTACGCGCGGCGGTGCCGGTCCTGGTCGGCGGTGTCGGCGGGCGGGGCGTGGGGCGNNCCCGCCGAGCGGCGGGCAGCCGCGGCCGAGCAGCGTGCGCACGACCTGCCCGCGCTCGCCCGCGCGAGCCGCCTCCTCGACCAGCCCGAAGGCGGCGGGGTAGCGGCGGTTGAGGTCGGCGAGCATCCGGCCGCTCTCACCGCTGGTGGCGCCGTACATCGCCCCCAGCAGGCCGAGCTTGGCGTGCTGGCGCGTCGCCACGGCACCGTCGTCGACCATGCCTTGGTAGAGGTCCGCGCCCCGTGCGGCCCGGGCCAGCGCCCGGTCGCCGCTCATCCCGGCGAGCACTCGCGGTTCGAGCTGGGCGACGTCGGCGACGACGAGGGCCCAGTCGTCGTCGGCGACGGCCGCCGCGCGCACCTGCTGCGGGAAGGACAGCGCGCCCCCGCCGTTGGACGACCAGCGCCCGGTCGCCGAGCCGGCCGGCTGGTAGACCGGGCGGAAGCGTCCGTCGCGCACCCACTCGTCGATCCACGCCCAGCCGTTGGTCTGGAACAGGTGCGCCAGCTTCTTGTAGCGCAGCAGCGGCTCGACGACCGGGTGGTCGACCGAGCGCAGCGACCACGCCCGGGTGTCGGTGAGCTCGATGTCGTTGCGGCGCAGCGCGGCGAGCAGCTCGGGCCGCGAGTCGGGGTTGAGGCCGGGCGCGCCGAGGAGGCGGCGCACGTCGTCGGCGACCTGCTCGAGGACCCGGGGGCGGGCGCCGCGCGGCGGCCGCTCGCCGAGCAGCCCGGTCAGCAGCGCGTCGTGCACGTCTACCCGCCAGGGGACACCGGCGTGGGTCATCTCGGCGGCGGCGAGCGCGCCCGACGACTCGGCCGCGACCAGCAGCCCGAGCCGCGCGGCGTCGGACGAGGCGGCGACCGCCGCGCGCTGCCGGGCGTCCTCGAGGTCGGCGCGCAGGTGGTCGGCGGCGTCGAGCGAGCTGAACAGCACCGGGTCGCTCGGCACGGCCGGCCCGAGCCGGTCCCAGAGCGGCGACTCCTCCCCGTCGAGCAGGGAGGCGTCGACGGCGGGGGCCCGGCGCAGCAGGTGGTGGCACAGCCGCAGGTCGTGGGCGCGGGCCACCCGGACGCCGGCGGCGAGCAGCGGCGGGTACCAACGGGCGGTGTCGTCCCAGACCCAGCGCGGGCCCTCGGGCTCGCGCGCCGCGACCAGGGCGGGCAGGTCCGTGAGGTCGACCTCGCTCGTCCGGCCGCCCTCCTCCGTGACTCGCACGCGCTCGCCCGGCAGACGGGTGAGCTGCACGCGGGTCATGGGACAACTCTCGCCCACACCACCGACGACGGGTCCGCCGGCGGGCCGCGTTGGGGCGACCCGGATCATGGGTCGGGTGCTGCACCGCCACCCGTTCCTGAGCCTGCTGACGATCCTCTACCTGGGGTTCGTCGGCCTGGTCACGCTGACGCCGGGGTCCGGGCAGCCCGACTACTACGGCCTCGCCGGCCGGATCCTGGCCCGTCTCGAGCGGTACCCCGACCTCGACCCGCTCACCAGCAGGCTCAGCCTCGAGCGCATCGAGTTCCTGGCCAACGTGGGGCTCTTCGTGCCGCTCGGCGTGTTCCTGCTGCTGCTCGTCGGCAGCCGGCTGTGGCTGGTCGCGATCGCCGCCGGCATCGTGCTGACCTCGATGATCGAGACCGTGCAGCGCGACATCCCGGGGCGCGTCTCCGACCCCCGCGACGTCGCGGCGAACTCGATCGGCATGTTCGCCGGCGTCGCGCTGGCGCTGGTGCTCACCCTCCCGGCGACCCTGAGGCGGCGACGGGAGCGCCCCGCCCGCGGTTGAGCCGCCCGGTCAGCCGCCCCGGGCCGCGTGGGCGCGCGCGGCGGCGACGAGCCCGGTCATCAGGCCGGTCTCGACCCGGGTCTCGGGGTGCCACTGCACCGCCACGCACCAGCGCTCGCCGGTCGTCTCCATCGCCTCGAGCGTTCCGTCGGCTGCGCGCGCGACCGCCTCGAAGCCGGGGTGGGTCGCGACCGACTGGTGGTGGTGGCAGCTCACCTCGACCTCCGGCCCGACGAGCGTCGCCAGCCGCGAGCCGGGCGCGGTGGTGACGGCCACGGTGCCGTACACGTCGCCGCCGGGGGAGTGCGTCTCGTGCCCGACCAGGTCGGGGGTGTGCTGGTCGAGGGCGCCGCCGCCGTGCACCGCCATCAGCTGCATGCCCCGACAGATCCCGAGGACCGGCAGCCCGGCCTCGTCGGCCGCCGCCAGCAGGGACAGCTCCCACGCGTCGCGCTCCGGCTGCCAGCCCGCCGTGCGCGGGTGCGGCTCGGCGGCGTAGCGCGACGGGTCGACGTCCTCGCCGCCCGAGACGACGAGCGCGTCGAGCCGTGCGACCACCCGCTCCGCCGCCCCGGTCGCCGCCACGGGCGGCAGCAGCACCGGCACGCCGCCCGCGGCCTCGACCGCGACGGCGTACTCGGTGGGGAGCAGGTCGGCGCGGGTGTCCCACACACCCCAGGCCGCCTGCTGCCGGTAGGTCGTCAGCCCGACCAGCGGCGCCTGCGTCACGACGTCCTCACAGGGGGGTGACGTACGCGCCGGAGATGCCGCCGTCGACCAGGAAGGTGTTGGCGGTCATGAAGCTCGACTCGTCGGAGGCCAGGAACAGCACGGCGTTGGCCATCTCCTCGGGCTCGGCGAAGCGGCCCATCGGCACGTGCACGAGGCGGCGCGCGGCCCGCTCGGCGTCGCTGGCGAACAGCTCCTTGAGCAGCGGGGTGTTCACCGGTCCGGGGCACAGGGCGTTGACGCGGACGCCCTCGCGGGCGAACTGGACGCCGAGCTCGCGCGACATCGACAGCACGCCGCCCTTGGAGGCCGAGTAGGAGATCTGCGAGGTGGCGGCGCCCATCACCGCGACGAACGACGCGGTGTTGATGATGGAGCCGCGCTTCTGCTCCAGCATGTAGGGGAGCGCGGCCTTGCAGCACAGGTACACGCTGGTCAGGTTGACCTCCTGCACCCTGCGCCACGCGTCGAGGTCGGTGTCGAGGATCGAGTCGTCCTCCGGCGGCGAGATGCCCGCGTTGTTGAAGGCGATGTCCACCGAGCCGTAGGTGTCCTTGGCGGTGCGGAAGAGCGCGTCGACCTCGTCCTTGGAGGTCACGTCGACGTGGACGTAGGTCGCCACGTCGGGGCCGCCGAGCTCCGCGACCAGCGCCTCCCCGCCCGCGTCGTCGATGTCGCCGATGACGACGCGCGCGCCCTCCTCGACGAACCGGCGCACGGTCGCCAGGCCGATGCCGCTGCAACCGCCGGTGACGACGGCCGTGCGACCCTCGATGCGTCCTGCCATGGGTGTGTTCCTCTTTCCGTTCAGTGGGCCGTCAATGGGCCGTCAGTGGGCGATGAAGACGTTCTTCTCCTCGGTGAACGCGTCGGGCGCGTCCGGCCCGAGCTCGCGACCGAGGCCGGACTGCTTGTAGCCGCCGAACGGCGTCCAGTAGCGGACCGAGGAGTGGCTGTTGACCGACAGGTTGCCGGCCTCGACGCGGCGCGAGACCCTCAGGGCGCGTCCGAGGTCGGAGGTGAAGATCGACCCGGACAGGCCGTAGTCGCTGTCGTTGGCGAGCGCGACGGCCTCCTCCTCCTCGTCGAAGGCGCGCACCGCGACGACGGGGCCGAAGACCTCCTCGCGCCAGATCGCCTCGCCGGTGTCCGCGGACTCCACGACCGTCGGCGGCAGCCACCAGCCCGGTCCGTCGGGGGCGCTGCCGGTGAAGGCGATGCTCGCGCCGTCGAGGTAGCCCTGGACGCGGTCGCGCTGGCCCGAGGAGACGAGGGGACCCATCTCGCTCTGCTCGTCGGAGGGGTCGGTGACGCGCAGCGCCTTGACGGCCGTCTCGAGGCGGCCGACGAACTCGTCGTAGGCCGAGCGCTCGACCAGGATCCGCGAGCGCGCGCAGCAGTCCTGGCCGGCGTTGTCGAAGACGGCGTACGGCGCGCTGGCGGCGGCCGCGGCGACGTCGGTGTCGGCGAAGACGATGTTCGCGCTCTTGCCGCCGAGCTCGAGGGTGACCCGCTTGACCTGCTCGGCGCAGCCGGCCATGACCTGCTTGCCGACGGTGGTGGAGCCGGTGAAGCAGACCTTGCGGACCAGCGGGTGGGTGACGAAGCGCTGGCCGACGACCGATCCCCGTCCCGGGACGACCGTCAGCACGCCCTCCGGGATGCCCGCCAGCCGCGCGAGCTCGCCGATCCGGATCGCGGTGAGCGGGGTGAGCTCGGCGGGCTTGAGGACGACCGTGTTGCCCGCGGCCAGCGCCGGGGCGAAGCCCCACGCCGCGATCGGCATCGGAAAGTTCCAGGGCACGATGATCCCGACGACGCCGAGCGGCTCGCGGAAGGTCAGGTCGGTGCCGCCGGGCACCGGAACCTGCCGGCCGAAGAGGCGCTCGGGCGCCGCGGAGTAGTAGTTGAGGCAGTCGCGGACGTTGCCGGCCTCCCAGCGGGCGTTGCCGATCGTGTGGCCGGCGTTGAGGACCTCGAGCTGCGCGAGCTCCTCGACGTGCTCGTCGACCACGGCGGCGAAGGCGCGCAGCAGCCGGGCCCGCTCGCCCGGCGCGACGTCGCGCCACGCGGGGAACGCGTCGTGGGCGCGCTGGATCGCCTCGTCGGTCTCGTCGAGGCCGGCCAGGGCGGGGGAGGAGTCGAGCTCCTGCCCGGTGGCGGGGTTGACCAGGGGGTGGGTCTGCAGGGTCATCTCACAACCTCTCGAAGCCGCGGACGAGCTCCCAGTCGGTGACGGCGGCGTTGTAGGCAGCGAGCTCGACGTCGGCCATGTTGGCGTAGTGGTCGACGACCTCGTCACCCAGGGCCGCGCGGGTCACGGCCGAGGCGTGGAACAGCTCGCGGGCGGCGCCCATCGTGGACGGCACGCGCGGCTTGTCGGAGGCGTACGCGTTGCCGGTGAGCTCCGGCTCCAGCTCGAGCTCGTTCTCGATGCCGTGGAGGCCGCCGGCGATCATCGCGGCGAGCGCGAGGTAGGGGTTGGTGTCGGCGCCCGGGATGCGGTTCTCCATCCGGGCGCCGGCGCCGCGGCCGACGAGGCGCACCGCGCACGTGCGGTTGTCCAGGCCCCACCCGAGCGTCGTGGGGGCGAAGGAGCCGTCCGCGAAGCGCTTGTAGGAGTTGATGTTGGGCGCGAAGAACAGCGTGAAGTCGGCCGCGGTGGCGAGCACGCCGGCGATGAAGCGGTCGTAGAGCGGGGTCCGGGCGCCGGCCTCCTCGTCCCAGAACACCAGTTCGCCGTCCGTGCCGCGCAGGGACAGGTGGATGTGGCACGAGCTGCCCTCGCGCTGGTTGGGCTTGGCCATGAACGTCACCGACTTGCCGTGCTGCGCGGCGATCTCCTTGGCGGCGTTCTTGTAGACCACGTGGTTGTCGGCGGTGGTGAGGGCCTCGGCGTAGAGGAAGCCGACCTCGTGCTGGCCGAAGTTGCACTCGCCCTTGGCGCCCTCGACGTCGAGCCCGGCGGCGTACATGTGGTTGCGGATGTCGCGCAGCAGCGGCTCGAGCTTGGTGGTGCCGAGGATCGAGTAGTCAACGTTGTAGTCGTTGGCGGGCACCAGGTCGCGGTAGTTCTTGCGCCGCGCCTCCTCGTAGGTGTCCTCGTAGACGACGAGCTCGAGCTCGGTGCCGGCGTACGCCGTCCACCCGTGCGCGGCGAGCCGGTCGAGCTGCGCCTTCAGGATCGCGCGCGGCGAGGCGGTGACGGGGCGGTGGTCGGGCCACTCCAGGTCGCACTGCACCATCGCGGTCGCGGGCAGCCAGGGCAGCAGGCGCACGGTCTGCTCGTCCATGACGAACTCCATGTCGCCGTAGCCCTGGTCCCACGACGTCATCGCGTAGCCGGAGACGGTGTTCATGTCCACGTCGACGCCGAGCAGGTAGTTGCAGCCCTCGGTGCCGTGGCCCACGACGTGGTCGAGGAAGTAGCGACCGTGCAGCCGCTTGCCCTGCAGGCGGCCCTGCATGTCGGTGAAGGCGAGGACGACGGTGTCGACCTCGCCGTCCTCGATGAGGGTGCGCAGCGCGTCGAGGGTGAGGTGGCGCTCGTTGCGTGTGGTCACGGGCTCTCCGTCTCCGGTGGTCGGTCGGGTGGTGTGGTGCGTCAGGCGAGCAGGCCGCGCAGCAGCGCCGCGGTGTCGTCGCAGTGGTCCTCCATCACCGCGCGGGCGCGGTCGGCACGGCCGGCGAGGACCGCCTGCGTGACGAGGCGGTGCTGCTGGTGGGAGTGGCTGATGTTGGTGTCGAGCGAGGGGATCGAGGCCAGCATCGTGTCGAGCACCGACTGCACCGAGGTCACCGCCTCCTGGATGCGCACCGAGCCGCTCAGCGCGGCGAGCGTGAGGTGGAAGCGGGAGTCCGCCTGGCGGTGGGCCCGCTTGCCGGTCGCGTCGCGCACCGCGGCCTCGGCGTCGGTGAGGCGCTCGCGGTCGGCCTCACTGAGGTCGTGACGGGCCGCGAGGTAGGCCGCGCCCGGCTCGACGACGCGGCGGAACTCCAGCGCGTCGAGCCACTCCGCCGCCGTGGCCGCCGGCAGGTGCGCCAGCCCGCCGGTGAACCGGCTGCGGGCCTGCGAGGTCACCGTCGAGCCGCCGCCGCGACCGCGCCTGGTCTCGACCAGCCCGGCCTGGCGCAGCGCGGCGATCGCCTCGCGCAGCGTCGCCCGGCTGACCGCCATCCGCTCGGCGAGCTCGCGCTCGGGCGGCAGCACGCTGCCGACGGGGTAGACCCCGAGCCGGATCGCGGTGGCGAGCTGTTCCACGCATCCCTCGAACGCGTGGTGCCCGCGCACCGGTCGGAGCACCGCTGCGGTGAGGTGCTCGTGCGGCTGGGCGGACATGACGGCCAGTCTGGGTGGGCCGGCCGGTCTCGTCAATGGTCAGGGTTCAGACCAATTTGTGGGTCACCTATTCACAAGCGCCCGCGGCCGGGTCTACGGTGCCGAGCACCCATCTGACGCTCGTCCGAGCTCTGCGAGAGGTGCACTCATGTCCCCCGAGTCCATGTCCGATCCGCCGGCCCAGCACCTGTCCGAGGACGAGGCGCACCTGGCCCGGCTCGGGTACAAGCAGGAGCTGGCCCGCTCGTGGTCCGGCTTCTCCAACTTCGCGATCTCGTTCTCGATCATCTCGATCCTCGCCGGGTGCCTGACCACCTACGGCGCCGGCATCGCCAACGGCGGGCCTGTCTCGATCTCGTGGTCGTGGCCGATCATCTCGGTCTTCATCCTCATCATCGGCTTCACGATGTCCGAGCTGGTCTCGGCGATGCCGACCTCGGGCGGCATCTACTACTGGGCCTCCAAGCTGGGCGGCCCGGCCGCCGGGTTCTTCACCGGCTGGCTCAACCTCATCGGCCTGATCGCGGTGACCGCGTCGGTGGCCTACGGCTGCGCCACGTTCTTCCACCTGACGTTCCTGGCCTGGGGCTGGCAGGACGAGTTCTCGCTGAACACCGTCTTCCTGTTCTTCCTCGTCATCCTGGTGTTCATCACGGTGGTCAACATCTTCTCCAGCCACCTGCTCGCCGTCATCAACAACATCTCGGTGTGGTGGCACGTGGTCGGCGCGGCGTTCCTCGTGCTCGTGCTGATCATCGTCCCCGACCAGCACCTGAGCGTCTCCCAGGTCTTCACCGACACCTACAACGGCTCCGGGTGGTCCGACGGGTCGACCAGCAACCTGGTCTTCTTCTTCGCGATCATCCCGTTCGGCTTCATCCTCACCCAGTACACGATCACCGGGTTCGACGCCTCGGTGCACCTGTCGGAGGAGACCCAGGGCGCGGCGAAGACGGCGGCCAGGGCGATCTGGCAGTCGATCTTCTACTCCGCCGTCGGTGGCTACGTCCTGCTGCTCGCGGTCACCTTCGCGATCCCGCAGGTCGACGGCGCCCCCGACTACGCCAGCATCCCGGCCGGCGGCGTCGCGTACGTCTTCGACGCGGCCCTCGGCTCCACCTGGGGCGGGCTGCTGCTCTTCGTGTCCTCCTGCGCGCAGCTCTTCTGCGCCACGGCGTGCCTGACCTCGACGTCGCGGATGATGTTCGCCTTCAGCCGTGACCGGGCCGTCCCCGGCTCGCGCCTCTGGTCGCGCGTCAACGCCTCCCGCACGCCGGCCAACGCGGTCATCTTCGCGGCCGTCCTCGGCGCGATCATCACGCTCCCGGCGCTCAAGTCGGTCAACGGCATCCCCACCGCGTTCTACGCCGTCACCTCGGTGTCGGTCATCGGCCTCTACTTCTCCTTCGCGATCCCGATCTTCCTGCGCTGGCGGGCCGGCGACTCGTTCGAGGTGGGCAGCTGGAACAACGGCCGCAAGTACCGCTGGATGAACCTCGTGGCCGTCATCGAGATCATCGTCGTCGGCATCATGCTGATGCTCCCGACCTCGCCGTTCGGGGCACCCTGGCGCGACGAGTTCGACTGGGCGGCCGTCAACTACGCCCCGATCATGGTGCTCGCCGTGCTGCTCTTCCTGGCGGTGTGGTGGACGACCTCGGCGAAGAACTGGTTCACCGGGCCGGTGAAGACGATCGACGAGGACGTGGTCAACGCCTTCGAGTGACCTCAGCCACCTGGTCGAGGACCTCCCGGACCACGAGGTCCGGGTGGGTCCTCGGCGCCCAGTGGCCCACGCGCAGCGTGGTGCGGCGCAGGTCGCTGCACCATGGGTCGCTCGCGGTGAGCGAGGCCCGGCGGATCGCCGGGTCCCGCGTGAGCTCGACCTGCAGCACCGGCACGTCCGTGCGTCGCTCGCGCGGGTGCGCGTCCGGCCGGAGGCCGTGGAGGAGGTTGGCGCGGTAGTACGCCAAGCCCCGCGCGGCGTCGTGGGCTCCGGCGGCGCGCAGGAGCGGTGGTGCGACGGGGGAGACCAGGCCGGCGACGTAGGACGACGACACCGCCTGGCCGAGCGCGCCCACCAGGCCGGTCGGCGACGGGCGGCGGGCGAGGCCGCGCACCCAGGCGCCGACGTGGTCGAGGTTCGGTCCGCTGAGCGAGGTGAACGACGCGATCCGCCCGGGCGCCCACGCCTCGCAGACCGCCTCCCACGCCTGGACGGAGCCCCAATCGTGGCCGACGACGTGCGCCGGCGCCGTCGGCGACGTCGCGTCGAGGACGTCGCGCAGGTCGCAGGCGAGCGCGGGGAGCGACACGTCCGCACCGGGGGAGTGCGTGCGCGATGCGCCGCGCGCCCGGGTGTCGTAGAGGACGACGTGGCAGGTCCAGGCGAGCCGGTCGGCGACCTGTTGCCAGACGCGGTGCGTGTCGGGCCAGCCGTGCACGAGCACGACGGTGGGCCGCTCGCGGTCACCGAGCTCGTGAACGGCGAGGTCCACCCCGTCGCCGCGCACCGTCCGGGACCGTCGGAACAGGCGGGCACCGGACTCGTCCGGGTGGTGGGCGGACAGGGAGGGCGTCATCCGTCCTCGGACCTCGGCCCGTCGGACGCGCTCTGGTGGTCGTCGCCCGTGAGCTCCTCGACCTCCGCCTCGCTGAGGCCGAGGGCGGGCGCCAGGACGGCGGCCTGCGCGGACGGTGCCACGCGCGGCCCGGGGGTCGTCTCCTCGGGGGTCGAGTCCTCGGGGGCCGAGTCCTCGGGGGTCGAGTCCTCGGCGACCGGGGCCGTGGCGGGGGTGGGCGGGACGTCGACCCGCGGGGCCTTCTCGGCCGGCCACGGTCCCGACGGGGCCGCGGTGTCGGCGACGTGCCCGGCGGTGCGGCCGAGGAGGTGCGAGACGCGTCGTACGCCGGTGGCGAGGAGTCCGGCCGACGTGCCCGCGACGGCCGCGGCGGCGTGGGCCGGCAGGGTCAGGAGCCTCTGGACGGTCGTGAAGGAAGTCATGCCACCCCGTACCCATCCGCCCGCACTCCACGCCGTGTGACCCCGCACACGCCGCACGGCGGTGCTGCCCTGCCTCACCCGTGTCGCGAGACCGCGCGCACGGCGCGGTAGCCGGCGTACGCGCCGAGGACCCACGGGACGCCGTTGACAACGGGGTCCAGCACCTGGTGGCGCACGTCGCTGCGCCCGCGACGCGACCGCAGGGGCCCGTGGGACACCTCGGCCCGCACCCCGGTCTCGGTGAGCGGGTTGTCGGGGCGCGTGGTCACCCACGACCGCACCACGTGCTCGGCGACGTCGATCCGGTCGGCGGCGATCAGCAGCAGCCAGTGGGCCGCCTTGGCCTCGCTGTGCCGTGCGTAGGCGTAGCGGCGGACCGGTCCGGCGAGGCCGCCGAGCGGCTGGGCGGTGCCGAACACCGGGGTCAGGCGGGCGTGATCGACCGACCGCTCACGTCCCTGCCCTCCGGGCTGGTCCTGCGGCACGTCCCAGTGCGCACCGGTCGCGGAGAGGTCGAGGACCTCGCGCGGGTACGAGGGCCGGTCCGCGGGGTCGAGGTCGGCGCCCCAGCCGGGGATGCGCGCGCGCAGCTCCTCGGGCGTCTCCGGGAGCGGGGGCTTGTCGGCGCTGTAGGGCACGGTGGGTCCTTCCTCAGTCGTCGGCGACGACGATCACGGGCTTGATGCAGCCGTCGAGCTTGGCGGAGAAGACGTGGTAGGCGTCGGCGATCTCCTCCAGCCCGAAGCGGTGGGTGACGATGTCGTTGGGCTTGAGGTAGCCGTTGCGCACGTGCTCGAGCAGCCGGGGCCACTGGCGGCGCACCGGCGCCTGGTTCATCCGCATCGTGAGGCCCTTGTTGAGGGCGTCACCGAACTTGACCGAGCTGAAGATCGGCCCGTACGCGCCCATCACCGACACCGTGCCGGCCTTGCGGACCCCGTCGATCGCCCAGTTGAGCGCCACGGGAGAGCCGCCCTGCAGCTTGAAGCGCGCGGAGGTGAGGTGCTGGAGCATGTTGCCGTCGGCCTCCGCGCCGACCGCGTCGATCACCCGGTCGAACCCGAGGTGGTCGGTCATCCGCTTCATCGCGACCACGACGTCGTCCACCTCGTCGTAGTCGAGCACCTCCGCGTGGGCGAAGGTGCGGGCCATCTCGAGCCGCTCGGCGAGGTGGTCGATCACCACCACGCGTCCGGCGCCCATCAGCCAGGCGCTGCGGGCGGCGTAGAGGCCCACCGGGCCGGCGCCGAGGACGGCCACGGTGTCGCCCTCGCGGATGTCGGCGAGCTGTGCGCCGAAGTAGCCCGTGGCGAGGGCGTCGGTCATCAGCAGCGCGTCCTCCTCGTCGAGCCAGTCGGGGATGACCATCGGACCGACGTCGGCGAACGGCACCCGGACGTACTCGGCCTGGCCGCCGTCGTACCCGCCCGTGGTGTGCGAGTAGCCGTAGATCCCACCGACGGCGGTCGCGTTGGCGTTGACGTTGTGGCAGTTGGAGTAGAGGCCGCGGGCGCAGAAGAAGCACGTCCCGCAGAAGATGTTGAACGGCACCATGACGCGGTCGCCCACCCGCAGGTGCTGCACCGACGGCCCGACCTCGTCCACGACGCCGACGAACTCGTGGCCGAACGTGTGGCCGACCCGGGTGTCGGGCATCATCCCGTGGAACAGGTGCAGGTCGGAGCCGCAGATGGCGGCACGCCGCACCCGGACGACGGCGTCGTTGGGGTGCTCGATGCGGGGACGGGGCTTGTCCTCGACGCGGACCCGGTAGGGCCCGCGGTAGACCATGGCGCGCACGGTGCCTCCTGCGCTGGTGGGTCGGTGGGTCGGTGGGTCGACGAGGCGCCGGCCCGTCCGCGGACGGACGTGCCGACGCCTCGTGGAGGGTCAGGAACCAGCCTGGGAGCGGACCTCGTCCACCCCGGACTTCCCCTCGGACCTGACGTTCTCGACGCTGTCGCTCGCCGCGTCCTTGACGGTCTGCGCCGCTTCCGTCGCTGTGTCCTTGACACTGGCTGCGACGTCCTGCGCGACCGACTTCGCCTGGTCGACGACCGGCTGGCCGTGCTCCTTGGCAGCGTCGACGACGTGGCCGGCGGCCACCGCCTCCTTCTCCGACGCCGGGATCAGCGCCGCGACGACCAGACCGGCGCCGAAGGCGACCAGACCGGCAGCCAGGGGCGCGCCCTCGACGCGGTCCTGCGTTCCCGACACCAGCCCCTGGGCGGCGCCGACGGCCGAGTCCTTCGCGCCGCCGGCGGTCCCGCTCGTGGACGATCGGACGTCGTGCGCCGTGCCCATCACCTTGTCGCGGACGCCCAGCACGCGGCTCCGCGCCGCCTGCTTGCGCCGCTCCACGATCGCGGACGGGCTCACCCGGTCCTGCAGTGCGTCCACGTTCGCCGTCATCGACTGACGGGTCTGCTCGATCTCCGTGTTCAGCTCTTCTGTGCTCTGGCCCATGCCGCGTCCTCCTTGAGTGTCTGCTGCGTCTTGGGCAGCTGCGGGTTCGACTTCTTGAGCTCTGCGCGGCCGCGAGCGGCCAGGACGGCCGCCACGATCGCCCAGAGCAGGGTGGTGAGCAGGAACGCCAGCTCGACCGGCATCCAGTTGTCGAGCAGGTAGCTGAGCGCGAACGACGCCAGGATCAGCGCGAGCAGCCCGGCCACACCGGCTCCGCCGAGCATCCCCGCGCCCTTCCCGGCGCGCGCGGCCTCCTGCTTCATCTCGGTGCGAGCGAGGTCCAGCTCCTGCTTGACGAGGGTGGTCATGTCGTGGGTCAGGTCGCCCACGATCTGGCCGAGGCTGCGCTCGTCACCCGTGCCCGCCGGGTGCGCGCCGCTCACGGCTTGTCCTGCGTCTGCTGACCCGGCAGGCCCGACGAGGTGGAGTCGGTGCTGGCCGGGGTGGCGAGCGTCGGGTCCACCACCGGGGTGTCGTAGCCGGTCGTGCCCGGGCTGTCCGTGCTCGACTCGGTGCCGTACCCGGCGCTGGCCGGCGTGCCGTACCCGGCGCTGGACTCCGTGGGGGTGACCCGCGGGGCGGGCACCGGCGTCGACAGGCCCGTCGTGCCGGTGGCCGGCTGGTCGAGCGAGGCCGCGGCGGCACCGTCGGCGGTGGCCCGGAACAGCCGTCCCGCCACGACGCCGGCAGCCAGCGCCCCGAGCAGGAACGTGCCCGGTCGTCGGCGCGCGAAGTCGCGTGCGTCCTGGAGCAGGTCACCGGGCTCGCGGCCCTCGAGGTGACTGCCGAGCGCGCGGGCCCGGTCGGAGACCTCGCGGGCGAGGTCGTTGGCCATGCCCTGACCGGGGCCGTTCTCGGCCATCTGCTGCAGGTCGTCGCCGAGGCTGCGCAGCACCTGCGTGAGGTTGTCACGCTGCGTGGTGGCCTGGTCGCTGAGCTGGCTGGTCACCTGTCGTCGGGCGTCACCGACGACGCTGCGCGCCTGCTCGGCAGCCGTGCCGGCGACGTTGGTGGCCTCGTCCTTGGCCGTGCCGGCCAGGTGCTTGCCCTGGTCGGCGGCCGCGGAGGCGGCGCCTCCCTGGCTGTCGCCCTGGCCGCCTGTCTGGCTGGTGTAGTCGTCCTGGATCGTCATGCGTCCTCCTCGGGGTTCGATGCCTTGCTCGTCACGTCAGGTCCCGTGCCCGGGTCGGGGTCGGGGTCACTGGCCGGTTCCGACCCGGGCTGCAGCTGCTCCTGGTCGGGCTCCTCGCCGTCGGGTGTCGGCGGGTCGGCGTCCTGGTCGTGGTCGTGCGAGTTCTCGGTCATGGCCGCCCCGTACCCACCGGATCCGGGCCGCCCTCACCCTTCGGGGCGGACGGAGGCGAAATGCATCAACCTCCCGCCGGTGGGCACAGCGGAGGGTTGGGTGCATCGAGGTCGTGCAGGAGGTCGAGCCGCGTGGGGGATCGCCCGTCGGCGGGGGTAGGTCACCACCGACCGTCGGTGCGCACGGCGATCGGTGCGGCACCGCTCGCGCGGGTCGTTGGCCCGCCACAGCCGGGTGAGGCGTCGCTCGACGAAGTCCTGGAAGGCCGCGGCGGGCTGGAGCACGCCCGGCGGTGGGCGCGACGACGGCGAGGAGCGAGGGCAGGACGGTGGCGGTGCGCCGCGCGTGGGTGGCATGCGAAGAGCCCCAGGTCGTGGACCTGGGGCTCAACGTGTGTGTCCGAGGGGGGACTTGAACCCCCACGCCCTAATACGGGCACTAGCACCTCAAGCTAGCGCGTCTGCCAATTCCGCCACCCGGACGAGTGCGGTGGAACAGTAGCAAAGGGCGGGACCAGCGGTGCAATCGGGGGAGGTGGTTCGGTCCTGGGGCAGGATGGACGGCATGGACCAGGCCCCGAACGACACCTCGGACACCCGCTCGTACGACCCCGCCGCCGAGGTGGTCCGGCTCTGCCAGGACCTCATCGCGATCGACACCTCCAACTACGGCAGCGACGACGGGCCGGGGGAGCGCAAGGCCGCCGAGCACGTCGCGACGCTGCTCGACGAGGTCGGCATCGAGAGCCAGGTCGTCGAGGGGCGGCCCGGCCGCGCCAACGTCGTCGCCCGGTGGGGCGGTGGCGACGGCCGCGCGCCCCTGCTGCTCCACGGCCACCTCGACGTGGTGCCCGCCGAGGCCGACGACTGGCAGGTGCACCCCTTCTCCGGCGAGATCAGGGACGGCCAGGTCTGGGGCCGCGGGGCGGTCGACATGAAGGACTTCGACGCCATGCTCCTCAGCGTGGTGCGCGCCCGGGCGCGGGCGGGCGCCGCGCCCGACCGCGAGGTGGTGCTCTGCTTCACCGCCGACGAGGAGGCCGGGGGCCACCACGGCGCCG
>NZ_JBHLXH010000001.1:5683-44366 GCF_042432345.1 Nocardioides zeicaulis | reverse complement strand
CGCCGACTGCTCCGAGGCGGGCGGCGAGGTCGGCGGCTTCTCCGCCACCGTCCGTGGCCGCCGGGTGTACCTCATCGAGGCGGCGGAGAAGGGCATGGCCTGGATGCGGCTCACCGCCCGCGGTCGTGCCGGGCACGGCTCGATGATCAACGGCGACAACGCCGTCACCCGCCTCGCGGGCGCCGTCGCGCGGATCGGCGCCCACCAGTGGCCGGTGCGGCTGACCCCGACCATGGAGGTCCTGCTGGCCACCGTCGGCGAGCTCGCCGGCACCGAGGCCACCCCCGACAACGCCGAGGCCCTCGTCGAGGAGTTCGGCGACGCCGCCCGGATGCTCGGCGCGGTCATCCGCAACACCGCGAACCCCACGATGCTCGGCGCCGGCTACAAGACCAACGTCATCCCGACCGAGGCCCGCGCCACGGTCGACGGCCGGTTCCTGCCCGGCTACGAGGACGAGTTCTTCGCCACGCTGCGCGAGCTGGCCGGCGACGGCATCGAGTTCGACTTCGAGTCGCACCAGCAGCCCTGGGAGACGCCGTACGACGGCGACCTGGTGGACGCGATGACCCGCAGCCTGCTGGCCGAGGACCCCGACGCGCTGGTCGCGCCCTACACGATGAGCGGCGGCACCGACGCCAAGCACTTCCGCAAGCTCGGGATGCGCTCCTACGGCTTCGCGCCGCTGCGGCTGCCTGCCGACCTCGACTTCACCGCGCTGTTCCACGGAGTCGACGAGCGGGTGCCGGTCGACGCCCTGGAGTTCGGTGCCCGCGTCTTCGACCGGTTCCTCGACCAGGTCTGAGCCGCGACCGCCCCTGGCGGGGTGATCGCCCCCACCGACCGGGTGCACGGAAGATGTTGCGCACGTCACCGGCGGACGCCGGTGAGGGAATGCCGGGGGCTGTGGCACAGTTGCGACCTGCAACGAAGCTTGAGCAAGCGTGCTCTGGGGGCGGTGGAACTCCGCACCGGCGGTGAAAGTCCGCGACCCGGCCACAGCCAGTGGCCGGTTGACCAGGTGGAACTCCTGGACCGACGGTCAAAGTCCGGATGAGAAGCGCACGCGACCGACCGCACGACCTCCTCGACCGGACCTCCGACCGAGGCGTGCTCGTCGTCCAGCCCCCACGAGTCCGCTCCCACGGACCGGAGGCAGGACATGACGACCAATGACGCCGAGCGCCGCGCGATGCGCCGTGCGCTCGAGCTGGCGGTCACGCCCGGCGTCCCCCTCGGCCCCAACCCCCGCGTCGGCTGCGTCCTGCTCGCCCCCGACGGGTCCACGATCGCGGAGGGCTTCCACCGCGGGGCCGGCACGCCGCACGCCGAGGCCGCCGCGCTGGCCGAGGCCGGCGCCGCCGCGCGGGGAGCCACCGCCGTGGTCACCCTCGAGCCGTGCAACCACACCGGCCGCACGGGCCCGTGCAGCGAGGCGCTCATCGCCGCCGGCGTGCGGCGCGTCGTCTTCGCCCAGCCCGACTCCAACCCGATCGCCGTCGGCGGCGCGCGTCGGCTGCGGGAGGCCGGGGTCGAGGTGGTCGGGGCGGAGATGATCGAGGAGGCGCAGGCGATCAACCGCACCTGGACCTTCGCGCTCATGCGCCGGCGCCCGTTCGTGACCTGGAAGTTCGCCACCACCCTCGACGGTCGCAGCGCGGCCGCCGACGGCACGAGCCGCTGGGTCTCGAGCACCGCCTCGCGCCGCGACACCCACCGCCTGCGCGCCCAGTGCGACACGATGCTGGTCGGCTCGGGCACCGTGGTCGTCGACGACCCCGAGCTCACCGTCCGCGACGACGCCGACGAGCCGGTGGCGGTCCAGCCGCTGCGCGCCGTCATGGGCCTGCGCGACCTGCCGGCGGGGCGTCGGATCCTCAACGACCGCGCCGAGACCGTGCACCTGCGCACCCGTGACCCGCGCGAGGCGCTGGCGATGCTCCACGAGCGCCAGCGCCAGCACGTCTTCCTCGAGGGCGGGCCGACCCTGGCCCGCGCGTTCCTCGAGGCCGACCTGGTCGACGAGGTCGTCGCCTACGTCGCACCGATGCTGCTCGGCTCCGGCGCGTCCGCCGTGGCCGACCTCGGCATCACCACCATGACCGACGCCCTGCACCTGCACGTCACCGACGTGACGGTCCTGCAGGGCCACGACGGTGAGGACACCAACGTGCGCCTCACCATGAGGAGGACCTGATGTTCACCGGGATCGTCGAGGAGCTCGGCACCGTCGCCGCAGTCGTCGACCAGGGCGACGCCATCCGGCTCACCATCGAGGCCGCCACCGTGCTCGAGGGAACGGGCCTGGGCGACTCCATCTCCGTCAACGGCTGCTGCCTCACGGTCGCCGAGCTCGGCGAGGGCCGCTGGACCGCCGACGTCATGCAGGAGACCCTCGACAAGACCTCGCTGCGCGGCGTCGTCCCGGGCGACCGGGTCAACCTCGAGCGCGCGGTCACCGTCGACAAGCGGCTCGGCGGCCACATCGTCCAGGGCCACGTCGACGGCGTCGGCGAGATCGTCTCCCGCTCGCCCAGCGAGCACTGGGACGTCGTGGAGGTCTCGCTCCCCGGCCACCTCGCGCGCTACCTCGTCGACAAGGGCTCGATCACGGTGGACGGCGTCAGCCTCACCGTCGTCGAGGCCTTCGAGGACAGCTTCACCGTCAGCCTGATCCCCGAGACCCTCGCCCGCACCACGCTCGGATCGCGCAGGCCCGGCGACCGGGTCAACCTCGAGGCCGACGTCATCGCCAAGCACGTCGAGAAGCTGCTCGGCGCCCACCTCCCCACCCACCGTTCCACGAATGACGAGGAAGACTGATGAACGACCTGCTCGAGTGGCTCGTCCACGGCACCATCCCGGTTCCCGGGGGCGAGCTCGGCGCCCGCGAGGTGATCGGCAACCTGTTCGGGCTCGCCAGCGCGATCCTCGGCATGAAGCGCTTCGTGTGGGCCTGGCCGGTCGGCCTGGTCGGCAACGTGCTGCTGTTCACCGTCTTCGCCACCGGTGAGCTCTCCGGCCACATCGACGAGCCGCTGTGGGGCCAGGCCGGGCGCCAGGTCTTCTTCGCCGTCGTGTCGCTCTACGGCTGGTGGCGCTGGTCGCAGGTGCGCACGCACGGCGGCGCCTCCGACGGGGGCGCGATCGCGCCGCGCTGGGCGACCAGCGCCGAGCGCCTGCAACTGCTCGCGCTGGGCGTCGTGGGCTACGCCGCGGCGTACGTCCTGCTGACGCAGGTGCTCGGCTCCTACGGCCCGTCCACCGAGGCGTGGATCCTCGCCGGGTCGATGCTCGCGACCTACGGCATGGCCCGCGGGTGGGTGGAGTTCTGGCTGGTCTGGATCCTGGTCGACGTCGTCGGCGTCACGACGCTCATCCAGGCCGGCTACTACCCGACGGCCGGGATGTACCTCTTCTACGCCTGCTTCGTCGTGGTCGGCTTCGTGGTGTGGCTGCGCGACGCGCGCAGCGTGGTCGACACCAGCACGGTGGACGAGGACGAGGCGGTCCCGGCATGAGCGGGACGGTCCGGCTCGACCCCGTGGAGCGGGCGGTCGCGGACATCGCGGCCGGCCGGGCCGTCGTGGTGGTCGACGACGAGGACCGCGAGAACGAGGGCGACATCATCTTCGCGGCCGCCAAGGCGACACCGGAGCTGATGGCCTTCACCATCCGGCACTCCAGCGGCGTGATCTGCGTGCCGATGCCCGGCGACATGCTGGAGCGGCTGGAGATCCCGCTGATGACGCCGCACAACAAGGACCGGCTCCGCACGGCCTACACGATCTCCGTCGACGCCCGCGACGGCGTCAGCACCGGCATCAGCGCCGCCGACCGTGCCCACACCGCCCGGGTGCTGGCCGACTCCGCGACCGAGCCGTGGGAGCTCACCCGTCCCGGCCACGTGTTCCCCCTGCGCTACCGGGAGGGCGGCGTGCTGGTGCGCCGCGGGCACACGGAGGCCGCGGTCGACCTCGCCCGCCTCGCCGGGCTGACGCCCGCCGGCGTGCTGGTGGAGGTCGTCAACGACGACGGCACCATGAAGCGCGCCCCCGAGCTGCGCGCCTTCGCCGACGAGCACGGGCTGGCGATGATCTCCATCGAGGACCTCGTCCGCCACCGGCGACGCCACGAGCGCCACGTCGAGCGGGTCGCGGAGACCCGGCTGCCGACGCGGCACGGCGACTTCACCGCCTACGGCTACCGGATCACCATCGACGGCAGCGAGCACGTCGCGCTGGTGCACGGCGACGTCAGCGGCCCCGAGCCGGTGCTCACCCGCGTGCACAGCGAGTGCCTGACCGGCGACGTGTTCGGCAGCCAGCGCTGCGACTGCGGCCCCCAGCTCGACGAGGCGCTCGCCGCCGTCGTCGCGGAGGGCAGGGGAGTGGTGGTCTACCTGCGCGGGCACGAGGGCCGCGGCATCGGCCTCGTCGCCAAGCTGCAGGCCTACCAGCTCCAGGACGGCGGCCGCGACACGGTCGACGCGAACCTCGACCTCGGCCTGCCCGCCGACGCACGCCACTACGGCACCGCGACCCAGGTCCTGCGCGACCTCGGCATCGCGTCGGTCCGGCTGATGACCAACAACCCCGACAAGACCGCCAGCCTGGAGGACTTCGGGGTCCACGTGGCCGAGCGGGTCCCGCTGACCCCGCACCCCAACGACCACAACGTGGGCTACCTGCTCACCAAGCGCGACCGGATGGGCCACGACCTGCCCGACCTGACCGACCCGACCGACCCCGAGGGAGACCACGCATGAGCGGACACGGAGCACCCGTCCCCGAGCCCGTCGACGGCAGCGGGCTGCGCGTCGCCGTGGTCGCGGCGAGCTGGCACACCGAGGTGATGGACGGACTGCTGGCCGGTGCGGACCGGATGCTCGCGGCGTGCGGCGTCGTCGACCCCGCGGTCGTGCGCGTCCCCGGGACGTTCGAGCTGCCCGTCGCCGCCGACGCCGCGGCCCGCGCCGGGTACGACGCGGTGGTGGCGCTCGGCGTCGTCGTCCGCGGCGGCACGCCCCACTTCGACTACGTCTGCTCCGCCGCCACCCAGGGGCTGACCCGCGTGGGCCTCGACCACGGGGTGCCTGTCGGGTTCGGCGTCCTCACCTGCGACACCGACCAGCAGGCCCTCGACCGCGCCGGGCTCGAGGGCTCGACGGAGGACAAGGGCGCCGAGGCGGCCCACGCCGCGGTCTCCACCGCGCTCGTCCTGCGCACGCTGGCGCAGCGCTGAGGCCGGCCGGGCGGGGCACGGCGCGGAGCGGACGCGGCAGCGTCGCGCGCGGCTAGGATCCGGCCATGAGCCAGTCGGGACGGGTCAAGATGGCCGACGTCGCGCGGGAGGCCGGCGTCTCGGTCGCCACCGTCTCGAAGGTCGTCAACGGGCGCTGGGGCGTGTCCGCCGCCACGGTCGAGCGGGTGCTGGCCGTGGTCGGCGACCTCGGCTACGAGGCCAGTCTCGGCGCGAGCAGCCTGCGCAGCCACCGCACCAACGTGCTCGGCGTGCTGCTCGCCGAGTTCGAGCCGTTCAGCACCGAGCTGCTCAAGGGCGTCTCGGAGGCCGTGGGCCACACCGACTTCGAGCTGCTCGCCTTCTCCGGCGGCCGCTCGGGTGGCGGGGTCGGCTGGGAGCGCCGCTCCCTGGCGCGCCTGGGCGGCTCGCTGGTCGACGGTGCGATCGTGGTCACGCCCACCGTGGTCGACGCGGGCAACGGCATCCCGGTGGTCGCGGTCGACCCCCACACCGGTCCCTCCGAGGTCCCGACGGTCGACTCCGACAACCTCGCCGGCGCCATGAGCGCGGTCGAGCACCTCATCGGGCTCGGCCACCGCAGGATCGCCCACCTGGCCGGTCGCGACGACCTGGAGTCGGCGCGGCTGCGCGAGGAGGGGTTCCGGCGTGCGATGGCCGCGGCCGGGCTCGCCGTCGACGAGTCGCTCGTGCGGGTCGGCGGCTACCGCGCCGAGTCGGCGGACGCGGTGGTCAGGGAGATGCTCACCGGTGCCGACCGCCCCACCGCGGTCTTCGCCGCCAACGACCTCACCGCGATCCACACGATGGCGGTGGCCGCCGAGCTGGGCCTGCGGGTGCCCGACGACCTGTCGGTGGTCGGCTTCGACAACGTCCCGGAGTCGGCGCTCACCGACCCCGGGCTGACCACGGTGGCCCAGCCGCTGCACGAGATGGGACGGCGGGCCGTCGAGGTCCTCGTCGAGCTCCTGCAGGACGGCGCGGACGGGGAGCCCGCCCACGTCCGGCTACCCACGCAGCTGGTGGTGCGCCAGTCGTGCGCCGCCCCGCCGCGCTGACGCTCACCGGCAGCGGGTCGTGGTGACCCGTCGGTCCGCCAGCCCGACCCGGTGCACCGGCCCCGCCAGGTCGACCTCGTGGACGTCTCCGGCCGGAGGCTGCGACGTGCCGGTCCACAGCAGCAGCGTCCCGGGCTCGACGACGCGTGTGCCGTCGCGGCCGGTGAACGCCAGGCGCGCCGGCGGCACGTCCAGCTCGACCAGAGCGGTCGCGCCCGGCGCCAGCACCACGCGGCGGAAGCCGAGCAGCTGGGCCAGCGGCCGGGTCACGCTCGCCACCACGTCACGCCCGTAGAGCTGCACCACGTCGGCGCCGGCCCGGTCGCCGGTGTTGGTGACGCGCACGGTGACGCGGACGCCCGACCGGGTGCTCGCACCGTCCGCGACCTCGACCACCTCGCGCTCGAAGGAGGTGTAGGACAGGCCGTGCCCGAACGGCAGCGCCGGCTGCGTCGCCACGCTGCTCACCTCGACGTCACCGCCCAGGCGCGGGTGGAGGTAGCCGTAGGGCTGTGCGCCGGCCGACCGGGGCAGGGTGACGGGCAGGCGCCCGGACGGGTTCACCCGTCCCGACAGCACGCCCGCCACCGCCGGGGCGCCCTCCTCGCCGGGGAAGAACGCCTGGACGACCGCGGCGCAGGTCTCCAGCGCCCAGCCGATCGCGTAGGGGCGCCCGGACAGCACCACGAGGACGGTCGGCGTGCCGGTGGCCACGACCTGCTCGACCAGGAGCCGCTGCACGCCCGGGAGCTCGAGGTCGTCGGTGTCGCACCCCTCGCCCGACGTGCCGCGGCCGAAGAGGCCCGACTGGTCGCCCACCACGACGACGGCCACCGCCGCTGCCGCTGCGAGCTCCACGGCCTCGGCGAGGCCGGCGCTGTCGTCGCCGGTGACCGTGCACCCGGAGGCGTGCCGGACCTGCGCGCCCGGCAGCTCGCCGGCAAGCGCCTCGCGGACCGTGGCGACCTCGATGCCGACGGGCACGCCGGGGTGCTGGGGGAGCACGTGGTTGGCGAACGCGTAGCACCCGAACATCGCCTCGACCCGGTCGGCGTTCGGGCCCACGAGCGCGATCGACGGCGGGGCGGCGAGGGGAAGCACGCCGTCGTTGGCGAGCAGCACCACCGACTCCTCGGCCAGCCGGCGGGCGACGTCGCGGTGGTGCGGGGTGTCGAGGTCTACCCGTGCCGGCGGACCGTCGTCGGGCGCCGCGTCGAGGAGACCGAGGTCGGCCTTCTGGCGCAGCACCCGCTCGACCGCGCGGTCGACGTGGGCCTCCGGCACGCGACCGGTGCGCACCGCCTCGGCGAGGGGGGCCAGATAGGCGTTGCCGGTGGGCAGCTCGACGTCGATGCCGGCGCCGAGCGCCTGGCCCGCAGCGTCGGCGAGGTCGCCCGCGACGTCGTGGAGGTGGTGGAGGAAGGCGATGGAGTAGTAGTCGGCCACGACGGTGCCCTCGAAGCCCCACTGCTCGCGCAGCAGGCCGGTCAGCAGCGCCGGGTCGGCGGCGACCGGGAGCCCGTCGATCTCGGCGTACGAGTTCATCACCGACCGCACCCCGCCGTCGAGGACCGCCATCTCGAAGGGCGGCAGCAGCACGTCGGCGAGCTCGCGCGGGCCGACGTGCACCGGGGCGAAGTTGCGTCCCGCGGCGGACGCCGAGTAGCCGACGAAGTGCTTGAGGGTGGCGTGCACGCCGCTCGACTGCAGCCCGGTGACGTAGGACGTCCCGAGCACGCCGACGAGGTACGGGTCCTCGCCCAGGCACTCCTCGACACGACCCCAGCGCGGGTCGCGCACGACGTCGAGCACCGGCGCCAGCCCCTGGTGGATCCCGAGCTCGCGCATGGAGGCGCCGATGGCGGCGGCCATCTCGTGGACGAGGTCGGGGTCGAAGCTCGCCCCCCACGCCAGCGGCGTGGGAAAGGTCGCCGCGCGCCAGGCGGCCAGCCCGGTGAGGCACTCCTCGTGCACCAGCGCCGGGATGCCGAGGCGGGTCTCCTCGACCAGGCGCCGCTGGAACGCCCACAGCCACGCGGCTCGCTCCACCGGGTCGACGGGCGTGGTGCCGTACACGCGGGTCAGCTGGCCCAGGCCGTGCTGCACGGCGGCCTCGAGCGTGGACTCGCCGGCGAAGTCGCCCTGCAGCGGCGCCACGGCGTCGCCGTCGCCCTGGTCCCAGAAGCCCACCAGCTGCGCCAGCTTCTCCTCCAGCGTCATCCGCGCGAGCAGCTCGCTCGCGTGGTCGGCCGCCCGAGCGGTCGCCCGGGAGGTCGGAGAGGTCACGTCGGTCACGTGGGTCGCCTTTCTGTGGTGGCTCGAGAGGGGGGCGCTCAGCCCTTGACCGCGCCCTGCAGCCCGCCGACGATGCGGCGCTGGAGGACGAGGAAGAAGGCGAGGGCCGGGATCATGGCCAGGGTGGTGAACGCGAACACCCCGGCGGTGTCGGAGGAGTACTGCGTCGAGAAGTCCGCCACCCCGAGCGGCAGGGTCTTGCGGTCGCCCTGGAGCAGCAGCAGGGGCAGCAGGTAGGCGTTCCAGGAGCCGACGAAGGCCAGCACCCCGACCGTCACCACGCCCGGCATCGACAGCGGCACCGCGATGCGCCAGAAGAAGCCGATCCGCGAGACGCCGTCGAGGGCGGCGGCCTCCTCCAGCTCGAGGGGCAGCGCCATCAGGAACGGGCGCAGGATCACCACGGTGACCGGCAGGGCGAACGCCGCCTGGGGGAGCGCGACGCCCCACCAGGTGTTGCCGAGCTGGAGGTCGCGGGTGACCAGGACGAACAGCGGGATGATCGCCACGGTCAGCGGGAAGAGCAGCCCGAGCACGAACACCAGGTAGACCACCTCGCGGCCCCGGAAGTGGAAGCGGGCGAGGGGGTAGGCCGCCATGAGGCCCAGGACGACGGTCACGAGCGTCGTCACCGTGGCGATCACGGTGGAGTTGAGGGCGTATGTCCAGAACGTCCCGCTGGTGAGGACCGCCCGGTAGTTGTCGAGCACCCACGGCCTCGGCAGCCCGGCGGGGTCGGCCGCGAGCTGGGCGTTGGTGCGGAAGCCGCCCAGCACGGCGTAGAGCACCGGACCGAGCGTCAGCGCCACGACGACGAGCGAGGCCAGCCACACCAGCGGCGTGCCGCCGTCCTGCCGCCGCCGGGTCACGACGTCACCTCGACGCGGGTGTCGCGGCGCAGCACCAGCAGCTGGTAGGCGAGGGCCATCACCAGCGCCACCACGAACAGCACGACGGACGCGGCCGCGGCGATGCCGTAGTTCTGGCGCTTCGTGCCCTCGGTGACGAGGAACGTCGCCATCGTGGTGGTCGCGTTGGCCGGCCCCCCGCCGGTGAGGATCCACACGATGTCGAAGAGCTGCACCGACCCGATCATCGACAGGAAGGCCCACACGCGGATGGTCGGTCCCAGCAGCGGCACGGTGATCCGCCGCTGCACCTGCCACCAGCCGGCGCCGTCGATCTGGGCGGCCTCCACCAGCTCGTCGGGCACGCCCTGCAGGCCGGCCAGGAAGAGCAGCACGGCCAGGCCCAGGTACTTCCACGTGAGCACCACGAACACGGTGATCAGCGCCCGGTCGGGCGTGCCGAGCCAGCCCTGCTCGGGCCCGTCGAGGCCCACGGCGCCGAGCAGCGAGTCGACGACGCCGTACTCCGGCTGGAGCAGCTGGAACCACACGACCCCGGCGATCACCTCGGCGAGAACGTAGGGCACGAAGATCACTGTGCGCAGCACGCCCTGCCCGCGCATCCGGCGGTTGAGGAGCAGCGCGATCGCGAGGCCGAGCGGGAGCTGCACGGCAACCGAGAGCACCACGATCACCATGTTGTGGACGAACGCGTCGGTGAAGACGTCGTTGCCCAGGACGGTGGTGTAGTTGCGGAGCCCGACGAAGTCGACGAGCGGGCCGAACCCCTTCCACCGGTAGAAGGAGAACTGGACAGCCCGCAGGATCGGCCAGACGACGAAGAGGGCGAACAGGGCCAGGGCCGGGGTGACGAAGAACGCCACCTCCAGCGCCTGCCGCGCGCCCCCCGGTCGACGACGGGGGGTCGGCGCGCTCACCCCTCGGCGTCGGCCGCGGCCTGCGTGGCCTCGACCACGTCCTGGGAGGTGGCCTGCCCGGCGAACATCAGGGCGATGGCGTCGTTCATCGCACCGCCGACCGAGGCACCGAAGGCCGTGTCGAAGTAGAGCTGGACGTAGGGGGCGTCGTCGCGCACCTCGAGCAGCGAGGCGAGCGCCGGGTCGGAGACGGCGTCGCCGGCGGCCGGGTTGGTGGGCAGTCCCATGTCGTTCTCGGCGAAGCCGCGCTGCACGTCGTCGCTGAGCAGGTAGTTGACGAAGTCCACGGCCACGTCGGGCGCACCCTGCGAGACCGCCCACGCGTCGCCGCCGCCGAGCGCGGCGGCCGGGTCGCCCTCGCCGCCGTCGACCGACGGGAACGCGAACCAGCCGAGGTCGTCGTCGAGCCCGGAGCCGTCCTCGGTCAGGCCCTGCATCACGCCCGGCTCCCAGTGGCCCTGCATCTCCATCGCGACCTTGCCGGTGGCGAGGAGGCCGGACGCGCTGGTCGGGCCCGTCTGGGCGGACGTGGACAGGAAGCCCTTGTTGAACGGGTCGGCCGCCACCAGCTCCTCGACGTCGTCACCGGCCCGCACGAAGCAGTCGTCGGAGAAGTCGAGCGAGGTCACCGCGTCGGACAGCACGTCCTGGGAGCACTCACGCAGCGAGAAGTAGTACCAGTAGTGGGCGGCCGGCCACGCGTCTCCGGCCCCGACCGACAGCGGGGTCACGCCGGCGTCCTCGAGCTGGTCGACGACGTCGTACATCTCGTCCCAGGAGGCCGGCGGCGAGGAGATGCCCGCCTCCTCGAACATCGCCTTGTCGTACCAGAAGCCGACCACGCCGAGGGAGAACGGCAGGGCGTAGGTGCGGTCGTCGACCTGCCACCCGGCGACCGAGCCGCCGAGCGTGTCGATGACGTCGGCGGAGTCCTCGGAGAGGTCACGGGTCAGGCCCGCCTCGACGTGGTCGGCGAGCTCGCCGCCGCCGCGCTCCATGTAGACGTCGGGGGTGTCGCCGCTCTGGAACGCGGCGTCGAGCTTGGTGAGCATGTCCTCGTGCTGGAGGGCCTGGATCTCCACGGTGACGCCGGGGTGGTCGTCCTCGAAGTCGGCCGCCACCTGCTCGTAGTAGCCCTTGCCCGGGTCGTTGTTGGAGTTGTGCCACCAGGTGATCGTGCTGTCGTCGCCGGACGACGCGTCGCTGCCTCCGCCGCACGCGGCCAGCAGGCAGGCGACGACGCCCACCGCGGTGCCGGTGGCCAGGGTGCGCAGGGTCGGGATCTGCTTCATCGAGGACTCCTCGGGTCGACGTGCGGGTCCACCGGCCAGCGGAAGAGTGCGACCGACGTCACACCAACGTGGCATCCTCGACGCATGGTGTCAATCGTTGTCGATAACGTTTTCGCTGAGCGGTCCGTGGCGCTCACGGTCGACGACGGCCCGAACGGCTCCGACACCCGTGCGGTGCTCGACCTCCTCGGTGAGCACGGCGTCCGGGCGACGTTCTGCCTGGTGGGGAGCCGCGTGCGCGCCCCCGGTGGCGCCGACCTGGTGCGCCGGATCGCCCGGGAGGGGCACGGGCTGGGCAACCACGCGTGGTCCTACGCCGACCTCGGCACGTGGTCGAGCGCCCGCGTGCGCGAGTCGCTCGTCGCGACGACCGCGGCGATCGGCGAGGCGCTCGGTGACCCCCGTCCGCCCGTGCCGTGGTTCCGGGCGCCCAACGGCAGCTGGGGGAGGAGCGCGGGGGTGGCGCGCGAGCTCGGGATGCGTCCGCTGGACGTGGGCGCCACGATCGGCGACTGGCTCACCCAGGACGTCGGCGGGCTCGTCACCGCGCTGCGTCGAGCGGTGCGACCCGGCGGGATCGTCACGGTCCACGACGGAGGCGGCGACCGCTCCGGCACGGTCGCCGCCCTCGCCGAGGTCGTCCCCGAGCTGCTCGCCGGCGGCTGGCGGTTCACGCCACCGCCGGCGGACGGGTGAGGCGGGTCAGGAGGTCCGGTCGCTCCTGGCCTGGAGGCGGTCGATGTGCTCGGAGGCCTCCGCCTTGGTGAGGTCGCCGGGAAGCTCCTCGCCGGCCTCGCGGGCGAGCGTGTCGAGATAGCTCCGCTGGGCACCGGTCATCGGCTCGTCGCCGGTGACCCACTCCTCGGGGTCCTTGCGCGTGGTGTCGCCCTGCGGCCCGCCGAGGGTGTCCTCGGGGTCGCCGAGGCGGTCGGCGTCGGGGGCGGGATCGTTCGAAGGTGTGTTCGACTGGGTCATGGCTCGACCGTACGCCGCGTCTCCGACAGCGCCACCGCTCGAAGGGGTGGTCCGGGCGCGGACCCGTGGCGCGACGCCGGTCCGCCCGCAACTAGGCTGGGCCCGTGAAGACGTTCGAGGACCTGTGGTCGGAGCTGTCCACGAAGGCTGTTGAGCGCCCCGAGGGGTCCGGCACCGTGGCGGAGCTCGACGCCGGGGTCCATGCCATCGGCAAGAAGCTGCTGGAGGAGGCCGCGGAGTCCTGGATGGCGGCCGAGCACGAGGGCAAGGACGCGACCGCGCTGGAGATCAGCCAGCTGCTCTACCACGCGCAGGTCCTCATGCTGGCCTCCGGCCTAACCCTCGACGACGTCTACGCCCACCTGTGAGAGCCCCGGTGACCCGCCCATGACCCTCCGCATCGCCGTCCCCAACAAGGGGGCCCTGTCCCAGGCCGCCACGGAGATCCTCCGCGAGGCCGGCTACCGCCAGCGCTCGGACTCCAAGGAGCTCGCGCTCGTCGACACGGCCAACGACGTCGAGTTCTTCTACCTGCGCCCGCGCGACATCGCGCTCTACGTCGGCGAGGGCACCCTCGACGTCGGCATCACCGGCCGCGACCTGCTGCTCGACTCGGGCGCCAAGGCCGACGAGGTGATGACCCTCGGCTTCGGGCGCTCGCGCTTCCACTTCGCCGGACCGGCGGGCCGCTACTCCTCGCTCGACGACCTGGCCGGTCTGCGCATCGCCACCTCCTACGTCGGCGTGGTCGAGGACCACCTCTTCCGGCACGGCATCGACGCCACGGTGACCCGCCTCGACGGCGCGGTCGAGACCAGCATCCAGCTGGGCGTCGCCGACGTCATCGCCGACGTGGTGGAGACCGGCTCGACGCTGCGCGCGGCCGGGCTGGCCACCTTCGGCGAGGTCATCCTGGAGTCCGAGGCGGTGCTCATCGCCCGGGGCGGCGCGGTGCCCGACGACTTCGAGGTGTTCCGTCGCCGGATCGAGGGCGTCCTGGTCGCCCGCAGCTACGTGATGATGGACTACGACATCGAGGAGTCGAACCTCGAGCGCGCCACCCGGCTCGCGCCCGGTCGCGAGGGGCCGACGATCTCCCCGCTCGGGAAGTCCGGCTGGGTCGCGGTCCGCGTGATGGTGCCGCGCGCCGGCTCCCAGCGCCTGATGGACGACCTGTGGTCCACGGGCGCCCGCGCGATCCTGCTGACGGACATCAGTGCCTGCCGGCTCTGAGGCGCGGGCGGACCGCCCGCTCCCCAGCCTCCCGCACACCTGGCGCCCCTTCGGCGTCCGCGTGGCCGTGATCGGGGTCGGGCTGATGCTGCTCGCGGTGTGCGTGGCCGCCTGGTACGGCTTCGACCCGTCGGTGCGGGCCCGGTTCAGCGGGCTGCAGCGGTTCACCGTGCTGGCGATGGGCGCCGGTCTCGGCACCTGCGGGTGGGCGCTGGCGCGAGCGCGGCTCACGGCCCGGCGGGACTCGCTGCTGGTCGTCAACGGGTTCCGCACCCGGCAGCTGGAGTGGGCCGAGGTCGTGGGCGTGCACCTGCCGCCCGGCGCCCCCTGGGCGACGCTCGACCTCGCCGACGGCACCACCTTGTCGGCGATGGCGTTCCAGGGCTCCGACGGTCGTCGCGCGCGCGACGGCGTGCGCCAGCTGCGGGCGCTGCTCGACGCGGCCGGGCCCGGCGACGAGCGGCCCTAGCCGCCCAGGTGGCCTGGCCGCTCAGGTGGCCTGGATCCCCCAGGACGCCGACAGCTCGTCGCCGGCGGTGCCGGCGGGGGAGAGGGTGACCAGGTCGGTGCCGGAGTTGAACGCATCGGCAGGTGCGGTCATCGGCTCGACGGCGAGGCCGGGACGGGCCCCGTCCGCGGGCGGGGTGAAGACCTGGAGCCAGTGGTGGTGCTCGTCGACCCAGAGCTCGACGCCCCGACCGCTCGCGGGGTCGCGCAGGACGACCGTGGCCCGTCCGTCGACGCGGTCGAGGGAGCCGAAGGCCGTGTCCAGGCGGAGGTCGCCGATGCGCCGGGGCGAGGTGAAGTCGTACGGGTCGGCCACCGGCTCCGTGCCTGTCGGCACCAGCTGGTCGTCCACCACGAGGCGGGTGCGGGCGGGCACGGTCAGCTCGAGGTCCTCGATGCCGTCGCCCACGCGGAGGTAGGGGTGCGCGCCGCTGGCGTAGGGCGCGGGGGAGTCGGCGAGGTTGGTGGCCGTCTGCGTGACGACGAGCCCGTCGGCCGAGAGGTCGTAGCGCACGTGGAGGTCGAGCGTCCACGGGTAGCCGGTCTGGGCGAGCACGCGGTAGACCAGGGACACCGACGTCGCGGTGTGCTCCTCGAGCGACCACGACGCCCACCGAGCCAGGCCGTGGGAGGCGTTGCCGTGGCCCGGGTCGGTGAGGCCGAGCTGGTGGTCCTTGCCGCCGAAGGAGTACCGGCCGTCGCGGATCCGGTTGGGCCACGGCATGAGCAGCTGCCCGCGTCCACCGCTCGAGAGCTCGTCGGGTCCGAAGCCGTCGACCAGGTCGCGGCCGTGGTGGGTCAGGCTGCGCAGGGCGCCGCCGCTCTCGGTGACCACCGCGGCGTAGCCCGCCGCCGCGATCTCGTACTGCTCCCCGCTCGGCGACACCATGCCGGCCACCCTATGCGCCGGTGTCGACCACCAGGTCGGCGTGGTCGCGGGTGCCGAGCGCCGAGAAGAGGGCCTGCTCGTCGAGGCGCCACTGCTCCCAGTGCGGGCGCATCTGCTCGCCGTCGCGCGCGATCCCCCGGGCCAGGCGGACGGCCGACTCCGTCTCGACCCACACCAGCACACCCACGAGCGGCGCGATCGCCGGTGACCAGCAGCCGACGCCCTCCAGCACGAGGACGCCCCCGGGCGCCACGGTGTGCGACTCGGCCCAGTCGTCGGCCAGCCAGTCCCAGCGCCGCCACGTGCCCGGCTCGTCCCGGGCGAGCGGCCGGACGAGCCGCTCGACCGTGGCGGCCAGGCCCGGCAGGCCGCGCCAGCCCTGCAGCAGCTCGTCGCAGTGCACGACCGTTGCGGTCGGGAGGGCGACGCCGAGCGCGGCCGCCAGCGTCGTCTTGCCCGAGCCGGCGGGTCCGTCGACGCACACCAGCCGACCCGTGCCCAGCGTCGGCGGTCGCGACAGCAGCAGTCCGCTCACCTCTGCAGCGACGCGCTGGGGGTCAGAAGGCACGGTCGCAGCCGCGGTAGGAGGGCACGACGTCGACGACGGCCTCCCCGCGCACCAGGTGCACGTCGCGGACGTGCTCGAACAGCTCGCCCGACTTCGCGTGGCGGAACCAGACCAGGTCGCCGATCGAGAGCGTCGCGGCGGGGTGCCCGGTCAGCGGCGTCTGGACCTCGCCCGCCCCCTCCAGCCCGGTCAGGTGGAGGCCCGGCGGTGCCCACGGGACGGGGGAGCGGTCGGCACCCGTCGGCCCGCTCGCGATGAGCCCGCCCCCGTGGACGGTGACGACCTGCGGTGTCGGTCTCCGGCTGACCCGCAGCCCGAAGAACGCTGCGGGCCGCGGCTCGAACGAGGCGTAGTGGTCGAAGACGCCCGGCACGAGCAGGCCCGAGCCCGCGGCGATCTCGGTGACCGCGCGGTCGGCGGCCGTCGCCTCCACCGAGCCGGAGCCACCGCCGTTCCAGAACTCGAGGTCCGCGAGGGGTGCCAGGGCCTCGGCGACCTCGCGTCGGCGCACCTCGAGCTGCGCCATCGAGGCCTGCTTGAGGCGGCGCACGAGCAGCGACTTCGTGCGCTGGTCGGGCACGTCGTCCTGCACGCCGGCGACCTGACCCTCGTAGGTCATCACGCCGACGAGCCGGAAGCCGTCGCGCTCGACGACCCGGCGTGCCAGCGCGACGATGCCGGCGGTGTCGAAGAGCGGGGAGCGCTTGGGGCCGATGTGCTGGCCGCCCAGGCGGAGTCCGGCGTCGACGTCGAGGGCGACCCGCACGGGGACGGCCCGGGAGGCGCGGGTGGAGTCGACGACGTCGAGGAGGGCGACGTCGTCGACCATCAGGGTGATGGCGGCCGCCGCCGACGGCGAGGCGGTGAGCCGGGCGAGGGCGGCGGTGTCGACGCTGGGGTAGGCGACCACGATGTCGTCGCTGACGCCGGTCTCGTGCAGCCACAGCGCCTCGGCGACGGTGAAGGCCAGCACACCGGCGAACCCGTCGTGGTCGAGCGCCCGGCGGACCAGCGCGGGCACGCGCAACGACTTGGAGGCCACCCGCACCGGCTTGCCGGCGGCCCGTCGCACCAGGTCGTCGGCGTTCGCGTCGAACGCGTCGAGGTCGACGACCGCGATCGGCGTCGCCGGCGGCTCGGGCAGCGTGGCGACGGCGGCGCCGAGCCGCGACCACAGGCGGTTGCGGTCGACGAAGGAGTCGCTCACTCGATGCCCCGCTTCCGCAGCAGCGCCTCGATGTCGGCCATGTCGTCGTCGAGCACCGGCGCGCCGCGACCCGACCGGCCCGCCGTCGGCAGCTCCTCGGGCCGGGCCTGCCTCCCGCGTCCGGCGTCGGCGCCGCGCTTCCCGGCGGCCTGGCCGCGCGCGAGCTGGCGGTCACGGATGAAGCCGCTCACCACCAGGAGCAGCAGGGCCAGCCCGGCGAGCCCGACCCCTGTCCAGGTGCGCACGTCGAACACCAGGCCGGTGGCCCAGTCGGTGAGCGCGCTGCCGATCTCCACGACCGTGCGCAGGGTGCCGGTCAGCCAGGCGGCGGCGGGGAGCAGCGTGAAGCCCAGGGCCCGCAGGCCGTTGGCGGCCCCGCGGCGCCGGAACGCGATCCACGTCCAGATCGCCCCCGCGACGGTGAGCGCTGCGGTCAGTGCTGCCCAGGTCGTCTCCTCCACGGGCCCCACACTCCCACAGCGGACCACGCCTGCGGGACAATGACGGCGTGGCCCACGACCCCGGCGCTGACCCCCACCCCGACCCTCAACCCGGCCCTCACCCCGGCCCTCACCCCGGCCCTCACCCCGGCCCTCACGGCGAGGCCCTGGTGCGCACCATCCCCGACCCCGGGTTCGCCGACGACCGCGGTGCGGCCGACCCGGCGCTGGCGCGGGTGCTCACCGACCACGCCGCCGGCGCGGTGACCTCGGCCGCCGTGCTGTCGGTGCTGCAGGACGCGCGGCTGCTGGTCCCGGTCGTGGCGGTCCTGGGGGAGGTCGAGGTCGACGACCACGGCCTGGCCCACGACAAGTCGTCCGACATGGCGGCGGTGCTGGTGCAGGCCGGCGACGGCAGCACCGGGCTGCTGGCCTTCACCTCGACCGCGGCGATGGCGCGCTGGGACCCCGCCGCGCGGCCGGTGCCGGTGACCGCGGGCACCGCCGCCACCGCCGCCGTCCAGGACGGGGCGGAGGCGCTGCTGGTCGACCTCGCCGGCCCAGCGACCTACGTCGTCGACGGCGACGACCTCGCCCGGCTCGCCGCGGGGTGGCGGCTGGTCGCCCTCGGTGACGACACGGGAGCGGGCGGTCACGGCTGGATTGGCCCCTCGGCGGAATGATCGGCTAACCTTCCGTGTTGACCGATCAGTGACGCATGCACCACCCGCGTCGCAGATCCCGCCAAGCGGAGGCAAGCAGCACCCGTCTCCCACCCGCACCGATCGCCCTGCACCACAGATCGTCGGGTCCAGGTCCCAGTAGCCACCGCGCCGCGCGCGACGGTGGTCACCAGTTCCCGAGAGCTCGGGGACGGGTCGTCGACTGGCTCCCGCTTGGCACACAGCGGGAGCCATTGTTCATTTCCGGGGCACACCAGTTCCGGGCGGGCAGCAGCTCCCACCCACCCGAACCACTGGAGGACCCATCAGCACCGAGCTGCGCATCAACGAGCGGATCCGCGTACCCGAGGTCCGGCTCGTCGGACCCAACGGCGAGACCGTGGGGATCGTGCCGACCGACCAGGCCCTGAAGCTGGCCCAGGAGGCCGACCTCGACCTCGTCGAGATCGCTCCGCAGGGACGTCCCCCTGTCTGCAAGCTCATGGACTACGGCAAGTTCAAGTACGAGAACGCCCAGAAGGCCCGCGAGTCGCGTCGTAACCAGACGAACGTGATCATCAAGGAGATGAAGCTCCGGCCGAAGATCGACAAGCACGACTACGAGACCAAGAAGGGTCACGTCGTGCGGTTCCTCGGTGCGGGCGACAAGGTCAAGATCACGATCATGTTCCGCGGTCGCGAGCAGCACCGCCCCGAGCTCGGCTTCCGCCTCCTGCAGAAGCTGGCCGAGGACGTGCAGGAGCTCGGCTTCGTCGAGTCCTCGCCCAAGCAGGACGGCCGCAACATGACGATGGTGATCGGCCCGCACAAGAAGAAGGCCGACGCCAAGATCGACGCCGACGCGGCCCGTGCCTCGAAGGAGCAGGCCCGCGCCGAGCGCAAGGCCGAGGAGGACGCCGAGCGCGAGGCAGCCCACGCGGCCGGCCCGGTGGCCCAGAAGAAGGAGCGTCGCCGCTCCGAGAACCTGGACCCTGAGATCGAGGCCTGAGCGAAGCGAAGGGCTCGATCGAGCAGGTCGCGGCGAAGCCGTGACATCGGCCGGAGCCGTGACAACGGCCGCACCGTCGGCCGCCACACACCCCGAACCACGCACAAGAAGGTGAGGCAGACATGCCGAAGAACAAGACCCACTCGGGCGCGAAGAAGCGCTTCAAGGTGACCGGCTCGGGCAAGATCCAGCGCCTGCAGGCCGGCCGCAAGTCCGGCGCTGCGTTCGCGTCCGCCCCGACCACGGGCAGTCGCAAGAAGCACCGCCGCAACGCCGGCGTCGTCGAGCTCGAGAAGGCCGACGTCGCCCGCGCCAAGAAGATGCTCGGCATCTGAGGCCACCCACCGCACACCCCCTGGTGGCCCAGCCGCCGTCCATCTGATCTTCATCCGCACCAAGGAGTAACCCATGGCACGCGTCAAGCGCGCAGTGAACGCCCAGAAGAAGCGTCGTACCACCCTCGAGCGGGCCAGCGGCTACCGCGGCCAGCGCTCGCGGCTCTACCGCAAGGCCAAGGAGCAGGTCACCCACTCGCTGGTCTACAGCTACAACGACCGCCGCAAGAACAAGGGCAACTTCCGCAAGCTCTGGATCCAGCGCATCAACGCCGCGGCCCGCGCCAACGGCATGACCTACAACCGCTTCATCCAGGGCCTCGGCCTGGCCGGCATCGAGGTCGACCGGAAGATCCTCGCCGAGCTCGCCGTCAACGACGCCCCGGCCTTCGCCGCGCTCGTCGAGGCCGCCAAGGCCGCGCTGCCCGAGGACGTCAACGCGCCCAAGGTCTCCGCCTGAGCCACATGAGCACCCCTCTGGCCGTCGGCAACAGCCGCGTCAAGGAGGCTCGCAAGCTGAGCCGCCGCTCGGTACGCACCGAGCGGCGGCTCTTCCTCGCTGACGGCCCGAAGGCCGTCGAGGGTGCGCTGTCGGTCGCTGGCTGCGTGGTCGAGGTCTTCGCCACCGCGCAGGCGCGGGAGCAGCACGCCGCCCTCCTGGCGGGCGTCGAGGTCACCCTCGTCGACGACCGCGCGATGGACTCCCTGTCGGACTCGGTGTCGCCCGCGGGGGTCGTCGCGGTGTGCCGTCCGGTCGACGCGCCGCTGGAGCGGGTCGTCGAGGCCGCGCCCCGGCTGCTGGCGATCTGCGCCGACGTGCGCGACCCCGGCAACGCCGGCACCGTGATCCGCACGGCCGACGCCGCCGGCGCCGACGGCGTCGTGCTGGCGGGGCAGTCCGTCGACCCCTACAACGCCAAGACCGTCCGGGCGACGGTCGGCAGCCTGTTCCACCTCCCGCTGGCCCTCGAGCCCGACCCGGTCGCCGCCGTGCGCGCGGCGCAGCACCGCGGCCTGACCGTCCTGGCCGCCGACGGCGCGGGCGAGGTCGACCTCTTCGACGCCGACCTCACCGGGCCGACGGCGTGGCTGTTCGGCAACGAGGCGTGGGGCCTGCCAGACGAGCTCGCCGCGGTGGCCGACCACCGCGTCGCCATCCCCATCCTCGGCCGCGCCGAGAGCCTCAACCTCTCGACGGCCGCGGCCGTGTGCCTCTACGCCAGCGCCCGGGCCCAACGCTCCTGAGCGCTCGCTAGGCTCGGCGGCGATGATCCTCATCGATCCGCCCCGCGTGCCTCGCTGGGACCGGCTCTGGTCCCACCTGGCCAGCGACACCTCCTACGACGAGGTGCACGCCTTCGCCGCGGCCCACGGCGTCCCGGCGCGGGGCTGGGACGGCGACCACTACGACGTCCCCGCCGAGCACTACGAGGCGATGGTCGCCGCCGGCGCGGTGCCCGTGTCGTCGCGCGAGCTCGTCGTCGCGCTGCGATCTGCGGGTCTGCGCCGCCCGAAGCCGCTGCGCGGCTAGGGTGGCCGGCGTGTCGGACAGCAACGGGCGGCGGGTGGACAGCGGTCCCAGCAGGCTGCACTCCCTGGCCGACTTCTACCCCGACGGGATCCTCGGTGCGACGCGCGAGGGCGTGGTGACGCTCCTCAACGCGCAGGCCGCCTCGCTGCTCGGCGTCGACCGGGAGGCGGCGTTCGGCAGGCCGCTCGACGAGGTCCTCCGGCTGCTCGACCAGGACGGGCGCACGTGGCTGGCCGCCAACCGTCCCTTCGAGAGCATCAACATCGTCCGGGCCGTGCCCGAGCAGTCGTGGCTCAACCCCTCCGGCGACGAGGTGCTCACCACCGCCACGCTGATCCGCGACGCGCCGCGCGGACGGGTCGCCGGCATCGCGGTCGGCCTGCGCAGCGGCCGGGGCCGCGCGCTGCTCGACCGGGAGCGCTCCGACCTCGTCGCCACCGTCGCCCACGAGCTCCGCTCGCCGCTCACCGGTGTGAAGGGTTTCGTGCAGGCCCTGCTGAACCGCTGGGACAAGCTCAACGACGACCAGCGCAAGCTGATGCTCACCACCGTCAACGCCGACGCCGACCGCCTCGCGCGCCTCATCGCCGAGCTGCTCGACGTGGCCCGCATCGACACCGGACGGCTGCAGCTCTACCCGCGCGAGACCTCGGCCAAGGTGCTGGTGAGCCGGGTGGTCGGGTCGATCGAGGCCGGGACGGCGCGCTCGATCACCCTCGAGGTGGAGGACGACCTGCCCGACGTCTTCGCCGACCCCGACAAGCTCACCCAGGTCGTGACGAACCTCGTCGAGAACGCCATCCGGCACGGCCAGGGGCAGGTCAGCGTGAGCGTGGTGGCCTCGCCCGAGCTCGACGGGGTCCGGATCATCGTCGACGACGAGGGCGACGGCATCCCGGTCGAGCTGCGCCGACGGGTCTTCACGAAGTTCTGGACGACCGGCGAGTCCGGTGGCAGCGGGCTCGGGATGTACATCATCGGAGGTCTCTCCCGCGCCCACGGCGGATGGGTGACCATCGCCGACGCGCCGGGTGGCGGCGCACGGGTGATGGTCGACTGGCCCAGCGAGGACGTGCGCCCCGCCTGAGGCGTCGACCTCCACACAACCTCCACGAGTCGTCCGCCACTCCCGCCCCTCGCGGCTCCTAGGGTCGTGGCATGACGTCCCGCAAGGTCCTCGTGGTCGAGGACGAGCGCACCATCAACGACGCGCTGGCCCAGCGCATGAGGGCCGAGGGCCACGACGTGCTGCAGGCCTTCGACGGCCCGTCGGCCGTCGAGCTCGCCCGCACCGGGCGGCCCGACGTGGTGCTGCTCGACGTCATGCTGCCGGGCCTCGACGGCCTCGAGGTCTGCCGGCGGGTCCAGGCCGAGCGCCCGGTGCCGGTGCTGATGCTCACCGCGCGCGACGACGAGGCCGACGTGCTGGTCGGCCTCGGCGTCGGGGCCGACGACTACCTCACCAAGCCGTTCTCGATGCGCGAGGTCGTCGCCCGCGTCGCAGCGCTGCTGCGCCGGGTCGAGCGGGCCGCCGCGCTGGCCCACGAGCGTCCGGCCGTCATCGACGTCGGCGACCTGCGGGTGGATCCGGGCGCGCGCCGCACGACGGTGGCGGGGGAGCCGGTGCACCTCACGCCGACGGAGTTCGACCTGCTGCTCTGCCTGGCCCGTGAGCCCGGCCAGGTGCTCTCCCGCGAACGGCTGCTGCGCGAGGTGTGGGACTGGGGCGATGCCTGGGGCACGCCGAGCGCGGGCCGCACCGTCGACAGCCACGTCAAGGCGCTGCGCAGCAAGGTCGGTGCGGGTCGGATCCGCACGGTCCACGGGGTCGGCTACGCGCTCGAGGACCAGCTGTGAGTCTTCCGCCACCGGCCACGCCCGGTCCGCCGCGCACGCCGCTGGCGGCGGTCTCCAGCATCAAGGCCAAGCTCGGGCTGCTCGTCGTCGCGTCGGTCGTGACGGCGGTCGTGCTCACCCTGCTCGGCGCCGCGGCCGACGTCTCGCCGTGGCTGGTGCTCCCGGTCAGTGTCGCGCTCGCGCTGGGGGTGACCCAGCTGCTCGCGGCCGGGATGGTCGAGCCGCTGCGGCGGATGGCCGAGGTGTCGCGGGCGATGGCCCGCGGCGACTACTCGGGGCGGGTGCGGACCACGTCGACCGACGAGGTCGGACGCCTCGCAGCGGCGTTCAACACCATGGCCGAGGACCTCGAGGCCGTCGACCGCGAGCGCCGCGACCTCATCGCCACCGTCTCCCACGAGCTGCGCACCCCGCTGACCGCCATGACCGCCCTGCTGGAGAACCTCGCCGACGGGGTCGTGCCGGCCGATGGGGATCACCTGGAGGCCGCACTGGCGCAGGCGCAACGGCTGGGCCGGCTGACCGACGACCTGCTGCGGCTGTCCCGGCTCGAGGCCGGCGTGGTGGATCTCGACCGCCGCGAGGTCGCCCTGCGCGACCTGGTCGAGGTCTCGGCCGCCGAGGTCGCCTCGGCGGGCCGCGACGGCCGGACAGCGGTGGAGATCGCGCCCGACCTGGTCGTCCGCGCCGACCCCGACCGGCTGCGACAGCTGCTGGTCAACGTCCTCGACAACGCCGGCCGCCACGCACCGGCCGGCACGGCGGTGACCGTCACCGGCGGGTCGGACGGACGGTCGTGGTGGCTCGAGGTCGTCGACGCCGGCACAGGGGTGGCACCGCAGGACCGCGAGCGGGTCTTCGAGCGCTTCGGCACCGACGGCGCCGGCGGGACCGGGCTGGGCCTGGCCATCGCCCGCTGGGTCGCCGCGCTCCACGGCGGCACCCTCCGCTTCCTCGACCCGGTCGGGGGCACCGGGGCGCGGCTCCGCCTCGAGGTGCCGGTCACGACCCGAGCCGCAGCGCCCGCAGCCCCCGACGTCCCCGATGCCCCTGCCGTCCCCGCCCGTCCGAGCCCTCAGGAGGCCGCCGTGACCACGACCGCACCCGTCCCGCACCCGACTGTCCCGGAGGCGCCGGAGCAGGTGCGGACCGCACCCGGGCTCGACGGCCTGTTCGGCCGCTTCTGGCCCGAGCCCGGGCTGCCGCCGGGGCTGCGCACGGTGCTCGCCGCGGCCGCCGCCGGCGTCGTCGCCGGGGCCGCGCTGTCGTTCACCGCACCGGGGATCACCTGGACGCTCGTGGCGGTCGTCTCCGGGGCCGCCGCGCTGGCCACCGCCCGCCGCCGCCGCGAGCCCTGGACGCTCGGCTGCGCCGGACTGGCGCTGCTGCTCGTGCTGCCGATGACCCTGCTCGACGCGTGGTGGGTGCAGATGCTGTGCCTGGTCGCCGCCGCTGCCGTGTTCCTCTGCGGCGTCACGGGAGTCCGGACCGTGCCGGGCATCCTGCTGACCGGGCTCTCCTGGCCCCTCGCGTCGTTGCGTGGGCTGCCGTGGTTCGCGCGGTCGCTGCGGCTGGCCGGCAGCGGGGCACGCACGCCCGCACTCGTCCGCACCGCCGCCTGGTCGCTGCTCGGGCTCGGCGTCTTCGGCGCCATCTTCGCCAGCGCCAACCCGGTCTTCGGCTCGTGGGTCGACCAGCTGGTCCCGAGCCTCACCTTCAACGACCTGGTCGGGCGAGCCTTCCTCGCCTGCTTCGTCTTCGCCGTCACGCTCGGCGCCGCCTACCTCGCCCTCAACCCGTCCGAGGTCGACCTGCTGGGCGCTCGTCGACCGCAGCCGCTGGCCAACCGGTTCGAGTGGCTGGTGCCGGTGCTCGTCGTCGACCTCGTCTTCGTCTCGTTCATCGCGGCCGAGGCACGCGCCCTCGTCGGCGGCTCCGCGTACATCCGCGAGACGACGGGGCTGACCTACGCCGAGTTCGTCCACCAGGGCTTCGGCCAGCTCACGCTCGCGACCGCGCTGACCGTGCTCGTCGTCTGGGTCGCGAGCCGCAGGGCGGGCGACACCCGTGACGACCGTCGCTGGCTCCTCGGGTCGGTGGGCCTGCTGTGCACCCTCACGCTGCTCGTCGTCGTTTCCGCCCTCCGCGGGATGGCGGTCTACCAGGACGCCTACGGCTTCACGACGCTCCGGCTCTTCGTCGACGTCTTCGAGGGCTGGCTCGGCTTCGTGGTGCTCGCGATCATGGTCGCCGGCGTCGCCCGGCGCGGACGGTGGCTGCCGCGCGTCGCGCTGGTCTCCGGGGCGGTGGGCCTGCTCGGCCTCGCCGCCCTCAACCCCGACGCGTGGGTGGCCGGTCGCAACCTCGACCGCTACGAGGCGACCGGCAGGATCGACCTGCGCTACCTCCAGGACCTCTCGGCCGACGCGGCGCCGGTGATCGCCCAGCGCCTGCCGGCGGACGTCTCCCGCTGCGTCCTGCAGTACCTGCCCTGGAACGAGATGCGCGCGGACACGCTCGACGACGCGCGCGCCTGGAACCTCGCGCGCAGCCGCGCGGAGGGACCGCTCGCCGACCTCGGCCTGCTCCCGACGCAGGAGCAGACGTCCTACGCCGTCGGCACGGCAGGCCCGACCGACCCGTGCGCCGGCGTCTGGGAGGCGTTCGGGGAGTAGCATCGCGGTCGTGGACACGAGCCTGCGATTTCTGCGCCCCGGACCTGGTCCGTCGGGCTGCTGACGCTGACCGGGTCCGGGGAGGCCTCCGACCCGACCGTCGTCCCCACCTAGAATCTGCGGCGTCCTGATGACGCCGCGCGAAAGGGAGCCATGTCAGGCCCCAACACCGACTACGACCCCGTCGAAGTGACCCCGCTCAAGGCCGACCAGGTCGACGAGGTGCGCGAGGCGGCCCTGGCCGCGATCGCCGCCGCTGCCGACCTCGACCAGCTCAAGCAGGTGCGCCTCGACCACGCCGGCGACCGGTCGCCGATCGCCCTCGCGAACCGCGAGATCGGTGCGCTGCCGCCCCAGGCGCGCAAGGAGGCCGGCCAGCGCGTCGGCCAGGCGCGCGGCGCCATCAACCAGGCGCTCGCCGCCCGCCAGGCGGTGCTCGAGGCCGAGCACGAGGAGCGGATGCTGGTCGAGGAGACCGTCGACGTCACGTTGCCGACGACCCGCCGCCGTCGTGGCGGGCGCCACCCGCTGACGCTGCAGTCCGAGCTCATCGCCGACCTCTTCGTCGCCATGGGCTACGAGGTCGCCGAGGGCCCGGTCGTGGAGGCCGAGTGGCTCAACTTCGACGCCCTCAACCTCGGGCCCGACCACCCGGCCCGCACGATGCAGGACACGTTCTGGACCGAGCCGGCCGAGGACCACGTCGTGCTGCGCACGCAGACCTCTCCGGTCCAGGCCCGCACCATGCTGACCCGCACGCCCCCGATCTACGTCGTGTGCCCGGGACGGGTCTTCCGCACCGACGAGTACGACGCCACGCACTCGCCGATGTTCCACCAGGTCGAGGGCCTGGTCGTCGACGAGGGCATCACCATGGCCCACCTCAAGGGCACGCTCGACCACTTCGCCTCCCAGCTCTTCGGCGACGGCATCACGACCCGGTTCCGGCCGTCGTACTTCCCCTTCACCGAGCCGTCCGCCGAGGTCGACGTGCTGTGCTTCGTGTGCCGCAACGTCGACCCCGCGAGCTGCCGCACCTGCCGCGGCGAGGGCTGGATCGAGTGGGGCGGCTGCGGCGTGGTCAACCCGCGCGTGCTGGTCGCGTGCGGCGTGGACCCCGAGGTCTACAGCGGCTTCGCGTTCGGCATGGGCATCGACCGCTCGTTCATGTTCCGCCACGACCTGGAGGACCTCCGCCCGCTCTTCGAGGGCGACGTCCGGTTCAGCAGCGCCTTCGGCACCGAGATCTGAGAGGGGACGCAGAAGCCATGAAGGCCCCACTGTCCTGGATCCTTGACCACGTCGACGTCCCCCCCGGGACGACGACCGACCACATCACCGACCGGCTCACCCTCACCGGCCTCAAGCTCGAGGCCGTCGAGAGCCCCGGCCGGGACATCACCGGACCGCTCGTGGTCGGCCGGGTGCTCACCATGGAGCCCGAGCCGCAGAAGAACGGCAAGACGATCAACTGGTGCACCGTCGACGTGGGCGACGCCAACGGCACCGGCGAGCCGCAGGGCATCGTCTGCGGGGCGCACAACTTCGCCCCGGGCGACCTCGTCGTCACCGTGCTGCCCGGCGGCGTGCTGCCCGGCGGGTTCGAGATCGGCGCCCGCAAGACCTACGGGCACCTGTCCGCCGGAATGATCTGCTCGGCCCGCGAGCTGGGCCTCGGCGACGACCACGACGGCATCATCGTGCTGCCCGAGGGCGCGGGCGAGCCCGGCCAGGACGTCCGTCCGCTGCTGGGCCTCGACGAGGAGACCATCGAGTTCGAGATCAACCCCGACCGGGCGTACGCCCTGTCGATCCGCGGCATCGCTCGCGAGGTGCTGGTCTCGGTGGAGGGGGCGAGCGGCTTCCGCGACCCCGCCGACCGCGACACCCCCGCAGCCGACGCCGATGGTCACCCGGTGGTCGTCGAGGACGCCGAGGGGTGCCCGGTGTTCGTCGCGCGCACGGTCACCGGCTTCGACCCCAGCGCGCCCACCCCCGACTTCATGGTCCGTCGGATCACCGCGGCGGGCATGCGACCGATCTCCCTCGCCGTCGACGTCACCAACTACGTGATGCTCGAGACGGGTCGCCCGATCCACGGCTACGACGCCGACAAGGTGCAGGGCACGCTCGTCGTGCGCCGTGCCCGGCAGGGCGAGACGCTGACCACCCTCGACGGGGCGAAGCGCGTGCTCGACCCGGGCGACCTCGTCGTCACCGACGACTCCGGCATCATCGGGCTCGGCGGCGTGATGGGCGGCGAGACCACCGAGATCTCCGGCACCACCACGTCGGTGCTCGTCGAGGCCGCCCACTGGGACGCCGTGTCGATGTTCCGCACCGGCCGTCGCCACAAGATCACGTCCGAGGCCGGCAAGCGCAACGAGCGCGGCGTCGACCCGACCATCTGCGAGGCGGCCGCCGACCGGGTGGTCGAGCTGCTCGTCGAGCATGGCGGCGCCACCGCCCACCCCGGCGTCACGGTCGTCGGCACGCCGCCGGCGATGCCGACCATCGAGGTGCGCGGCGACCTGGCCGCCCGGGTGTCCGGCATGGAGATCAGCGAGGAGCGCAGCGTCGAGTGCCTGCGCGCCATCGGCTGCGAGGTCTCGGTCGCCGGTGCGGGCTCCGGCGCCCTCTCGGTCACCCCGCCGCCCTGGCGCCCCGACCTCACCGACGAGCAGGACTTCTCCGAGGAGGTCATCCGCCTCGTCGGCTACGACCGCGTCCCGTCCGTGCTGCCCACCCCGCCGTCCGGCCGCGGCCTGACCCGGGCCCAGCAGCTGCGCCGGCGCGTCGGCCGCACCCTCGCCGGCGCCGGGTGGGTCGAGGTGGTCAGCTTCCCGTTCGTGGGGGAGCCCGACCTGGACGCCCTCGGGCTCGCCGCGGACGACGAGCGCCGCGACCTGCTGCGCCTGACCAACCCGCTGAGCGCCGAGGCGCCGTTCATGACCACGACGCTGCTGCCGGGCGTGCTCCGCACCGCCGGCAAGAACGTCGGCCACGGCACCACCGACCTCGCGGTCTTCGAGACCAGCACCGTCACCCGGCCCCGGCACGCCGGCCCTGCGCCGATCCTGCCGGTGGACCGACGGCCGACCGACGAGGAGCTCGCCGCGCTCGACGCCGCTCTCCCCGCCCAGCCGCTCCACCTCGCGCTGGTCGCCTCGGGCGCCGTGACGAGCGACGGCTGGTGGGGCCAGGCGGCGCGGGTCTCGTGGGCCGACGCGGTCGACGCGGTGCGCGCCGTCGCCGACGCGCTGGGCCTCGAGCTCACCGCTGCAGCCGCGTCGCGGGCGCCCTGGCACCCCGGCCGCTGCGCCGCGCTCTCCGTGGACGGCGAGGTGGTCGGCCACGCCGGTGAGGTCCACCCGAAGGTCTGCGAGGCGTTCGGACTGCCCCAGCGCACGGTCGCCGCCGAGGTGGACCTCGACGCGCTCATCGCCCGGGCGGTCCACCTGCGTCCGGCGCCCGCCTTCTCGTCGTACCCGGTCGCCAAGGAGGACGTCGCGCTCGTCGTCGACGCGTCCGTGCCGGCCGCCGACGTCGAGGCGGCGCTGCGCGAGGGCGCGGGCGAGCTGCTCGAGTCGCTCCGGCTCTTCGACGTCTTCACCGGCCCGCAGGTCGGCGAGGGGAAGAAGTCGCTGGCCTACGCCCTGCGCTTCCGGGCGCCCGACCGGACCCTCAAGGAGGGCGAGGCCGCAGCGGCGCGCGACGCCGCGGTGAAGGTCGCCGCGGAGCGCACCGGGGCCGTGCAGCGCGCCTGAGCCGCACCCCCCCGACCCCGCACTGGGCCTTGAGTCTCCTGGAGACTCAAGGCCCAGCGCACGTCCGGCCTCAGGTGATCGGGGACCCCACGACCGCCCGGAACCGCGCCAGCACGTCGCGGTCGCCGGCCGTCGACACCCCGGCGTCGTCCGTGCGGTCCCACAGCCACAGGTCGAGGGTCGCGGCCGTCCCGTCGACGACCACGTCGGGCTCGAGGTCGGGGTCGTCCGGCGCCTCCACCACGTGGAAGTCCTCCTCGCCGGCGTACGACGTCCCGCTCTCGGGGTCGGTGCCCGAGAACGTCCCGAAGCGCACCCAGAAGGCGTCCCCGGTGTCGGTGACGTCGACCCGGACCAGGCCCTCGCCGGGCTCCCAGGAACCCCACGACGGCATCCCGCCGTACATGACGTCGAGGCACTCGTGCACGCCGTCCGCGGCCAGGGCCGCACCGACCTCGCTCGTCAGCCCGGCCGTCTGCTCGGCGTCCACCCGGTGGACGAGCGCCTCGTGCGCTGCCGGCGCAGGATGAAGCCGACGGTGTGGTCCTCCGACCAGTTCCAGGCCTCGTCGCGCGGGTCTGCGGCCTCCAGCGCGACGGCGAGGTCGGTCGACCACGCGTCGAACGTGGTGAGGAGCTCCACGTACGACTCCGGGCGCTGGGGCTCGACCTCCTCGGGGCGCTCGGGGCGGGCGCGGACGACCTCGGCCCACCACCGCTGGACCGTCGCGAGGTGCCAGAGCAGGTCGGCGGCGCTCCAGTCGGGACAGGCCGGGACGCGCGCGTCGGGGTCGCAGCCCGCCAGCGCGGTGCGGAACAGGGCGGACTCGGAGCGGATGGCGGACAGGTAGGCATCGGGTGCGAGACGGGTCACCCGGCCACCGTAGGGGAGGGAGCCGACCGCGGTCGCGTGCGTTCCCGTGTCCGGTTCGCACGCTCATGCAGAGTTATGTATAGTCATGCACATGTCCGCATCAGTCGCCGTCGCCGGAGCCAGCGGGTACGCCGGGGGTGAGGTGCTGCGCCTGCTGCTCGGCCACCCGGGCGTCGAGATCGGCGCGGTCACCGCGGGCAGCAACGCCGGCGAGCGCCTCGGGTCGCTCCAGCCGCACCTGCTGCCGCTCGCCGACCGCGTCCTGGCCGACACCACCGCTGAGACCCTGGCCGGCCACGACGTCGTCTTCCTCGGCCTGCCCCACGGGCAGTCCGCGTCGATCGCCCGTGCCCTGGGCGACGACGTGGTCGTCGTCGACTGCGGCGCCGACTTCCGGCTCACCGACCCGGGGGAGTGGCAGGCCTTCTACGGTGGCGAGCACGCCGGCTCGTGGCCCTACGGCCTGCCCGAGCTGCCCGGCCAGCGCGAGCTGCTCCGCGGGGCACGGCGCATCGCCGTGCCGGGCTGCTACCCGACGGTGTCCACGCTCGCCGTCGTCCCTGCGCTCGCGGCAGGACTCGTCGAGCCGGACGTCACGGTCGTCGCCGCCTCGGGCACCAGCGGCGCGGGCAAGGCCGCCAAGACGCACCTGCTCGGCAGCGAGGTGATGGGCAACGCCAGCGCCTACGGCGTCGGTGGCAGCCACCGGCACACGCCCGAGATCGTCCAGAACCTCAGCGGGCTCACCGGCACGCCGGTCCGGGTCGGCTTCACGCCGCTGCTCGTGCCGATGTCGCGCGGCATCCTCGCGACGGTGCAGGCACCCCTGCTCACGGGAGTGACCGCCGAGCAGGTCCGCGACGCCTACGTGTCGGCCTACGCCGACGAGCCCTTCGTGCACGTCCTCCCCGAGGACCAGTGGCCGCAGACCCAGTCCGTGCTCGGCTCCAACGCCGTGCAGGTGCAGGTCGCGGTCGACGAGCGCGTACGACGACTCGTGGCGGTGGCCGTGGTCGACAACCTGGCCAAGGGCACCGCCGGCGCCGCCGTCCAGTGCATGAACCTCGCCCTGGGCCTCGACGAGGCCACCGGGCTCTCCACGATCGGACTCGCACCGTAATGACCACCACCCACCCCGCCGGCTTCACCGCGGCCGGCGTCGCCGCCGGGCTCAAGGCCACCGGCGCCAAGGACCTCGCCCTGGTCGTCAACCACGGGCCCACCTTCGACTCCGCCACCGTCTTCACCGCCAACCGCTGCAAGGCCAACCCCGTCCTGTGGAGCCAGGAGGTCGTCAAGGACGGCACGGTGAAGGCGGTCGTGCTCAACTCCGGCGGCGCCAACTGCTACACCGGGCCGGAGGGCTTCCAGACCACGCACGCCGTGGCCGAGGAGGTCGCCGCCGGGCTCGGGATCGGCGCCATCGACGTCGTCGTGTGCTCGACCGGCCTGATCGGGCTGGTCAACGACCGCGGCGACCTCCTGGCCGGCGTACGAGCCGCCACCGCCGCGCTGTCCGCCGACGGCGGAGCGTCGGCCGCCGAGGCGATCATGACCACCGACTCGGTCAGCAAGAACACCGTCGTCGAGGGCGCCGGCTGGTCGATCGGCGGCATGGCGAAGGGCGCGGGCATGCTCGCCCCGCAGCTCGCCACGATGCTGGTCGTCCTCACCACCGACGCGGTCGTCCCGGCCGCCGAGCTCGACGCCGCGCTGCGCGCCGCGACCCGCGTCAGCTTCGACCGGCTCGACTCCGACGGCTGCATGTCCACCAACGACACCGTCACGGTCATGGCCAGCGGCGCCAGCGGCATCACGCCGACCCCGGAGGACTTCACCGCCGCGCTGACCCAGGCCTGCACCGACCTGGCGATGCAGCTGCTCAAGGACGCCGAGGGCGCCGACCACGAGATCGCGATCACCACCCTCCACGCCGCGAGCGAGGAGGAGGCGGTCGAGGTCAGCCGCAGCGTGGCCCGCAGCAACCTGTTCAAGGCCGCGGTCTTCGGCAACGACCCCAACTGGGGCCGGGTCCTGGCCTCCATCGGCACCACGCGGGCGCAGTTCGACCCCGCCGACCTCGACGTCGCGATGAACGGCGTCTGGGTCTGCCGCAGCTCCACCCCGGCGGAGGACCCCGCCACGGTGGACCTCACCGGCCGCGAGGTCAGCGTGACCATCGACCTCAAGTCCGGCGACGCCCGCGCCACCGTCTGGACCAACGACCTCACCCACGCCTACGTCCACGAGAACAGCGCCTACAGCTCATGAGCCAGCCCGAGAACACCCAGGACCCCCACCCCGTCGCCCCGTCCCCGCCCCGGCCCGACCCGGCGAAGGCCCGCACCCTCGCCGCCGCGCTGCCGTGGCTCAAGCGCTACCACGGCCGCACGATCGTGGTGAAGTACGGCGGCAACGCCATGACCGACGACGCGCTCAAGGTCGCGTTCGCCGAGGACATCGCCTTCCTCCGCTTCGCCGGCTTCAAGCCCGTCGTCGTCCACGGCGGCGGCCCGCAGATCTCGCGGATGCTCGACAGGCTCGGGATCCGCTCCGAGTTCCGCGGCGGCCTGCGCGTCACGACGCCGGAGGCGATGGACGTCGTCCGCATGGTGCTCGTCGGGCAGGTGCAGCGCGAGCTCGTCGGCCTCATCAACCAGCACGGTGCGCTCGCGGTCGGGCTGTCCGGTGAGGACGCCGGGCTCTTCCGGGCCGTGGCGACCAGCACGGTCGTCGACGGCGAGGAGGTCGACCTCGGCCTGGTCGGCGAGGTCGCCGAGGTCCGGCCCGAGGCGGTCCTCGACCTCATCGAGGCCGGTCGCGTCCCGGTCGTCAGCTCGGTCGCCCCCGACGCCGACGGGCGCGTGCACAACGTCAACGCCGACACGGCCGCGGCCGCCCTCGCGGTCGCGCTGGGGGCGGAGAAGCTGCTCGTGCTCACCGACGTCGAGGGCCTCTACCGCGACTACGGCAACTCCGACGACCTGATCCAGGAGATCAGCCCCGAGAGCCTCGCCGAGATGCTCCCGATGCTCGACGCCGGGATGGTCCCGAAGATGCGCGCCTGCCACGAGGCGGTCACCGGGGGAGTGCCGCGGGCGACCGTCGTCGACGGCCGCGAGCCGCACGCGGTGCTGCTCGAGATCTTCACCGACGAGGGAGTCGGCACCCAGGTGCTCCCGGGCGTCCCCACCAAGCTGCGCAAGGCCTACTCCGCGGAGGACCCGTCATGAGCGACCTGAAGGACCGGTACGCCGACGCGGTCATGAACACGTTCGGCCCGCCCGCGATCGCCCTCGCCCGAGGCCGGGGCGCTCGCGTGTGGGACACCGACGGCAAGGAGTACGTCGACCTGCTCGGCGGCATCGCGGTCAACGCCCTCGGCCACGCCCACCCCGCCCTGGTCGAGGCGGTCACCACCCAGCTGCAGACGCTCGGCCACGTGTCCAACTTCTTCGCCACCGAGCCGCAGGTCCGGCTCGCCGAGCGGCTCCTCGAGCTCCTCGGCTGGACCGGTGAGGGCCGGGTCTTCCTCAGCAACTCCGGCGCGGAGGCCAACGAGGCCGCGCTCAAGCTCACCCGGCGCACCGGCCGCACCCGGCTCGTGGCGGCCGAGGGCTCGTTCCACGGCCGGACGATGGGCGCGCTGGCGCTGACGTCGAAGGCTGCCTATCGCGAGCCCTTCGCCCCGCTCCCGGGAGACGTCACCTTCGTCCCCTACGACGACGTCGCCGCCCTCGAGGCGGCGGTCGACGAGACCGTCGCCGCGGTCGTGCTGGAGCCGATCCAGGGCGAGGCCGGCGTCGTCGTCCCGTCGCCCGACTACCTCGCGGCCGCCCAGCGGATCGCCCGCGAGCACGGCGCGCTGCTGTGGCTCGACGAGGTGCAGACCGGCATCGCCCGGACCGGCGCCTGGTTCGCCCACCAGCTGCTCGACGGCGTCGAGCCGGACGTCGTCACGTTGGCCAAGGGCCTCGGCGGCGGCATGCCGATCGGCGCGACCGTCGCGCGCGGGGCAGCGGCCACCCTCCTGCAGCCCGGCAACCACGGCACCACCTTCGGCGGCAACCCGGTCGCCGCCGCCGCGGCGCTCGCGGTCCTCGCCACGGTCGAGGCCGACGGGCTCCTCGCGGCGGCCACCACGCAGGGCGACCGGCTGGCCGCGCTGCTCGCCGGGCTGGACGGCGTCGTCGCCGTCACCGGCGCCGGCCTGATGCGCGGCGCCGAACTCGACGGCCCCTACGCGCCCCACGCGGTGGCGGCGGGGCGCGACGCCGGGCTGGTGGTCAACGCCACCGGACCCAGCCGCCTGCGCTTCGTCCCGCCCCTGGTGATCACCGACGCCGACCTCGACGTCGTCGCCCGGGCGCTGCCCACCGTCCTCGACCACGCCCGCGCCGCCCACGCCCAGGAGACGTCCTCATGACCCGCCACTTCCTCCGCGACGACGACCTGTCGCCCGCCGAGCTGCTCGAGGTGCTGGACCTGGCCGACGCGATGAAGGCCGACCCCTTCGGCCACAAGCCGCTGGCCGGCCCGCACACGGTCGCGCTCGTCTTCGACCGGCCGACGCTGCGCACGCAGGTGTCGTTCGCGGCCGGCATCGCCGAGCTCGGTGGCAACCCGATGACCGTCGACGGCGGCCTCGCCGCGATGGGCTCGCGCGAGGGCGTCGAGGACGTCGCCCGTGTCCTCGGGCGCCAGGCCTCCGCGATCGTGTGGCGCACCGCCCACCAGAGCGACGTCGTCACCATGTCCGAGCACGCCGGCGTTCCCGTCCTCAACGCGCTGACCGACGAGTTCCACCCGTGCCAGCTGCTGGCCGACCTCCAGACCGTGCGCGAGCACAAGGGTCGCCTCGCCGGCGTCCGCGTCGCCTTCGTGGGCGACGGCGCCTGCAACATGGGCAACTCCTGGGTGCTCGCCGGGGCCGCCGCCGGACTGCACGTCGTCGTCGGGGCGCCGGACGGCTTCAGCCCCGACGCCGACGTCGTGGCCCGGGCCCGGGAGGTCGCCCAGGACACGGGCGGCTCGGTCGGGCTCACCACCGACCCGGCGGAGGCCGTCGCGGGCGCCGACGTCGTGGTCACCGACTCGTGGGTCAGCATGGGCCGCGAGGAGGAGGCGCGGGAGCGGATGCGGATCTTCCCGCCCTACGGCGTCACCGACGAGCTGCTCGCCCACGCCGCCGACGACGCGATCGTCATGCACTGCCTGCCGGCCTACCGCGGCAAGGAGATCTCCGAGGCCGTGATCGAGGGTCCGCAGTCGGTGGTGTGGGACGAGGCGGAGAACCGCCGGCACGCCCAGAAGGCCGTGCTCACCTGGCTGCTGGAACACTCATGAGCGCCATGACCCCCCTGACCAAGGGCGCGCGCCACCAGCGGATCGTCGACATCGTGACCTCCCAGCCCGTGCGCTCCCAGACCGAGCTCGCCCAGCTCCTGGCCGACCACGGCGTCCGGGTCACCCAGGCCACGCTGAGCCGCGACCTCGACGAGCTCGACGCGGTCAAGGTGCGCGGCACCGACGGGGCGCTGGTCTACGCCGTCCCCGGCGAGGGCGGCGACCGGTCCGCCCAGGCACCCCGCGAGAGCGCAGCCGGACGCGAGCGGCTGGCCCGGCTGTGCGCCGAGCTCCTCGTCAGCGCGGAGGCCAGCGCCAACCTCGTCGTCCTCCGCACGCCCCCGGGCGCCGCGCAGTTCCTCGCCAGCGCCTTCGACAAGGCCGACCTCGGCGACGTCCTGGGCACCATCGCCGGGGACGACACCCTCCTGGTCATCGGCCGTGACCCGCAGGGCGGCGACGCCCTCGCGCAGCGGTTCCTCGACCTCGCCAACGACCACCACCACACCGGCACCACCCACCCGAGCACTGCAAAGGACACCCCGTGAGCAAGGTCCTCACCTCCCTCCCCGTCGGCGAGCGCGTCGGCATCGCCTTCTCCGGCGGCCTCGACACCTCCGTCGCCGTCGCCTGGATGCGCGCCAAGGGTGCGGTCCCGTGCACCTACACCGCCGACATCGGCCAGTACGACGAGCCCGACATCTCCGGCGTGCCCTCGCGCGCTATGCAGTACGGCGCCGAGCTGGCCCGCGCCGTCGACTGCAAGACCCAGCTCGTCGAGCAGGGCCTCGCCGCGCTGGCGTGCGGCGCCTTCCACATCCGCTCCGGCGGACGCCAGTACTTCAACACCACGCCGCTGGGCCGTGCCGTCACCGGCACCATGCTGGTCCGCGCGATGCACGACGACGGCGTCAACATCTGGGGCGACGGGTCGACCTTCAAGGGCAACGACATCGAGCGGTTCTACCGCTACGGCCTGCTCGCCAACCCCGACCTGCGCATCTACAAGCCGTGGCTCGACGCCGACTTCGTCACCGAGCTCGGCGGGCGCCACGAGATGAGCGCCTGGCTCACCGAGCGCGACCTGCCCTACCGCGACAGCCAGGAGAAGGCGTACTCCACCGACGCCAACATCTGGGGCGCCACCCACGAGGCCAAGACGCTCGAGCACCTCGACGTCTCCCTCGAGACCGTCGAGCCGATCATGGGCGTGAAGTTCTGGGACCCGTCGGTCGCGATCGAGACCGAGGACGTCACGATCCGCTTCGACCACGGCCGTCCGGTCGCGATCAACGGCACCCGCTACGACGACCCGGTCGCGCTGGTCCACGAGGCCAACACGATCGGGGGCCGCCACGGCCTCGGCATGTCCGACCAGATCGAGAACCGGATCATCGAGGCCAAGTCGCGCGGCATCTACGAGGCCCCCGCGATGGCGCTGCTCTTCGCCGCCTACGAGCGGCTGGTCAACGCGATCCACAACGAGGACACCGTCGCGCAGTACCACAACGAGGGCCGCAAGCTCGGCCGGCTGCTCTACGAGGGCCGCTGGCTCGACCCGCAGGCGCTGATGATCCGCGAGTCGGTGCAGCGCTGGATCGCCTCCCTCGTGACCGGCGAGGTCACCCTCCGGCTCCGCCGCGGCGAGGACTACACGATCCTGCGCACCGACGGCCCCGCGTTCTCCTACCACCCCGACAAGCTGTCGATGGAGCGCACCGAGAACGCCGCGTTCGGCCCCACCGACCGGATCGGCCAGCTCACCCTGCGCAACCTCGACATCGCCGACTCGCGCTCCAAGCTCGAGCTCTACGCCGCGCAGCCGCTCGACCAGGGCCAGGTGCTCGTCGAGCACGGCACCCTGTTCGGCGCGATCGAGTCCGGCGGCTACGACCGGATCACCGACAACCCCGCGGCCCGTTCGGAGGGCTCTGACGAGCGCGCCCTCGACCAGGCCGCGATGGAGTCCGGCACCGACTGAGGCTCACTCCACGTCGTCGTCGACCCAGTCGAGGGTCTTGGTGACGGCCTTCTTCCAGTTGCGGTAGAGGCGCTCGCGCTCCTCCTCCGGCATCTGGGGGGTCCAGCGCTTGTCCTCGCCCCAGTTGTCGCGGATGTCGTCCTCGTTCTCCCAGTAGCCGACCGCGAGGCCGGCGGCGTACGCCGCACCCAGGGCCGTCGTCTCGGCGACCTTGGGTCGGACGACGTCGACGCCGAGGATGTCGGCCTGGAACTGCATGAGCGTCTCGTTGACGACCATGCCGCCGTCGACGCGCAGCTCGGTGAGCGGGACGCCCGAGTCGGCGTTCATCGCGTCGAGCACCTCGCGGGTCTGGAAGGCGGTCGACTCCAGCACCGCGCGGGCGATGTGGTTGCGGTTGACGAAGCGGGTCAGGCCGACCAGCGCGCCGCGCGCGTCCGAGCGCCAGTGCGGGGCGAACAGGCCGGAGAACGCGGGCACGAAGTACGCGCCGCCGTTGTCCTCGACCTTCATCGCGAGGTCCTCGATCTCGGCGGCGGAGCCGATCATGCCGAGGTTGTCGCGGATCCACTGCACGAGCGAACCGGTGACGGCGATGGAGCCCTCGAGCGCGTAGACGGTGTCCTGGTCGCCGATCTTGTAGCAGACCGTGGTGAGCAGGCCGTTCTCGCTCGGCACCTGCTCGGTGCCGGTGTTGAGGAGCATGAAGTTGCCGGTGCCGTAGGTGTTCTTGGCGGTGCCCTTCTCCAGGCAGGCCTGGCCGAAGGTCGCCGCCTGCTGGTCGCCCAGGATCCCCGCGATCGGGGTCCCGTTGAGCACGCCGGGCTTGCACTCGCCGTAGACCTCCGACGACGACTTGATCTCCGGGAGCATCGACAGCGGGATGCCCATGTCGGAGGCGATCGACTCGTCCCAGCTCTGGTCCTCCAGGCGCATCAGCATGGTGCGGCTGGCGTTGGTGACGTCGGTGACGTGCACGCCGTCGTTCTCCGCGCCGCCGGTGAGGTTCCACAGCACCCACGTGTCGGTGTTGCCGAAGAGCAGGTCGCCCGCCTCCGCCTTCTCCCGCGCCCCCTCGACGTTGTCGAGGATCCAGGTCACCTTGGGCCCGGAGAAGTACGTCGCCAGCGGCAGG
>NZ_JBHLXH010000001.1:3603-5624 GCF_042432345.1 Nocardioides zeicaulis | reverse complement strand
GCGTGCGGGTGTCCTGCCACACGATCGCGTTGTAGACCGGCTGGCCGGTGTTCTTGTCCCACACCACGGCGGTCTCGCGCTGGTTGGTGATGCCGACGGCCTCAATGTTCTTGCTGTTGAGGTTGGCCTTGGCCAGGGCGCCGCCGATCACCTTGCGGGTGTTCTCCCAGATCTCGATCGGGTCGTGCTCGACCCAGCCCGCCTTGGGGAAGATCTGCTCGTGCTCGACCTGGTCCACCGCGACGACCGAGCCGGAGTGGTCGAAGATCATCGCGCGGGTGCTCGTGGTCCCCTGGTCGATGGACAGGATGTAGGTCTTGGGCATCGGTGCCTCCGTGGGTGGGTGCTGGCTGGGGTGACAGGACTGGACGGGTGGTGCGGGGGCTCAGACGAAGCCGACGGCGCGGGCGGCCAGGCCGCCGAGGGTGCCGCCGACGAGGGGTGCCACGACGGGCACCCAGGCGTAGTCCCACCCGCTGCTGCCCTTGCGGGGGATCGGCAGCAGCGCGTGCATGATCCGCGGACCGAGGTCGCGGGCGGGGTTGATGGCGTAGCCGGTGGGGCCGCCGAGGCTGGCGCCGATCGCGACGACCAGCAGCGCCACCGCCAGCGGTCCCACCTGGGTCGGCGTGCGCCCGAAGGACAGGATCACGAAGACCAGCACGAAGGTGCCGATCACCTCGGTGACGACGTTCCAGGCGTGGGACCGGATGGTCGGCATCGTGCTGAAGACACCGAGCTTCGAGCCCTCGTCGGCGTCGGGGTCGTCGAAGTGCTTCTTGTACGCCGCCCACGCCAGGGTCGCGCCGAGCATGGCGCCGAGCACCTGGGCGACCAGGTAGGTCACCACCTCGGCGAACGACAGCCCCGAGTCGCCCGCCGCGAGGATGCCGAAGGTCACCGCGGGGTTGAGGTGGGCGCCCGACTTGTAGGCGACGTAAACGCCGGAGTAGACCGCCAGGCCCCATCCGAAGTTGATCATCAGGGTGCCGCCGGCGTTGCCGCCGGTCTTCGGCAGGACCACGTTGGCCACCACGCCGCAGCCGAGGAGGATGAGGATCGCGGTCCCCATCAGCTCGGGAAGGAAGATGTCGGTGAACACACGCTTTCCTCTCGTCAGAGGACGCCCGAGAACGTGACGTGGGCCACAGGCGCCTGGGTCGTCGGCATCCTTGCACAGCCCGCCGAGGGCAGCGGTGCCCGAAGGGGCGGTCCCGGTCCCACGGCGCCTGAGTAGGGTGGGAGCAACGGTCGCCGGGCCGGCGTGCCACGACGGCCGGGACCCGTCCACACCCAGCTCTCGGAGGTGCACCGCCATGCCCCGATCGTCCCGACTCGGCCCCGACGAGCGCGCTGCCGGCTGGGCCTCGCTGGCCGACGCCGACATCGACGTCCTGGTGGTCGGTGGCGGCGTGACCGGCGCCGGCGTCGCCCTCGACGCGGCCACGCGCGGCCTGCGGGTGGTGCTCGTCGAGCAGCGGGACCTCGCCTCCGGCACGTCCTCGCGCAGCTCGAAGCTGTTCCACGGCGGCCTGCGCTACCTCGAGCAGCTGAACTTCTCCCTCGTGCGCGAGGCCCTGCGCGAGCGCGAGCTGATGCTCACCCGCATCGCGCCCCACCTGGTGCGCCCGGTCTCGTTCCTCTACCCGCTCCAGCACCGGGTCTGGGAGCGGCCCTACGTCACGGCCGGCCTCACCCTCTACGACACGATGGGCGGCGCACGGTCGCTGCCGCGCCACAAGCAGCTCACCCGCACCGGCGCCCTCAAGCTCGCGCCCGGCCTGCGCCGCGACGCGCTCGCCGGCGGCCTGCTCTACTACGACGCCCAGGCCGACGACGCCCGCCACACGATGATGCTGGCGCGCACCGCCGCCTCCTACGGCGCGACGGTGCTGCCGTCGGTCAAGGTCACCGGCCTGACCCGCGCCGGCGAGCGCATCGTGGGCGCCACCGTCACCGACGTCGAGACGGGGGAGGAGCAGACGCTCTCCGCCCGGGTCGTCATCAACTGCGCCGGCGTG
>NZ_JBHLXH010000001.1:0-3541 GCF_042432345.1 Nocardioides zeicaulis | reverse complement strand
CGTGCACATCGTCGTCCCGCGCGACCGGATCAACTCCGAGACCGGCATGATCCTGCGCACCGAGAAGTCGGTGCTGTTCGTGATCCCGTGGGGCACCCACTGGATCGTCGGCACCACCGACACCGACTGGGAGCTCGACCGCGCCCACCCCGCGGCCAGCCGCGCCGACATCGACTACATCCTCGACCACGTCAACACGGTGCTCGCCAAGCCGCTCACCCACGACGACATCGAGGGCGTGTACGCCGGCCTCCGCCCGCTGCTCAGCGGCGAGAGCGAGGCGACCTCCAGCCTGTCGCGCGAGCACGCGGTGGCCCGGCCGCAGCCCGGCCTGATCTCCATCGCCGGCGGCAAGTACACGACCTACCGCGTGATGGCGGCCGACGCCGTCGACGCCGCGCTCGTCGACCTGCCCTCGGGCGTCGGCACCTGCGTCACCGACCAGATCCCGCTCGTCGGCGCGCAGGGCTACCTCGCGCTGTCCAACCAGACCGACCGGCTCGCCCGCGAGCGCGAGCTCCCCACGTGGCGGATCACCCACCTGCTCGAGCGCTACGGCTCGCTGCTCGACGAGGTGCTCGAGCTCGCCGACGACGACCCGTCGCTGCTCGAGCCGCTGCCCGGCGCGGAGGAGTACCTCAAGGTCGAGGTCGTCTACGCCGCCAGCCACGAGGGGGCCCTGCACCTCGACGACCTCCTGGCCCGGCGCACCCGCATCTCGATCGAGGCCCACGACCGCGGCGTCGCGTGCGCCGACGACGCCGCGCGGCTCGTGGCACCGGTGCTCGGCTGGGACGACGAGCGCATCGCCGACGAGGTCGCCGCCTACCACGCCAGGGTGGCGGCGGAGCGCGAGTCGCAGGTCGAGCCCGACGACCTCGCGGCCAACGCCGAGCGCACCGCGGCGCCCGACATCCGGGCCCGTGCGGTCGGTCGCGCGCTCGACTGACAGACTCAGCGTCGTGAGCGAGCCGGAGCAGACGACCGCGCCCGAGGTGCCCGACGAGGCGGCCCAGGACGGTGCCACGCACCGCGGGAGCCTGTGGGGCGGACGCTTCGCCTCGGGTCCGTCGCCCGAGCTGCAGGCCCTCTCCCGCTCGACGCACTTCGACTGGCAGCTGACCCCCTACGACCTCGCCGGGTCCCGGGCCCACGCCAACGCGCTGCACCGCGCGGGGCTGCTCACCGACGCCGACCACACCGAGCTGCTCCGCGGGCTCCGGGTGCTGGGGGAGCGGTACGCCGCAGGCGACCTGCACCCCGACCCCTCCGACGAGGACGTCCACGGCGCCCTCGAGCGGTTGCTGCTGGAGGAGGTCGGCCCCGAGGTCGGTGGCCGCCTCCGCGCCGGGCGCTCGCGCAACGACCAGGTCGCGACGCTGTTCCGCGCCTACCTCCGCGACCACGCCCGCACGATCTCCGGCCTGGTCCTCGACCTCGTCGACGTGCTCGCCGGCCAGGCCGGCGACCACCTCGAGACCGGGCACGAGAGCGTGATGCCGGGGCGTACCCACCTCCAGCACGCGCAGCCCGTGCTGCTGGCCCACCAGCTGCTCGCCCACGCGTGGCCGCTGCTGCGCGACGTCGAGCGACTGCGCGACTGGGACGCGCGCGTCGCCGGCGACTCGCCCTACGGCTCGGGCGCCCTCGCCGGCCAGACCCTCGGGCTCGACCCCGAGGCGGTCGCGGCCGAGCTCGGGTTCACCGGCTCGTCGGCCAACTCCATCGACGGCACGTCGGCGCGCGACTTCGCGGCCGAGTTCGCGTTCGTCACCGCGCAGGTCGGGGTCGACCTGTCCCGGCTGGCGGAGGAGGTCATCCTCTGGACGACCCGGGAGTTCGCGTTCGCCACGCTGCACGACTCCTGGTCGACGGGGTCGAGCATCATGCCGCAGAAGAAGAACCCCGACATCGCCGAGCTCGCCCGCGGCAAGGCCGGCCGCCTGGTCGGCAACCTGACCGGCCTGATGGCCACGCTCAAGGGGCTGCCGCTCGCGTACAACCGCGACCTCCAGGAGGACAAGGAGCCGGTCTTCGACTCGGTCACCACCCTCGAGGTGCTGCTCCCGGCGGTGACCGGGATGGTCGCCACGCTCACCTTCCACGCCGACCGGATGGCCGAGCTCGCTCCGCAGGGCTTCTCGCTCGCCACCGACGTGGCGGAGTGGCTGGTGCGCGAGGGCGTCCCGTTCCGCGACGCCCACGAGATCGCGGGTGCGTGCGTACGCCGGTGCGAGGAGCTCGGCTGCGACCTGCCCGACCTCGACGACGACCAGCTGGCGTCGATCTCGACCTCACTGACCCCCGAGGTGCGCACCGCGCTCACCGTCGAGGGCTCCGTCGCGTCCCGCTCGGGCCGGGGCGGCACCGCACCCGCCCGTGTGCGCGAGCAGCTCGACGCCGTCCGTGCCGGCACCGCCGCCCACCGTGCCCGCCTGGGCTGAGGGCGACCCCCTCGACGTCGCTCCCCGGCTGCTGGGAGCGGTGCTCACCCATGCCGGGGTCTCCGTCCGGCTGACCGAGGTCGAGGCCTACCGCGGGCCCGACGACCCGGGCTCCCACGCCTTCCGGGGTCCCACCCCTCGCAACGCGACGATGTTCGGTCCGCCCGGCCGGCTCTACGTCTACTTCGTCTACGGGATGCACCACTGCGCCAACCTGGTGACCGGCCCCGAGGGCGACCCGGGAGCAGTGCTGCTCCGCGCGGGCGAGGTGGTCGGCGGCATCGAGCTGGCGCGCGAGCGCCGCCCGGGCAGCAGCGACCGCGACCTCGCCCGGGGACCCGCCCGGCTGTGCCGGGCGCTGGCGGTGGACGGGTCGCACGACGGCGAGGTCGTCGACCTCGTGGCGGGGGAGTGTGGACCAGACCGGGCGGCCGCCGTCTCGACCGGTCCGCGGGTCGGCCTGCGCCTGGCGGCGGACCGTCCGTGGCGGTTCTGGCTGACCGGCGACGACACGGTCAGCGCGTACCGGCCCGCCGCCCCGCGACGGCGCGCAGGCCGCTGACCTGCGGTTTTGTCCCGAAGCCACCCCCGGTTTTGCACACCCCGCGGGATGGGTCTAATGTTCTTCCTGTCGCCGCAAGCGGCGCCGCCGCCCGGCCAGAAGGCCGGCTGAGGCGGAAACCAGTTGCGACCACCGAAGCACGAAGCCCAGCGAATTGACGCGGGGCCGAGAGCCCGGTAAGTTTCTGCAGGTTGCCCCGCGACCGATCCAGCTCCGGCTGGCGAGGCTCGGGTGCGTCTGATTCTTGAGAACTCAACAGTGTGTTTGATTAGTCGACGAATTAGTTTGTTATGCCCCGTTGACATCATGTTTGGCTGCTGCTCTTTGGGTGGTGGTTGTGGTGTCGCGGTTTCTTTGACAATGATTCTGGCTGACGGTCCTGGCCCTTTGGGGTTGGGGTTGTCTTTCGCTAGTTTTGTTCAGTCATGGATGTGGCTCTTATTGATGGTCGCTCCTGCTGCCTTGGTGGTGGGGGTTGATGTTTTTCGATGGAGAGTTTGATCCTGGCTCAGGACGAACGCTGGCGGCGTGCTTA